>NZ_JADYUI010000025.1 GCF_021531695.1 Roseburia hominis | reverse complement strand
AATTAGATAGCGAAAAGCCAGTGCACTTGTTTCATGCCGCATTGGTGTCTTTCGCAGAAAGACGGGAAATAACTATGAAATTTCCAACTAAATATACTTTAGCCCTTCAAATTCTCAGCATCTGCTATTTGTATAATAACGAAAAAATAACTAGCGGATTTATAGCCAATCATACAGGAGCAGATGCATCCATTATTCGCTATACTATGCTAGACTTAAAAAAAAGGAATTTAATAGACTCCAAACCCGGACCAGGCGGTACAACTCTAAACTGTGATTTGTCAAAAATTTCTCTTTATGATGTTTATGAACTAGTTTCGGAACCGACAGAAACAACACTGAAATATTATGATTTTCCTGAGACAGCAACAGCGATTGACAAAGAAATCAAAAAAGCAACTGAATTGATTTTTGATAATATCAAAGACCAGGTATTTGCCGTAATGAAAAATACTTGTGTGTTAGAAATATGCGGTAGCCTACAAATAAAATAGCTCCATTCTGCAGTACAAACAGCACTAGCAAAGACCATTCCCAATATTTTGCACATAGCAAAAACTTATAACCCAAAGTGCCCGGAGCCGTGCTCCGGGCAACAACATAACCATCGTACCGATCTAAATCGCTATATCATGTTTCTTTTTCACATCCACTTCCTGCATTCGCCTTCCCTTTTCCTTCTCCACAATCGTTTTCTTCTCAGCCAACTGCTCCTGAACGGTCTTAGGACGAATATATTCCACAAACGCATCCACCAGCCCCCGTAAGTCCAGAAATGCCTCGTATTGCTTCACCTTGCTCTTAAATGTCTTCACCTGCGCACTCAATCTGTCTATTGTCTTTTTCATTACAGATAATTCTTTCTCATAAGCCCTATTCATATTCTTCAAAGTACCAGCTCCTTGCGCCATTTCCATAAGCTTATTTAGGTTACTCTCAGATATTTTGAAATACGATTCACCTCCAAGTATTGCAGGAAGCTGTTTTGTATCCTGTCTAATTAAGGCAAGTTCCCTTTTTACAGGCTTCTCTGCAGCTAATAGCGTATCTATTTTCTTCTCATAGGCAGCATACGTCTTTTCCTTTTCAGCTATCTGGCTATTGATTTCCTCCAACTGTTGTCTGCTCTCTGCCACCAGTTCTGCTGATTCAGTAACCTGTTCATTGGCATCCGCTATGATACTCTCAGCCTCTTTCTTTTCAGCATTGAGGATTTCCAGTTCCGCAGTCAATTCATCTGCCGCCTGCCTTGCAGCCTTATACTCAGGTATGGTGTAGTTATCTCGTTTTTCACCGATAATCTCTACTTCCAGTCCACGCTCACGGCACATCTCCATCAGATATTCACGTTCTCTCTGTTGCCAGTGCATGGTTTCCGTATCATTTTTACTTACCGCCGGCTCGATACCCATTTCTTGCAATGCTTTTGTAAGACTGTTACGAGTAAGCATTTTCGTTTTATAACCATGTGCAACCGGAATATAATCCAAGTGTAAATGTGGCGTAGCCTCATCCATATGAAGTACGGCATTGAATAAATACAAATTAGGATTGCGTTGCTGGAAACTTCTTGCGTATTCATCCAGGATTTCTTTCGCATCCCGCGCAGCTACTGATAATTCGCCGTTCGCATCCAACACGCCTGTATCCTCCATTCTACCAATCTGCACCACAATCTCATAAAATTGCTTTTCTTTATTCCCTGAATTCTTGATATCAGTCAGGTAATCCGTCACCTGTCTGTCTTTTCGCTTTTGCTTGGCATTATATTCCGCTATTGCAGGTCCGAAAATCTGCTGATATGCTTCTCTAATTGGCAGCCTCACATAATACTCATTCCAAGCCATTCTATCCCGGTCAACATTCTCAGCTATAAAATCCCTGTTATTATGAGATATGCTCCCTTTTCCTTTTACAAATGATATCGTTCTTCCCATAAGCAATTCATCTCCTTTATAATCATTTTTCTCGCTATGCCCCGCCTAAGCGGGTTCCCGGTGTATTCACCGGGTTCTGTTACTCTTTCCAAGAGTAACTCCTTATTACTTTTGACACTACGTATCAAAAGCCCAGTCGCTCCTTCCGAGGGACTCTTGCAGAGAGCTAGCCTGCCCACCGAAAACTGTAGGCAGTTTTCAGTCCATATCTTATGCAGATGAAAAAACTATCTGCACCGCGCTATGTCCTGTCGTTTTTCTCGATGATGGCACCATTTTGGCACCATATATTCGGCTTATGGCATCATATTGATGCCTAGCCAAACATATCGAGAAAACCGATGGCATCCTCACCCAAGACCTCTGGTTCGTCTGCCTGGGGTTCCAACTCTGTCTTTGCATCAGTGCCTTTCTCAATTGCAGAGTTGTCTCCCCCTGTTGCTTCGCGCTGAATGGATACTCCACCAAGTTTTGCTACAACCAGTTCAGCAATCTCCTCAGCAAGTGCATCATCAGAATTCTCATTTTCAAGTGCTGATATTATAAGCTCTATCATTATGGAATTCTTCGATGCCTTTTTCTCATTTGTAGCCTTTTCAAGAAGCTCCCATGCTATCATATCCAGTTCATTGTCTGTCTGAAATCTCAGACTGATTCTTTTCTCTTTCATAGATTTTCACTCCGAAAATGAAGGGAGCTTACGCCCCCTTTCTCATCTTCGACTGTGTAAGATAAAGGCTTTCATAACCCTTTGCCGTTGCACAGATATCTGTAATAATTTCCACGCTGTTAGAATCATATGCACCAAAATTCTGAATCAAACATCCGCCACCGCCAATGATATGGAGCTTGACCATCTCAGGATCATATTCATACTCACTGAGTTTATCGAATATCTCCGCAGTATATTTTTCTGCCTCCATCTGCATAACCGATAGGATACGATTTGATGTATCTACCGTTCCTTTTTTAAGGAAATCTTCTATGAGACTTTCATCTGGAAGCTTTCCACATTCAGCCTGCACTGCGTTATAGATTCGCTTCACACACTGGTGAACTCCGAGCTTATCCGTAAACATCTTGTCAGATATAGGTCTTCCATTTGTAATTACAAGGGTATTCATAGTTCCATTTCCAATATCAGCCAACATATGAACCCCTTTATAACCGGATAGTGATGAGGCTATACCGGCATATCCCTGGGGATATACACTCACATCACAGATTCTGATATGATAGTTTTCTTTGCAAAACCTGAAATCCACTTCCTTTTTCCTCATCAGGTAATCCATAAACTCCTTCTTCTGATTTGCCATCCAGTTGAGTGGAAGTCCGACTGCAAGTATTACATCTGCCGTATTAATTCCTCTAAAGGCTAGCTCCTTAGCTATTGCCGCTAAGGTAAGAATGTAATAATCATCATCCTCATTCTTATTTGCAATAAATACTTTATGGCTTTCTCCAATCACATAATACTTGCCTTCATATGCAAGAACCTCTGATGCAATCGGTGGCTCCGATGGATAACACTTAACCCCGCTCTTAAATACCGTATGTCTGGTTTTCATGTTTCCATATCCGTGATCAATTCCAATTAAAATCTTTCCGTTAATATTAAATCCTTCCATTTAATTTCCTCCGTATAAATCATGATTAACTTCTGCCTGATAATAACAATCAATTGTATTTGCTGCATTATACAAAGCAGTCAGCAGATAACTTCTAATGTTTTTTATCTTTGTAGTGTTATTTTTCATACAAGTGATGACATATAAGATATGTTCATAATTCAGTTTCAAAAACTGGCTTTTTACTACTTCGTATGGGAATTCAACCCCTCCGATATATATATGCTTTTTAGGTATCGATACTGTCTCTACCATCAGATTGACGATTTCATCGATACTCTTACGATACACCCCCTTGTTTTCCTGGATAAGATATTCATATTCAATATTCTCTTTTATTATTTCCTCATAAATACGCATCTTTTCCATCGCATCGGGTTCCGTATAGATATGATTGTTGTCATCTATGTTATTAATATTTGTGGTATTCTTTGTACTTGTAGTAACTTTTATGTCACCACCCTCTGACTTACAGGTAACCACCTTAGTATCCTCATTGGCAGATGGTGGTTCCCTCAAGGGCACATCGTCATCTAAATGTGGATAAGTCAGTTCTCTAAGTCTGTCTGGTACCAATTCCAAGTACATATTGTTATGCAGTGGAATTCCATCCGGTGTCATTTCATCCCTTAGATGCTTCCTTATCACTCCAATTTTGCAAAGAAAATCAAGTGCAGTTCTTGCCTGTTTCCTCGTCACCCCAAACCTATGCTCAATCTGCCTGTAGCTTCTTTGAAGCAAATCTGCCTTGAAGCGCTTCTGAAAACCTATCAAGTCCCCTGTCCCTTCGTCCCTTATTTCTTTTGGCCTGTACCAGTAAACAATGTCCGCAAGCAAATCTATTGCAAGTAGCATTGGTTTACCGGAATCCCCTACCATAGTTTTGAACCATGCTAAGGGAACCACATTACCTGTAAGATTCATTTCTGATACTTCATCGACAATTGCATTTCCTGTCGAATATGCTAATCTCAAATAAAATTCCTCCCTTTTTCATTTTTCTCTTGTGATACTGTCGGGAGCTTTGATATACTTAATTTGCGAGATTGAGTATTGTCAAAGCTCCGGCTTTGCTACTCTGAAGTGCCCTTGCTATGTGCAGGGGCGTTTCAATTTCCATTGAGATTGTGAAGTAAGTCTGCTACTTTCTTCTGCTCACTAGGATATAAATGTCCATATGTATTGAGTGTAATCTTGATATCCTTATGTCCAAGCCTTTCTTTGATGATTAATGGCTGCACCCCCTGGTTTATTAAATACGCACAATGTGAATGTCTCAGATCGTGAACCCTTATCTTCTTCACCTCAGCCTTAGCAATATGCCTTCTCATAGTATGCTGTAACGCTTCTGCCACTATAGGAAACAATCTTGCATCGCTCGGATGCTTATAAAGTCTGTTGCAGTAGTCTGTTAATTCGTCTACCAAGAACTTAGGTAAATCAATCGTTCTCACCGAATTATCAGTTTTGGGAGCTGTGATTACATCCTCTCTGTTGATTCTGAAATATGTTTTCGTAATCTTCACTGTCATCTGTCCAAAATCAAAATCATCCTTTGTCAGTGCTAACAGTTCTCCCTCTCTCATTCCTGTCCAAAACAGAAGCTCAAACATTACGAAGTGCATGCCTTCTTTATCAAAGGTATCAATAAACTTCTGATATTCTTCTAAGGTCCAGAAAGTCAAGCTCCTGTCATCAGAGCGCCCCATCTTTTTAACTCGCTTGCATGGATTATCTTTCAAGCAGTAAATCTTTGAAGCATGAATAAAAATAGCGGTCACTTGATTCTGTAACATTCTTAAATAGCTTTCTGAAAAATCATTCTTTTCCTTGATTTCCTTTTGCCAAGCAATAATATCTGCAGGTGTGATCTCATTCATCTTTTTGTCTCCAAGATATGGAATTACATGAGTATCAATCATATATCGTTTGTTTCTTAGAGTTCTTTTCTTAAGCTCCACCTCTTTATCTTTCAGATAGATTTCGACAAAAGACGATAGCTTCATATCCATGTCTGCTTTAGCAACTCTTATGTACTCCGCTTCAAATTGCTGAGCTTCCTTCTTAGTTTTGAAACCTCTTTTGTTTTTCTTATGCTTTTTTCCGGTCCAATCTGTATAATAAAACTGAGCTCTCCATGTTCCGGAATTGCCATCCTTGTAAACTGGCATTTACATCACCTCCTTATGCTATAAATCCGTAATATCGTTCTTCAAAGTATCTAACCGGTATCTTACCTGCAACCACGAGATATCCCTTATCTGATAACTCATTATTCATCTTCTGAATAAGTTTATAGGCATGTCCCTTAGAAACTCCAAGAATTTTTGCAACCTCAACGGCTGTAAAAAAAATTTTCTTATCACCCATTTTTGTGTTCTCCTTTCCTTAATATTAATTCATGTAGCTTCGTCGCTACATTCGCTATAATGCTATTATATGTAGCGATATCGCTACTGTCAATACCTTTTATAAATTTTTTGTAGTCATCTCGCTATATTTGTGTTACATTATATTTATGGGATATTAAGGATTCATTGAAATCAATTATTTCCCAAATACGAACATGAAGGGATTTCATTATGAATATTGCAGATCGTATCAAAAGATTACGTGAACTATTTGGAATTACCGCAAATGATTTAGCTAAGATTACAGGAATTCATCCTGTATCAATAAGAAAATATGAAACAAATAAAATGGTTCCGGGAATTGATGTTATAGATAAGATGTGTGACGCACTTAAACTCCCGCGGATGATTTTTGAAGGCTTCCCAAAGCAGCATACCAATTATCAGTTTACCGGTGATTTCTACCAGCAATTGTTCCTGTTATTAGATAACCAAACTTTACTGCCCAATAAGGAAGGAGAATACAATTTTGCTACCGGAGATACCGACAAATTCTTCTCTGTAAATCCACTACTTGCAAAATATATTAAAATCAAGCATGGAGACCAAGAGATTCCTCTGGATGAACTTTCGATTGAAATCAATACAGAAGAATATGATTCCCTTGAAAAATATGATTGGTTTATAATGTATCTATGTTGTTTGGAAAAGGCACAGAATGCGCAAGCGGCAGAGAAATGGGAAGATGAAAATGAAACGAGGGAAGAATATATTGCCCGGATGATGGAGAATGCCGAGCGACATCGCTTTGACTTAATGTTAGCAGACCATAGTTGGAAACAATATATGGAAGGATGGGTATCGCCAGAAGTAGCCAACAATGCAATTAGTCAGGAAATTGCTAATGGAGGAAATTATTATACCTATGTTGAAAAACTCAATGCTCCTGAAAGCGAAAAAGCCAAATTGATTCATGCATATGAAGAAGCATATATTTCAGAAATGATTCAGCTTGAAGAATACCCCGGTGATAAGGGTAGGACAGAAAAAGATGCATGGATTGAGAAAAAGATGATGCTAATTGAGCAATTCAAGAAAGATCATCCGGATTATCCGGAACTTGCTATGCAGCATGCAATAGATAATGCCCAAAAGGCCAGAATGTAGAACCAAAGGTGGAATAGAAATATGCCAAAGACTAAACTGACTATACCTGAACAAATTCAGGATATGACGAATAAGGGAATCACTTTTAAGTATAATGACAATGATAGCGTGATTGAATTCTTAAAACACAAAAACTATTACTTCAAGCTCAAATCATATGGGAAAAATTATGATAAATATCTTGCCACTTCAAAGAAAGGACAATACATCAATCTTGACTTTGCATACTTAGAAGAATTGTCAACCTTAGACATGCTTCTTAGAAAAACGATTATCACTATGGCTTTAGATATTGAGCATGCCTTAAAAACACAACTCCTTCTTGACTTAAGCACAAATGATGCAGAAGATGGATATAATATTGTTAAGCAATACCTGGATGCAGACTATAATCGTTTAAAGTCTTTATATGACAAGATTGGTAAATCTGCCGCAAGTGATTTAATCCAAAAGAGAAAAGACTCCGGTGACGACTATGCTTTATGGGAAATCGTTGAAGTAATGTCCTTTGGAGAATTCATTGACCTATACCAGCTATACTACTCAATCTATCCATCAAAAGAAAATGATTTCAGTAGCTACTTATGGTCAATCAAATTTTTGCGTAATGCTGCTGCACATAATAATTGCTTGATTAACAGCTTAAAAGCTCCATATCATGTAACAATACATAAGACTAAAGACATTCTTTTCGAAATCTCAAAAATAAAAACTATCTCTCAAAAAAGTCGAGATAAATGGATGACTAATCCTGTAATCCATGATTTTGTTATTTTAGTCTTTGTATATGTTAAACTTATAAAAAGCAAGGGACTTAAAAAGAGAGGAATTGATTCTTTACTCCAGCTTTTCAACGAACGCATGCCGGAACACAAAGAATATTTCGAAAAAAATGATGCAATCTGCGAAAGCTATAAATTTACCTGTAAAATTGTTAATTATTTCTGCAACAAATATCGCAAATAGTACTTGCATATTTTGATTCATATAGAGTATAATACTCATTGACGAACAAAAAAACTTTGGTTTTTTCCGCGGAGACAGTGCCTGCATTGTTTCCGTATTTTTTTATTTTAACGCTAAGAGCCACTACCATATTTTGTCATTTTGGCAGTAGCTCTTTCTTTTTGGCTCTATTTCTCAAAAAAATAGAGCCATTTTAGAGCCACGAAGCCTTTTGCTTTATTATACTAAAGTGTTTTGGATGATAAAAAGGCTCCCGAGGAAAACCTCGGAAGCCTTATAAATACTAGCTTTGTGAACTATCAATCAAGATTACTCAATGATTGTAGCAACACGACCTGAACCTACAGTTCTACCACCTTCACGGATAGCGAAAGTAAGACCCTGCTCCATAGCTACCGGATGAATCAATTCGATAGTCATTTCGATGTTATCACCAGGCATGCACATTTCTGTACCATTTGGTAATTCACAAACACCTGTTACGTCTGTTGTTCTGAAGTAGAACTGTGGACGATAGTTATTGAAGAAAGGTGTATGACGACCACCTTCGTCTTTTGTTAATACGTAAACCTGAGCTGTAAATTTGTGATGGCAAGTTACAGTACCTGGTTTAGCGATAACCTGACCTCTTTCAATCTGGTCACGGTTGATACCACGAAGTAATGCACCGATGTTATCACCAGCCATAGCTTCATCTAACTGTTTACGGAACATTTCGATACCAGTTACAACTGTCTTCTGAACATCATCTCTTACACCTAAGATTTCAAGTTCGTCGTTCAGATGTAAAGTACCTCTTTCTACTCTACCTGTAGCAACAGTACCACGACCTGTGATTGTGAATACGTCTTCGACTGGCATTAAGAAAGGTTTATCTGTATCACGCTGTGGATCTGGAATATATTCATCTACAGTGTTCATTAATTCCATGATCTTGTCGCCCCATTCTCCGTTCGGATCTTCAAGAGCTTTTAAAGCAGAACCTTTGATGATTGGGCAATCTGTGAAATCATATTCTTCCAACTGCTCTGTAACTTCCATCTCTACTAACTCGATTAATTCAGGATCGTCTACCATATCACATTTGTTCAAGAATACAACAATGTAAGGTACACCTACCTGACGAGATAATAAGATGTGCTCTTTTGTCTGAGCCATAACACCATCAGTAGCAGCTACAACAAGGATAGCACCATCCATCTGAGCAGCACCGGTAATCATGTTCTTAACGTAGTCAGCATGTCCTGGGCAGTCAACGTGAGCGTAATGTCTCTTGTCTGTCTCGTACTCAACGTGAGCAGTAGAAATTGTGATACCTCTTTCTCTTTCTTCTGGAGCTTTATCGATATTTGCAAAATCTACAGCAGCGTTACCAGCAACTCTGGCAGCAAGTACTTTTGTAATAGCAGCTGTTAAAGTTGTTTTACCATGGTCAACGTGACCGATTGTTCCGATGTTACAATGTGGTTTGGTTCTTTCAAATTTAGCTTTAGCCATTTTAAAACGTCCTCCTTAATTTTATGCCTTCCGGCAATTCATTTCAGTAATCAGCTATCTCTGATTATATAAAATTATTACTACTTTTTCAAGTGATTTTTATTTCTCTTTTGAAGAAACAATCTTATCCTGAACAGATTTCGGAACCTGCTCATATTTTTCAAAGAACATGGAGTAGTTACCACGTCCCTGAGTTC
Source organism: Roseburia hominis (assembly GCF_021531695.1). Taxonomy (GTDB): domain Bacteria; phylum Bacillota; class Clostridia; order Lachnospirales; family Lachnospiraceae; genus Roseburia_D. The sequence goes on along the minus strand of NZ_JADYUI010000025.1, from coordinate 30,352 downwards.
TGGAACGTAAGTCTGTAGAATATCCGAACATCTCTGCAAGCGGAACGAAAGCTTTTACCATCTTTCCACCACCGATATCGTCCATTCCTTCGATACGTCCACGACGTGAGTTAATGTCACCGATAACATCACCCATGTATTCTTCCGGCATAGTTACTTCGACTTTCATGATAGGCTCTAAGATCGCCGGAGCTGCTTTTGCCATAGCTTCTTTAAAGCACATGGAACCAGCAATGTGAAATGCCATTTCAGAAGAATCGACTTCATGGTAAGATCCATCATATACGGTAGCATGAACACCAAGTACCGGGAATCCTGCAAGGATACCAGCCTTAGATGCTTCTTCGATACCTTCCCCAACTGCAGGGATGTATTCCTTCGGAATTGCACCACCGACAACTTCAGAGTCAAATTTAAATAATTCTTCTCCGTTGGCATCCATCGGCTCGAAACGAACTTTACAATGTCCGTACTGTCCACGACCACCAGACTGTTTTGCATATTTATATTCCTGATCCACAGCTTTTGTAAAGGTTTCTTTGTATGCAACCTGTGGAGCACCTACATTTGCTTCTACTTTAAATTCACGAAGCAAACGATCTACGATGATTTCCAAGTGAAGCTCACCCATACCAGCAATGATTGTCTGACCAGTTTCCGGATCTGTATGAGCACGGAAAGTAGGATCTTCTTCTGCAAGTTTTGCAAGAGCTTCACCCATCTTGCCCTGTCCGGCTTTTGTTTTAGGCTCAATAGCAAGCTCGATAACCGGTTCCGGGAATTCCATGGACTCTAAGATTACAGGATGCTGTTCATCACAGATGGTATCACCTGTGGTTGTAAATTTAAATCCAACGGCTGCTGCAATATCTCCTGAATATACACGATCAAGTTCCTGTCTCTTGTTCGCATGCATCTGTAAGATACGACCAACACGTTCTTTTTTATCTTTTGTAGCATTTAATACATAAGAACCAGCAGCAATACTACCGGAATATACTCTGAAGAATGCAAGCTTACCAACGAATGGATCTGCCATAATCTTAAATGCTAATGCTGAGAATGGTTCATCATCAGATGAATGTCTCTCAACTTCATTTCCGTCTAAATCAGTACCTTTGATTGCAGGAATGTCAGTAGGAGCCGGCATATACTCAATGATTGCATCCAATAACTTCTGTACACCTTTGTTTCTGTAAGCAGAACCACAGCATACCGGAACAGCGGTACATTCACAAGTAGCCTTTCTCAATACTTTCTTCATTTCCTCGATGGATGGTTCTTCACCCTCCAGGTACATCATCATTAAGTCATCATCTAACTCGCATACTTTTTCTACTAACTCTGTATGATATAATTCAGCTTCCTCTTTCATATCACCCAGATCATCTGTAACGGTGATATCATCACCCTTATCATCATTGTAGATGTATGCTTTCATTTCGAATAAGTCAATGATTCCTTTGAAATCGTCTTCTTTACCGATTGGTAACTGAATAACGATAGCATTTTTTCCTAATCTTGTACGAATCTGATCAACAGCTCCGTAGAAGTTTGCACCTAAAATATCCATCTTATTGATGAATGCCATTCTAGGTACATTGTATGTGTCAGCCTGACGCCATACATTTTCAGACTGAGGCTCAACTCCGCCCTTTGCACAGAAGACGCCGACAGCGCCGTCCAATACACGAAGTGAACGCTCAACTTCAACTGTAAAGTCTACGTGTCCAGGAGTATCAATAATATTGATACGATGCTCTAATGCACCCGGCTTTGGCTTTGCATACTCTTCCAAAGTCCAATGACATGTAGTAGCGGCTGAAGTAATTGTGATACCTCTTTCCTGTTCCTGCTCCATCCAGTCCATGGTAGCAGTACCTTCGTGAGTATCACCGATTTTATAGTTTACACCGGTATAATAAAGAATACGCTCTGTTGTGGTAGTTTTACCAGCATCAATATGAGCCATAATACCAATGTTTCTAGTTCTCTCTAATGGATATTCTCTTCCAGCCAAGGGATTTTCCTCCTTATATTTGTAAGCCATATGAAACAGAATCTGTTCCATTCACTATAAATCTATGCAACCAGATGATTAGAATCTGTTGTAATGTGCGAAAGCTCTGTTGGCTTCTGCCATTTTGTGCATATCTTCTTTTCTTTTTACAGATGCACCAGTATTGTTTGCTGCATCCATGATTTCATTTGCAAGACGCTCTTTCATAGTCTTCTCGCCTCTCTTACGGGAGAACATAGTAATCCAACGAAGAGCTAATGCCTGACGACGCTCCGGTTTTACTTCGATAGGTACCTGATAGGTAGCTCCACCGATACGTCTAGCCTTTACTTCGAGTACAGGCATAACATTGTTCATAGCTTCTTCAAAAACTTCAAGAGCAGGTCTTTCTGTTTTTTCGGAAATTGTTTCAAATGCGCCGTATACAATCTTCTGTGCTACACCTTTCTTACCATCTAACATAATGTTGTTGATAAGCTTGGTAACCACTTTATTGTTGTATAATGGATCTGCCAATACGTCTCTTTTCTGAATATGTCCTTTACGTGGCACGATACTTCCCTCCTTAATCATACTTTTTTGTTTTTCGATTAATTCAACGGTACTCACATGTGTCCTCATATGTGTTCGTGCGGAAAATCTATCACCCATTGTCATACAGACATGAGTTTTCTCTACAGAGATGAAGAGCATAAATAATTCCAACACTAACCATAAGTTCTGTTTGTGATACTATTGGTTTTCAATTCTTATTTAGATGCTTTTGGTCTTTTAGCGCCGTATTTTGAACGAGCCTGACGTCTATTGGCAACGCCTGCTGTATCCAAAGTACCTCTAATGATATGGTATCTTGTACCTGGTAAGTCTTTTACCCTACCACCACGAATAAGAACAACGCTATGCTCCTGCAAATTGTGACCTTCACCCGGGATATAAGATGTTACTTCGATTCCGTTTGAAAGACGAACTCTGGCAATCTTTCTAAGAGCTGAGTTAGGTTTTTTAGGAGTTGCAGTCTTAACTGCGGTACAAACACCTCTTTTCTGCGGTGCAGAAGTATCAGTTGGTTTTTTCTTTAAAGAATTGTAACCTTTCTGAAGTGCTGGTGCTGTTGACTTCTTAACAGATGTCTGACGTCCTTTTCTTACTAACTGGTTAAATGTTGGCATTATTTTCACCTCCTGAATGTGCTATTTTCTAACGTGCCTATGTATGCACGCTAGAATATTATATAAATCAACGCGTAACTTGTCAATGGTTTTTTGCCTTTTTCTTGGAAAAATCGTAACAGTTTCGTCGCGTTATTAAGAAAAAGCGGCATTCTCCTCAATGACTTCCAACATCAATCTGACTATTTTGGGATCAAACTGCGTTCCACTTCCTTTTATTAGTTCCTCTTTCACTTTCTCTTTATCCATAATTCCCCGGTAAATACGCTCCGAAGCCATTGCATCATACGCATCCGCAACCGTAATGATTCTCGCTTCAATTGGAATCTCTTCCCCCTTTTTCCCGGAAAAATATCCGCTTCCATCCCATTTTTCATGATGGTAAAGCGCACCTACATATAATTTTTCTCCTGCAAAATTTTTTAGTATTTCACTTCCGATTTTTACATGTAGTTTCATGGTTTCATATTCTTCGTCTGTCAATGGTTCATGCTTATTCAAAATGTTATCCGGAACTCCGATTTTACCAATATCATGCAGTAACGCCTGGTTTTTTAACAACTCAATACGTTCTCTTTTCCAGCCTAATTTCTTTGCAATACACACAGCATACTCTGCCACACGTTCGGAATGGGCATTCGTGTAACTGTCTTTCGCTTCTTCCGCCTGTGCAATTGCATGAATTGCCTCCAGAGTCACTTTGACAACTTTTCTTTTCTCTCTCATAAGCATTTCTTCCATATGATTCCGATAATCAGAAAGTTCTATTTGTGTTGCGATTTTACTTCGCATAATATCCGGTTCAAACGGTTTTCGAACATAATCGGCGCACCCCAGTTTAAATCCTTTTAATATTTCTGCCTGTTTTGCACTCCGGTTAATAAAAATAATTGGAATTTTAGCCGCTATATCATCCTTTTTCAAACTTTTCACGACCTTATACCAATCTAATTTCTTTGTTTCACAATCCAGAAGAATTAAATCCGGTGCGCTCCCTCTTATCAGAGAAAATACTTCCTCCCCAAAACACATCTGTTGAATTTCATATCTTTCTAATAATATATCGCAAATTTCCAAAAACTCTGTCTCTGAAAATTCTATCACTAGTATTTTATGTCTTTTTTTTCTTGTTTTTTGATGTTCCATATCTCCCCCATAAAGAAGCTATTTTCTCCCATAAGATAATGTAAAATTTTCCCTCCTATGACCTAAGAAAGACCTCACCGCATTACACGGGAGATCTTTCTTTTGTTTCCATAACAGCTTACAAATTAAGTCGTAAATTTACTTCTTACTCCTCTACTGTTACAGTTTCTTCTGCTTCTAAAATTTCTTCACTATCAAAATCATCATCATCAAATGATATTTCTTCATCTACATTCAAATCGGAATCCAATTTGATGTCACGGTAACGTTTCATACCAGTACCTGCCGGAATCAGTTTACCGATAATAACATTTTCTTTCATACCAATCAATGGATCAATCTTTCCTTTGATGGCTGCTTCTGTAAGAACTTTTGTAGTCTCCTGGAAAGAAGCTGCTGACAAGAATGAATTTGTTGCAAGAGATGCCTTCGTAATACCAAGAAGTACCTGTGTACCGGTTGCCGGCTCCTTGCCTTCTGCTATTAATTTTTCATTTACATCATCAAGCTCTAAGGTATCAACCAAAATTCCAGGAAGAAAATCGGAATCTCCATTGTTCTCAATTCGAATCTTCTGCAGCATCTGGCGAACAATAACCTCGATATGCTTATCGTTGATATCTACACCCTGTAAACGGTATACACGCTGAACTTCACGAAGCATGTAATCCTGAACCGCGCGTACCCCTTTGATTTTCAAGATGTCATGCGGATTTACAGATCCTTCTGTCAACTCATCACCGGCTTCCAAAACAGCACCATCCATAATCTTAATTCTGGAACCATATGGAATCAAATATGTCTTGGATTCGCCTGTTTCATTATTTGTCACAATGATTTCGCGTTTCTTTTTCGTATCTTTAATCGTTGCTACGCCACCAAATTCCGTAATAATTGCAAGTCCTTTCGGCTTTCTTGCTTCAAAAATTTCTTCGACACGAGGAAGACCCTGTGTGATATCATTTCCGGCAACACCACCGGTATGGAATGTACGCATGGTAAGCTGTGTACCAGGCTCACCGATAGACTGTGCCGCAATAATACCAATTGCTTCACCGACCTGTACGGCATTTCCGGTAGCCATGTTGGCACCATAACATTTTGCGCAGACACCCATATGGGAACGACAAGTAAGAATCGTACGAATCTTCACCTGTTCAATCGGATTTCCCTTTTCATCTACACCTTTACTTACAATTGCTGCCGCACGTTTTGGTGTAATCATATGATTGGCTTTTACAAGTACATTACCATCTTTATCACAGATTGTCTCACAGGAGAAACGACCTGTAATACGATCCTGTAAACTTTCGATTTCTTCTTTTCCATCCACGAATGCTTTTACATACATTCCCGGAATTTCTTTTCCGGTTCCTTCACAACAATCTGTCTCACGGACAATCATATGCTGTGATACATCTACCAGACGTCTGGTCAGATAACCGGAATCGGCAGTACGAAGTGCTGTATCAGACAAACCTTTACGTGCACCATGGGCAGACATGAAGTATTCCAATACGTCCAGACCTTCACGGAAGTTTGACTTAATCGGCAACTCAATCGTTCTACCGGTTGTATCTGCCATCAAACCACGCATACCTGCAAGCTGTTTAATCTGTTTATCAGAACCACGGGCTCCGGAATCTGCCATCATGAAGATGTTATTGTATTTATCAAGTCCGGTCAAAAGTGCTTCCGTAAGCTCATCATCGGTTTCTTTCCATGTTTCTACAACTTCTTTGTAACGTTCTTCTTCTGTGATAAGACCACGTTTATACTGCTTTGTAATACGGTCTACCGTATCCTGCGCAGACTGAATCATTTCCGGTTTCTGCGGTGGTACGGTCATATCGGAAATAGATACCGTCATAGCTGCCTGTGTGGAATATTTATATCCCATTGCCTTGATATCATCAAGTACTTCTGCCGTTGTGGTAGCTCCATGAATATTAATTACTTTTTCCAGAATCTGTTTCAAATGTTTCTTTGCAACATGGAAATCGATTTCCAATGCGAATTCATTTTCCGGATTACTTCTATCTACAAATCCAAGATCCTGAGGAATAATTTCATTAAAAATGAATCTTCCCAAAGTTGATTCGCACATACCTTCCTTCACCGTTCCATCCGGTAATGTCTTTGTTACACGGACATGGATTCTGGAATGTAACGTAAGTGCTTTATTCTCATAAGCCAAAATGGCTTCATTTACACTCTTGAAATATTTTCCTTCGCCTAAAGAGCCTGGTCTTTCCTGTGTCAGGTAGTAGATACCAAGTACCATATCCTGAGAAGGAACAGCAACAGGACCACCATCGGAAGGTTTTAACAAGTTATTCGGTGACAATAACATGAAGCGGCACTCTGCCTGTGCTTCCTGTGATAACGGAAGATGCACAGCCATCTGGTCACCATCGAAATCGGCATTAAATGCAGTACATACCAATGGATGTAACTTAATTGCCTTACCTTCGACCAGAATCGGTTCAAATGCCTGAATACCTAATCTATGCAATGTAGGTGCACGGTTTAGCATAACCGGATGCTCTTTGATGACATCTTCCAAGACATCCCAGACTTCTGTCTGTAGTCTTTCTACCATCTTCTTCGCACTCTTAATGTTATGGGCTGTTCCGTTTGCCACCAATTCTTTCATTACGAAAGGCTTAAACAATTCAATTGCCATTTCTTTCGGCAGACCGCACTGATAAATCTTAAGTTTCGGCTCTACACAGATAACAGAACGTCCGGAATAGTCAACACGCTTTCCTAACAGATTCTGTCTGAAACGCCCGGATTTACCCTTTAACATATCGGACAGAGATTTTAATGCTCTGTTTCCAGGTCCGGTAACCGGTCTTCCTCGACGGCCATTATCAATCAATGCATCTACTGCTTCCTGTAACATACGCTTTTCATTACGCACGATAATGTCCGGTGCACCGAGCTCTAACAATCTTCTGAGACGATTATTTCTATTAATAATTCTACGATATAAATCATTCAGATCAGAAGTGGCAAAACGTCCACCATCCAACTGAACCATCGGACGCAAATCCGGTGGAATAACCGGAATTACCGTCAATACCATCCACTCCGGCTTATTTCCTGATTCGCGGAATGCTTCTACAACTTCAAGTCTCTTAATAATTCTTGCTCTCTTCTGTCCGGTTGCCTCCTTAAGACCTGCTTTTAACTCTGCAGAATCTTTTTCAAGGTCAATCTTTTGCAATAATTCAAGAATTGCTTCTGCACCCATTCCAACTCTGAACTCATTGCCATACTTCTCTCTTGCATCCTGATATTCATTTTCAGAAAGCACCTGTTTTACCTGCAAGCCTGTATTTCCGGCATCCAACACAATGTAGGATGCGAAATACAAAACTTTTTCCAATGTTCTTGGTGATAAATCAAGGATTAATCCCATACGGGAAGGTATACCCTTGAAATACCAGATATGAGAAACCGGAGCTGCAAGTTCAATATGTCCCATACGCTCTCTACGAACGCTTGCTTTTGTAATTTCTACACCGCATCGGTCGCAGACAACACCTTTATAACGAATCTTTTTATATTTTCCGCAATGACATTCCCAGTCCTTGCTCGGTCCAAAAATCTTCTCACAGAAAAGACCATCTTTTTCCGGTTTTAATGTTCTATAATTAATGGTTTCCGGCTTCTTTACCTCGCCTCTTGACCATTCTCTGATTTTTTCCGGTGATGCTAAGCCAATCTGAATTGCATCAAAAGAAATTGGCTGGTATGTCTCATTGTTCTTTATTTCTGGCATTACGACACTCCCTTCCTACTATTCTTCATCAAGAATATCATCTTCGAAATCCATGTCAGCATCAGCATCCTCGCTGTCATCTTCGTCTTCGATATTCACGAGTTCTTCGCTGTCCTGGTCAAACTCCTGCTTCTGGAATCCCATTTTTTCGAAAGATTCACTATCTTCAAATGCGAAATCCTTATCTCCTGAAATAATAGAATTCAAATCTGTATTACCATACTCGCTGGTTTCCATCAACTCTACTTCTTCCCGATTCTCATCCAGAACTCTTACATCCAGACACAGGGACTGAAGTTCTTTCAAAAGTACCTTGAAAGATTCCGGAATACCCGGTTCAGGGATATTATCGCCCTTAATAATTGCTTCATAAGTCTTAACACGACCGATAACATCATCTGATTTCACGGTCAGAATTTCCTGTAATGTATAAGATGCACCGTAAGCTTCCAGTGCCCAAACTTCCATTTCTCCGAAACGCTGTCCACCGAACTGTGCTTTACCACCAAGTGGCTGCTGTGTTACTAAGGAGTATGGACCGGTAGAACGTGCATGAATCTTATCGTCTACCAGGTGATGCAGCTTCAGATAATGCATGTGACCAATTGTTACCGGTCCATCAAAACATTCACCGGTTCTACCATCACGAAGCTGAACTTTACCATCTCTTGAAATCGGTACGCCCTTCCACAATTCTCTATGTGCTCTGTTATCAGATAAATACTGCATAACATCCGGGCGAAGCGTATCTTTATACTTGGCTTCGAATTCATCCCACGAAGTATTTACATAATCATTTGCCAGTTCCAAAGTATCCTGAATATCAATTTCCTTTGCACCATCGAATACCGGGGTCTCAATATTAAAGCCTAATACTTTCGCAGCAAGACTTAAGTGAATCTCAAGGACCTGACCAATATTCATACGTGAAGGTACACCCAAAGGATTCAATACGATATCAAGTGGACGGCCATTCGGAAGGAATGGCATATCTTCTACCGGAAGTACACGGGAAACGACACCCTTGTTACCATGACGTCCAGCCATCTTATCACCGACAGAAATCTTTCTCTTCTGGGCAATATAAATGCGGACTGCCTGATTTACACCAGGAGATAATTCATCACCATTTTCTCTGGTAAATACCTTGGCTTCTACAACGATACCATATTCACCATGCGGCACCTTTAAAGAAGTATCTCTTACTTCTCTTGCTTTTTCACCGAAAATCGCACGAAGAAGTCTTTCCTCTGCGGTAAGTTCTGTCTCACCCTTCGGTGTAACCTTACCAACCAAAATATCTCCGGCACGAACCTCGGCACCGATACGGATAATACCTCTCTCATCCAGATCCTTTAATGCATCATCACCGACACCCGGAACATCTCTTGTGATTTCTTCCGGTCCCAACTTGGTATCACGGGCTTCTGCCTCGTATTCTTCAATATGAACAGAAGTATATACGTCATCCTGTACCAATCTTTCACTGAGCAATACAGCATCTTCGTAATTGTATCCTTCCCATGTCATAAATCCAATCAATGGATTCTTTCCAAGGGCAAGCTCTCCACCCTGGGTAGACGGACCATCTGCAATAACTTCTCCTGCATCTACATGGTCACCTTTGAATACGATTGGTCTCTGGTTGTAACAGTTCGACTGGTTACTTCGCATAAACTTCGTTAATGGATATACGGAAGTCGTTCCATCATCATTTTTAACTGTAATCTCATTAGAAACAGACTTTTCAACTACACCTGATTTCTTTGCAATTACACAAACACCGGAGTCAACCGCTGCCTTTGTTTCCATACCGGTTCCGACAACAGGAGCTTCTGTCGTAAGAAGCGGCACTGCCTGACGCTGCATGTTAGATCCCATAAGCGCACGGTTTGCATCATCGTTCTGTAAGAACGGAATCAATGCAGTAGCAACAGAGAACACCATCTTAGGTGATACATCCATGTAATCAAACATGGTTTTATCATATTCCTGTGTCTCGTCCAGGTAACGACCGGATACAGAATTTCTGACAAAGTGTCCTTCTTCATCCAGCTTTTCATTCGCCTGTGCCACATGATAATTATCTTCCTCATCCGCAGTCATGTATACTACTTCGTCTGTGACACGTGGATTCTTAGGATCTGTTTTATCTATCTTACGGTATGGTGCTTCAATAAATCCATACTCGTTAATTCTTGCATAACATGCCAAAGAGTTGATCAAACCGATGTTTGGTCCTTCAGGCGTCTCAATCGGGCACATTCTTCCGTAATGAGAGTAGTGAACATCTCGAACCTCAAATCCGGCACGATCTCTGGACAAACCACCAGGTCCCAATGCAGATAAACGTCTTTTATGGGTCAACTCACCCAATGGGTTATTCTGATCCATGAACTGAGATAGCTGGGAAGAACCAAAGAATTCTTTTACCGCTGCTGTAACCGGTTTGATATTAATCAAACTCTGCGGAGAAATTCCCTCCAGATCCTGTGTTGTCATTCTCTCACGTACCACTCTCTCCATACGGGAAAGACCAATACGATACTGATTCTGTAATAATTCACCTACTGCACGGATACGTCTGTTACCCAAATGGTCAATATCATCATCATTTCCGAGAGACCACTCTAAATGCATATTATAATTAATAGAAGCAAAAATATCATCCTTTGTAATATGTTTCGGAATCAAATCCGGAATATTTTTACGGATTGCTTCTTTTAAATCCTCAAAATTGTCGTTTTCATCCATCAATTGTTTCAAGATCGGATAATACACGAGCTCTGTTACGCCAACTTCTTTTGGATTTGTAAGCTCCGGAACCCATGTACGAATATCAACCATCATGGAAGACAACACTTTAACGTTACGTTCTTCTGCCTGAATCCATACATATGGCACCGCTGCATTCTGAATCTGCTCCGCAAGTTCTCTGCTTACTTCTGTGCCTTTCTCTGCAAGAATTTCACCTGTTGTAGTATCCACAACATCCTCTGCAAGCACATGTCCATTGATACGATTCTTCAAATGCAGTTTTTTATTAAATTTATAACGACCGACTTTTGCAAGGTCATAACGTCTCGGGTCAAAGAACATAGAAGAAATCAGACTCTCCGCACTCTCAACCGTAAGCGGTTCGCCCGGACGAATTTTTTTGTATAACTCTAACAAACCATTCTCATAACTACCCTGTGGCTCTCTTTCTGTAATAGAAGGATCCTTGCCAAAGCTTGCTACGATCTTTGGTTCTTCACCAAACAAATCAATAATCTGCTGGTTTGTTCCAATACCGAGTGCACGAATAAGCACTGTAATCGGAACCTTTCTTGTTCTATCTACACGAACGTAAAAAACGTCATTGGAGTCTGTTTCATATTCCAACCATGCACCACGATTCGGAATAACAGTACAAGAGAAAAGTCTCTTTCCCACTTTATCATGTGAAATTGCATAATAAATACCCGGAGAACGAACTAACTGGCTTACGATTACACGTTCTGCACCATTGATTACGAATGTACCGGTCTCTGTCATAAGTGGCAAATCGCCCATGAAGATCTCGTGTTCACTAATCTCATCGTTTTCTTTGTTGTGCAAACGTACTTTCACCTTTAAAGGAGCCGCATAAGTAGCGTCCCTTTGCTTACATTCCGGAATAGAATACTTGACATCGTCCTCACACAAAGTAAAATCTACGAACTCCAGACTTAAATGACCGCTGTAATCGGCAATCGGGGAAATATCCGCAAATACTTCTTTTAATCCCTCATCCAGAAACCACTGATAAGAATCTTTCTGTACCTCAATCAAATTCGGCATTTGCAACACTTCTTTTTGTCTCGAGTAACTCATACGCAAACCTTTTCCAGCTTTGACCGGACGTATTCTGTTTTTCTCCATTGACGTTTCACCTCTCGTTTATTTTTATTAAAATCTACCTTTTCCTACTATATAAGGTGTATCTTTAACCAATTCACCACTATTTAGATAACGCAAATAAGCCCATGTCACCACAATAGTGCAACGTATATGATAACACAAACATTCAAAATAAGTCAAGCAGGATTTCTGGATTTTTTTACTTTTTTGTAACAGCCCGCAAAAAAAGCAGAAGCTCTTCAACTTCTGCTTTTTCACTAGTGCACTTATGCCAAAACACCATTCTCCATGTCTTTCTTAGCAAGTAAGTAAATAATCAATGGTGCAACAACTGCACTGATTATGGATTTTGCAATATTAGCACCTGTAAAGTCACCGGTCATATTGTATGTAACCAAATTAACAACCAACCCTAAAACTGCAGCTGCAACGACAACAAAAAATCCTGCTTTCTTGTGTGCAAACAGCATCATTGCAACGCCAACAATCAGTACAATCTCCAGGATTACGCTAAGTACGCAAACAACTACATAAGCTCCACCGAGTCCTAATGCAGATGCTCCAATTGTTCCTACTACTGCAAGAAGTGTTGTGATTATGTTAATGATAAATACAATCCATAACCAAACCGTCAATCCTGTTGCAAGTTTTTTCTTTTCTTCCATTTCTTTACTCCTTCTTTTTCCTTTTTTTGCGCTATCTAAACTCCTTTTCACACGCTTTTTTAGTATATCATAACAATAATGGAAATCATAGCCTTTTTTTACTTTAAGCTTCGCTTTCAACCTCAAAAGCCGCAAGCAGTGCGACACTCGAAGCTCCGCTTCTCGTGCGCGGGCTGGCGCTCCCAGCGGACTGCCTGGCATTGCTTTGCAACGCCAGGCGCGCGTTGCGCCTTCAAATAGAAAAAGCCAGCCTTATGCTCGTACATGTACGGCATATGACTGGCTTTTCTATTCTCAGTCCGCTGAATCGCGACTATTTTAATGTAACTTTAGCACCTTCTGCTTCTAATTTAGCTTTGATATCATCTGCTGTTGCTTTGTCAGCTGCTTCTTTTAATACCTTAGGAGCGCTATCAACTAAGTCTTTTGCTTCTTTTAATCCTAATCCTGTTGCTTCACGAACAACTTTGATGACTTTAACTTTGTTAGGACCAACTTCTGTTAATTCTACATCAAACTCAGTCTTTTCTTCACCTGCTGCTGCACCGTCTCCACCAGCTGCTGCTACTACAACACCTGCTGCTGCGGATACACCAAATTCTTCTTCACATGCTTTTACTAAGTCGTTTAATTCTAATACAGATAATTCTTTGATTGCTTCAATAAATTCTTCTGTTGTTAATTTTGCCATTTTAATTTCCCTCCATTATGGTTTATTTTCGTTCCATTACCGTCCGAATTATTCAGCCGGTGTTTCTGCTGGAGCTTCCTCTGCAGGAGCGGCTTCAGCTACAGTTTCTTCTGCTGCACCAGCGCCGCCTTTTTCAGCGATCTGGTTAAGCACACGAGCAAAGTTTGTAATCGGAGACTGAATGCTTCCAAGGAATTTGGAAAGTAATTCTTCTCTTGATGGTACGGCTGCGATTGCTGCCATGCCCTTTGCATCGTAGAAAGTTCCTTCTACAACACCAGCTTTGATTTCTAATGCCGGAGCTGTCTTAGCGAATTTAGATAAAATTCTTGCAGGAGCTGTTGCATCTGTTGTTGAAATAGCAAGCGCATTCGGTCCTTCCAATGTCTCAGCAAGACTTTCGAAATCTGTTCCTTTAATTGCAAAGTTTACTAATGTATTTTTGTATACCTTGTAAACAACACCTGCTTCTCTCAACTGTTTACGCAACTCAGTATCTTCTGCAACGGTAAGACCACGGTAGTTTACAACTACTACGGACTGTGCGTCTTTGATGTGTTCAGAAATTTCCTGTACGATTGGTTGTTTAAGTTCTACTTTTGCCACGAATCGTGCACCTCCTTCTTTTCTTTTTCAATTGCTCTTGAGGAAGTATCGCGGGCGGCGCCAGAGCAAAATGTAATCATTTCAATCTGATTCATACCTTCCGCGCAAAAAAATCCTCTCTGTGGAAGACAGAGAGGATGATAATTATCAATATAGATAAATCCTTGTTTCCTCGGCAGGTTCTTACGATTACGCCTTGCGGCACCTGCTGTCTTCGGCAATATGCTTTGCTATTATAGCATCAAAATTTATTACTGTCAATCAAATTAAGCAAGTTTTGTTACATTAACTTTTACACCAGGTCCCATAGTAGAAGCGATTGTTACACTCTTTAAGTACTGACCTTTTAATGTAGAAGGTTTTGCTTTATTGATTGCGCTCATAAGAGTCTGGAAGTTGTCTGTTAACTGTTCTTCTGTAAAGGATGCTTTTCCAATTGGCACATGGACAATGTTTGCTTTATCCAATCTGTATTCAATCTTACCAGCTTTGATGTCGTTTACAGCCTTTGTAACATCCATGGTAACAGTTCCGGCTTTCGGGTTCGGCATTAAACCTTTTGGTCCGAGTACACGTCCCAAACGACCAACAACGCCCATCATATCAGGAGTAGCAACTACTACGTCGAAATCCAGCCATCCATCGTTCTGGATCTTCGGAATCAACTCTTCTCCACCAACGTAATCAGCACCTGCTGCCTCAGCTTCATCTGCCTTTGCTCCCTTGGCGAAAACCAAAACTTTAACTGTCTTACCTGTTCCATGTGGCAATACAACAGCTCCACGGATCTGCTGTTCTGCATGACGACCATCACAACCGGTTCTGATATGAACTTCGATTGTCTCATCAAATTTAGCTACTGCAGCTTTTTTTGCTAAGCTGATAGCTTCTTCTGTATCATATAAAGTTGCACGATCAATTGCCTTTGCAGCTTCAAGATATTTTTTTCCTCTTTTCATTTATCAATTACCTCCTGTGGTAGTATCGGGAGAGGTCCCTCCCACGATTTTTTAACTTCTAACTACTGTTCTACTTCTACGCCCATACTTCTTGCAGTTCCTGCAATCATGCTCATTGCAGCTTCGAGAGATGCTGCATTTAAGTCAGGCATTTTTGTTTCAGCGATTTCCTGTAATTTTGCTTTGGAAAGTGTAGCAACTTTTGTCTTGTTTGGTGTAGCAGACGCTGTCTTTAAGTTGCAAGCTTTCTTAATTAATACTGCTGCAGGCGGAGTCTTTGTGATGAAGCTGAAGCTTCTGTCCGCATATACTGTAATAACAACAGGAACGATCGTATCGCCCATATCTGCTGTCTTAGCGTTGAACTGTTTTGTAAATTCAACAATGTTTACACCATGCTGTCCTAAAGCTGGTCCAACTGGTGGAGCCGGTGTAGCTTTTCCTGCAGCAATCTGTAATTTGATATATCCTTCTACTTTCTTTGCCATTTGAGGTTGCCTCCTTTTAAAATCTTTACATCTTCTTTACTTCTGCGAAACTTATTTCTACCGGTGTTTCGCGACCGAATAAGTCAACGTTAATCGTAACAATCTGCTTTCCATGGTTGATTGTCTGAATCGCACCGACGGTATCCTTCCACACACCTCCGGTCACAACCACCATATCTCCTTCTTCAAAGTCGACTATTACGTTGTCTGATTGGATTCCAAGTGAATTCATCTCAGCGTCTGTAAGCGGTACCGGCTTAGATCCCGGACCAACAAATCCGGTAACTCCTCTGGTATTTCTGACAACATACCATGTGTCATCATTCATAACCATATTGATAAGTACATAGCCCGGAAACATTTTCTTCTGAACCTGCTTTTTCGCACCATTTTTCAGTTCTACGACATCCTGCATCGGAACGCGTACCTCTAAAATCTGGTCCTCCAGATGTCTGTTTTCAATTGTTTTATCAATATTTGCTTTTACCTTATTCTCATACCCTGAATAAGTATGTGCTACATACCAGTGTGCCTCTGCCATAACTAACCTCTGCCTCCATTATAAATTCACCAGGAAATCAACACCATGCTGGATAAAGAAATCCAACAATGTGATAATCAAACCTACAACTACTGACACAATAACGACTGCTGTCGTCTGTTTGGCAAGTGATTCTTTCGTAGGCCAAATTATCTTCTTAAATTCAGCCTTGAGGCCGGCAAACCAGTTCTCCTTTGGAGCTTTGCTTGTATTCTCGGTTTCTCCCATTATCTCACTTCCTTACTGCTCAAACTTCCTTATTTGGTTTCCTTGTGTAATGTATGAGTCTTGCAGAATCTACAATACTTCTTGGTCTCCATTCTGTCCGGATGAGCTTTTTTGTCCTTGGTCATGTTATAGTTACGCTGCTTACACTCTGTGCATGCTAATGTAATCTTCGTTCGCACAACTTCCACCTCCGTTTAATTTCTTTTGCTTCTGGCCTAATTTTAAGCATAAAAAAAAGACCTGTTACAATCGCTAGTCTAATATATCACAATCTCTATGCCGCGTCAATACTTTTTTGACACTGATTATTGATACATGATACCATTCCCCCAATCAGAAATCAAGTATAAAATTTCTTCTGATTTTCCCTAATATTTTTTTATATTTGTGCCGAAATAGTATACTAAAGTAGAATTTTATCGTGACAAATTGGTTTTTCCGTACTATAATGTATGGAATATAAATGGATTTAGACTATCCCTGTGTAATACACATTTCAAGGAAGAAAGGAGGGATTTTTGTGGCTAAGATCGATACTGCTTACTCATACTATCTGAGTACTTATGGCAATTCTAAAGTTTCCCGTTATGACACACATAAAAAAAGCGAACTGCGAAACACATACAACCGCATGGTAAAAGTAAATAAAGATTCCCCTCTATATAAGATTTCTTCTTCCGGGGATGTCAAAAAATTTGCGATTGATATCAAGGAAAATGCACGACGCATCCAGAATATTGTTTCTTCTTTATCTGAAGGAGAAGATGGACTCGCAAGTAATTTCCAGAAAAAGATTGCAGTTTCCAGTGATGAAGATGTTGCTACCGCGACTTATGTTGGGGATGACACGGAACCGGGAAATACCAGCCAATTTTCTCTTGTGGTAAAGAAGCTTGCGACTCCACAGATTAATTATGGAAACTTTCTGGATAATGATGCTTTGGAGATTGCTCCAGGCAGTTATTCCTTTGATTTAAATACATCTTCAAACTCTTATGAGTTTCAGTTTAATGTAAATAATGATGATAATAACCGAAGCATTTTAAACAAACTCTCAAAGCTGATTAATGGTTCCGGCATTGGGTTGCGCGCGAAATTTGTAACAAACGACCAGAACATGAGTGCTTTACGGCTTGAATCACTGCAAACCGGACTGGAGGAAAATGATACGTCTCTTTTTTCTATTTATCCGGCAGCAGACGAAAATTCTATTCGTGCCTTAGAGACACTTGGTATCGGAAATGTAGCGTCGAATGCAGAAAATTCTATTTTTTATATCAATGGAAAAGAACATTCCTCGTATTCTAACACCTTTACCATCAATAATGCTTTTGAAGTAACACTACATGATCTCAACAAGGATGACTCCCCTGTTCTGATTGGTTTTAAGACGAATGCAGATGCAATTGCTGATAATGTAGAAACTCTGATTGATTCCTACAATTCCATGATAAGGGCTGCTTATACTTATTCGGATACCCAACCGCAAAGTCATAAATTACTCCATGATATATCCGGTGCCGCCTATCGTTTTTATACGGATTTTCAATCCATGGGACTTAATATTGAAGATAATGGTTTTATTGAAATCGACCGGGATACCCTTACCCATTCCGTCACAGCCGAAAATACCTCCCAGTCTTTTCTGGCTTTGAACAGTTTTAAGGATATCTTAAAAGAAAAAGCGAATCAGGCATCTTTAGACCCGATTGCTTATGTTGATAAAATCACAATTGCTTATAAAAATCCGGGGCACAACTTTGTTGCTCCGTATGTCAGCAGTATTTATTCCGGTATGATGTTAGACCGCTATTGCTAGTACAACGAATATAAATTAACCAGACTATCCAAAAGAAACCTTGCTGTTTCATGGCATGGTTTCTTTTTATATAAAAATCCGCAAGACACCTTTCTCATCATTTTGATTTTTCCAAAATATCAAGCATTTCTTTGATTCGAATCCGGTAGGTATGAAGGGTCTTAACTTTTTCATGTCCACTTCTTGCAATTGCCTGCCTTTCTTTCTCATGTGACAGATAATACAACGTCTTTTCCACCAGATCTTTTTCGCCGTCAAAGCAGACAAAATCCTTATTCTCCGTAAAGAAATCGGGAAGCTCCGCCTGATAATTTGTCATTAAAAATCCACCGGCTCCAAGAATATCCCACATCCGAAGCGGTAAACCGGTATAAATATTTGGAATCGTAAAATTCAGATTGATTTTACTCATATGAAACACTTTTGGCATCTGTGTCCAGTAATCCACAGAACCACGATAGGTAACACGCAACAAATCTGCCGTATTACTGTTTGTATATATAGTAACCGGAACATGTTTGGATAGTTCTAACAATCCCTTTTTCCGCTGCATCGCAGCAATTTTAAATCCAAGCACCGTAGTTGAAAAAATAAGCCCAAGACTGGAAAAAGAATCTTCTGATTTTTCCAAAGAAAAATATTCCGCAATCTCTTCCAGAATGTCCGGTGTCAGCATTTCTTCTATTATATTTGCACCGCTCACACTCATCTGTGCCTGCATCGTTGCATCCAGATATCCTTTTAAGTACTCCGGCAATGTGTTTTTGATCTTATCATAAGTATTTCTCTCATATAGACTGCCAACGAATGCAACTTCATTCCGGTATAAATTTAAATCTTCTGCCTCCGCAAGCAAAGCATCCATTCTATCCGTATCCACCGCCAGCGGGAGATAATAAACATGTGGTACACCCATCGCCTTAAATTCCAGGAAATTCTGCTTATCAAACAGGAAAATATAATTACAGTCAAAAAATACCGATTTGTGATACATGCTAATGAGCGGATTATCGCACGACCAGGAAACATACTTTACCCTGCAGCGTTCACAAACCTTAGAAATTACCGCAAAGTAATTCACCGTAAACACAAAATCATACTTTGTCTGCTTCAGCTGACCTGTGAGCCGTTCTTCGAACGCGGCATCCTCGTCATAACTCTTTAACTGCTGCTCAATAACGTCTACTGTATATCCCATCGAAAGAAAGGTTTCATAAATATCTCTGTAATTATACGCTTTCCATTTATAAATCAGTATTCGCATGCTTTTCATCCTCAAGGTCTTTTAATATTGTAAGAACACGATTTTTCCACGTATGTTCCTTTTTCGCCAATTCATATCCACACTCTGCATTTTCCTGCATACGAGCCGGGTGCTCAAAAAGCTCATTCACCAGATCCGGCAATGCTCCGATTTCTTCCAATTCAAATCTCACCGGTGCTTCTTTCGGCAAACTTCTCAAATATGCAGAGTCATCTGTCAGGACACAGGCATCTGCCAACATTCCATTAAAGATACGGTCATGTGCGCCGGACTTGTACCAGGTCATCGTGCTTAAAACCATTTTAGAATCCGCCATCAATGGCAACACCTCCGGCGCAAGAATCTTACCTCCATAGTGTAGATGCTTATTATCACTCCATTCACACTGATTCCATCCGGTTCCATAAGCTGTCACATCAATCCCATTTTCCACCAGAAGCCGCACTGCATTTTCCCTGAAAAAAGAGGTCGCATAGGAATCTAAAAAACGCATCTTTACAATCGCATCAAACAGTGCGTTATCATCCAAATAAATCTCACGCTCTTTTAAATAATGTTCTATTGCAAATTCTGTTGTCTGCTCCGGATTTTTTATCAAATCCTCCAAAACGTTTTTTGCCATATCAAGAGCATCGAATTCGGTAATCGCCGATAAATCCGGCACCAGACTTCCCGCCGTAAAAAACGGCAGTGCCCCCGCATAAAGTACCTCAATTTTTCGTTCTTTTAGCGCCTTTTTTTCTATTGGCAACTCAATTCCGGCATGTGGCAGGAAGCCAACATGCGTAATTTCCGGAAAAAAACGATGCATAAACTCCACATGATTTTGATCCGTACAATAAATTCTGGCTGTTTTCGGCATATTCTGCAAAGGTTTTTTATAATGAAACGGATGATCCATCAAAATATTGACATAAGGGATGTCAAACTGCTCCCAGATATTTTTACCTTCTACCAGTTCCAGATTGTAGCCAAGATTATTAAACGTAATTGCCGCTGTAATCTCCGTCATGGCAAATACTGCAAACGCTTTTAAACTTTCTTCCATATACTGTGCATGTAAAACCAGACATTCATACCCAAGCTCCTCTAATGCCTTTTTTACATTTTCACTGAATAAATCAATGGTATCATAAACGCCCTCAATCAAAACAATCTTTTTCTTCACCCTGTACTCTCCTCGCCGTTTTCCCTTTCTACAACTGCAGAAGTCTCTCCCTCGCTTTCGCATAGGTGCCACATTTTTCATACGCTGTACGTGCTTCCTTTGTTTTTCCAAGACACTCATAAATTACCCCGATATTGTAATAAGCAAGGTAAGAATTTACGCCCGTCATCTTCGCCTCCGGCTTTAAGGCTGCTTTTTCAAATTCCTGTACGGCCTCCGCAAACATGGCGTTTTTCATATAAATAAATCCCATCAGGAACAAAAAATCAGCACTATAAGAAAATGCATCATAAATACCGGTAAAACTCAGTGCTTCTTTTATTTTTCCACTATTAAGCAAAGCATAACCATAACTCTCTACCATATCAAGCACATATTCCGAGCGTTCATCCAAATCAAAAGAAAGCCCCCTGTCAAAATAAATACAGGCATTCTCATAATCCTTCATCCAAAAATAGCTTTTTCCAATCTGATACAGTAAATATGGTTCTTTTGTCCTTTTTACCGCATCTTCTTCTTTTTCTATTTCTGTCAGTTCTTTTTGCAACAACGCCAGATTTCTTTTCGCTTTTGCTTTTTTCTCTTCTTCCGAAAGATCATACCCACTGTGCGTCATCACAAGCGGAGTCCGGTAAGTCTCATATTTCTCTCCGTTTTTTGCCTGTACCTGTTCATGAATCCTTCCTTCATAATGAAATAACTCTTTGGAAAATACGCGATTAATCCACTCACTGTTTTCCCGCTTTTCCTGATCTTCGGTATAGTAATTCTTTCTTAAAACGCGACCGACTTTTCCCTTTTGTTTTTCAATTTCTCCTAAAAACTCCTGCCATTTTTTCTCTTCAAACGGCTCCATATATTCATCACTGTCTAGCACAAGCACCATATCACCGGAAGCCTTTTTTAGTGCAAAATTTTTCGCTGCTGAGAAATCATCACACCACGGAAAATCATATACGAATTTTGTATACTTTTCTGCAATGTTTCTTGTCGCATCCGTCGAACCGGTATCTACCACTATGAGTTCCACCGGATAATCTTTTAAAGCTTCCAGCGCTTTTTTTATATGATGTTCTGCATTTTTTGCAATCATGCAAACAGAAATCTTCTGCATTCTTTTCCCCTTTTCCTGTTTTACCTTTACACTTTCTTGACCGAAAAGTGTGATTATCGTGCGTCAATTTTCCTCATATATACAACTGGTAAATCTGCTGTTTTAATCTTATTGTAAATCTGACGTATTTTCTGTGCATTTTCTATCTGTGCTGATTCTTCATAATAACGTTCCAGTTCCTTTAACACATGCACCTTATCAATCGTGGAATGTAACATGATTGTTGTGATTGCTTCATAAGATATTTCATTCTTCTTAATCGCCCGTTCCAGTTCTCCATACTCTTCCTGTGGAAATCCAAGCTCCATTCTTCGCAATAAAAAACGAACCGTAATATATTTTTTATAAATATCCTGATATCCTGATATTCCACAAAAAAACCTCTTTTTCGCCTGAAACTGTTCTTCAAGACGAATAATATCACACATAACTGCAAGCAGTTCCAGTTCTGAATCCTTCCTTCCGGTTTTCTTATATGCCTCAATTGTTGCAACCGCTTCCCTGAAATTTCCACTTCCAAGCATTTGCTTTATTTCTTCTGCCAACGCTTTACTAAGCTTATCCCATTCTTCATTATACGAAAATTCATAACCATTTTCCGCATACAAAAACTCGGGATACTCTTTCAGACAAATCTGTCGATTTACATCATAATTATTTAACTTTGCAAAACTGCTATCATGAATCACCCATGGTGTTTCCTGATAAGGCACAACAACCTTATAACCCTTGCGTCGCATTTCAAATGCACCTGATGCATCATAAAAATCAAACTTCACAAATAAATCTTCACGCCATGGAATATCATACTGCGTAATCATGATGAGACCATCAATTGCTTCTACGACTTCATTTTGCTTTTTCTTCGTATCTCCCTCCAAATAGTAAGAGAGATCCGGTTCTCTACAGTCTACCTTTCCAATATTCCATGCACGATAGATTACACCTGTTTTTGGCATCTGTACTCCGCCAACCATCCCAATCATTCCAATCTCTGAATCTTCTTTAAAAATTTGAATGATCTTGTCTAAAAATTCTGTATCTTTGATAAATACATCCTGATGCATATATATTTTGTACTTCGCATCACTGCTTTGCATTGCCTCGTTATATCCTGCACACATAGATACCGCATCTGAAACCGCAAGTATCTCTACTTCATACCCTTTTGG
The DNA here is from genome assembly GCF_021531695.1 of Roseburia hominis. Lineage (GTDB taxonomy): Bacteria > Bacillota > Clostridia > Lachnospirales > Lachnospiraceae > Roseburia_D. The sequence goes on along the minus strand of NZ_JADYUI010000025.1, from coordinate 7,630 downwards.
TATATGTAATTTTTCTATATAGTGCCTACATTCTTCAAAATATATCTCATTATTGACACACGCAATAAAAGCTATTTTCTTTTCGTTCTTTAACTCTGTCATACCTGCTTCCTTTAATCAGACATCCATCATACCAAATGTCCCTTTTTATGTATATTATACCTCTATTCTACATTTTTGCCCAATGATTTTCCCGCTTTCTTTTTCTTCTCGATTTTAGCATATTATCGTTACTTTTGATATATCATTTATAGGTTAACCCATCAACTTTCCCATCTGTAAGACATATGATATATCGAGCATTACGTTACTTTTAGCTCAGAAAGGATTGAAGCAAATGGGAATCACAAATTCTAACAAAGAATTAAACACCAGTCACATTGACTGTGGTGACTCTTTTAAAGTAAAACTATCACTGACTGCAGAACCGGATATCGTTAACAATCCGACAGACATCATTCTGATTCTTGATCGTTCCAGAAGTATGTCCGGCAGCCCTCTTGCCAACCTGAAAAATGGTGCAAAAAAATTTATTGATATCATCGATGAAGCTACTGACAGTGCAAAAGACGGGCACATCGGTTTCGGCAGCCGAATCGGAATTGTCAGCTTTGCCGATACTGCAACACAAGATACCCAGCTTATCACCTCGGTAGCTGATTTGAAAACGGCCGTAGACGCGCTGAGTGCCAACGGACTTACCAATCATGCCGATGCATTTACAAAAGCATTTCAACTTTTTGATCCATCCTCTGCAAACGCAAAAGTTATGATTATGTTTACGGATGGCAGAACCACTGTCGGAGACAATGCCACCCCGGTTGCGGCAGCCGCAAAAGCGCAGGGTGTAACAATCTATTGTATCGGTCTATCCGGAAATGGCGGTATTGACGAGCAGGCATTGAATGATTGGGCATCCACCCCATCTTCTGCCTATGTAGTAATCACCCCAAGTGATGAAGAACTGGAAAATATTTTCTCCGATCTTGCCAAAAATATTTCTAAGCCGGGAGCGAAAGACATTGTAATCAAAGATGTTATTTCATCCTGCTTTAAAATCATATCTCTTTCCACACCGACCAAAGGAACCGCAAGCCTGCTTAACGAAACTTCTCTCCAGTGGAAAATTGATGAACTTGGAGCCCATAACAGTGAGGGAGCCTCTTTAGAATTTACAGTTGAACATATTGGTCCATGTTCCGGAACCATTGAAGTAAACGAATCGATCTCTTACGATGATAAAGACCACAATGTTGTAACCTTCCCTTCCCCTGAAATTGAAATCGACTGTGGCGATGTCCAGTTAGATTCTCTCGGACGAATTATCGAATTAGATGTGACCTTAAAGAATATATGTCCAAACCTGCGTGTTGCCCTGGCTGTCATCATTACGGAAATAGATTCTTATGGTATGGAGCACAAACGCGGTGTGAAGACCATGACCATTCCGGCTCATACCAAACAAAACTGCAGTGATGTCATTGTCCGGTGCATAAAATTTGTTCTTCCTGAAGATTTAGATGTCTCCGGCTCACCACATTCTATCTGCAACAAACGAAAATTCAAAGCAAGATTTATTGCCAATTACATTGACAATGACTTTAAATGCTGCAGCACATTCTTATGATATCCACTCTCCTGCCTCTTTGTCCTTAAGAGGCAGGAGAATTTTCACTTTCTAAACTCCTGCAAAGCTATGCAACACATCTTCCAATGTGTTCACTACATACTCAATATCTTCCGAAGTAAGATTCGTACTACACGGAAGATTAATGACACGTTCACTGTAATATTTCGCCTTTTCCATTTCATAGGCAGCACAGGAAACATAAGGCCTTTGTTCATGAATGAGTCCCCAGATTGCTCTGGTCTGGACGCCTCTTTTCTCCAACGCCGTAATAATTTCCCGAAGCTCTGCTTTTACGATGTTCCGATTCAAAACATATGCATAAAACCACTGATTTGACTCGGTTCCTTCACGGAATGGCATAAGATATCCCATTCCGGAATTCTTAAGCAGTGTCTGATACTGCGCATAATTTCTCTGCTTTCTCATAATAAATTCCGGCAATTCTTCCATCTGTGCTACTCCAAGTGCCGCCTGCAGATTCGTCATACGGTAATTAAATCCAACCTCATTATGAATATAATAATGCACATCATCCTTTGCCTGTGTGGAAATGTATTTTGCATGCTTGGCATGTTCCGTATCTCTCGCCACTAATGCGCCTCCGCCACCAGTCGTAATAATCTTGTTTCCGTTAAAGGAATATGCTCCATAATCTCCTATCGTTCCAGCGTATTTTCCCTGATACTTACCGGATACAAATTTAGAACCAAGGGCTTCCGTAGCATCTTCTATTACTTTTATTTTGTATTTTTCTGCAATTTCCACGATTTTTTCCATATTTGCAAGATTTCCAAATACATGCACAACGATCATCGCCTTGATACGGGAATCATCCTTCTTCCAATGAAGACCATCTTCTTTCAATTCACATTCCTGTTCACAGAACTTTTCCAGTTTTAAAGCATCCATACAAAGCCCATCATCACAATCCATAAAAATCGGATTTGCAAACTGATATCTGACCGGATTAACTGCTGCAATAAATGTAACTGTCGGCACAATCACGCTGTCCCCCGGCTGCACATTACATTCCATCAATGCCAGATGAAGTGCTGCCGTTCCGCTTTGGCACGCAACCGCCATCGGTACATGTAAAAATTCCGCCATTTTTTCTTCCAACTGTGTGATATAAGCTCCGCCGGTCGATACCCAGCCCTGTTTCACTGCATCCAGTACATATTTTTCTTCGTTTCCCTCAAAATTGGGAATTGATAACGGGACAAATTTTTCCATTCTTCTCTCCTCCAGACCACTTCTTACAAGTACAGCGCTTCATGAATCAGTTACACATTATAAATATCTGCTTTATAAGAATCCATATGTTCTCTCATCCATGCGATTGTTTCTGAAATTCCTTCTGCAAAGGTATATTTCTGTTCCCAATCGGTTAATTCCTTAATCTTTGCATTGCTTCCCAACAGACGGTTCACTTCACTCTTCTCCGGACGCAGACGCTGTTCATCACAAACAATTTTGGCTTTCGGATTAATCTGTGAAATAATTTCTTTGGCCAAATCTCCAATGGAAATCTCCTGCTGTGTTGCAATGTTAATTTCCTGTCCAATGGTCTTATCTGATTCTGCAATTGCAATAAATCCGGCTGCCGTATCCTTTACATAATTAAAATCTCTGGTCGGTGTCAGCGATCCTAATTTGATTTCTTCTTTTCCTGCTAACAGCTGGGAAATAATGGTCGGAATAACAGCTCTTGCTGACTGACGCGGTCCAAATGTGTTAAATGGGCGCACAATTGATACCGGGAGATTAAAACTCCGATAAAAACTTTCTGCCAGACGGTCTGCCCCGATTTTGGTCGCAGAATATGGGGATTGTCCCTGATAAGGATGCTTTTCATCAATCGGAACATACTGCGCTGTTCCATAAACCTCTGAAGTAGAAGTGACAAGAATACGCTCTGTTTCCAGCTGTCTTGCTGCCTGCAGTACATTTAAAGTTCCCTTAATATTCGTATCTACATAAGAATCCGGAGAATGATAGCTAAATGGAATCGCAATTAATGCCGCAAGATGAAATACTGCATCTACACCTTTCATCGCCTCCCTTACTCCATTGGGATCACGAACATCTCCCGAAAAAATTTCAATCTGATCTAACTTTTCTTTTGGTAAAGTATCTAACCAGCCCCATGTATTAAATGAATTATAAAAAGTAAATGCTTTTACTTCATATCCTTTTTCCAATAAACTTTCTGTTAAATGGCTTCCGATAAATCCATCTGCTCCTGTCACTAATACCTTTTTCATACGTACCCTCCTAAATGCCTTTTTCTATTCCCATTATACCTCTATTCTACATGATTGCTCAATGATTTCCTGCAGTCTGCTTTACAATCTGCTTCGCTACAACTTGAATTCCTGATACAACTCTTCACATATGCTATATCCGCTGTGACTCGAATGATATGTTCCATACGATTCTGTTCTGTCATTGTAAATTTATCCTAAAATTTCTTCCATGCGATTCGTCTGATATTTTAATCTACTGCCACATCTATCCTTGAATTTTCGAAATTTACTACTTTCAACTTTATGTGTGCGAACCTTACTTGGTACAATCCGATACAAAAAGGTATATCCGTCCAATTCTTGTGCACACAATTTTGCTCCATTCTCAAGTTGCGGAATTGCTTCATCCATATTACTACCTTTTAGTTCGATAAAATATGCTTTTTTCAGTGAATCATTCAATAATAGAAAATCACAACATTTCTGTTGCTTAACCAAATCTCCATCCAATTTATAATGACGTACTACATACCGTTGCTCCTGATTTATTGCTCTATGCTCTCTTTTTGTTCCGTTATCTCGTGAAACAATAACTTTCTGATGTTCCTCACAACGTGATTTTTCTTTTGTCAACAACAACTATCTTCCCTCCTTATGCAGCATTTTTTCTTTTAATAAAACCATTTTTTCATAATCTTTGTTAATCTCTTCAGATACCCCATCAATTACTTCATTTTCAATCGCTTTAAATTCTTCATCCATACAAGGGGAAACTTTTCCACCCTGAATAAAAAAAGCCGACATACTTGAAAAAGAAATCCATTTACTTTTATTGACAATAGCGTTTAATTGCTCTTCATCTACTATTTTGGAAATATTATCTGCATATAACAGATTATTAATGGTTCCCAAAATATAAGGACTATGTGTTGTTATAAATATCTGATTCTTATGCCTCCCTCTGGCAAGTGATATAAACTCTGTCATTAATTTTTGAGCATTCGGAAACAAATGAGATTCCGGCTCTTCAATAATAAAATATGTCTTTTTATTATTAAGTAAATAATAAAACAAAACATTCAGAATCCAAACTGCTTCCTGCTGACCTGATGATGCAAAATTGATTTTCACATAACGTCCTTCTTCAACCTGAAGTCTTTCTTCCCCATCTACATTTCTATACTCTCCATTAAGGATCTGTTTCATCAATTCTGCAGCTGTATATAAAATTTCCCTATCTACTTTCATATCCGTCAAACGTAGCATTTCCCGAATCATCTGTTCGACTCCTTGAGAAAAACTCGGTTTCAACATCATAATTTTTTCCAGATAATTTTGTGTACAATAATCTATATTTTTTTTCTGCGTATCGTCCATCGCACTATAAAGATAATTTAACTGTGTACTTAATAATGTAATCATGCTTCTGCCAGCCGGTATATAAACCACCTCCGCCTCATCATGAAATACCATATTTATTCTACTTTTTATCATTTCAGATTCAACAATAAAACTCATATCACTTTTAGACAAAAACTCTCTCTCAATTTCCTGAAGACTCTCCGTCAATGCTGGACTAAGCTCAATCCAAATATAATTCGGTGTTACCGGATCTGGTTTCAATGAAATTGTTATCCAAATATCCTCTGCATAATCATATCTAATTGACATATTCTTATCCATACACCACGTTGAACCAAACGTTTGCAAAAAATCAGAGCGAATATCTCTAATCAAACTGTTTTTCACTGAAAAATTCAATGTATCTTCTTGATTACCTAACAGACATTTCTTTCTTAATTGATTAAACAAAACATTTTTTACATTTTTAAAGAAAAAAATACTTTTTGCTATTGTGCTTTTTCCGGATGCTTGCGGACCTGTAAAAACCATAAACTCTTTGATATCCAATTCACTATGTTCAACCGGACCCAATCTATTTATAATGATTTTTTGCATAATAATCTCTCCATTTTTCCTTATCATTCTTTGATATTCACTCATAACTCTATCGTCCCAAAATCCTGTTTGTCATCAAACTCCTCTGTCATTCCTGCAGGCCATCAATAGAGCAGTTATCAAATAAGGGCAGAAACCGTAAAACCCGGCTCTGCCCGTTGCAGAATCTATCCTATTTACAATTTATGTATATTATACCACTACTATACATTTTTGAAAATATAATAAAAAAATAAAACCTATGTATGCTCTGTTGTCTGCATTGAGTTTTTATTAGGGGAATCCCGGGCTGTGTAACAGAATATTGTCTGCTCACTCAGATATTTTTCCGGCAGAGAAGAACTCTCTGCCGAGACTGTCTTAGGATAACATGTTATTCTTTGTTTGTAAAACGGACATTTACAATCTGCTTCACTACTCTGACTTTAAATTCAGTTTCTTCTCCATCCGACGCATTTCTTCGAACTCACCCATATCAAGGAAGGAATCTTCGCTGATTGGATACATACCGACCTGTTTGCCTTCTGCAAGAAGCACATCCGTCAAATCTGTCATATGGAAAAAGGTATCCAGCGGAATTTTATCTATCAAATCCGGGTTCAGGACATACATCCCAGTATTGACAAAGTAAGATAATTTCGGTTTTTCCTCCATGGAAGTAATTGTGCCATTCTCTTTGGAATGAATCACACCATAAGGAACTACTATATTCTTTAAAGCAGACACAATCGTCAGTGCATTCCCGGATTCCACATGATATTTGTATACATCCGCATAATCCGCATGAATCAAAATATCACAGTTTGTCACAATAAACGGCCGATCAAATTTATCATCAATCAACCGAAGACTTCCCGCTGTTCCAAGCGGTTTATCCTCTTCCACATATTTAATAGAATAATCTGTTGCCAGCTCTGCAAAATACGATTTAATCATGCTCTTCTTATAATTCACCGTAGCATAGAAATTCGAAGCACCATATTCTACAAATCGATCAATAATTCGCTCCATAATCGGAATGTCACCAATCGGAATCAACGGCTTTGGTAAAATCTTGGTAAACGGATACAGTCTGGTTCCCTTTCCCCCTGCCATTACAACAACAGGAACCTCATGCAACGTCTCCGTATCTTTTCCATCTGCCACTTCTCCCTTTTCATCCTCTAACACAATATCTACCACTTTTCCCTTGGAATCCAATACCGGCAACGCTCTGATATGCATTTTTTTCATAAAATCATGTGCCTGTTTTACCTCTTTCCGGTAAATAATCTTCGGATCCTTGTTCATAAGTTCTGACACCTTTACCTCAAGGCTTCCCGTCTTTATAATCCAACGACGGATATCTCCATCCGTTACCGTCCCAAGAAGTTTATTCTTTTCATTTACAATAAATAAAATCCCATGTGCATTTGCATCAATTCTCTGCATTGCTTCTACAATATTTAATGTGCTTATCCCCAAAAACGTATTTAATTGTTCCTTTGTCATTTGCCCCTCCCTAATCATAAAATATCTTTTTTTATTATACCTACTCTTTCCATCTGACTCAATCAGTTTTTGTTAATTTTCATTCTTGAACATACGGAGAAATGCCTGATTTCAATGCCAAAACACGCTTCGCTACTTGCTCTTTTTACAGGCCAAATTCCTTATATAATTCCTCACGATACGCTGCATCTGCCGTGGCTCGAACGATATCTTCCATACGGCTCTGCTCTATGAGATATCTATATAACTGATTGGTACGTTTTTCACCCACATCAACTCCATGATGGTAGGCTCCTGCCATGTC
>NZ_JADYUI010000024.1 GCF_021531695.1 Roseburia hominis | reverse complement strand
GAACAAAGAATGAAATGATTTTATGCAAGATGACATTCGTAAACGTTGAAAAATATATTTTTACTATTAAATCAGAATTTACTTCCATACTATCTGACAATGCCTCCATGAAAATAGCACTCATAAATTTTATCATCCAGGTAAAATATTTCTTCATATCCCTGAAACCAGATGAATTCACCATTTACCTTACAGTGATAAACATACTCCCCCTTATTATAAATCTCCGGTCCCCGGTATGGCAATTCTTTTGGTACAGCCATAAGTACCTCTTTCAAAAAATCTCCATCAAAATTATCACCGATAACACGACCTGAATAGTTCATGCTCCAAACCGGGTTATCATGATACCATACTGCTTCCTCTCCGGTAAAACATTCCCCACCCAGATATGTATCATAATAAGTATATCCATCATTTCCCTTAAACATATAATCATGTGAATTTACTCTGCAAGCCTTTACCTGATTTTCTTTTGAAGCATATGTATTTCTTTTGGCCAGAACAAGAAACGAAATCATATCCCTCATATCAATATTCGCTTTTTCCAATAATAAGATATTACAGGAATCGTCCTCTTTCACAATCCGATCAATGGTAACTCCATACAATTCACTTAATTGTATTAATCCTTTCAATTCCGGAACTGCCTGTCCATTTTCCCATTTACTGACCGTCTGACGTGCAATCCCAAGCTTATCTGCTAACTGTTCCTGTGAATACCCATTTTTCTTTCTCAATAATTGCAATTTTTCACTTAGTACCATCCCATGACCTCCTTTTTGATATCACAATTATAGCAAAAGAACCTGACACACACCACCATCATCACATTGCAAAAATGTCACCACATCACTGCAAAATACTTATACTCATTTTTATATACAGAAACTGGTATGGTCAATATGTTCCAAACTGGTTCTTTTCTATCATCCACTAAACCTGTATACTTGGTACAATTACAGATAGAAAAGAGGATTTATTATGAGAAATGAAAAACTTTTGAAAATGGTAATGACTGCTTTCCTTGCAGCGTTGTCCTATGTTGTATTTACGTTTTTACAAATTAAAGTCACACTTCCGGGCGGTGATGCTACTTCTTTCCATCTCGGAAATGCAGTCTGCGTACTTGGTGCTCTGCTTCTTGGTAGTGTGTGGGGCGGTCTTGGTGGCGCAATCGGCATGACAATTGGCGACTTACTTGACCCGGTTTATATTGTTTATGCACCTAAGACTTTTATTCTTAAATTTTGTATCGGTCTGATTACAGGTTTAGTGGCACACAAAATCGGAAAAATTACGCAGACAAACAATAAAAAGGTTATTTTTAAATGGTCTTTAATCGCTTCTATCTGCGGTATGGCATTTAATGTTATTTTTGATCCGTTGTTTGGTTATTTCTACAAACGTGTGATTCTTGGCAAAGCTGCTGCAGAAGTTACACTTGCATGGAATATTACCACTACTTCCGTAAACGCAGTGCTTTCTGTTATTGTTGCCGTTGCTGTTTATATGGCATTATATCCGGTGCTTAAGAAAGCAAATCTTTTTATCCCTGTTGGAGAAAAAACTACTGCTTCTGCTCAGTAAAATAACTATTTAAAAGAGGGTGTCGTAAAATCATCAAATGATGGAACGATACCCTCTCTCTATTTTTATGCTTGGTATAATGAGCTTATATACTCCGGTAGCGTACAAAAGCTGCCACAACTTCCTGTGGTCTCGGCAGAACCGGCGCGCCTGCACCATAATAGGCCGGTATAACGGAAATAAACCCTTTTTCTTTTATTTTCTGATATAACAAATCCGTCAGTTCCACAGCGTTTTTCTTTCCGTCTGCGAAATGTTCTAGCGCATAAGATAAAAGATAAGCAATCGCAGCGGTCTGCCCTTCATCTATCAACTGTTCTAAATCTCTTAAAAGCACTTCTTCTTTATCAAAAGAGACACTTTCTACCCCAAATGCCCTTGCCTTTTCGATCTCTTTTCGTTTCGGTGTATGATGCAGACTTTCCTTTTTGGTGATAGAAATGCCATGATAAGGATCTGCGATTTGTTTTGCACGCCCGGTTACGTCTTTTACTTCATATTCATCAAGCTGGATAACCAAATCGGCTGCTGAAAGGTATGCCCCTGAACTTCCCACTACTAATATGGTCGAAATTCCCAGGTCTTCATAGATACTTCTCACACAACTTAAATATGGCGTGATTGGCTCCTTTTCTGCTGCTACAAGCATTGCCATCTTTTCATCCCGCACCATAAAGTTTGTGGCAGAAGTATCTTCGTCGATTAAAAGCACCTTTGCACCGCTTTCGATTGCTTCTATGGTTTGTGCTGCCTGCGAAGTACTTCCGCTCGCATTTTCCGTCATGAAATGTACGGTATCTGCTTTATTCGGTAAATGATTAATAAACATGGAAATATCCTCGTCATGGATGCAGCGTCCTTCTTCTGCACGAAGTTTTACGGCCGTGGCATCTGTAATGACATACTCCCTGCCATCTCCTAAAATGTGATTATATACTCCGTTTTGAATTGCCTTTAATAAGGTGGATTTTCCATGATAACCACCGCCCGCAATCAGCGTGACCCCACTTTTTATTCCCATTCCGGTAATTTCCCCATAATGCGGAAGTGTCATCTGTATACGAAGACTTTCCGGAGACTCAAATTTAATCGCACTTTTTAACGGCAAATCAGATATACCGCTTTCTCTTGGCAATACTGCTCCATCTGCAATAAAAGCAACCAAATCCTGCCTTTTTAATTCTTCTCTGATATATTGCTGATCATCCGCCAGCTCTACCACCTGTTTCAAATGTGCCATATCCGTATTTTGATATGTAAATACTTCTTTTACCATCGCAGGGAAAGTTTGAAAAAGGATTTTTTCTAATTCTCCTGCAGCTATGGTTCTTCCATATGCCGGAAAACCAACTTCCAGGCGCACTTCAATTTGTTCTTCACTAATCAGAACACACATTCGTTCCATGACTTCCTGTCTGACACGACAGGCAAAAATCTGACCGCTTTTTCCGGAACCGGCACGGCTTCTTCCATAATCAAGGGTAGAATTTTTTGTTCTTCCATTACCTTTTTGTTTCTTTAAAAAGCGATGAATATTTCTTAAAATTTCATCTTCTGTGGCTATTTTTCTATGTTTTTGATCAAACAATGCTGTATCAAAATTTCCCTTATTTTTTACAATAAGCCGGACACGGGAAGGCGTGGCAAAAGGATCTCCCTGCACCGAGTCAATACAGAGAATGTAATCCTTTAATTGATAAGTACCTTTCAGTTCTTTATAGGCTTTGTAACCTTTATGATCTATCTGATGTAATAATTTTTGTAATTCTTGTGCTGTTTTCATATTGACCTCACTATGTTTAATATCTGAATAATTCGGGATAAATTTGTATTTTTAAGTTGTTTCCTTACGGTACACAATGTGCTATACTTTTATGCATCGGGTATTCCCGAAATTATGAATTTACGAGGAAAAGAATATGCATACTGTACTTTTTAAAATTGGACCGATTACGGTTTATGGTTATGGATTTATGATAGCTATTGGAATTCTGGCTGCTTATCTTGTAACTGTTTACCGCGCCAAAAAGCAAAAAATAGATGATGAACCGATTTTTTCGATTATGATCTGCGCAGTGCTTTTTGGATTTTTAGGAGCAAAGATTCTTTATATGATCACTGTGTTAGATGAAATTATCCAAAATCCGAAACAGCTTTTGGATGTATCAGACGGCTTTGTGGTTTACGGCGGCATTATTTCCGGTATTATTGCTGTCCTGATTTACTGTCATATTAAAAAAATCCATTTTCTTTCCTACATGGATCTGGTGCTTCCTTCGGTTGCTCTTGCACAGGGATTTGGACGTATCGGTTGTTTTTTAGCCGGATGCTGTTACGGAATGGAAACCCACAGTGCATTTTCTGTTACGTTTCATGATTCCTTATATGCACCAAATAACATACCACTATTTCCATCCCAGCTTGTGTCAAGTGGACTGAACTTTTTGAATTTTATTGTTTTATCTCTGATTGCTCGGAAAGTAAAAAAAGAGGGATATGTGACCGCTTTTTATTTGATTTTCTATAGTATCGGTCGCTTTATCATCGAATTTTTCCGCGGCGATTTGCTGCGTGGAAGTGTCGGTATTTTATCAACTTCCCAGTTTATTTCGATTTTCGTTCTGGCTGCCGGTATTCTTATGCTCATCGTATGTAAAAATAAGGCGGACAAATCTTAATTCCTTAGTACAACGAATACTAAATTTCTGCTACATTGACGCAGAATGATTGCTCCGAGTGCAAGGCAAAGGAATGTGGCGTAGCGGTGGCTACGTCGATTGACGACAACACAGTAATCGAACAATCAGACAAGTAAATGTAGCAGTTAATTTATATTCGTTGTACTAGTTATTTGAGAAACGCTACCCTGGTAATTTACCGGCAGGAGGTACTGATAGACTCAATAGCAACTGCACCGCCACGCACAACTTCAATTCTTTTATATTTTGATTTTAATAAAGCAATCAATTCGTTATTTCTGCGTTCGGTCAATTTACATTCTAATAATACACTATCGTTTCCAATATCTGCGACCTGCACATTGAAAACCTGTGCAATCTGAAAAACCTCTGCTTTCTGTTCTACCGTACAATCCAAAACCTTTGCAAACAGAATTTCTTTCATATGAACCGGCACATTGGTAAGGTCAATCACCTTTATGACTTCTACCATGCGGTTTAACTGCTTTTTGATCTGCTCGAAGGTGATATCATCACTGGTCACGCAAATCGTCATACGAGAAATCGTCTCATCCTCTGTTGTTCCAACCGTAAGACTCTGTAAATTATAGGATTTCCCGGAAAAGAGTCCGGAAACCTTTGCCAAAACGCCGACCTGGTTTTCTACATATAATGCAATCCACCTGTTTTTCATTTCCGTTCCCTCCTATTTCAAAATCATTTCACTCATTGGATTTCCGCTTTTTACCATCGGAAGTACGATTTCATCAGATGAAATCAAGAACTCCAAAATCGTTGGTGCATCTGTATGGCTCTTTGCTTCTGTAAGTGCTTCTTCAATCTCTTCTGCTTTTGTAATCCGCTTTCCATAGGCACCATAGCTTTCTGCAATCTTCATAAAATCCGGTGTATACGGCGGACATGCTTCATTTGGTCCCTTGCAGTTTAAAGGACAAGTCTTTCTTCTCCGAAGGCAGGTAATTTCGTAACGCTTGCCATAAAACAACTGCTGCATCTGACGCACCATGCCGAGATACTGATTATTAAAAAGACAGATAATAATATTGGCATTGTTTGTAACCGCAGTTGCAAGCTCCTGCATATTCATCTGAAAGCCACCATCACCGGAAATGCAAACAACCGTCTTATCCGGATTTCCAATCTTCGCACCGATTGCCGCAGGAAGACCAAATCCCATAGTTCCAAGTCCACCGGAGGTAATAAGCTGCTTCCTTTCGTCCAGATCCAGATACTGCGTTGCCCACATCTGATGCTGTCCTACGTCTGTCACATAGATAGCCTCATCAAACACCTGATTGATGGTTTCTAATATCATCTGCGGTGTCATTCCCATGTCTTTTCTCATTCCGAGCGGATTTGCCTTTTTCCAGATATCGATTTGTTTTAACCATTCTTTCGTATCTTTTTCTTCTGCCCATTCCAATAATTTTTCTAATGCATTATTGGCATCAGCTACGATTGGTACATCTACCACAACATTTCTTGAAATAGACGCTGTATCGATATCCACATGAATAATTTTGGCCTTTGGTGCAAATTCGTTCAAATCACCGGTGATGCGATCATTAAAACGAGTTCCGATGGAAAACAGCACATCACATTCACTGACTGCTTTATTCGACGCAAACTTGCCATGCATTCCACAGTTTCCTATGTACAACGGATGCGTTGTCGGAATTGCTCCTTTTCCCATAATTGTCGTAACAACCGGAATTTTCGAAATTTCCACGAATTTTTGAAGCTTTTCATTCGCTTTTGCAATATTGATACCGCCGCCCGCCAAAATAAGAGGTCTTTCTGCACTCTTTAACAGACGAAATGCTTTTTTTAACTGTCCGATATGTGCTGATGTATTGATTTTATAACCGCGGATATCGACATGAGACGGGTATTCCGGCGAACCGGTCATATTCTGAATATCTTTCGGAATGTCGACAAGAACCGGTCCCGGCTTCCCACTACTTGCAATTTGAAACGCCATTTTTATAATCTTTCCGAGTTCTTCCCGATTTCTTACGGTAACTCCATACTTTGTCACGCTTCTTGTCATACCGACAATATCGACCTCCTGGAACGCATCATTTCCAATCAAAGGAAGCGGCACCTGTCCGGTAAAGCATACTAAAGGGATGCTGTCATAATGTGCATCTGCAAGCCCCGTAATAATATTCGTCGCACCCGGACCGCTGGTCACAAGGCAGACACCTACTTTACCCGTAGCCCTTGCATAGCCTTCTGCCTCATGAATCAAGCCCTGTTCATGACGCGGAAGGACGACATCAATACTGTCCTGTTTGTATAATTCGTCTAAAAGGTCTGTCACCATACCGCCCGGATAACCGAATACGGTATCTACGCCTTCTTCCTGCAATGCTTTTACAAATAATTTTCTGCCTGTGATATCCATAGCTCCTCCTTCTTTCTTATCTTTTTATCCAATCCAGCCTATTACCTTTAACAGATAAATCCATCCGGTCAGGGTAAAGGCTGCAAGAAACGTAGTTGCCACCACAATACTTGCGGTAAGTACTCCGTCATTTTTCATGTTTTTTGCCATAATATAACAACTCGGTGTGGTCGGTGCCGCAAGCATGATAAGAATCGCAATCATCTTCTCTCCTTTAAATCCAAGAGCTGCCGCAATCGGTAAAAAGATTGCTGCCTGCGCGATTAATTTAATAAATGCTGCAACCAATGTCGGTTTGATTTTGGCTAATGCTTTTCTTCCTTCAAATCCTGCGCCGAGTGCAACAAGCGCAAGCGGTGTCGCCATTTTAGCTACGTTTTCTACCGTTTTATCGATAATAACAGGAAAATCAATTCCAAGTAAAGAAACGACTAATCCTAAAGCGATACTTATAATAATCGGATTTTTTAAAATATTAATAAATGCCTGTCTGATTTTCCCGGTATCTCTTGCCGCCCCTTCTTCTTCCTCTGCCTCAAAGGTCAGAACGATAACGGAATAGATATTATAAAGCGGCACAGCTCCGATAATCATAAGCGGTCCCATGACCGAACTTCCGTAAATATTATCGATAAATGCCAGTCCCATGACTGCCGCACTGCTTCTAAACGAGGCCTGTACGAAAGCTCCACGCATGCTTTTGTCCTTCATGAACAACCTGGTAAGCCCCCATGTCACCCAAAAACAAACAGAACTTGCTATTGCACAAAACAATACATATTTTAAATCAAAGCAGCCTTTGATATCAACGGATGAAATATCCCGAAACAACATGAAAGGCAGCGTTACTTTAAAATTAAATTTATTTGCTACCGTTACAAAGTGCTCATCTAACATTCCAATCTGTTTTAAGAAATAGCCAAGCACCATCACTAAAAAAATCGGAAATGTCACATTAATACTAAAAATAAAATTTTCCATTGAAACTTTGCCTTCTTCTTATGATTTTTTATAGACCAGGAAGAAGTATTCCAAATCAAAACAGGTATTTTCCTCGCTTGTTTTTACAATCTTCCATTCCTTTTTCTCGTCCAGATTCGGGAAGTAAGAATCTGCCGTATACTGATATTCAATCTTTGTAATATATGCGGTGTCACATTCATCTAATAACTGACGATAAATGCTTTCTCCACCGATTACAAAAATATCTTCACTATTGTATTTTTCCAATTCTTTATGAAGTTCGTCCAAATCATGAACCATAACCGCGCCCTCCACCTGATAGGACGGATTTTTTGTCAGTATGATATTTGTGCGGTTCTTAAGCGGCTTTTTCCCCGGAAAGCTCTCTAAAGTTTTTCTTCCCATGACAACGACTTTACCGGTTGTTGTCTCTCTAAAAAACTTCATATCCTCCGGAATACTAGTCAGTAATTTATTCTGATATCCGATTGCCCAGTTTTCATCTACAGCTGCGATTAAATTCATCTTTTTCTCCTTTTCTATACTGCGACCGGAATGTTTTTTATCTGCGGTCCTGTCACATAATCTTCTAACTTCACATCATCCGGTGTAAACTGATAAAAATCTTTAATCTCCGGATTCAGCCAGAACTTTGGTGCCGGATGCGTCTCCCTGGTAATAAGCTCTTTTACAAGCGGAATATGACGATCATAAATGTGTGCATCCGCTATGACATGCACCAGTTCCCCGACCTTCATATCGCACACCTGTGCCAGCATATGCAAAAGCACCGCATACTGACATACATTCCAGTTATTGGCGGTAAGGACATCCTGAGAACGCTGATTTAAGATGGCATTTAAGGTTAATTTATCCTCGCCCTTTTTCTGCGTCACGTTAAAGGTCATACTGTATGCACATGGGTATAAATTCATCTCATGTAAGTCCGCATGGACATAGATATTGGTCATAATACGACGGCTGAACGGATTGTTCTTTAAATCATAAATCACACGATCTACCTGATCCATCCTGCCTTCCTTATATTCGTGCTTTACGCTCATCTGATAACCATATGCCTTTCCAATCGAACCATCCTCATCAGCCCATTCATCCCAGATATGGCTGTTTAAGTCATGCACATTGTTGGACTTTTTCTGCCAGATCCAAAGCATTTCGTCTGTACAGCTTTTGATTGCCGTCTTTCTTAAAGTAATTGCCGGAAATTCTTTGGATAAGTCATAACGATTCACAACACCGAATTTTTTGATGGTATAGGCACTGCTGCCATCCTCCCAGTGTGGACGTACCTTTTCTCCCTCTGTGCTTGTCCCGTTCTCTAAAATATCGTTACACATATCGATAAAAATCTCGTCTGCTAAGCTCATCGCGGTCTCCTTTGATTTTCTATTTTCATCTTACTTAGTTACTATTTAATGTACTATGTTTTCTTTCTCTGTACAAGTGTTTATTTTATCTGATTTTTGTGAAAAATACAAGTTTTCAGAGACAGAGAGAACAAAAGTGTTTTTTATCGTATAAAATTTCCTATACAATAAAAAAATGCCCTCACGGATCTCCCCGGAGGACATTTGTTTCTTATTTAATAATATAGCGACTTCTACGCTTCATCAATTGCTTTTCCGATATCGTGGCGCATATATTTATTGGCAAAATCTACCCATTCCGTTGCCTCGTATGCATTGGCTCTTGCCTCTTTTAAGGTAGCACCCTTTGCTGTCACACCAAGAACACGACCACCATTTGTTACAATTTTTCCATTGTCATCAAATTTCGTTCCGGCATGGAAGCAATAATATCCTTCTTTGTTGTCAAAGTTATGTAAACCTGTGATTTCAAAACCTTTTTCATAGGATACCGGATAACCATCGGATGCGAGTACAACACACACCGCTGCATTATCTTCAAACTGCAGGTCAATGGTGTCTAATTTGCCATCCACGCAGGCTTCCATAACATCAATAATGTCGTTTTTCATTCGAGGTAATACGACCTGTGCTTCCGGATCACCAAAACGGGCATTATACTCTAAAACCTTTGGTCCGTCTTCGGTTAACATCAATCCAAAGAAAATAACTCCTTTAAATGGTCTTCCTTCTTTTGCCATTGCATCAACCGTTGCCTGATAAATATATTTCTGGCAGAACTCGTCTACTTCTTTTGTATAGAATGGACTCGGAGAAAAGTTTCCCATTCCACCGGTGTTCAAGCCCTGATCTCCATCTTTTGCACGTTTATGATCCTGAGCGGAAGACATAATCTTGATGGTTTTTCCATCTACAAAGGACAATACGGAAACCTCACGTCCGGTCATAAATTCTTCAACTACCATGGTATTTCCGGATGCTCCGAACTTCTTATCCTCCATGATCTCTTTTACACCGGCTTTAGCTTCTTCTAAGGTATTACAAATCAAAACACCCTTTCCCAGTGCAAGCCCGTCTGCTTTTAATACGATTGGAAACTTCGCTGTCTCTAAATAGGCAAGAGCCGCCTTGGAATCGGTAAAGTTCTCATATGCCGCGGTCGGAATCTTGTATTTTTTCATTAAATCCTTGGAAAATGCCTTGGAACCTTCCAGAATGGCAGCCTTTTTGTTCGGGCCAAATACTTTTAATCCTTCTGCCTCAAAAACATCTACAATACCACCAACTAACGGATCATCCATACCAATGATGGTAAAATCAATTTCTTTTTCTTTTGCAAAAGCAACTAACTTGTCAAACTCCATTGCACCAATCGGTACACACTCTGCAACCGCTGCTATTCCCGCATTGCCCGGTGCACAGTAAATTTTATCCACACGTGAACTTTTGGCTACACTTGTTACAATCGCATGCTCACGTCCACCGCTTCCTACTACTAATACTTTCATGGCTTCCTCCTTATTCCGAAATCACTACTTTATGATCAACGACTTTTACCTTGCCATTGGCAATTAAATCTATCGCCTTCGGCATAATCTTCCACTCTGCTTCTTCCATGACACGGCGTTGTAAAATCTCCGGCGTGTCATCCTGTTTCACCAAAACAGCTTTCTGTAAAATAATCGGCCCGGTATCGGTTCCTTCATCTACGAAATGCACAGTTGCCCCTGTAACCTTAACTCCACGCTTCAGTACTCCCTCATGTACCTTAAGTCCATAATATCCGGTTCCACAAAAGGATGGGATTAAGGACGGATGAATATTTATAATACGATTCTTGTATTTTTTCACCATAATCTCCGGTATCACGACAAGAAATCCTGCAAGTACCACAAGATCCACCTGATAGGAATCCAGCTTCTCTAAAAATGCCTGATTAAATGCCTCACGATCTGCATATTCTTTCGGTGAAATACAAACTGCCTCAATTCCATGCTTTTTCGCACGCTCTAAGGCATATGCTCCCGGATTGTTACTGATTACAACAGAAATCTCGGTATTGGTAATTGTTTTATTATCTATGGCGTCTATAATTGCCTGAAGGTTTGTCCCGCCTCCTGACACGCATACTGCAACTTTTAGCATAAAGTTACTCCTTTTTCTCCATCCTCTACTTTTCCGACTACATATGGAGTGTCACCGGCTGCTTTGATTGCTTCCATTGTTTTATCCACATCAGAAGGATCAACCGCAAGTACCATACCAAGTCCCATATTAAAGGTATTGTACATCATCTCTTCTTCAATGTTTCCTTCCTTTGCCAACATGGTGAAAATTGGTGGAATCGGATAACTTGCTTTTTCAATAACGGCATGTTTTCCTTCCGGAAGCATTCTTGGTACATTCTCATAAAATCCACCACCGGTAATATGGCTGCATGCTCTTACGCGAACTCCTGCCTCTTTGATGGAGCGAAGTGCTTTTACATAAATTCTGGTCGGTGCAAGTAATGCCTCACCAAGTGTCTTTCCTAATTCTTCATGGTATGTATTTAATGTCTCTTTGTCCATCTTAAATACTTTACGAACCAGAGAAAATCCATTGGAATGAACGCCGGAACTTGCCATACCGATTAAAACATCTCCTGCCTTTAATTCTTTTCCGGTAATGATATCCTTTTCATCTACCACACCTACGGAAAATCCTGCGAGGTCATATTCCTCTTCCGGCATAAGTCCCGGATGTTCTGCAGTTTCACCGCCAACCAAAGCACAACCGGACTGTTTACATCCCTCTGCAACACCGCTTACGATGGTTGCAATTTTTTCCGGATAATTCTTTCCGCAGGCAATATAATCAAGGAAAAATAATGGTTCACCACCTGCACAGGCAACATCATTGACACACATTGCCACACAGTCAATGCCTATGGTATCATGTTTATCTAAAAGAAATGCAAGCTTTACCTTGGTTCCACAACCATCTGTACCGGATAAAAGAACCGGGTTTTCCATCTCTTTGATTGCTTTTAAAGAAAATGCACCGGAAAATCCACCGAGTCCGCCCAATACTTCCGGGCGCATGGTTCCCTTTACATATTTTTTCATTAACTCTACTGATTTGTAACCAGCTTCAATATCCACACCTGCATTTTTGTAATCCATTTTCTTTCCTCCTGATTTGCAATTATCATTTCATCTTACCGCTTTATTGTACCTTGAAATGCATGAGATTTCCAATTATATATTGTAATATGTTTTATTAGTTTTGCTAATTATTAAATATCAACTATGTATTTTTACTTATAATTTTGTTCTTGTCCAAAAAAAGCGTACTACTTTTCGTTGCAGTACGCTTTTTCTTAACCTCTTATTTGCTGTAATTCTTATATCCGACTTCCTGTAATTTAGCATCTTTTGCCTGTACCTGCTCTTTTAATTCTCTGGAATAGTCTTTTAATTTCTGTAACAAAGCTGCATCACTTGTTGCAAGAATCTTTGCTGCCAATAATCCTGCATTGGCTCCACCGTTGATTGCTACGGTTGCAACCGGAATTCCGGTTGGCATCTGTACGATAGAATATAAGGAATCCCGTCCGCCAAGAGATGTTGTGTGCATTGGAATACCAATAACCGGCATTGGGAAGATTGCTGCGCACATACCAGGTAAATGTGCTGCCATACCTGCCCCTGCAATGATAACCTTAAATCCCTTTTCTTCTGCTGTCTTTGCATATTCAAAGAATACATCCGGTTCTCTGTGTGCTGAAATAATTGTCATTTCATAATCGATTCCAAGCTGCTCTAAAATATCTGCTGCTTTTGCCATAACCGGCATATCTGAGTCGCTGCCCATTACAATTCCTACTTTTGCCATAATGATTCTCCTTTTCTTTCATGCTTATTTCATCATTGTAATATGTTTTTCTAATCAAGTGGACGGTTCAATTCTTCGGTGCCTTCTACTACGAAACGGCCGCCTCTTATAATGTCCTCACTGCTGCCATCCGCTCTTATTACGGTAATAGTATCCAATTCATCATATGGAATTGTGATATCTGTGTGGCAGTTAAAATATGCTTTTTCTACATCTTCTTTTCTTAAAATGGATACGGAATTGTCTCTCGCCACAATTTCTTTTCCATCCGGATTAAATACCGCACGATCTTCAGAATGCTGATAACAGGTATCACCTACTGCAAAATGCGGTCCGGTCTTTTCTGCAATTAAAATCGGAAGCTTGTCGGCAATATCAAAGTCCCTTGCCATACGATATGCTGTCGTATTGGTGCCGATTGCAAATTCTCCAATCGGAAGTGTATCATGATGCATCAGCACATTTTCATATACATACGCTTTGTTTTCCTTTTCGTCTTCAAAATTCGCGCAGTTATAATCTTTAATCATACCATCTTCAAATGTAACTTCCAAATCTTTATATTGCAATTCATTTAAGTATACTTTGGTCACATGAAGCACACCGTTTGTTCCCTCTAACACCGGAGAGGTAAATACTTCACCGACCGGAATATTAACATCTGCAACACAATTTTCAAAGATGGTTTCTTTTGTCTTATCCTTTAGCGGATAAAGTGATACGGTAAGGTCTGTATGATTGATGCCTTCTTTTCCTTTTACATGAACCTTGACACCGGTATCTAAAACATCAATCATTTTCTGCTGCATGGTCTGATACCGTTTATAATCCAAAGTATTGATTTCTACTGTTTTTGCAAAAATTTCTTTAAAATCTTTTCCAATAGAAGGAACCGGATAAGCGATAATCGTAAAGCTTCTCTCATCTCCTTTTACATAGAGATTGGTAATCTGTCCTGACTGGGATGCATTGTATACTTTCAACTGATTCTGCTTATCAGAAAACTGTTTTGCTTCTTTTTTATTAACAGGGGCAAATGGTACCTCTCCAAATACTTCAATTACTGCAGGCCCCGCATGCTTATAAGCTTTTTCCTTATAAGTCTCAAAAGCCGTCTTTAATCCCTCTAAGCGGCGTTCCACAAATGCTTTGTCATAATAAAATGCCTGATCGGATTTGTGATCATAATCATATTGCTTATTTGGTAACGTGGAATAGCAACCTCTTCTGCTGTTTCCTTTATTGCCATATGAGGATACCGGCTCTCTGTAAATCGTAGCTTTTAATCCCATTTTTGCAAAATTCCCGATTGCTGCACGCACCATGCGCTCAAATCCAACCGGATATTCTACACAGACTGTCTCTTTGATGGATAAGTCCTTGCCATTCGCACGAAATCCGATACGATATCCTTCCGTATAGGTATCTGCCATAGCCTGGATTTCTTCGTCTTTCATGTTACCAAGATATTCTGCAATCTGAAGCTCATCATCGCTGATATAAAAACCATAACGATACAGATACGTAAGATCGATTAAATCACTCTCCATAACGATATTCCGAAAGAAATCCAAATCCGGGTCTACCAATCCCTGTACCTTTTCTTCCTCAAAAATTTCACTGTAATCATGAAAGAACCAGTACAAGGCCTGTTCTACTGATTTTAAAACTACTCCTTCTTCATCCGTAAAGCATCCGTATACTTCCGTAAAAAGTTCACCTAAAATCGTAATGTTATATTTTCTGCCTTCAAATGCATATGGTATCATCGCACGAATCTCAGAATAAAGAAAACTTAAAATGTCTCCATATTCCTCGCCTAATGTCTTTACGGCATATGACGGATTGGCATAACTTTTTTCATAATTTTCTCCTAAGATATCTTCGTAAAGTCTTTGATTCCATTCTTTGCATTCCGAAAGGCTTCTTTTCTCCAATCGTCCATCTTCTTCCATGTCAAACACTTCTTTACACATGAGAATAAATGCACTAACTTTTTTAAAATAATCGATATAAGGAGCCGGTGCCACATCTTCTTTTGTAATCTCCGCAATCCGTTCCATCACCAAATCAAAGCGTTCTTTCACTTCTTCATTTTTTTCTTTATATATTTCTTTATACATAGCTGCCTCTTTTCTTTATACTAAAAATCCCACAGTATAAACAGCAATCCAGACCAATAAGACAAAAATGCTAAACCCCAGTCCGGTATACGGAATTGCACGAAAAGTCTCTTTTTCTTTTACTGCCAGAATGGCAAGTACAAATGCCGTAATAGAAAATAAAAGAGATAAAATTCCCATACTGCCGAGATACACACTGCCATTTCCTTTCTTTTGAAAGGATGCTGTCACTGTCACTACAAAAATCACTGCGGCGGCAATTGAAAATAAAATTGCCAGGATCCCACGCACTGATTTTTTTTTATGTGTAAATTTATAATGTTTTTTTCGTTTTTTCATATTTTTCTCTCCCGAAGTGGCAAATCAATAGAAAGATCAGATAACCTATTGCCCCTCCCAGTGTATTCAAAAACAAATCGTCTACATCAAAGCTTCCCACTTTAGAAACGAGCTGTACGATTTCAACGAACAGACTGAACTCAAAACTGTAAAGTGTGATGCGAAAAAAATTTCTGCTTTTTTTTATCAGTATTGGTAAAATTGCCCCATATGGAAGAAAGGCTATCACATTCCCAAATAAATTGGTGCCAACCGCAAACCATCCAAGGCTCTCCCGATAACGGATAAAGCGTTTAATTTCGCGAAATGGAACCAGATTATAATGGTAATCTCTATCCACATAGGTTCTTCCTGTAATTTCTGCAAAAAACAGAAAATACATCAAAAAAATCATATATATGATAAAAAAAATCCATGCCAGTCGTATATGATATTTTTCTTTTTTCTCATCCAAATCTATATCCTCTACTGCACTTTTATTTGATACCATACTGCTCATAATACTTATCAATCGCTGCTTTTATTGTATCGTCAATTACAACCTTCCCGGCACATGGACGATTATACAAATGTTCAACTACATCTTCCATCGTCACAATTGCATTTGCCGGAAAACCATATTTTTCACGAATTTCATCAAGAGCACTCTTTTCTCCGCCAAGTCCCACTTCCATACGATTTAAGGAAACCATGAGTCCTATGATTTCTACTTTTCCCTGCGCCATAATGATTGGAAAAGTTTCTTCTATTGATTTTCCGGAAGTTGTCACATCCTCAATAATGACTACTCTGTCACCGTCTTTGATGCTACTTCCAAGTAAAATTCCGGTATCCCCATGATCTTTGATTTCCTTACGATTGGAGCAATAACGGATTTCTTTTCCATATAATTTAGAAAAAGCGATACTGGTTGCAACGGAAAGCGGAATTCCCTTATATGCCGGTCCAAACAATACATCAAAATCTGTTCCATAATTATCGTGGATTGCTTTTGCATAATATTCCCCGAGACGCATCAGCTGTGTACCAGTCACATATGCACCTGCATTCATAAAAAACGGAGATTTTCTACCACTTTTCAGTGTGAAATCTCCAAATTTCAGTACATCGCTCTCTACCATAAACTCAATAAATTCCTGTTTGTAGCTTTCCATGTTCTTTCATTCCTCCTATTTTAAAGGCCTTTCGCCTGCTTACATCATCTATACCTCTAATATCTTATCCATACTATCATAAAAAACTAAAGTTATCAATTGGTCTTTTGACTTTCCGGTGCAACAGTTCAGCCATAACTGTTATGGGAAGAACTGTTGCTTTTCCGTTCAGTGTTTTTCGATTACATTCTGTCACGAACTGCTCCAATCAATTCTTTCACGTCTTCTACCTGATACTTCTTCATATATTCTTCAATCCCTGATACAATTTCCATCGTAACTGACGGATTTGTAAAGTTTGCCGTCCCGACGGAAACTGCTATTGCTCCTGCAAGAATCATCTCAATGGCATCTGCTGCCGTCATGATTCCTCCCATGCCGATAATCGGAATTTTTACTGCCTGTGCCGTCTGATATACCATACGGACTGCAATCGGATGAATTGCAGGTCCTGACATACCGCCGGTACGATTGGCAAGCACAAAGCAACGTCTGTCAATGTCTATTTTCATTCCGGTT
Source organism: Roseburia hominis (assembly GCF_021531695.1). Classification (GTDB taxonomy): domain Bacteria; phylum Bacillota; class Clostridia; order Lachnospirales; family Lachnospiraceae; genus Roseburia_D. Next base: position 26,254 of record NZ_JADYUI010000024.1, on the reverse strand, counting down.
AAGGTATTTATGAGGGATAATACATCCGCTCCACCGGCTTCTGCTGCTCTTGCCATCTCAGTAATATCCGTAACGTTCGGGCTTAACTTCATGATAACAGGCTGCTTTGCTTTTTCTTTTACTGCTTTTGTGATTGCTTCTACCGCTTTTGGATCCTGCCCAAATGCAATCCCGCCTTCCTTGACATTCGGACAGGAAATGTTAATTTCCAACATATCCACCGGCTGATCGGAAAGCTTTTCCACAACCTCAACATAATCTTTGGTCGTTTTTCCACAGACATTTACAATAATCTTTGTATCGTACTGTTTTAAGAACGGAATATCCCTTTTGATAAACAAGTCAATGCCCGGATTCTGCAAGCCGACTGCATTTAACATGCCACCATATACTTCTGCCACACGCGGCGTTTTATTTCCTTCCCACGGAATGTTGGCAACCCCTTTTGTAACAACAGCGCCCAGGCGATTTAAATCTACAAACTCACTAAATTCCTCACCGGAACCAAACGTTCCGGATGCTGTCATAACCGGATTTTTTAATGTAACACCGGCAAGATTTACTGTTGTATTCATTAAAATTCCACCTCCTCGGCACGAAATACCGGTCCTTCCTTACAGATTCTTTTATTGTTCACATTCGAATGTGCATCTTTTTCTTTTGTTTTGCATACACAGGCAAGACAGGCTCCGATTCCACACGCCATGCGTTCTTCCATGGAAATATAACATTCCATTTTCTGTTCAAGTGCATATTCCTTTAAAGCACGAAGCATCGGAGTCGGTCCACAGGCATAAATAATATCTGCCGTAAGCGCATTTTCTCTTATCGCATCCAGGACATTTCCTTTTGTGCCAAAGCTTCCATCCTCTGTCGCCACAAAGACCTCACCCTGTGCCTTAAACTCGTCCATCAAAAACAATGTATCACGAAAGCCTAAAATCATCTGTTTCTCACAGTCTAATTCTTTTGCAAGCTGAAGCATCGGTGGGATTCCGATTCCTCCCCCGATTAAAAATGCTTTTTTCTTTTCTTTCGGAAATCCATTTCCAAGCGGTCCTACCAATGCCAAAGATTCCCCTTTTTGCATGGTAGAAAACTCTTTTGTTCCATCACCTGCCACGCGGTAGACCAGACGGATCTTCCCCTGTTCTTTTTCAATTTCACAGATACTGATTGGTCTTGGTAAAAGCTTTGTCTTATCATTACAATATACGGAAACAAACTGACCTGCCTTCGCATTTTTTGCAATTGCCGGAACATGAAGCCACATGGAAAAGATCCCATCGGTCAACTGTGTCTGACTCTCAATTACTGCAATTTCTCTCGTCTTTTCTGCCATCTTATCTTCCCTCCAGCGCGCCGTTAATATCTTTTATCATATCAAGTACCGCTGCCCTTGAGGCTTCACCAAAATGCTCGGCACCAAATGAAGCATATGCTTCATTTTTATAAGCTGTAATAATACCTCTGGAAGAATTTATAATTGCTCCTAATCCATCTTCATCAAAGAAATGTACCAGGTCAGCTCCTTTCCCACCTTGTGCGCCATAACCCGGTACTAAGATAAAGCTCTTTGGCATGACCTTTCTGAGTACTTTTCCCTGTTCCGGATAAGTTGCTCCAACAACTGCACCAATATAGCTGTAAGAATCACCCATCAATTCTTCGCCCCATTTTGCGACATGTTCCCCAACTAATTCATACAAATGTTTCTCTTCTATCATCTGGTCCTGAAATTCTCCACTCGAAGGATTCGAAGTTTTTACCAGAATAAACAAACCTTTCTTTTCTTCCTTGCAAATATCCACAAACGGCTTGATTCCGTCTGTTCCAAGATATGGGTTCACCGTGACAAAATCTTCGTTAAATGCAGAATATTTTTTACTGCCCACCTCTACTTTTCCAAGATGACCAACTGCATAAGCTGCTGAAGTAGAACCAATATCACCACGTTTGATATCCCCGATTACGATCAGGTCCTTCTCATGACAATAATCCACGGTTTTTTGGAATGCCTTAAGACCTTCCACACCAAACTGCTCATACATTGCAATCTGTGGCTTTACTGCCGGAATTAAATCATACACCGAATCAATGATTTCCTTGTTATAAAGCCAGATTGCCTCTGCCGCTCCTTCCAATGTCTCACCAAACTCATGAAATGTCTTTTTTGTAATGTGCTCCGGCACATAGGAAAGCATCGGGTCTAATCCCACCACAATCGGTGCTTTTGTCTTTTTTATCTTCTCTACTAATTTGTTAATCATCTTTTTACCTCATTCTATTGTCTATCCATCTTACTATCATATGCCACACGTCCATCTACAATCGTTGTCTTTACCATTCCTGTGACGGTTCTTCCGTCAAATGGCGTGTTCTTCCCTTTTGACCAGAATTTCGTCTTATCAATCTTATAAGTGACATTCGGATCAAACAACACAATATCTGCCTTTTTCCCAACCGCAAGGCTACCCTTGTCAAGTCCTAAAATCTTAGATGGATTATAACTCATCTTTTCTGCCATCTGCATCGGTGTCAGATATTTTTCTAACACGAGTTCTGTATAGGTCAAAGCTGCGACTGTCTCAAGACCTACGATTCCAAATGGTGCTCTCCTTATCCCGGCACTTTTTTCTTCTTCGGTATGCGGTGCATGATCGGTAGAAATCACATCCATGATACCGGATTTTAAGCCCTCTTTTAAAGCTTCCACATCTGCTTTTGTACGAAGTGGCGGATTCATTTTATAATTTGCATCATCGGATACAATATCATCTGACGTCAGAATAAAATGATGCGGACATACTTCTGCAGTTACATGAATTCCCTCCTGCTTTGCAAGCGCCACCATCTTAACACTGTCCTTCGTGGAACAATGGCAGAGATGCAATGATGCTTTGGTATCATTTGCAACCATAATGTCTCTTGCAATAATAACATCTTCTACCGAATTCGTAATTCCACGAAATCCCATCTTCTTTCCATGGTCATCCGCATTCACTACGCCACCTTCAACAAGATTAATATCCTCACAATGGGAAAGCACCGGAATATTTAACCTTGCTGCCACCTTCATTGCATCCCGAAGCAATTTGGTGTTCATAACAGATTTTCCATCCTCACTGATTGCCGGACTTCCTGCTGCTACCATTCCTTCGATATCAGCAAGTTCCTCACCCTTTTGTCCTTTTGTAATTGCACCTACCTGTAAGACATGAATTGCCCCTAAGTTCTTGGCTTTCTGATGCACATACTGTACCACATCCGGATTATCCACAACAGGTCTGGTATTTGGCATTGCAAGAATCGTGGTAAAACCGCCTCTTGCAGCAGCCTTACTGCCGGTTACAACCGTCTCCTTTGCTTCCTGTCCCGGATCTCTTAAATGCACATGCATATCAATAAATCCGGGCATTACATATAAACCGGAAGCATCAATAACCTTATCTGCTTTCTCCTCAATCTTTTTATCACGCTTTACAATCGTATCATCCTCGATGAGCAAATCCATCACTTCATCTGCCTTGGTATCCGGATCAATTACATGTCCGTTTTTTATTAAAAGTGTCATATGTTTCACCTTATCCTTTTATTTTTACGCACAACTATACTATTGTATTTTACCACACAAGACAGGGAAGAACAAGTAAGGAAAGACACGACAAACCACATTTCTACTGTTTGTCATGCCTTTCCTCATTTTACCTACCGTGTTTACTTTGCTTCTACATATTTTTTTATATTGGAAGCATTGACATATTTCTTTGTGTCTTCACTTCCGACTACCACTAACGTTGGTGCCTGCATAACACCATATTTCTGTGCCAGATCTGTATTCTCTTCCGCGTCAATCAGAACATACTGCTCGTCCGCCTGTTTTAGCACATCTTTTGCAATGGCACAATTCGGACATTTCTTTGTAGTAAAAAGATAACTGATCTTTTTGCCTCTTTCTGCTTTTTTCTCTTCACGATGCAGTGTCACAACTCCGGTACGCACCTTTTTTAAAGTGGAATGCTCGATGTCATAAAGCTTTCTGTCCTTATACTCCTGTGCTTTTCCGTCATTCCAGTTCTGCACCGGACGATAATAACCGGTGATACGACTGTATACTTCTGCCGGTTCTCCACAAGTCGGACAGGTAAAATGCTCTCCACTGATATAACCATGCTTTTTGCAAATCGAATAAGTCGGTGAAATTGTATAATATGGTAATTTATAGTTCTCCGCAATCTTTCTTACCAGCTCAGCCGCTGCTTTCCAGTCCGGCAATTTTTCTCCAAGGAATGCATGGAAAACGGTTCCTGATGTATACATTGTCTGCATTTCATCTTCGATATCCAATGCATCAAAAATGTCTGAGGTACAACCAACCGGAAGATGCGAACTATTCGTATAGTATGGAGTATCTCCTTCTTTTGCCGCTGTAATAATATCCGGATAACGTTCCTTGTCATGCTTTGCCAGACGATAGGTGGTAGACTCTGCCGGAGTTGCCTCCAGGTTATACAAGTCACCATACTCTTCCTGATAATCAGAAAGCCGTTCTCGCATATGATTTAACACTTCTTTGGTGAATTTCTGTGTCTTTTCCTCTGTCAAATCTGCTCTTAACCATTTCGCATTCAATCCGACCTCATTCATACCAATCAGTCCAATCGTGGAGAAATGATTTGCAAACGTTCCAAGATAACGTTTTGTATACGGATACAATCCTTCTTCTAATAATTTTGTGATAACATCACGCTTTACTTTTAAAGAACGGGCGCTTAAATCCATCATATAATCCAAACGCTTGTAAAAGTCTTTTTCATCCTCTGAAAGATATGCAATACGTGGCATATTAATTGTAACAACACCAACCGAACCGGTACTCTCCCCTGAACCAAAATATCCACCGGATTTCTTACGCAGCTCTCTTAAATCCAGGCGAAGCCGGCAACACATGGAACGCACATCACTCGGCTGCATATCACTGTTAATATAATTTGAAAAATACGGAGTACCGTATTTTGCCGTCATTTCAAATAAAAGTCGGTTATTTTCGGTATCAGACCAGTCAAACTCTTTTGTAATGGAATAAGTCGGAATCGGATACTGGAATCCTCTTCCATTGGCATCTCCCTCTATCATGGTTTCAAGAAATGCCTTATTTACCATATCCATTTCCTTTTTACAGTCTTTATAGCAGAAATCCATCTCTTCGCCGCCTACAATGGCTGGAAGCTCTGCCAGATCATCCGGCACAACCCAGTCTAAAGTAATATTGGAAAATGGTGCCTGTGTTCCCCAACGGCTCGGTGTATTGACACCATAAACAAACGACTGAATACACTGTTTAACTTCTTCATAACTCAAATTGTCAACTTTTACAAAGGGTGCAAGATAAGTATCAAAGGAAGAAAATGCCTGTGCGCCTGCCCATTCATTCTGCATAATACCAAGGAAATTGACCATCTGATTACATAAGGTAGATAAATGTTTTGCCGGTGCAGAGGTAATTTTACCCGGAATTCCGCCAAGTCCCTCCTGAATCAGCTGCTTTAAGGACCAACCAGCACAATATCCGGTCAACATGGATAAATCATGAATATGAATATCTGCATTACGGTGTGCATCTGCAATTTCAGAATCATAAATTTCAGACAACCAGTAATTTGCCGTCACGGCACCGGAGTTGCTTAAAATCAATCCCCCAACAGAATAAGTAACGGTAGAATTTTCTTTCACACGCCAGTCTTCCACTTTCACATAACTGTCGATTACATCCTTATAATCCAAAATCGTGGACTTCATATTCCGCATTTTTTCCCGCTGCTTCCGATAAAGAATGTAAGCCTTTGCCACATCCGTATAACCAGCCTGTTCCAAAACATTTTCCACGCTGTCTTGTACATCTTCGACATGAATCTCTCCTGCATGGATTTTATCCTGAAAATCTGCTGTCACACGAAGTGCCAAAAGTCCTATGATATCATCATTGGATTCCTTTTCCGTTGCGCGAAATGCTTTTGTAATTGCATCTTTAATTTTATTTAAATTGAATTCTGCAATTTTGCCATCCCTTTTTACTACCTTAAACATTCTTCCCATCCTTCCTTTTTGCCAGACCAGGGCAACGCTCCCTATAAGTCATGTATCATTATTGTATCAGATACCTTTTTTTCCGTCAACGCGAAACACCAGATATAGTATTGTCAAAGTGCACAAATCTATATCTGGTGTTTTTATGTCAACCAGTCAAAGTATTGGTTTCTTTGTTTTATCGGGATTTTAAAGGTTCTTCCTTTTTAAAATTTTTTGCAATAATTTTATCGTAAACCTCAGCTGGCACATATGCCTTTACAAATATCCCCTCTGTTGTATATTCTTCACTTAAAAGTTCTCCCTGTTTTCGAACCATCTGAATCATGCCTGCTTCCTCATAAGAAAAAACATGTTCCATATATACCTTGTTTTCACGCAATACCTGTGCCAAAAGATCTTTTACTGCTTCTAAATCTTTTGGATTACGCGCAGAAATTTTTTTTGTATAATCTGCACGAAAATCTCTCATCTGCGAATCAGCATCCTGTTTGTCCATTTTGTTGAAAAGTGTTACGATTTTTTTCTCCCCAATGTTCAGATTTTTTAAAGTATCGTATACAATATACATCTGCTTATCTGCTTTCGGGTTAGATGCATCCACAACATGAATGATAAAATCTGCGTATTTTGCCTCTTCTAACGTACTCTTAAATGCTTCAATCAAATGATGTGGCAGTTTACGGATAAAACCAACCGTATCCGTCAGTAAAATCTGCTGCTTCCCGGGAAGTTCCAACAGTCTTGTCGTCGGATCTAAAGTTGCAAACAACTTATCTTCTTCCAAAACGCCTGCATCCGTCAAATGATTTAACAGCGTGGATTTTCCGGCATTCGTATAGCCAACGATTGCCGCTACCGGAATATGGTTTTTCGTCCTCTGCTGTCTGGTAATATCTCTATGTTTTTGAACGTCTCTTAATTCTTTTTTCAACTGGGAAATCCGGCTTTTAATCAAACGCTTATCCATTTCAAGCTTCTTTTCACCCGGTCCTCTGGTTCCGATTCCACCACCTAACCTTGACATGGAACGTCCAAAGCCAGCCAGTCTTGTCATACTATATTTTAGCTGTGCAAGCTCCACCTGTATCTTTCCTTCGCTGGTCGTTGCTCTTGCCGCAAAGATATCAAGAATCACAAGTGTCCGGTCCATTACTTTAATATCCAGAATGTCTTCCAGATTTTTCATCTGTGCCGGAGAAAGTTCATCATCACACACAATTCCGGTCGCACCTGTTTCAAGCAAAAGCATACGGATTTCTTCTACTTTTCCGGTTCCGACATAAGTCCCCGGATGAATTTTTTCCCGATTCTGAATCACAACTCCAACGGTATCTGCCCCTGCAGTTCTTACCAGTTCCTTTAATTCCTCCAGGGAATCTATGGCATCATCGCCATCCTGCTCACTAACACCAACCAAAATTACCCGTTCTTCTTCCTGTTTTATTTCTTTCATACAATTCCTCGTTCTTTCCCTTGTTATTATCTGGTTTGAAGAAACTGATATTCTCTTGCTGCCGCTGCATCATCCGGATAATCTGCCACATAACTTTCCATTTTAGTTTTTGCAGAAGCAAAATCCTTCTTATTCTCATATGCCAGAATTTCATTCCGTCTGAGTAGCTGTTCATCCTTATCTCCCTCTAAAGAAAGTGCCATCTGAATATAAGTCAACGCATCATCATAGTCTCCCTGTTCTAATAAAATGCTGCCGAGATTTCCTAATGCTGCCGCATTGTCCTTATTATTTTTCACATAATTCTCATAGAGTGATTTTGCTTTATCGGCATCCCCTTCTGCACTATATACCTGTGCGCGATATAAAGTTGCCTGCTCACTTCCAAGCTCAATTGCCTTATCCAACTGCTCTTTTGCCTTTTCGTAATCTCCCATTAAGACATATGCTTTGCCACGCATTGCATAATCCCTTGCTTCGTCTCCTTTGATTTCCACTGCCTGCGTAAGATATGGCTTCGCCTCTTCCGTCAAACCCGCATCACTTAAATCGCAATATGCCTGAATGAGTAGATCATAGTTCTTATCATCATTTTTTACTGCATTTTCGTAATCTTTTACTGCTTTATCGTTTTCCTCTTCTAATAAGTATAAACTGCCTCTTAAATAATATGCGTCAGCATTTTTTTTATCGTAATTGATCAGTGCTGTATAGGTATCAATCGCTGCATCGGTATCCCCGGAAAGATATTGTGCCTGTGCCTTATAGTAACAGATATCAAGTTCTCTTTCCCCGACTTTGGATACGGACTGATCTAAGGCACTCTGAAATGCATCGATTGCCTCTTCGTACTTGCCTTCTTTCATATCGTTGATTCCAATCTGACGATACGCCTCCTGGTTCTCCATTGCTTCTTTTTTGCCGCAGGATGTTAAACTTACTGCCATTACTGCTGCAAATAACAGAATATTTATTTTTTTCTTCATTTTAACTCCCTTCAAATCCTGATTTATACATTAGATGAACTAAGATTATGTACTGCTTCTTTTGCAGAAATTTTATTATAAACACCAAAAGAAAATGCACCTGTAAAAAAGACCTGGACCGTCTTCCTTGTTTTTCTAAGAGTCCGCCGGAAAAGCTTCGATTACAGTGCTGCTCCCACAACTCGCCTTGCAGGCAGCGTATTTTTTTACGTTCTTGTGCTCAAACATGTGTCCGCAGCATGATTGCTTTCCCGGCTTCCACTCTAAGAAAAACAGCGAAAGACTAGAAGTTCTTTTTTACAGGCGCATTTTCTTCTGCTGTTTCAGCAAAATATGTGTATAAAAGAAGCAGGGATATACTTTTCTAGGCGTTGCTTGTCATCTTGCAAAAAATCATTTCAGTCTTTGTGACTGGTGAAGGATATTAGATTTCGTTAATGTTCTGTAGGTAACAAGCAATCCGGCAGCACGGATGCTGACGGAAGGCTGAACCTAAGCCCGGATGGCGAATTTCAGCCGGTTGCGGTCGACTTTCCTATATGTTACCAGAACATTTACAAAATCTTATGTCCGTAACCTCGAAACAAAGAATGAAATGATTTTATGCAAGATGACATTCGTAAATGTTGAAAATTACATTTGTACTATTTCTGTAAATCAGAATTTAACGCATAAGTGCTTCTCTTTTATTATAAAAAATTGTTTCATAAAATCTTCTGCAAGTTGCCTCTCCTTTGATATAGGAAAAACCTCCCCGATTCCTGACTTGATATGGGAAGGCTTTTATTATCTTTTGAACAATCACTCTTTTCTGATTGCTATCGTATTTTATTATATCAAATATTTCTGACTTGACAATAATTTTTTTATTTGTCATTACACGCATCATCCGCGCATAAAAAACCGCAGCCCCCTCTGTGCATGCACTGGGGTACTGCGGTTTTTGCGCTGGCGTAGCTCGTAGCTTTTACAATTTCCAGATATCTTTGTTGTATTCAGCAATTGTACGGTCTGATGAAAAGAAACCTGCTTTGCTGATGTTTACAAGCATTTTCTTTGCCCATGCTTTTCTGTCTTCGTAGTCATTTAACATTCTGTCTTTTGTTTCTACATAACTTTCGAAATCAGGTAATGTCATAAACCAGTCTTTATTTAAAAGTTCGTTGTAGAGACGCTCTAAATTCTCTGCATTTCCGACTTTCTTTACAGTATCACTTACGATAAAATCAATAGCACGTCTGATTTTTGCATCAGAGTTATAGTAATCTCTGGATACATAATCTGCCTTCTCGTAATGCTCAATAACTGCTTCAGAGGACTCACCAAAGATGTAGATATTGTCATCTCCTACGAACTGATGCATCTCTACGTTTGCACCATCCATGGTTCCGATTGCTATTGCACCATTTAACATAAATTTCATGTTGGATGTACCGGATGCTTCTTTGGAAGCAAGAGAAATCTGCTCATGAATATCTGCTGCCGGAATTAATTTTTCAGCCAATGTTACATTGTAGTTTTCTACCATAACAACTTTCAAGTATGGACTTACTTCCGGATCGTTGTCAATTACCTGCTGTAAGCAGAGAATCAAATGGATGATATCCTTTGCAATAACATAAGCAGGAGCAGCCTTTGCACCAAAGATAACAGTAATCGGTCTTGCCGGTTTCTTGCCTTCTTTGATTTCAAAATATTTATTGATTACATAGAGTGCATTCATCTGCTGACGTTTATACTCATGAAGTCTCTTAATCTGAATATCAAATACAGAATTTTCATCAATGTCAATATTCTGAGTCTTCTTCAAATAATTCTTCAATCTTACTTTATTGCCCATCTTCACATCGAGAATCTTGTCCAAAACTGCATCGTCATTGACATACTGACCAAGTTTTTCTAATTCCATTGCATCTTCTTTAAATTTTGGTCCAATTAAAGATTCAATTAAAGAAGACAGTTCCGGATTGCTGTGCAGTAACCAACGGCGGAAAGTAATTCCGTTTGTCTTGTTGTTGAACTTCTCCGGATATAATTTATAGAAGTTATTTAACTCACTGTTCTTTAAGATTTCTGTATGCAGATAAGCAACACCGTTTACAGAGAATCCATAATGGATATCAATGTGTGCCATATGTACACAGCCATCTTTAATGATTGCTACGGATTTATCACGATATTTATTGTTGATACGATTATTCAATTCGTAAATAATCGGCATTAACTGTGGAACTGCTTTTTCCAGATATCCGATTGGCCATTTTTCCAATGCTTCTGCAAGAATTGTGTGATTGGTGTATGCACAAGTCTTAGAAACAATATCAATTGCCTCATCCATGTCGATTCCACGTTCCATCAAAAGACGGATAAGTTCCGGAATTACCATGGTAGGATGTGTATCATTAATCTGAACTACCGCATAATCAGCAAGGTCATGTAAATTGCAGCCTCTTGCAACTGCTTCATCAAGAATCAATCTTGCACCGTTGCTTACCATGAAATACTGCTGGTATACACGAAGCAGACGTCCCTTATCATCACTGTCATCCGGATATAAGAATAAGGTTAAGTTCTTTGCGATATCTTCCTTATCGAAATCGATACCTTCACCTACGATGCTTTCATCTACGGTTTCTACATCGAATAAGTGAAGCTTTGTTGTACGATTGTTGTAACCTACTACATCAATATCATATAATCTGGATGTTAAAGTAAAGCCGCCAAACTGAATTGGATAGGTAACATCTGTTTTTCTAAGCCAGCTTTCCTGTTCAATCCATGGATTTTTGGTTTCGTTCTGTAAATTGTTCTCAAATACCTGTTTAAATAAACCATAATGATAATTTAAACCAACTCCGTCACCATTCAAGCCAAGGCTTGCAATAGAATCAAGGAAACATGCAGCAAGACGTCCAAGTCCACCATTTCCTAAAGATGGTTCCGGTTCTACTTCTTCTACTTCTGCAAGAGATTTTCCGTTATCTGCCAAAGTTTTCTTTACTTCTTCATAGATTCCAAGATTAATTAAGTTGTTGGATAATAACTTACCAATCAAAAACTCTGCGGAAATGTAGTATAACTTTCTCTTTCCTTCATTACTTTCTTTTGCAGCTGCCATGTTCTTGGTCATCTCAAGTAAGGAATAGTATAATTCCTCATTAGAACAATCTGCAATTCCTTTGTGGTATCTGTTTGATACGATTTCTGATAAATTCATTTTTGTCCTCCATTTTTCATTATTTATTTCATGTTTTTTGTGTTTCATTTGATTCTGATAAGATTATAACGCTACCGGTAACGTTTTTCTTGTAATATTCCATTCAAAAGTAGTACAATACTATCATAAATAGAAAAGGGAGGATTGTTATGAATATCTTGGAATATGAAAATTATCAGGAGAAAAAGGCACACGGAGATTTGTCTTTCCCTTATATTACTTATCTATGCTCTATCCCTCTGGATTTTTCTTCTGTGCCGGTGCACTGGCATGATGATATGGAAATTATTTATATCAAAAAAGGACAGGGACTTATTACCGTAGATTTAAAACCTTATCCGGTATCTGCCGGAAGTATTCTTTTTATTTTACCCGGACAGCTTCACTCAATTGAACAATATGAAGATCAATCGATGGAATACGAAAACATTTTATTCAAACTGGATTTACTGATTTCAAAACAGGCAGACTCCTGCTACCGGCAGTATTTTCAACCGCTTTTGAATGGAAAATCTTCTATTCCCACTCTTTTGGAACCCTCTCATCCTTATTACGCTCCTGTCGCTGCCTGTATTGATGGTGCCGATGAGATTTGCAAAACTTATCCGACTGCCTACGAACTTGCCATAAAAGCACAGCTATTTTATATGTTTCATATTTTATATTCCAGATGCTGTGTTACAAAACCACAGCAAACGTCCACCAAAACACTGGATAAAATGAAATTTATTATTAAATATGTAGAAAACAATTATATGGAGAAAATTTCAATTGCCGACATGGCAAAAGAGCTTAATTTGAGTGAATCTCATTTTATGAAATTTTTTAAAAATACCATGGGAACCTCTTTCACTTCTTATTTAAATGAATATAGGCTCACCATGGTCTCTAGACTTTTAGTTTCTTCTGAATCTTCGATTTTGGATATTGCGGCAGAATCCGGTTTTGACAATCTTTCTTACTTTAACCGCATGTTCAAAAAGCAATTTGGCATGACCCCGCGGGAATACCGGAAGAAGTTTTCAGAAAACGAATAGAGCATTTCTTAACTTATTTTTCTTCCGTTAAATGCTTCTTAAATGGCGGTTTTCCATTATTATATAAAAACATCAAAACCGCCATCGCACAGATAATCGCATAACCTAAAATGCTATAAGCATCCGGCACCTGATGAAACAGGAAAAAACCGATAATTGCCGTAAAAATAATCTGCGAATAATCATATACGGAAATTTCTTTTGCCGGTGCATGAAAATAGGCTGCCGTAATGGAAAACTGTCCGCAGGTAGCTGCCACACCCGCACCAAGCAGGCAAAGAAGCTGCTTTATTGTCATCGGCTCAAAATCAAGCATCATCATCGGAAATGTCACCACGCAGGAAAATGCTGAAAAAAAGAACACCACCAGACTGCTATTGCATCCTCTTTTTCCAAGCACACGCACCATGCTGTATGCAGCACCTGCACAGATACCACCAAGTAATCCTGCCAGGGATGCCGTAAGGTTGGCATTTGCAAACGTCGGTTTAATGATAAATAAACTTCCGAGAAATGCCCCCACTACAAACAAGCCCTGCTGTATGGTCAATTCTTCTTTTAAAATCAAGTAGGAAAATAAAATCACAAAAAACGGAGACATCTTATTTAACATATTCGCATCCGACAATACCAGATGATCAATTGCGTAAAAATTACCTAAAATTCCAATTGTTCCAAAAGTAGCACGCAATATCAAATATTTTAAATTTCCTTCTCCCATTTTAACTTTTTCTTTGGAACGAAGCAACGTAATAAGTGCCACAAAAACTGCTACAATATTCCGGAAAAAACTTTTCTGCACGGAAGGCAAATCTCCTGCAAGGCGCACAAAAGTACTCATCCATGCAAAGGAAAATGCTGATAAAATAATAAATAAAATTCCAAGATTTTTCTGTTTTTTCACAATTATTTCGCTTCCAATAATTTTTCTACACTTGCAAGTTTCACACAGACAACAAAGATTTCTGCTGCCATTTTCAAATCGTCCATTGTCGGGAACGACGGAGCAATTCGGATTACAGAATCTTTCGGATCTTTTCCATATGGAAATGGTGCTCCTGCTCCAGTCAAAGTAACGCCTGCCTCTTTTGCTTTCGCAACAATTGATTTTGCACAGCCTTCCAATGCTTCAAAACAGATAAAATATCCACCCTTTGGTTTTACCCAGGAGCCAATCTCAAGCCCGCCTAATTCATTTTCCAATACACTCTCTACCATTTCAAATTTCGGACGCATAACAGCTGCCTGCTTCATCATCTGCTTTTTCACACCATCCATATCTTTGAAGTAGCGTACATGGCGCAATTGATTGATTTTATCATAGCCAATCGTCTGAACCGTAAACTGCTTCTTTATAAAATCAAGGTTTGCCTCAGATGCTGCAAGTGCTGCCACACCGCCGCCCGCAAAACTGATTTTTGAAGTAGAACAAAATTCATAAACCATATCCGGATTTCCTGCTTTTTCACACTCACTTATAATATCCAAAATCTCATCCTGATCATCTTCATATAAATGATGTACAACATACGCATTATCCCAGAAAATACGGAAATCCTCTGCTTTTGGTTTTAAGGCTGCAAATCTCTTTACCGTTTCATCAGAATAAGAAATTCCCTGTGGATTCGAATATTTCGGCACACACCAGATTCCCTTTACTGCTTCATCAGAAGACACATATTTTTCTACCAAGTCCATATCAGGTCCGGACTCTGTCATCGGAATATTAATCATCTCAATGCCAAAAAATTCCGTAACCTTAAAATGTCTGTCATAACCCGGAACCGGACAGAGGAATTTTACTTTGTCTAACTTACACCACGGAGTACTTCCCATCACACCATGTGTCATAGAACGTGAAATGGTATCATACATAATATTTAAACTTGCATTTCCATAAACCAAAACGTTTTTCGGATCTACTCCCATCAGTCCTGCCATAAATCGTTTTGCTTCCGGGATACCATCCATACCACCATAATTTCTGCAGTCTGTTCCATCCTCGCTAAACAAATCAGAACTACTATTTAATACATCCATCATTGGCATTGTAAAATCAAGCTGTTCCTCGGATGGCTTTCCTCTTGCCATATTTAAAGAAAGTCCTCTCTTCTGCCATTCCTTGTATGCTGCTTCTAAACTTTCCTTCTCCTTTAATAATTCGTCTTTTGTCATCTTCTGATATGACTGCATAATTCATTCCTCCTGCTGGTGTTATTATAAAAATTTATGATTTAAATGTCTCCGGTAATTCCTTCAACATTTTTTGATAATCCTTAATCTTTTTCTCGTATCCAATCTCAGTCGGCTCGTAAAATGAAATATCTTCCATTCCATCCGGCAAATATTGTTGTTTTACATAATGCATTGGGTACGAATGTGCATACTGATAACCGACACCATGCCCTAATTTCTCTGCCGATTTGTAATGTGCATCCTGTAAATGCGCCGGCACCGATGCCGTCTTATGATTCTTTACATAATCCAATGCCGCATCAATTGCCATATAAGAGGCATTACTTTTCGGTGCACTTGCCACATAAGAAACTGCCTCAGCTAAAATAATCCTTGCCTCGGGCATTCCTATCCGCTCTACCGCCAAAGCCGCCGATGTTGCAACATTTAATGCATTCGGATCTGCCAGACCAACATCTTCAGCCGCGCAGATCATAATGCGCCTTGCAATAAACTTAATATCCTCTCCTGCATAAAGCATGCGCGCCAGATAATAAAGTGCTGCGTCTACATCAGAGCCTCTCATACTTTTGATGAAAGCAGAAACCGTATCATAATGATTATCTCCACTTTTATCATAACGTATTACTCGCTTTTGTATGCATTGCTCCGCAACCGGAAGTGTAATGTGTATCTTTCCGTCCTCACTTCGCTCTGTCGTTAAAATTCCAAGCTCAATCGCCGTAAGCGCCGCCCTCGCATCTCCATTGGCCATATCTGCCAGAAACGAAAGTGCATCCTCATCAATTACGGCATCATACGCACCCATGCCCTTTTCCTTATCATAAACCGCTCGCTGCAAAAGTGTTTTAATATCTTCCTTTTCCAGTGCATGCAGTTCAAAAATAACGGAACGGGACAATAATGCACCATTTACTTCAAAATACGGATTCTCTGTCGTCGCTCCGATTAAAATAACCGTTCCGTCCTCAACAAACGGCAATAAATAATCCTGCTGTCCCTTGTTGAAACGATGTATCTCATCAATAAAAAGAATCGTCTTTTTCCCGTACATTCCCTGATTATTCTTCGCCTGAGTAATGACATCTTCCATATCCTTCTTCCCGGCACTCGTTGCATTCAACTGTAAGAATTCTGCGCTTGTCGTATTCGCTATTACTTTCGCAAGCGTCGTCTTCCCTGTACCGGGTGGACCATAAAAAATGATGGAGCTTAATTTATCCGCCTTGATTGCACGATATAACAGCTTGTCCTTACCTATAATATGCTGCTGTCCGACAACTTCCTCTAAAGTTGTCGGTCTTAATCTACTGGCTAACGGAGATTCTTTTTCCATATTTTGATTTCTCATATAATCAAATAAATCCATCGATTCTCCCTCTTACGCGTACACCTGTCTGCTTCCCACCGACAGTATGGGCAAAAAAATTTGCTCTATTAGATAAGATACGCCACTTTTTTTCTCATTACAACCTCAAATTATTTTTTCTACGATATGACGATATTTATTCAAAAATCAACTCATCTACTGTGACAAATTCATAACCTTTTTCTTTCAATGCATCAATAATTTGAAATGCTGCCGTAACAGACGACTTTGATGCATCATGAAGTAAAATGACATCTCCATCCTGTACTTTTGTAAGAACCCGCTCTGTCACCACCGCTGCATCATGACTTGCCCAGTCTTTTGGATCCACATCCCAGAGAACTTCAATCATCTTCGTTCTGTAATCCAAATCGCACTTCCAACATCCGTATGGCGGACGGATATATTCCGAATACATTCCCGTAATCTCATGAATTGCCTCATTTGCTTTATCAATCTGCTCCACTGCTGCCTCATCGGACAATTCTGAAAGATTGACATGTTTGTAGGAATGTACCCCGATCAAATGTCCGTCTCTATGGATTTTCTCTACAATCTCCGGATATTTTTCTACTTCTTCTCCCAACAGAAAAAACGTAGCCTTAATGCCACGTTCCTTTAATCCTTCCAGTAAAATCTCCGTATAATCCGGGTTTGGACCATCATCAAACGTAAGTGCCACATATTTTTTCTCGTAATCTTTCATACTACTCCTTTTCGCTGTTTCAATCACAGAATCTGAACCATATTGCTGCAAAATAAAACCAAACAAAACTACTGCCAGAATACAGTCCAAAATAACAATCAAACGAATTCTTTTCATAAAAAATTGTGCCTCGTGCCAGCTTCTCTCTTTTATTTTATGTGAAAGAACCGACTCCATGCAGAAATTTTAATTCTTATCACGAATTATTCACAGCAGCCAAGTGAAATCTGTAATTCGTGCGTCAAGCTTGCTTGTAAGCAGAATTTATGATTTCACTTGGTGGGTGAATAGAATTCATCCACCACACAGCCTCAGACAAAAGCTGCAAAGCAGCGACAGATACGCCGGCGTAGCTGGTCTGTGGCTTGTCTGTGTGGTGGCTGTGAATAATTCGGGCTTATCTATAAGAATCTCAATCCGATTTTTACTTCACTGGTAATTTAAAATTGGTTCCGTGTACACGACACGCTTCACTTTTTTGCTTTGCTGCAATATAACGTCCAATATGCATATCTGACTGGACAATTCTACAACCATATGCAATCTGATTTTCGTCAAGCTTCTCCTTACGCACCGGTTTTGCATAAAGCTGTATCGGCAGGTCAAATTCTTCATCCCGAAACTCCAGATTTAAAAGTCCAAGATCTGCCACTTCATGCTCTTCTTCCATAATAATACCAACGCCCATCACGCTAATATCACGTACCGTAATCTTTCTCGCTTTACGATTCTTTCCATACTGAAGTTCCCCGCCATAGCCAAGAAAATGCCTGTATGTCTCTCTGCGGTTAACCGTTACTGCATCTACTGCACAATATAAAACCATATATGGCACTTTCTGATAACGTACATTCTTCACAGCACACTTTTTCCACTCCAGCACAGTCCCATCTTCCTGTGCATAAGTAACCGATATTGCAAGACTTTCTCCTGAAAAATCAAGAATTTTCTCCCCTTGCCTTACCGGTTCCAAAAACAACATATCATTCTTACCAAACACTGCTTTTGTCTTATAATTTATGACTGTCCCCTTCGGATTTTTTACCGTAACTGTCACAATTTTTTCTGGTTCAATTTGAAATAATTTCATCTTTGGTCTCCACGCTTTCGCACACTATGGCATATCTATAAATTACCATTAATTTCTATCTTATATGAAAAGTTCAATTTTTTCCATTGATTTCCGTGACAGTTTTTTTCTTATATTTAATTAAATTTTTTGTATAATATACACAATTCCGACGCAATCCAATGAATATAAAAGAAAGCCATCACATGAATCACATCATATGACAGCTTTCCGTTTTTGCAGATACACTTACACCATAAAATTATCCTTTTACTGCTCCCTGTGCCATACCATTTACCATATCTTTTACAAGGAAGAAATAAAGAACCACAATTGGCACTGCAATAAATACACTTCCGGCTGCAAATCTTGCAAATTCCGTTTCATCCAGGCTCATCAATCCTACTGCAACCGTATAGAGATCTTTTTCTTTTAACAAAAGCTTTGGCAAAATAAAATCACTCCAAGGCCATGTAAAGGACGTCAAAGCAGTGTAAACAATGATTGGTTTTGATAACGGCAGATTGATTTTGGTAAAGACCTGAAAATTTGTTGCACCATCAATTCTTGCTGCTTCATCAATCGCTTTCGGGATGGTATCGAAAAAACCTTTCTGCGTCAAATATCCCATTGGTGCTCCTGCTGCATAAATCAAAATCAAGCCCCACAAATGGTTGATAAGATTAAACTGTGTCATCAAAAGATAAACCGCAGTCATCCCCATAAAGGAAGGGAACATTCCAAGTACCATTGTGGTTTTCATCATTGGTTTTCTGGCTTTAAATTCAAATCTGGACATCGTATACGCAGTCAAAATCACAAGAAACGTGCCAAGGATGCAACTGGCTGTCGCCACAAATAATGTATTCATAAACCACTTTGGATAATTATAAAGCGCTGTATCCGTAAAAAGTTTTTGAAAACTTGCCAGACTATATTCTTTTGGGAAAAATCCATCAAACGAATAGATGGTTCCGGACTTTGAAAAAGAAGCTAATATCAGCCATAAGCATGGCAAAAAGAATACAAATGCCACAACAATCAAAATCAGATAGGTAATTCCTGTATCGAATATCCGTCCGACGCTCCATTTTTTTCTCATTGAAATGTATCCTCCTCCCGATAAGATGGTGATTTTATGTAAACCGCAAGTGAAATCACTGATGTAATCAAAAATATAACAAGACTGATTGCCGCCCCAATACAGTAATAATTGTTATCAATGGAAAGATTATAAAGCCAGTTAATAAGCAGGTCCGTATCGCTTGCAAGAAAATAATCGTCCAGATATAAACCACCCCGCAAAAAATAAAATATTCCAAAGTTATTGAAATTTCCGGTAAACTGTCCTAAAAGAACCGGCATGGTTGAAAAAAGCATAAACGGCATGGTAAGCTTTTCAAATTGTTTCCATCTGCTTGCCCCATCAATCCGCGCTGCTTCATAAAGCGACATATCGCGGTTTGCAAGATTCCCTGTCGCAAGCAGCATGATAGACGGCACACTAATCCAACAGTTTACCAAAAGTCCAATCAACCTCGCTGACCATTTTGCATCCAAATCCAAAAATCCGATTGCTGTCCCTCCATTTGCCACAATCATCTGATTCACCGGTCCTCCGTAGGAAAACATAAATTTAAATGCCATTAACGTGATAAATCCGGGAATTGCATAAGCTAAAACCGGAAAAGCCCGCCAAAATGCCTTTCCCTTCACACACTCTTTTTCCAGTAAAAGTGCCAGTCCAAGTCCCGCGAAATAATTGAGTGCCGTAGAAATCACTGCCCATACCAGATTCCAGCCTAAAATCTTGAAAAAGGTCGGCGCAAATTGGGAGAGCGTCACAAGCTTTTTAAAATTTTCAAATCCTACCCAATCGACAAGTTCCGGCGGTACAACAGCACCTCCATAATTCGTAAAAGCGATTAAAATCATAAACAGGATTGGCAGTATGTTAAAAATACAGACTCCTATTACCGGAAGAACCAATACTGTCATATAAAACTTTTTGTCCAAAAACTGCGCTGCTTCTTCTTTAAAAGTAAGAAGCCTCTTTCCCTGCTCTTTCCTTTTTTGCATCTGATAAACATCTTTTAAATTCACCCGGTAAAGTGCAATGAAAACCGCAAGTATAATCCATGCAAAAATTCCCATAAGCAGCATGACTACCGAATTATCTCCCTCAATTCCAAGCCATGCATCCCCTTTTGTCGTACCTAAGGTGAAAAAGCCCTGTATATCACGCCAGCCTCTGGTGATAAAATAAATCAATATACTCACTTGCGCCAGAAACAACATAATTCCTTTTACCGGTCTGCCATAACACATCTGACCGCCTCCCATAACAACAGCTGACAGTCTGACCTGCCAGCTGCTGTCACGACAGCACTCAAAGAATTTCTTTATTTTTTCTTTCATCCGAACAACCCCATTTCCGAATTAATCTCTCTATCACTTCAATGTAAAAATTGCATCATAAATCTGCTGATCCACTTCTTCCAATCCAGCCTTCATAGATGGAAGATCCTTATATTTTTTTTCGTTCTCACTGCGAAATGCATCTTTTGCAAGATCTGTAAAAAATGTCTGCCCTGGCGTCCAAATCTGTGAAACTTCCTGAAGAGACGGCATCAGAATAATATTTCCTGTTTCAAGCTCTTTATAAAGAAGCTCCGATGTTCCTCCTGCCGTCGCAGCTGCATCCTCTCTTGCCGGCGCAATTCCTAACATTTCGCTTCTCGTTACCATCATGTCATAACTGGTTGCAAAATTGATAAATGCAAGGCATGCATTCGGATATTTTGTATACGCACTGACAGCATATCCATTCACACCGCCCATTGTTTTGCTGTCTATAAGTTCCGGCTGTTCCTCCGTCAGGTCACCGCTTGCCGGAAGCTGTGGCAAAGTTGTCATGACCAGATTTTTCTTTGCCGTCTCCTCTGCTTGGACCGCATTCATTCCTTCGTTCTCATATTGCACTTTCAATTCATCTATAAATGTAGAATAAACATCCGGTGTAGATATCGTTGCAAAATAGGTTCCATCTGCCAGTTTACTATAAGCATTTGACGTGATCGTATCATCAATACACTCCTCATTCATTGCCCCTGCCAACTGCTGCAAAACCCATGCTCCCTTTTCCGCCTCGCCTTTTGAAAAACCGATGTCAGACGGATCCGTATTATTGGAACCGAATACATATCCTCCATAGGAAAAAAGAAATCCACTGGAGAAATAGACATCATATAGTGATTTCATATAGCCATATTTTGAATTGTCTGCCTCATGTCTGCTATTGGAAAAAGCATACATATCATTCCAGTTTTCAACCATATCCGGCACTTTATCACCATCATTATCCCATGTTGTCTCCCAATCATCCGGCAGCAAATCCGTCCGATAGTATAGCATTGGTGCCTGTACATTCACCGGAACTCCACAATAGTAAGCCGTCCCATCTACCTCGGTCTTATAGGCATCCCATGCTGTCTGCGGAATCGAATCATAACATTCCAACTGCTCAATTGGAAGCGGATAAATATGCTTTCCTGTCGCATACTGCATAATAATATCATTTGCCTGATAGAGAACATCCGGCCCATAACCATAAGGTCCATCGTTTGCAAGATCAAGATACTGATCCATATTAGCATCCACCGCCGTAATTCCATACTCTGCATAAGCTTCGTTAAATGCCTGAATCAATTCTTCAAAATATCCCTTAGAAATAGCTGTATCATTTTCCAAAACCTGTATGGTCACATTTTTTTCCAGCTCTCCATTGAAAACACTGCTCCCCATCGAAACCTGACCACTCTCTGCTTTCTGTTCCGTTCCCTCATTGTTCTCTGCCGTTTCTACTGTATCACCACACCCTGATAATGCCCCCACACAAAGTGCCATTGCCATTGCAAATGCAATCCTTCTTCTTGTCATATTTACCCTCCAATTCTCCACATTTTTTTGTGGCCTTAAGTTCTCTACATCTCACATCCGGTCTTGCTTTTTATAACCGCAAAGCCATTTGCATTTAATTTCCCATCTATAAAATTATTCTGACTCAATATCTCATTCGTCTCTTTTTCTTCCTCAAAACCCGGTATCTTTGCAGCAGTCTCTTCCATATTAATCCAGATCATAACTTGCATTGTATAAGAATCTTTTTTCAAACTCCGTTTTACACAAAGCATCCCGTTCTCCGCAAATATATGCACCGCACCATAAGCAATTTCTTCTCTTTTTCGCAGAACCGTCAGCTCTTTTACCTTAGCTATAAAATCATGATCCCATTCCTCTTCTTTCCATGGAAAACATCTGCGGGAATCCGGATCATACCCACCTTCCATACAGACTTCCGTTCCATAATAAATACATGGAGCCCCCGGAAAAACCATTTCCAAAGCAAGTGCCGCCAACAATTTTTCTTTATTTTTTCCAATTTCTGTAAAGAAACGGTGCGTATCGTGGGAATCCAGCAAATTCAGCATCATGCAATTTACCTGCTCTAGATTTCTCATCAAATTGCTGTTAAGCTTTTCTGCCATCTGCTTTGCATCAAAAACACCTTTGGCAAAATAATCAAGACATGCTTTTGTGAACGAATAATTCATGATACTGTCATATTGGTCTCCCCTCAGATAAGGATATGCATCATGCCAGTTTTCCCCGATAATAACACAATCTTTTTTCAGGGCTTTTACTTCATGCCGAAACCGCCGCCAAAATTCGTGTGACACCTCATCCGATACATCAAGCCTCCATCCGTCAATATCTGCCTCTTCAATCCAATAACATGCAATCTTTAAAAGGAACTCCTGCACCTTCGGATTTGCCGTATTAAACTTCGGCATGTAAGTACAGGCTGCAAAACATTCATAATTTCCTTTCTCCGGATCCGGAAAATCTCCATCAATCAAAAACCAATCGTAATACTTTGATTCTTTTCCTTTCTCCAACACATCTTCAAACTGCTTCAACTTCATACTACAATGATTGAATACTGCATCCAGCACAATTTTCATTCCCTTTTGATGTGCTTTTTCCACCAGTTCAATCAAATCTTCCCTGCTTCCAAACTGTGGATCAATCTGCATATAATCTATGATATCATATTTGTGATTCGAAACAGAAAGAAAAATCGGTGTCAGATAAATTGCTGTAATTCCGAGTTCTTTTAAATAATCCAGCTTTTCAATAATTCCTCGCAAATCTCCACCGGCAAAATTTTTCGGTGTCGGTACTTCTCCCCACTCCATATCAATATAAGAGGTATCCTTTTTTTGATTTCCCTGATAAAACCGATCCACAAAAATCTGATAAAAAACTGCTTCACGCATCCAGTCCACCACTTCAAGCACATCATTTTGATTGATATACGGCATCTGAAAAAAGTTATAGAAACCTTCCTCAAACCGATAGGTCTTCGTAACACCGTCTTCGCTGAAAAAATAAGATTCCCCATCCTTTTCTATCTGAAAAATATAAGCGAAGCGCACATCCGTAAGTTTTAACTTCACCTCATAAAAATTGTATAACTTATCACTGTAACAGACCTTCATCTCCAACTTTTCGCGTTTTAAGGTAAAATCGTATTTTTGTGCATAAATCAGAAACACTTTCGCATCCTCGTCTTCCCTCGACATGCGCAAACGGAGCACCAGCTCCTTTTCTGCTGTCGCAAAGCAATATCGGGAATCCGGAATATGTAAAATTGCGTATTCGTTCATAATGTCCATCCTCTCTATTTATCGTTGTATTTTTTAGTTGACAAATAATCCAAAATTCTTTATAACAAATGACAGAAACTTTTTTACAGGGAGGAAAATTCATGAGCAGGAAAGTTACCATCAAAGATGTCGCACGCGAGGCAGGTGTATCTGTTGCCACTGTTTCCTACGTAGTCAATAATCGAACTGATATGCGTATCAGCGATGAAACCCGCAAAAAGGTCTTACAAGTTATCAACCTTCTCGACTACACACCAAACCAGTCTGCAAAAGCGCTTGCTACAAACCGCAAACACATGATTGCTCTCTATCTTTCCCCTGATGTATCCATTTTAAAAAATGCAGAACAGCTACATTTGATTCATTTCTTATCCCAATTTTTCCATAAGAAAAATTACGACCTCATTTATTTGAGTGAAAATTATACAGAGAAATTCGACCACGCAGATGCAATTGTCTGCTATGATATCTCCTCTGCGTATTTCCATAAAATCGGGGACTGTAATTTCATTCCTCTGATTGCTTTAGACTGCATGATCCACGATCCGCTGTTCTTTCAAATTAATTCCGACTATAAAAAAATCGCAAAAGATGCTTCGGAATTTTTTCATGGAGAGCCTTACAAACTTGCCCTTTTAGAAACAGAAAATGAGGAACGTATGTCCTTTCTTGCCTCTGTTTTTTCCGATGTATGCTATCTGCATGATTTCGAAGATATAAAAGCCCTTCGCGGAGAGAATCTTGTAGTCATTGAGCATACCTTACAGGAGCTTCTGTCAAAAGAAAATCATCTTTTCTATGCTCCCGCTATCTCCTGTGAAAAAGCAGAATCCCTGCTGCAAAGCATTGAATATGCCCTGCAGAGAATTCCAATTGAACAACATAATATTTTCGTGTAATCTATCCTTGGATTGCACTTTTTATTTGCAGGATACCGCTAAAACTTTCGTTGCCGAATCATAAGTAAAAGTGTAAGTTCCCGTCTGAACTGCCACGAGATTTGCACTGTCCGTTCCTGTTACATAGCTTAAACTCTCGCTGTCTGTTTCATCAATATTGGTATAACGGATATATTCTGTTCCCACGCTGCTTTCTTCCCCTATCGTAATCATGGAAGTGAACATAAATTCATCTCCTTCTGTCAGGTCAATTGTCAACGTATATTTCCCATTGTCTTCTGCAAATTTTGTTTCATCTGAATAGACATCTTCCCAACCGGTAATTTGGGCTCCCTTGATATAATAATCCACCTGTTTCTCCATTCCTTCGGAAGTGCTCTCACCATTATAAGTCCACGTAATCACATCATAGGGGTTAATGTTAAATGCCTCTTTATTATCCTCAGAATAATTTGCATTGTCCGTCTCGTATTCATCTTCTCCCGGATAAGTCGTTAATGTAAAAGTATAATTACCGGTCACTTCACATTTGATATTCGACCTCTTTGTACTTGCTTCTCCAAGGCTGCCTGAATTCTTAAAATAATCGGTTCCATCTAATGAAATTGTATCCAGATAGCCATACCCTCTCTGGTCACCCCATTCGGAATTAATTGCAAACTGGAATTCATCCCCCGCTTCTAAATCAAGTGTAATTGTATAGATATTTGCTCCGTCTGCCTCTTCTTTTTTCATGGTCTGTGCTTCACCTATCGTCTTTCCCCAATTTGATTCTAAGAGTACCGGACTTGTTCCGCTTCCCACAATTGCATAGCTTCTGCTATCTTCTACATAAGAGACAAAACCGGCAAAAACATCTGTATCTGATGTGATTTCTTTTGTAAAATCAAATTTATGACTCATCTGCGGTGTCGCATACCATCCAACAAAAGTACATCCCTCTTTCGTTGGAATATACTCCTCCGGCAACTCGCCATTTTCCACTTTAACTGTATTTAATACTGTGTTTCCATCTGAATCATAAAATGTCACTGTATAGGTTTCTTTTTTTTCTTCCTCTGCTATTTCGCTCCCTTCTTTTTCCTCTGTCACCTGCACTTGCTGTTCTGTCTCTGTTGCTGCACAGCCTGTTACCCCAATTGCTCCCCCTGCAATTATGGTAGCCGCCGCCAAAAATACTGCTACACTTTTTTTCTTCATGTTTTCTTCTCCTTTTTTGTTTCATTTACATGACATCTTTTCTGTTTAACCGTTTAAGCAGTTAGGTAAGAAAGTAGCAAACCCGACATACATTCATCAAAAATCTACCCTTAATCCTTTTTCTGAAGTAAAATCTTAACTCTGCTGTAAGGTTTGCTTAAACGGTTAACTTTATTTTAATATAACACTTCCTTCAGGGTATGTCAACCCACCATCCTCCGATAGACGGTGTAAATTTACCTTCGGATTTAATTGGATAGAGTTCACCCACGATGCGCTGATAAAGTATCAGGCAATGACTTG
>NZ_JADYUI010000023.1 GCF_021531695.1 Roseburia hominis | reverse complement strand
TTCTCCAATTTGGAGATGCAACATTCTCCAAAAATATTTTGCAACTTTTGCCAAAAAACACTTGCAAAAAACAATCGTGTATTGGCTAACACATATCATCCTGATAATGAAAAGACAGGTGATTCAGAAATGATGCAGTATGTGAACGATTTGAAAGTATCTTGGGGAATATAGAGTAAAAAGAGAAATAAATATATATGGTCAGATGGATAATTTGGTAAAGAGCAATTAGGATGATTAAGATTCTCCTATCTCTGCCATTACACATGAGAAATGGAGGAATAACGATATATGGCAAATAAAACAGTAAAATTTAGCACAAAAATTATCAATGATAGCAAGGTGTATCTAAAGGTATCTGATGTTGCAAAAGCACTTAGATATTCTAAAGCGCAGGACTTCATCAATGAGCATCCTTCTCTTGTAGAAAAGATAAGCGGTGTTCAGTGCATCCGAGAAACAGATTTCAATGATTTGTTATCACAGAATGAATCAGCATTACAGAAACAGGGTCAGATTGAGATTACAAAAATAGAAACTCTTAGAAGTAAGGTTGATTCTGTTATGAGTTTTCAACCATTGAAGTTGGCACTTGCAAGAGATTTCTTGCAAATGATGGCTGATAGAACTGGTTGTAAATCAGAAGAGGAATACATATTAACGCATGAGATTCCGGCAGAGAAACGAAAAGCAGTACAAGAACTTATGAAAGATGATAAGGCTAATTCTGGTTATAGGAGCATGATTGAGTATTTACAGGACAAAGAAAGATTTGATATTGAAAAAATTAGAAAGTTTGGTCTTGATGTGCAATTCCTTACATCTATTGATTGTATGGGAAAAATCAGAATGGATTCTTATATTGTCGGACAAGGAGTGTTTTGTAATTTTACTGATTTGGATGATTGCAACTGTTGGAATGATATGTACTTTGATGATAATGGTGATGTGATACTTCCTTATTGTGATTATTTTGGAAGTCAGGTTGAGGAGAGATTGATAAATCTTTCAAAACTGGATATTGACAGAGATTTCCGTAAGTATAATGTGGTTGAAAATATGATTTGGTGTATGAAAAATTTAGATGTTGATGTGTTAGAAGATTACGAGTATGAAGTCATTGGTTATCATGGAGATACGATTGATTTTTCTATGCCGGTTGAATTACTTCTTAAATTGATTTTGCCGAAAACTATCAGTACGATTTTCACAGATAAGATTATTGATGTGGAAAAAGATTTATATATAACAGATTTTGATGAAGAAAAAG
Source organism: Roseburia hominis (assembly GCF_021531695.1). Taxonomy (GTDB): domain Bacteria; phylum Bacillota; class Clostridia; order Lachnospirales; family Lachnospiraceae; genus Roseburia_D. Next base: position 45,811 of record NZ_JADYUI010000023.1, on the reverse strand, counting down.
TATTTGAGGAGGATTTCAAACATTAACGATACACGAATTAGATATATAAAAGTATTAGACAAGCTGTATGAAGTAGATAATATAAGTTTCTACTATTTCACAGTCAATGCAAGACAAACAGATAAGACGATTGATGATGTACCTGCAAATGAAGTTTTTGATATTACGGATTTTCCGGAATTTCTGGTTACATTACATAATTGGCAAGGAAAAGTTATTGATTTTGTGGAATATGTGAAAAACAGAAAAAGTGAGTCCTGAAAGTGGCTTGAATAGTGGCTTGTAGAGGTCAATTTTGGCAATAAAATCCATATTTCATACAGAATAGAAAGTGGTGTATATGGCTTACTAAATCAATGGAAAAGGGAGTAATTTCGAGCCGATATTTTAAGGTGGTAAATTTGGTCATGGAAGTTATTTTTGTGGCAAAATGGGTGGAAATTGATTGATTTAGTCAAAGGATAAGGACATTGAAAATTGAATAGCGATGGTTGGTGTGATATAATTTACTTATTAAATTACGAAAAGGAGAACGTTTATGAACAGCAATAAAGATTTTTTAAAAGCAAATTTAGAAAATAAAGTTTCATATTTACAAGATGAACATAAAATTGTGCTTCAAGCAATATATGATGATGCTTGTGAAAAAGGTGTAGTTCATGATTTTGAATATGATAAACATCTGTGTCAATCAATCAGTTTTACTGAATTAAGCAAAAACGTAGATGTTTCAGATATGGTTCTTAACATTTGTTTAGTGGATTTAGAAAGAATGGGATTTATAATTAATACTATGCGAAATTCATATAAGGAAACTGAATACGCCATATGGTATTTGGGATTAGAATATTTTAAAGAATTACAATAACATACAATACCAACCATCAACAAAAACGATGGTTGGTATTTTTTTTGCCTTTTTTGAAAAGAAAAAGAGAAGAAATAAGTGAAGATATTGTTATTGTTTTGAATTTTTATTTTAGAAGTGGAGGATGATTATTATAAGCAGAAAAAATGAAAAAGCTGTAAATAGCGTAGATGATAAAAAAGTGTTAGGATTTGAAATTGTAAGACTGAACATACGAGAAATGGAGAATGATACTGCAAAATTTAGTATGACTAAGAGCAACATTAACAATAATAAAATCAAGATTCGTAGTAGTGAAGTTGTTAGAATTGTTACTGCCTTTAATCCTGATAATTTAAAAAAGGATGGTTCTAAATATCCTTTTGTAAAAGATTTAATTTTATTAAAAATAGGAAAGGCATATAACAAATATTACAATAGTCTCTGTAAAGAAAGAAAAAACAAGGATAAAGGAGTTTTTACTTTAGAGATTGTTGAAATAGATGAGAAAGAAAATATCACGGTATTAGAAACTATTAGATATAAACGTTTGTTATGTGGTAGTTCTTTTGTGAGAAACACAAAGGAATTATATATCAGAGAAGAAATGTATGATTCAGTTATGGAAGTTTTATTAACTGGAATATTAAATAACGCACTGTTTCCATCAGATAAAATTGCAAAATATTCTACATATCTTGGTTTGGCAGCTACAGATAGTAATCCGGTATCCATGCCAAATATTTGTGTTGTTGATGATTTTGAAAAGAATATAAAAGATGCATTTGATATTGTAGAGAAAATCAAGGTAGGAGATAACGATTTTAAATATAATGTCATTAATTTTTCTGATACCAAAGAAGAAACTGAAGAGAAAATTAATTGTTTTGATGGTGCAGGTATTGTTTCGTATGAGAGAGCTTCTATATGGGCGAAAGAACTGGGATTGAATTATGTACCATCATCATTTCAGATTCGTGTTTTGAATGGCATTAAAGGGAATTTATATACATTTCCAGTAACAGAATATATTGAATATTTAGAAGCAAATAATTTGCAAGAACACTTAAAAGTAAAAGATTTGTGGAATACACTTGTTGATATAAAAGAACAAAAAATTGATGTATTCATGACCAAAAGTCAGTTTAAGTTTTATAATATGTACAATAATTTCGAGGAATGGAAGAAGTATTTCGATACACCTGTAGTATGCAATGGCAATGAATACCATAGAACATTTAATGTATCAGATATGTCTGTTGATATTTGTAAGTTGAAGGACGAATTGTGGTCGGCATATCAGCCTTTACAAACATTAGATTTTTCGAATGACGAACTTAAAGAATTGGCGACACCTACAGTTTTGATGACAAAATCACTTTACACAGATATGGATGAATTTATAAAATATCGTGGAATTAGTATTATTTCTGATATTGAAGAATCGGATGATGAAGAAAAGGAAAGAAAAAAAGATGGTGAAATAACGCCTTGGTATTATAAGGCACTTGCACTTGATGATTCTCTACAATATGATCCATATATTAGAAAAAAGATTCAAGCAGATTTGGTCAGCTTACAAAGACGTATATTTATGGGGAAAATACTTTTAAGAGGTAATTATCAAACTGCTATACCTGATTTGTTGGCATTGATGGAACATATTTTTGGATTACCGGTAAAGGGAGCATTGTCAAAAGGTGAAGTTTATTCTAATTACTGGAATGAAAAAAATGTAGATAAGGTATCTATTTGGAGAAATCCCCATATTGCATGTGAATGGTTTAATGCAAAGGTTGTACAAAATGAAAATACAGAGAGATGGTTTAAATATCAGAAGACAGGAATTGTGACAGATATTTACAGTACAATTGCATTACGCTTGGGTACGATGGACTTTGATGGAGACAAGGTTGCATCTGTTTGTTCTAACATTATTTATAATGCGGTAGAGCGTGCAGATATTCATACAATAAGAGTTGTTGAAAAGGATGAGACCCAAAATGTAAAGAACAATGAAAAAAAACAAGAATTTCGTATCAATGATTTTGATAAAATAATGTATACAAATAAACTTGGTTTCCAGAATAATATCGGGGATGTCACAAATAAGGTTACTGTGTTATGGGGAGCATATGGTGATGCAAAAGATGAAAAAGAAAAGAAAGTAATAGGCAATTATATAAAAATAATGTCAGTAGTTAATCAGCTTATTATAGATTTTGTGAAAACAGGAATTAAAGTTCCTATTCCTAAGGATATACTCGATATGGTTTCAAAATCAAAGAAGCCTGCCTTTATGCAGAATAAAAAAGGAAGATGGGTTAATGATAAAAATGTTATGGCAAATGCTCAAAAATTTGATTATCTGCTACAGAAAGTAGCAGAGGAAAATGGGATAGAAAAAGATAATCTTATTAAATCACAGAAAAAATATGAACTGACAAATGGTACAGTTGATAGATTATATAAATATTTGTTGGAACAGTTGTCTGAAATAGAAATGGATTTTGAAAGTCAGGAAGAAAAATGTCAGTTTACAAAATTGCTTAAAGAAATTCCATATACTTACAATGCAACGTATCCAAAAGTGAAAGAAACATTAGAAGCATTATTACAAACTCATAATATTATATGTGGGAAAAAATATTATGATGAAAAAGAAAATTCTAATATTGATGATTCTTCGTGGAGATTTGCACGTTTTTATAGCTATTGTGAAGAAGAATTGTTAAAAATATGCAAAGATAGAAATAAATTATTGAATTATATGATTTATGCATATTATACTGATGAAAAATTTTGCAACAGTGACAAGGGGATTTTGTGGAATGTATTTGGTGAAGATATATGTAACAGATATATGAAAAGAGAATTGTGCGTGTCAGAAGAAATAAAATCCAAACTGAAACAGAAAGAAAAAAAGGCGAAAGATAAAGCTGAACAGGTAAAGAAAATGTGTTCAGAAGCTAATATCATTTGCATTAAAGAATTGTCTGAAAAGAAAATTGTAATTACTGATGCAGAATTAAATTATATTTTAAAAAATTTACCAGGAGATATAGAGGCTCAAAGATTATTAATTGCATTATTAGCTATATATCGTAAGATCAATGTAGAACATAAAAAAGGTCAGATGAAAAAAATAAAGATAAAAAAAGGCAAAAAAAATGAGGTAACCATAAACCAGATTTGTAAACTGGCAGATATTTATTACAATCAGATTCATGGGCGTCTTAAAAAGTTGTCTGATAATGGTATGATAGAAATTGATATAAGTAATATAAAAGTTCCTAAAATTACTGTTTGTGTTCCTGAGGCAGAAAAAGAAAATGAGGAATTTGTAATAAGAGATATAAATGATGTTTATAAGAACGTGATAGAACGTAAGTTCACCAAACCTCGAAAAAATTTGGCATAAATGATATAAAAGAATGGCTGAAATCCACTATTTATAACGGTTTCAGCTATTTTTGTTTTGAAATGTAAAACATAATATAGGAAAGAGGAAATACACTTTATCTAAGATGTTAAATAAAAGTTTGGAGGATAGACTGTGAATCAGGAAGAATTAAGAGAACAACTATTGCAAATTATAGATTCTGGTCTTAATGCAAAAGCAATAGCAAAGCATACAAAAATTACATATGATATATTGGCAAAGTTCAAGCAAGGGAAATTATATTTATGTCCAAAGGATGCAGAGAGATTAGAAGCGTACTTGGACAAAGTGGTAATACCTGATTAGGTAATAACTGCTTCGGCAGATTATTATAAATTGTTTTAATATCATACTATAGCATGAATGGTATTGCTGATATATTGTGGAAAGGTATCAGTGTTAAAGCCATTCGTGCCATGATAATTACAGTATTTATACTGTTTTTATAAATCCAGATAATCTCCTTATATGGATTGTTGCTGATATAGGTGTCACAGCTTATATCAGTATTCGTGTGCTGACCTCCACGGATGCACACAAAATAAAGAAATTCAAAACAATTACTATGATGAAACCCTATGTTGTATTTCCAAGATGCAATTATAGGTCGTCCGGCAGAAGCCGTCACAACTATTGCCGGACGTTAGCACCGAAAAAATAATTAAGAAAGGAGAAAATCGCACCCATATTTCAGAGTACGATTTTTGTTATGTAAAATGAATAAACAAATATTTAAAACGTCACTTCTTATTTGTTTATCGTATGCAATAGTATTTTTTGCTGGATTCTTTTGGCATTGTTTTTTGTCTAAGATGTAGAAAGTATAAAACTAATCCATGCACAAATAAGACCAGTAATTAATCCTATAACACCTGAAAGTAAAGCAATTTTATAATCTTTAACAGATATTTTTGTTTCTGCCAATTCTCGCTTTAAAGATTCTTCTTTGAGGTCAGCCTTTAATTCTTTAATATACATATTTTGAGAAGATTCTTTATCATTAAGTTGTTTTAATTGTATATATGATTCATTCAATTGCTCTTGAAGTTCAATATTTCTATTTTTTTCTTCTTCAAGCTGTTGTTCAAGTAATGTTTCTGTTTTTTCCATAGGATTTTTTAATGGAATATCATTTTGTGGAGTAGATAATTTTTTCATTGAATTTTGTTGTGCCTGATTAGTTATATAATTTTGTGTTTGTGGATTTAAAAATACTTCTTGTATTTTATTTTTGTCTGATATGTTTTGCAACGGTATAAGATTTTGATTATTGTCCATAGTTCATACCTCCTTGATATATGGTTGATTGATTTGATAGTTTATAGTATATCACAATGGATAATGACTGACAATTTGTGGACAGCACTGTTATAATTTGATATAATTATATTTAAATCAATCAAATATCAAATTATGGAGGCATGTACTATGAATTCTAATAAACAAAGTCTTATTCCGTTAAATGAAAATGAAAAGGTAATCAGTTATGGAAAATGGGAAATCGGAAAAGATATTTCTATAGATTGTTATGTAACAGAAAATGGAAGAAGATTATTATCTCTTAGAGGAACTGCTCGTGCAATGGGATTATCTGGGAGTGGTTCTGTTGCGCTAGTGAGAAATCTTAATTCTAATTACTTACAACCATATTTAAGCAATGAATTAAAAGAATGGTTAAAAAAAGCAAATAATGGAGAATTATATCGTGTAAAAGGTTATAGAAATGCTTTTATTCCATTTGAAGCTACATTATTTGTAGATGTCTGTAAAGCTTATGTCACAGCTAAAAATGATGGTGTATTTGATAATGCTGGATGGGAAAAACAGTCTGTATTAGCAGATAAACTATTGGCTATTATGTCTGCATTTGCTAAAACTGGTATCATTGCATTAATTGATGAAATAACAGGTTATCAAGAATTACGTAAAAAGGATGAATTACAGAAATTACTTGCAGAATTTGTAAGAAAAGAATATCTTCCTTGGACTAAACGTTTCCCAAATGAATTTTATGAAGAAATGTATAGACTTAAAGGATGGGATTATAATGGTAATTCAAGAACTCCTTTAGTTGGGAAATTAACAAATTATCTTGTATATGATTTAATGCCAGAAGGCGTTTTGGAACCAAAAGAGTAAGAGTAAATCTCCTGCTCTTTTTATGTTTAGGTATAACGAGAAAAGGCACCACATAAGTGATGTCCTTTCCCGTTCTCCTTTCAGTTGCTCCTTATAAATGCTTAAAGCAAATGCAATTAGTCAGATTGCAAGGATAAAATAAGGATGATAAACTGAAGTCTCATATCTGCTTGATAATTATTATATCATTGTCATTTTTATTGTCAAGCAAATGTTTTCGCCATTTATCAAGCTATACCTCAAAGACTTATGCAAGTATAGGATTTGTAGTTATAGTTGTGTGTAGTAGAAGGTGACTGGTCTCCTACCGTCTTGTCTAATTCGCAAGAGTAAATGGTTACTTACATCTGTAGTGCTAAGTATTACTTATTATTTTTGTTGTCCCTGTAAATCGTATATAACAATGTTAAAACCATTACACACGCAGAGACGATATCGCAGATATTGGAACTCATTACAGTAAAAATCCTTATCTACCTATACTGCCACAGATGTAAGAATTATATCACTTATTGGAATATTTTTACAGTCGGAACATTAGTTTTATTATTTTTTTTTTTTAGAATTGAAATTCATATATGAATATGAAATAAAAAATTATGAAAGGAAGTGATGATGAATGACACAGGATGAAGTGAGGGAGAAGTTGATAAGGAAGATGAGAGAAGGTCAGCAACAGTATATTGCCAAGCAGATAGGGATTCCAAAACAAATCTTGTCAAATTTCAAAACCGGAAAACGTGATCTATATCCGGAATCCTTAGAAGCATTAAATAACTATCTGGATAATCATTAATAATCAAATCAAAAATTCTTTGCAAATCGCAGATGTTTTCGTGGAAATTCAGTTAAATAGAATAAGAGTAGTTGTTACCAGAATATTAAATTATTTTTTTGGCTTTTAAAAATGGTTAAAACAAACACAATTTTACTTAACTGTCATAATTAAATCACATAATAATTGATTTGTAAAGAGGAAAATAGAAAATAAACGGAGGAAAACAAAATGAAAGAAATGAGTAACAAAGAAACATTAGAAGTTTTAAATAAATTAGATGAAAATGAAAGAGATACTTTATTAAATTGGTTCAAAATACCGGAAATTGCACAGCTTTGTATGGAGAAAGAATTTGTTGAGAAGTGGATCAATACTTATGCATATTATGCAGATATTTTAAAAGACTTGCGTGAAATCAATAATGGTAAATTTGTCAAATCTAAAGCAGAGAAATTATATGATGAATATATGTCTTTAGATAAAGAGAGCAAGAAAGAATTTGAATTGTTGATTGATTCGCAGTTAAAACCATTGGCATTTTTCGCAAAACATTTTTTGAATAACTAATGCGAGAGGTGCTGAAATGAGCAGGAAAGATACTTATGATGATATAGATGCATTAGTAAACGATTTGAAGTCTGACATAGAAGATACGTTGATGGATGAAGTATTGGAAGAGGTCAAGGACATAGAGTTAAAACATGTAGAAGAAGATGTGCTTTCTGTTTACGCACCTAGCATCTATAAGAGAAGAAGCAATAATGGTATTGATGATGAAAGTAATATCGTTGGGAAAGTCGACAACATGGAGTTGGAAGTAGACAACGTTACGGAGTTCAACGAGGATTATGGCTCAAGTAATCATGGAATTGGACTGTCAGATCTGATTAATGACGGGGATAGCTTGAATGGCTTCTTCTATGATTATCCAGGTGAGTTTAATCAGCCAAGACCATTCATTGATAATACCATTGAAGAAATAGAAACCTCAAACAGTGTAGATAATGCTTTGGAGAAGGGATTGCACAAAAGAGGATATGACATTGAGTAATTACGGGAGGAATTATGGCAAAAAAAATAAAAATAGATGTTGATTTAAATGATAAACAAGCGAAAAAGAAGCTTGAAGATTTAGAAAATAAAAAGTATAAGGTTGATTTGGATGTTGACGGAAAAGGTATTGAAAATACAAACAATCAATTACAAAAATTAGGTAATACAGCATCTTCAACGACCACAGTTTTTGGGAAGTTGAAAAATGCAATCAGTAATACTTTTTCTTTAAATCATGCCAGTATGACTGGTTATTTGGCAGTATTGCATGAAATAAATCAAGCCGGCAAAAATGCAAAAGAGACGATTCAAGAACTTGATTCTGCTATTACTGACTTAAGTGTTGCTATGAATGGAACTAGAGCAGAAGCATCAGAATATATAAAAACGTTAAATAAACAGGCAATTGAGTTAAAAACAACAACAAAGTCTGTTACAGATGCCAGTGATGCATGGCTTCGTCAAGGTAAAACTGTAGATGAAACAGAGACGCTTATAAAGGATTCTCTGGTGTTATCTAAGGTTGGGAAAATTGATTCTGCTGATGCCACAGATTATTTGACCAGTGCTTTAAATGGGTACAAGCTGGAAGCGAAAGATGCAATATCAGTTATTGACAAATTGACCTCGGTTGACGCAGCAAGTGCAAGTGAGGCAGGAGGACTTGCTTTGTCAATGTCAAGAACTGCGTCGGCTGCGGACATGGCAGGAGTCAGCATGGATAAACTTATAAGCTGGCTGGCTGTCGTGAAAGAAACCTCAAGAGATGCTGATCAGTCGGTAGGTAATATGATGAAGACCATGCTTTCACGTATGAATCAGGTTAAAGCAGGTAAATTTATTGATGAAGAAACTGGTGAACCATTAAATGATATGGAAAAAGTATTGAATAAAGTTGGAATTGCGATGCGTGATGCCAACGGACAGTTTATATCATCTGAAAAAATCATAGACGAATTAGGTCAGAAGTGGAGTACGTTTGATTCTGTAACTCAAAGAGCAATTGCAACCCAACTGGGAGGTGCATATCAGTATGAGAAAGTGATTGCATTGCTTTCAAACTATGGTGATGCACTTAAATATGCAGAGATAGCGGCAGAATCAAGCGGAAGTGCAATGCAGAAATTCAATGAAAGTTATCTTGGAAGTCTTGAAGCAAAACAAAACACATTACAGGCTTCTTTTGAATCTATGATTATGAATTCTGACTTTGATAAAGTATATGCCGGAATTATTGATGCTACCAAAGCACTTGTGGATTTTATAAATGAAACAAATGCCTTAAAAGGTGTGATGTCAGGACTTGCGGTTGGTGGAGCAATCAAGGCATTTATTGCAATTAAAGGCGGTATTAATGAAGCGTATATAGAATTGAACAAGTTTCAAAATGCTTTAAGCATAGCGAAGAAAACCAAAATTTCAACAGATGAATTTGATAGATTGCTATTGCTTTCAGATGGACTGTCCAAAAGCCAAATGAAATTAGTATTGTCAACTAATACACTGTCTGTCGCTCAAAAGAAAGAGTTATTGATGGCATCATCTCTTAGTGAAGAAGAAGCAACTTTACAGTTGCAAACATGGAACATGGCAAAAGCTAATAATGGTCTTACGACTTCAACTACGTCAGTGTCAAATGCTTTTAAAGGTTTATGGTCTACGATTAAAGCCAATAAATTTATGTTAATTACATCTGCAATTATGATTGGTGTATCAGCGATTAACAAATATAAGGAGACATTAGAGAATGCTCGTTCCGCAGCCGAAGATGCAAAATCAACTCTGTCAGATATGAATAAGTCTGTTACTGATAATGGTAGTTGGCTTGCTGAAAACACTGACAGATATAAAGAGTTATCGGATGGTGTAAATTCATTAGGTCAGAACGTATCTCTTACAGATGAAGAGTTCAAGGAGTACAATTCTTTAACTAATGAAATTGCAGAAATGTTTCCTACTCTTGTAACAGGTTATACAGACACAGGAACAGCAATCTTATCTTGTAAAAACAATGTAGATTTACTTACGAAGGCATATGAAGAACAGAAAAAGGCTGCACAAGATGCTGTCATTAAAAATGCAGATGATTTGGTATCTGGATTTAATGCTGATACTACAAAGACAAATCTTTTTGAAAATAACGGAATGAGCAAAGTAGACCAACTTAATTTGCTGAATAAAATGTTAAATGGCAATATTTCCAATGTTCCAATTGATTTGTCTAATAACATATTGAAAAACGCTGGTGTAAAAGTATCATGGCTTGAAAGTCTTACATATGACAAAGGCGAATTAGATAAGAAGATACAGGAAAACAAGGAACAGTTATATGCTTATAAGAGAACACTTGAAGCAGAAATGGAAGCTGCTACATCTGATATCACTCCATTGATTGACTATTTCCTTGACACTAATAAAAGTTTCAATGAATTAGATGAAAGTGCAAAAGCAGGTATTAAACAAGTAGCTGATAATATGGGCTATGAGTTCTATAATTCTCTTGCTTCGGGTGGAGAATTAACAAAGACTGACTTAGCAAACTGGATTGATAATACTTTGATTCCTTCTATTTCTAATAATGGAAACGTAAGTAAAGCATTTTCTAAATTATTTACATTAAATGCTAATGATATGCCAGTTTCGGAATATGTCAGCACAGTAAATGACCTTATTTCTAAAATCTGTATGGCAGTTGGTGGAGATCCAGACAAAATTAAAATAAATCTTGGTTTTGATGTTCAGGCAGATGAAGATTTATTAAATAAAGCATACAAAGTCGCTGGTGTAGATGGAAGTAAATTCTACAACCCTGGCTCTGATGCGGCAAATCAGCAAAAAGAATTAAAGTCATGGATAGATTCATTAAATAAAGATGATTTAAAGCTAATCGCAAAAGGCGAAGTTGAATTTGATAAAAATACTACAGTACAATCTGCAAAAGAAGCTTTAAAAGCAGCACAAAATTGTGCAGACGAAAATCCTATTGAAGCAAATGCTACTATATCTTCTGTGGATGCATTAGCTGCCGTTCAAGACCTTTCCAACGGTCTTGACCAGTTAGATTCTATCTATGCAGACATTTTAGATGGTGAAGATTTTGACTGGGGTTCAATCTTAAACAATAAAGATTTTCAGGACATTTTTGGTTTTATGGGTGAAACATATGAAAACTTCATCAATACAGTTACTAATAATCCGGCAGATATCAGTGCTTGTCAGGCTGCTTTTGACGACTTATCAAATGCCTATATCTATCAGTCCGGTGTATTAGATGAACTCAACGAATCAAATGCACAAGCGGCAATCAATATGTTGAATTCAATGGGTGTTGCAAATGCCGAAGCAGTCGTAATGAATTATTTAGCCGCCCAAACAGAATATGCTGCCATTGCAAAAGATAACGCTGCTTATTCTTCCGCAGTATTAGCAGAAGCCACCCTTCAAGATATTAATAACATCTTAATGGAAGGTTCTGTCACAGAAGATACAAAGAATCAGATTGTTGCATACTATCTTGAAAAATTAACCGCATCTGGTATTTCATTAGATACAGCCGAAGACTGTAATCAACTTATAAATTTGATTGATTATCTTGGTGGTGCTACGGATGCTTTGAGAATGTATTATTCTGCTTTACAGGGTAGTATGAATGTTACTGCTGTTAATGGTGATAATTCTCATGGTGGACTGAGTGGAAAAGATACACCATATTTAGAGCAGATGGCAAAAGTACAAGCTCAAAAAGAAACAGAGAAAAAGCTTAACGAGATGCTTGAAAAAACCAAAAACTCTATGAGTAAGGTTTCATTTAAAGGTGGAACTAAATCTAATGGAGTAAGGAAGTCACAAAGTAAAGGTTCTGGCTCTGGTTCTGGCTCTAAATCAAAAGATAATGACGCAGAAAAAGCACAAAAGGAAGCTGAAGAAGCTGCAAAGAAAGCTGAGGAAGAACGCAAAAAGGCAATTGAGGAAGAAGAAAAGAGACTTACTGATGCTCTCTCACGTATTCAAAATGCAATAGATGAATTAGACAAAGAAGCATCTAATAAATTCCATAACTGGGATGAACGTAATTCTGCACTGCAAGCCGAAATGGACACAATTCCACAGGCAATCGCAGCACAGCAACAGTTGGTAGATTTCTATAATACCACAGGTAATGACCCGACAAAAGCACAAGAAGCCGCCAACGCTATTAAAGATTTGCGTAGACAGTTGGAGGAACTTGCCAACCAGAAATTAGAGAATATCAAACAGTTTAACGAAGACATTATCTCTCTTATTGATTCATTAAAGGAACTGTCTCAGTCTATCATAGACATTAAAGAGGCAAGAGGATTTGCATATAACGCTGGTGATTATCAAGAGTTAATTAGCAAATCTGAAGAAGAACGCAGACAGTATGAAAAAGAATTGTCTGAATTACAGGCACAGTTGCAATATAATATAGACAGAGGTTATCTGCAAGAAGGTTCTGAAACTTGGTACGAATGGCAGAAAGAATTAAATGGTATCAAGAAATCCATGAACGAGTGTATCAAAGCACAGGTTGAGTGGAATAAAGAAATCCAGAAAATACCGTTTACTGCTTTGGAGAACTTTGGAAAACTTATAGACAAAGCTACTACACGATTAGATAACTTTGCTTCACAGTTGGAAGAACGTGGACTTGCTTTAAGTGTGGCAGATATCAATGAACAGTTAATGGCTGCTAATGAGAAACTGCTTATTGCACAGGGCAATGCCAACGAGTATTACAACGTAATCAGAAGAAATTTCTCTGATGAAGTGAATGGTTGGGGCAAACTGACGGAAGAACAACTTAAACAGGTATTTCATTTTATCGACACAGATGATTCATTGAGCCTTCACAATTACTTAGCTGACTTAGGTTTCGACAATTATACACTGCAAGAGTTTTACGAATATGTAGAAAAACTTGGTGAAGCCAATAATGAAATCATTGAGTTGAAAACGAATATCATCAAACTGAACAATGCTGTTGGTGAGTTGAATATCAGCGGTGCAGAAAAATATGGTATCTTAATTGAAAAGTTAAATGATGAAATATCAAGCTACAACAATATGTTAGATGCCCGTGGTCTTACTGCAAGCATTGAAGAAATCAAGAATGAGATGCATGGTCTTGCTTCTACTGCAATGATTGAGCAGAATAAGATTAACAACTACTATTATGCAATAAGACAAGGTTTATCTGACAGTGTAAATGGATGGGCTAGTTTAACAAAAGAAGAAATAGACCAAGTAATTAAGTTTATTGAAATGAATGACCATCAGGGCATATTTGATTTCTTCAATGGTAAAGGTATCAATCCTGCTACTCTGGATAGATTATGGGAATATGTACAGGAAATCATGACTGCTAATAGTAATATTGCAGAAGCAACTGCAAATCAGATTCAGTTGAATAAAGCTATTAAGCAGATGGATATTAAGACATACGAGAAATTAAACAGTATTCTTGATAAAGCCACTACACAGATTGAAGGTCTGAGAAGTTTAATTGAGGCACATAATAAGCCAGCACCAGATTTTCTTTTAACAGAACAAATCGACAATGGCATGAAAAAGATTGACCTGTATAAAAGACAAGTACAAGCATACTATGATTACATTGAAGATAATTTCTCTAATGGTACGACTGGTTGGTATAAGTTTAATCAAGACCAAATCAATAATATTATCGGCTACATCAAGAGCAATGATATGGCAACTTTGAGTTATTACTTAGACAGCTTTGGACTTTCAGTAGGTACATTGGAAGAGTTTTGGGAAATCGTTCAGAATATCCAGAGTGCCGAGAGCAATATGTGGTCTGAAATGGTAAGTCAGGAAGGTGTTCTCGATGACATCATGGATAATCGTATTTCAGAATTAGAGAAAATTCGTGACAAGTTACAGGAAGTCAATGAGGAAAAGAACAAAGCGTTGGAACTTGAAAAAGCAAGATGGGAATTAGTCAAGGCAATGAATAACAGAAATGTTATGACCTATGACTCTACGAATAAGCAGATGATTTGGATTAGTAATCCAGATGAAGTATCGAGTGCGAAAGATAAACTTGACGATTTGGAATTAGATGCGTTACTGGATTCCATTGATGATGCTATTGATGCCATTAACGATTTGAAAGATGAGTTTAACGTATATAATGATAATGGTACAACTCTTAGCTGGCGAGAAATCATAAGGACTGCACAGTCACAGGTAAATGAAATATTCGGAAAGGTTGCCCACGATGTATTTGCACAGCATTACGATATTGACATTCCACAGTTTGCTACCGGCGGTGTTGTTGGTGGTAATGATAAGAAAGACAATACATGGATTCGTGTAAGCAGTAAGGAACGTGTTCTCACAGAAAGACAAAATGATTTGTTTGAAAATATGGTTGGTCTGAGCAATGACTTTGTTAGGTATGTGCCTGACATGGTTAATTATTATAGGAATACTATGCCGAAAGCTATACCTGTGAATAAGACGACGAATAATGCTCCTGTATATCAGTTTACTGGCGATATTGTTGTGCCGAATGTAAAAGATAATGATGGATTAAACGTGCTTATTAAAGACTTACAGTCTGCAAGACAAAAAGCTGAACAAATGTTTAGCAATATAAATAACAGATAAACAATACAGAGTAGTATGTGCAATACGTACTACTCTATTTTTTGTAAAGAATTTTATAATAAGGAGAGATGTACTATTGAGTAATACAACTGTAAAAGTTCCTATTTGGGAAAAATCAAATTTGACAATAGAAGAAACTGCTGCATATTCAGGAATTGGAATTAATAAAATTCGTGAAATGTCAAATACAGATAATTGTCCTTTTGTATTGTGGGTTGGAAAAAAGCGATTGATAAAGCGAAAAAAGTTTGATGAATTTATTGAACATAATTTTGCGATATAAATTATTTATAGATAGAAGTAAAAGTCTTAATATGATAATATGGTAATGTCGTATTAAGGCTCTTTTTGTTGAAGGGAGCAATAGCAATGACAGATAAAAGAAAAGATCATAAAGGAAGACCATTGAAAGTAGGTGAAAGTCAAAGAAAAGATTTATCATATCAGTATAGATACACAGATTTGCTTGGTAAAAGACATAGCATTTATAGTTGGAGATTACTTGCATCTGATAGGACACCGGCAGGGAAGAAAGACGGAAAATCATTACGAGAAAAAGAAAGTGAAATTCAGTTGATGTTATCACAAGGAATGACAGGGCTTGGAATGGAATTTACTTTAAATGATATGTTTGAATATTATATTGCGAACAAAAAGTATAAAGGAAGAAATTTGTCACCAAATACAATTAGTAATTATAAAATGATGTATGATAACAATGTGAAAGATACCGTGTTTGGGAACATGAAAATTTCAGATATAAAAAAGGCTAATGTCACAAATTTTTATGAACAATTACAGGAAAATGGTAAGTCATATGGAACAATCAGTTTTTTCCATAAATTGTTATCATCTGTATTTAATATGGCATTAGATAATAATATGATAAGCACTAATCCAACAAAAAGAGCTTTGGATGTTGTACAGGGAGAACATAAAAAGAAAGAAGCTCTTACGAAAAAACAACAAGACGAATTCCTTTCGTATTTATATAAAAATGACAGGGATATGTATAGAAAAGTTGCATTTTTAATTGGGACAATGTGTAGAGTAAGCGAATTTGCAGGACTGACTTGGAATGATATTGATATGAAAAACAAGATTATTACAGTTGACCATCAATTACAGTATAAAAAATTTGATGGGGATAAACTAAAATATCATATTACTCCAACGAAGAATACACATACGAGAAAAATACCCATGACAGATGATGTC
Organism: Roseburia hominis; assembly: GCF_021531695.1. Taxonomy (GTDB): domain Bacteria; phylum Bacillota; class Clostridia; order Lachnospirales; family Lachnospiraceae; genus Roseburia_D. The sequence continues at coordinate 29,683 of NZ_JADYUI010000023.1, read as the reverse complement.
TATAATGTTTTGTGTGAATTACGCAAATATCATTTTATATTGAAAAAAGATTATTGTGTAGATGGCAAAGAAGATTTCGTGTTTTTTAACAAGTCTGGTAGTTTGATAAATATTACTTCTTTTAATAACGAGTTGAAACAAGCAGTCAAAAAATATAATGAAAAATCAAAAAATAAGATTGGTAATATCTCGGCACATATCTTACGACATACTGGCTGTACACGAGATGCGGAAGATGGAATGGATATAAAAGTCTTACAATACATCATGGGGCATTCAAGTACACAAATTACCAACGATGTTTACAATCATGTGAACGAAGAACGGGCAATGAGTGAGGTCGTAAATATTGCTGAAAGGCGCAGAAATAGGGCATAAACGAGGAAATGATTTTACACCAATTTTCGCTTTAGAAAGATGAAAATTTACACCATTTTTACACCAATTGTTTATTAAAATATGTAGAGATACGTATGGTTATGTAAAATTCAGTGTGAGTTGAAAAAATAGAAAAGTGCGTAAAATAAGCATTTTCAGGCGTATACGAGTTTTTCAGTACACCACTTACCTTACATCCATTCTTACACGTATGTAAGAATGAAGCCGCAATTGTAAGCTGGTTCAATGGCTTAGAATCCTTCCTGAAGATATACTTAATTTATCAAATGAAACAAAGATAAGTTTTGAATATTCGAAAGGGAGGATTTTTTATGGGAAATATAGGAACAAACATTATGACAGCAGCAAATTATTTTGGAACGTATGCAGGACTATTTACGATTTTATTTTTAGCGGTGCAGATGGTAAAACGAAAATTTAATGTGGTTCGTTTTGGACTTGGCTATATCTTTTTATTTTATAGTTTCTGTGTTTTTGCACTGGTATTTTTGCCACTTCCGACACTAGCAGAGCAGGCAAATTTAACCGGTCACTCTATTCAGGCAGTTCCATTTCATTTTTTATGCGATATCGCAAGAGAGACTCCATTCGTATGGAATAAACCGCAGACTTATTTAGCTGCATTAACAAATAGAGCAGTGTTGCAAGTAGTATTCAATGTATTTATGACAATTCCGTTTGGTATGTATTTACGTTATAACTTTCATTTTACAGGAAAAGCAATTACAGTTGCATCATTTGCATTAAGCAGTTTTATTGAACTTGGTCAGCTTACCGGATTATTTTTCCTGTTTCAGGGCTCGTATCGTCTGTGTGATGTTGATGATCTGATGTTAAATACACTTGGTGGTGTGATTGGATATTTTATGGTAAAAATGGTTGAAAAGAAAATTCCTGCTATTGAATGTTTTGACAAAGTAATCGGACGGGAAACACGATACATAAAAACAAGAATGTAAGTGATGGCAAAAACGTATATGACAAATATTAAATATACTTGATAGAATATTTGGGTTAAATTAAAATAGAATGCGTGATGAAAGCGGTTGTTTTGATTACGCATTCTTATTGTATATTTGGAAGTAGGTGTAGGAGAGTGAGAGTAAAAAATTATGCGAAAATATTATATTGATAATTTACGAATACTTTGTATTTTGATGCTGTTTCCATATCATGCATTCATAAGCTTTTGATTCCGTTACTTAATTGATTATTCCGGTATAGGAGAAGCTTAAGGAACATTGGAAGTTATGACATTGGGCAGTCTGTTTTTGGAACAAAAGTCCTCATAATTCTGTAATGTACGATTGAAAAAACAAAAAAGAACGTGTATAATAATTATAGGAGTAGGGTTGGCTTTATAAGTAATACTTATAAGGTTGTAAGCAAAAGAAAAATAGTGGAAAAAAGTTGTTTTGACATCTAATAAAGCGCAGGGGGAAGATGCAATGGGGAGATTCTTAGTAGCAGGGATTATTCAAAGAGAAACGATAGTAAAAGTACCAAGCCTTCCGATTCAATATAGCAGAATTACAAGGTGTGATGAGACTGTTTTTGGTGGAATAGGCGGCGATGCGTATAATGTTGCCAATGCATTGAAGTGGTTGGGGGATGAGGTTGATCTGCTGTCCATGATTGGAGAGCGGGATGGACATTTATTTGAGACGAAGCATTTAGACCGCGAGTATGTGTTCGCAAATCTTAAGCAGACACCGGCAGCAGTGATTTTTTATGATAACGAGCGTAAGCAGCAGATATTTGAAGATGTTAAGGATCTAGAAGATACACCTTATGATATTGCGCGCTTTGAACAGGCATTGGAAAAAGCAGATGTGGTGGTTTTATCCAATAACCGTTTTTGTGAACCTTTCCTTGAAAAGGTAAGGGAGAGTGGAAAAAAGCTTGCGGTCAATTTTAATGGAGTGGAAACAGAAAAGGACCGTAAGTTTTTGGAGGCTGCGAATATTGTTTATATCAGTGATGATGAGATTGATTATGAACCATATGAGGCAATGCGTAAGCTTAGCAGTGAATATTCCATGGACTGTATTATTCTTGGAATGGGTAAATCCGGGTTACTCATGTATACCAGAGAGGACAACATGATTGTTCCCTATGCTTCGGTACATATCCAGGAGGTAAAAAACACCGTGGGAGCCGGAAATGCACTGTTATCCTGTTTTCTTCATTATTATGAAAAGACCGGTAACTATAAAGAAGCAGTCAAATATGCTTTAATGTTTGCAGCATATAAAATCGGATATATCGGTACATCAAAGGGATTTATGACAGAAAAAGAGATGGAACAATGGTATGACTTAATTTGGAATCGTTATAATTAAGGAGGAAACGATTGTGAACGAGGATTTAAAGAGTCAGTTAATTGGTGAATTAAAGAAAGCAATTAATCCGAATCAGGGTGAAGAAGTAGAACAGGATGAACGTGTGAAATATCATCATTCTACCCATGCGCTGGAAATTAATGAAGTCGTAAATTTAGAGACAGAAGAGCAGGAACAGGAAAAGGAAGCCGATGAAGAAAAGAATCTTGAGGAGATCTTCCGGCAGCTGAGCGCACAAAAGCGCGCGGCGACAACCGGTAAAAAAGGTGATGTGATTCAATAACAGGTTTGATTTATAGTTTCTAGGGAAAGTACAGAAGCTTACGCAGTGACGTAGGCTTTTTGTTTTACATGTGAGAGGAAAAATGAAAAAAGAAAATTTAGATTATACACTTTATCTTTGTACAGACAGAGAACTTATGAGTACCGATACTTTGGAGGAAGCGGTAGAAGAGGCAATCCTTGGCGGTGTTACGATGGTTCAGTTAAGAGAAAAAAATTGTTCTTCGAAGGAGTTTTATGAAACAGCACTTCGGATAAAAAAGATTACAGACACTTATGGTCTGCCGCTTCTTATTAATGACAGGGTGGATATTGCACTGGCAGTAGATGCAGATGGTGTACATGTCGGACAGAGTGATCTTCCGGTAAGTGTGGCACGAAAGATTTTGGGAAAGGATAAAATTATCGGGGTATCAGCAAGAAATGTTGCACAGGCACAGGAGGCAGAACAAAATGGCGCCGATTATCTTGGAGTCGGTGCAATGTATGCAACAGGAACCAAAAAGGATGCCAAAGTAACTTCAAGAGAAGAATTATTGAAAATCAGAGAGGCGGTAAAGATTCCGATTGTAGTGATTGGTGGAATTAACCAAAAGACACTTTCAAATTTTAAAGGAATCGGAATCAATGGACTGGCGGTAGTATCCGCTGTCATTGCAGCAAAAGACATTAAAGCGGCAGCAGCAGAGATGGTGCAAAAGTTTAAGGAGTAAGAGATGAAAACAGTACTTACGATTGCGGGAAGTGACTGCAGTGGCGGGGCGGGAATACAGGCAGATTTAAAAACGATTGCAGCACATGGATTATATGGAATGAGTGCCATTACGGCATTGACGGCACAGAATACGCTTGGAGTTTTTTCTGTATTTCCTGTTCCGGCAGATTTTTTTGAAGAACAGCTTTGTTGCATTTTTTCGGATATCCGACCGGATGCGGTCAAAATCGGTATGATTCCGAATAAAGAGATCATGCTAAAAATCGTAAAAACACTGGAAAAAGAAAAGGTACCTCATGTAGTGGTAGATCCTGTTATGGCGTCCACCAGTGGAAAAAAGCTTGCGGGATCTTATGCAGAGACTTTTTTCGAACAATTATTTTCGCTTGCCACTTTAATTACACCGAATCTTGATGAGGCGGTGGCATTGACGGGAAGAGAGATAAAAGAAAAAATAGATATGGAGCGCGTGGCAAAAGAACTGGCAGGGCGTTATCAGACAGCAGTTCTTTTAAAAGGAGGACATCTTTCGGATACGGCAGATGATTACTGTTACAATGGGAAAAGAGGATTCTGGTTATCCGGGGAAAAAATCAATAATCCGAATACGCATGGAACAGGCTGCACATTATCGTCTGCGATTGCAGCAAATCTTGCTGCTGGAGATACGTTAGAGCAGGCAGTAAGAAAGGCAAAGAAATATATTACGGGTGCAATTGCAGATGGACTTAATTTAGGCGCCGGAAACGGACCGCTAAATCATATGTATCAGTTGGCAGGATTTGAATCAATGGGAGAAGAGTATAGGAGGTAGGTTATGGCAGAGGGAATGAAACAACCAACCGGAATGGTAAACGGATTTCAAGTAAGACCGGGATATTATGAGTATAATGGGGCGTTTGAAGTGGCTGGAGGAGTGAATTTTACGGTTCATTCCTTTGAAGCGACGTCTTGTACCCTTGTTTTGTTTCATAACAGGGAGAATGAACCTTATGCAAAGATTCCATTCCCGGATTCTTACCGGATTGGAAATACGTATGCCATGATTGTTTATGATCTGGATATCAGTGAATTCGAGTATGCATATCAGTTTGACGGACCATTTGATCCAACGAGGGGGTTGATTTTTAATAAGGATAAATATATTCTGGATCCTTATGCAAAAGCAGTTGCAGGTCAGCGTATCTGGGGAGAAAAACAGGATGAAGGATTTTTTTATAAGGCAAGGGTTGTAAGAAAAGAATATGACTGGGGGGAATCGAAACAGCCGGAGCTTCCGTTCGAGGATCTTATCATTTATGAGATGCATGTCAGAGGCTTTACCAAGGATGCATCTTCCCATGTGAAGAATAAAGGAACATTTGCGGGAATCAGGGAAAAAATACCATACTTATTAGAGCTTGGGGTCAATGCAGTTGAGCTTATGCCAATTTTTGAATTTGATGAGTTAGAGGATACCAGAGAAGTAGATGGCGAGCAGCTCTTAAATTATTGGGGCTATAGTCCGGTCTGCTTTTTCGCACCGAATACTTCTTATTCCTCAAAAGATCCGCATAACAGAGAGGGACTGGAATTAAAGAAACTGATCCGGGAACTCAATCAGAATGGAATAGAAGTGATTCTGGATGTGGTATTTAACCATACGGCAGAAGGAAATGAAAAAGGACCGTTTTTCTCTTTTAAGGGAATCGATAACAATATTTATTATATGCTGACTCCGGATGGGCATTATTACAATTTTAGTGGCTGTGGAAATGTACTAAACTGCAATCATCCGATTGTCCAGCAGATGATTATTGAGTGTCTTCGTTACTGGGTGACGAATTACAGAGTAGACGGTTTTCGTTTTGATCTTGCATCTATTTTGGGACGAAACGAAGATGGTTCTCCGATGAGTAAGCCTCCATTGTTGCAAAGTCTTGCGTTTGATCCGATTTTAGCAAATGTGAAGTTGATTGCGGAAGCATGGGATGCGGGCGGTCTGTATCAGGTGGGAACGTTCCCTTCCTGGAAACGCTGGGCAGAATGGAACGGAAAATACAGAGATGATATGAGATGCTTTTTAAAAGGTGACGCCAATATGGCAGAGACGGCAATTGCGCGTATGACAGGTTCCAGAGATATCTATAATCCGGATTCCAGGGGTTATGATGCTACGGTGAATTTTTTAAACTGTCACGATGGTTTTACGCTTTACGATATGTATTCTTATAATGTGAAGCATAATGAAAAGAATGGCTGGAATAATGAAGACGGAGAAAGTAATAACCGAAGCTGGAACTGTGGTGTGGAAGGCGAGACGGATGATGAACAGATTAATGCATTAAGGCTTCAGATGTGTAAAAATGCTTTTGCAACTTTAATGTGCAGCAGGGGAGCCGTCATGTTTCTGGCAGGCGATGAATTTTGCAATACACAATTTGGAAATAATAATGCGTATTGTCAGGATAATATTGTTTCCTGGCTGGATTGGAGCAGAAAAGAAAAATATGCAGAGATGTACCAGTTTGCCAAGTTCATGATTCATTTTAGAAAAGAGCATCCGGTACTTCGAAAGCATACCGAAAAAGCACGTTGTGGTTTCCCGGATATCAGCATCCATAATGATGCGCCCTGGAATGAGTCCTGTAATAGCGAAACACGTTGTATTTCATTAATGTATGCAGGAAGAAAACCGAATCAGGAGACGGATGATATTGTATATGTCGCAGTGAATGCTTACTGGGGAGATGTGCCATTAACTTTGCCGGAGCTTCCGGCCGGACTTATTTGGAAAATAAAAGCAGATACGGCAGCAGAGTATGATAAAGCATGGCAGAGCTGGGCACTCGGAGAGGTCATAGATGAGTGCAGGATTACGATAAAAGCAAGAAGTGTAATGATATTAGTGGCAGAGAAACGTTAGTGGAGGGAATACCATGAAGAATACAGGAGAAGTGACATTTACTTATTCGGCAGCATTTATGAAAAATGGAAAAAAATCTGTGAGTGTCCGTTTTGAGCGGAATGATGGGAAGGATTTTGCAGACGGGTCTTTGCCGGACTGCATAATTGAAAAACAGGAGGGGTTTTCAGAAGAGGAAGTGGAGCAATTAGAAGTTTATCTGATGGAGAATGCAGATGATATTTTAAATAAGGCAAAAGAAATGAGCAAGATTACCAATATACTGAAATAAAGAGGTGGTGCAATGGAGATACGACAACATCTGAATGTACAGGGAACAGTACAGGGCGTTGGTTTCCGTTATCGTGCCAAGCATATGGCAGATGCATTGGCATTGACGGGTACGGTGAAAAATCTGCCGGATGGTTCTGTGGAGCTTGAGGTGCAGGGAGAGGAAAGTGTAGTTGCGGAATATCTCGACCGTCTTTGCAACAGTACATCTGTTCAGGTGGCAGCTGTAAAGTTTAAAGAATGCTCGGTACACACAGAAAATAGTTTTGAAATTTTAATGAATGAGGAACAGACATGAAGAATAAGACAGTAAAAATGATAATAAGGGCAATTTTTTGCCTGTTGTTACTTACGGTTGTAATTTTGGCACTGCTAGGATTGCAGCATTTACTAAAGAACAGTCAGGAAAAGAAAAATCAGACCATGACCACGGCAACAGAACAAAAAGCAGTTACAGAAGAACCGGTTTCTACGGAAGAAAATGTGATAGAACAAGTGCAGCCGGAGACAGAGATGGAAACAGAGACTGAGACGGAAGCTGTAACCTTGCAGAATCCGGTAATCCCAAATGTGGAAGCACTTGACAATACCAGTCAGGGCTGGGGGATGGGGCCAACCAGAGACGAATTAAACCGACCGGTGGATGCACTTAGTTATCAGGAAAAATATGCCGGTTACAGTGTGGATTTTATTAAGCCTACCGAGGAAAAAGTGATATACCTTACGTTTGATGAGGGATATGAATATGGGATGACAGCGCAGATTCTTGATACGTTAAAAGAAAAAAATGCACCTGCCGTTTTCTTTGTGACAAAACCATATGCAGAATCAAGTCCGGAATTAGTAAGGAGAATGATTGATGAGGGACATGTGGTAGGAAATCATACGGTGCATCACCCGTCGAGCGGAATGCCATCTCTTAGCATCACAGACCAGACGAATGAAATTATGGAAACGGATGCGTATCTTAAAGAGAATTTCGGCTATTCCATGAGTCTGTTCCGTTATCCAACCGGACAGTTCAGTGAGCAGTCACTTGCAGTTGTAAATAACTGTAATTATCGCAGTGTATTCTGGAGTTTCGCATATAAGGACTGGGATGTCAATAACCAGCCGGATGAAACAGAGTCATTGAATCTTCTGCTTCAGAAAGTACATCCGGGAGCAATCTATCTTTTGCATGCAGAGTCACAGACAAATACAAATATCCTGGGAAGTTTTATTGATGCGGTGCGTGCACAGGGGTATACGATCGGGGTGTATACCGATACGCTATAACTATAATTTATCATTGAAATTCCAAAGAATTTCCAGTATCATAGAAAATAGTATTATAATAGGTTTTTCTATTGTATGTACTACAAGGGAAAAAATATGGAGGTAAGTTATGTATCCGATTGTACGAAAAGAAAAACTGGCAGATAAGATTTATCTTATGGATGTCAAGGCTAAGCGTGTTGCAAAAGCCTGTCTGCCGGGACAGTTTGTTATTGTAAAAATGGATGAAGAAGGAGAGCGTATCCCGCTTACAATCTGCGATTATGATAGAGAAAAGGAAACAATCACCATTGTGTTCCAGACCGTAGGTGCATCCACAGAGCGTATGGCACAGTTAAATGAGGGAGATTCTTTTATGGATTTTGTTGGTCCGCTCGGATGTCCGTCTGAACTTTGTGTCGAAGAGAATTTAGAAGAAACGAAAAAGAAAAGCATTGTATTTATTGCAGGTGGTGTTGGAACGGCGCCGGTTTATCCTCAGGTTAAATGGTTAAAAGAGCATGGAATTGATGCAGATGTCATTATGGGCTCCAGAACAAAAGATTTATTGTTCTATGTAGAAGAAATGCGTAAAGTTGCAGGCAATCTTTATGTGACGACAGATGATGGTTCTTATGGATTTCATGGAGTTGGAACGGCACAGTTGGAGGAACTTGTAAAAGAGGGAAAAACCTATGATCACTGTGTGGCAATCGGACCAATGATCATGATGAAATTTGTATGCATTTTAACGAAAAAGCTGAATATTCCGACTGTTGTTTCCATGAACCCGATCATGGTAGACGGTACCGGTATGTGTGGTGCCTGCCGCCTGGTTGTAGGGGATGAAGTGAAATTTGCCTGTGTAGACGGACCGGAATTTGATGGACATCTGGTTGACTTTGATCAGGCGATGAAGAGACAGCAGCAGTATAAGACAGAAGAAGGCAGAGCTATGTTAAAATTGCAGGAAGGCGATACACATCATGGCGGATGCGGACACTGTGGAGGTGATAAATAATGGACGTAATGAAGAGAGTACCGGTGGCAGAGCAGGAAGCAAAGGTTCGTGCAACGAATTTTGAAGAAGTCTGCCTTGGATATACCGAAGAAGAAGCGATAAAAGAGGCTTCCAGATGTTTAAATTGTAAAAATGCACAGTGTATGAAAGGATGTCCGGTTTCTATTGATATTCCATCCTTTATTGCTGAAGTAAAAGAAGGAAACTTTGAAGCTGCTTATCAGATTATTTCAAAATCCAGTGCACTTCCGGCAGTATGTGGTCGTGTATGTCCACAGGAGAGCCAGTGCGAGGGAAAATGTATCCGCGGAATCAAAGGCGAGCCGGTTTCTATCGGTAAGTTAGAGCGTTTTGTTGCTGACTGGGCAAGAGAACACGGAATTAAGCCGACACCGGCAGATAAGAAGAACGGACATAAAGTAGCCGTAATCGGTTCCGGTCCTTCCGGACTTACCTGTGCCGGGGATCTGGCAAAGCTTGGTTATGATGTTACAATTTTCGAAGCACTTCATGAGGCGGGCGGTGTACTTTGTTATGGTATTCCGGAATTTCGTCTGCCAAAGCAGAAGGTCGTTGCGAAAGAAATCGAGAATGTAAAATCTTTAGGCGTAAAGATTGAAACAAATGTTGTTATCGGACGTTCTGTTACGATTGATGAATTAATGGAAGAAGAAGGATTTGAAGCCGTATTTATCGGTTCCGGCGCCGGACTTCCAAGATTTATGGGAATCCCTGGCGAGCAGGCAAATGGCGTATTTTCTGCCAATGAATTTCTGACACGTAATAATTTGATGAAAGCCTTTAAGGATGAGTATGATACTCCAATCCGCGAAGGTTCTAAGGTAGTCGTTGTTGGTGGCGGAAATGTTGCAATGGATGCAGCAAGAACGGCATTAAGACTCGGTGCAGAGGTACATATCGTATATCGTAGAAGTGAAGCAGAACTTCCGGCAAGAGCAGAAGAAGTGCATCACGCAAAAGAAGAAGGCATTATTTTTGACTTATTACAGAATCCGACTGAGATTTTGGTAGATGAGAATGGATGGGTCAAAGGAATTAAGATTATCCGTATGGAGCTTGGTGAGCCGGATGCTTCGGGAAGAAGAAGACCGGTCGAAATCGAAGGTTCTGAGTATGTCATGGATGCAGATACGGTTATTATGTCTCTTGGAACATCACCGAATCCATTGATTTCTTCTACGACAAAAGGACTCGAAGTAAATAAAAGACAGTGTATCGTTGCAGAAGAAGCTACCGGAAAGACCTCAAAACTGGCTGTTTATGCCGGTGGAGATGCCGTTACCGGAGCTGCAACCGTTATCCTTGCCATGGGTGCAGGAAAGGCAGCAGCAAAGGCAATTGACGAATATTTACAGAATGCATAACAGAAGATATCAAAAGACCGCAGTTTTGGCTGCGGTCTTTTACGTAAAACAATGTAACAGTTCAGCTCATGCCATAACAGTTACAAAAATTTTATTTCGTGCAGGATTCTGCCGCATGGAAAAGGCAGGAAAGAAGTTCGTCATTTTTGTCCGAAGACATGATACAGAAACGGATAAATTTATTATTTAAAGAAGGAAACGTAGCGCAGTTTCGAATCATTAATTTTTCTTTAATTGCAGCATCAAAAAGAAGGTCGGCATTTAGTTCGTCTTTTAAAAGTTTGACCAGAAGAAAATTTGCATGAGCAGGATAAACATAAAAAGCCGGGTTGGCATTGAAAGCGTCATACATACGTTTTCGTTCAGAACTAATAAAAGATTTTGTTTTCTCAATGTATGCGTTGTCCCCAAACATGATTTCTCCTGCAACGGCAGCAAGAGAATTAATGGTCCACGGATTCTTTTTCGTATGGATTTCTTCCAATAAACTGCCATTTCCCGTGACGGCATAGCCAAGACGAAGTCCCGGAGCTGCAAAAAATTTGGAAGTTCCGCGAAGAACGATTAAATTGTCATATTCCTTTGCAAGCGGGATGGAAGAATAGAGAGAAATATCTTCGGTAAATTCTACATAAGTCTCATCCACTAAAACATAAGTGTGATTTTTTTTGCAGGCAGCAAGAATCTCACGCATTTGTGTATTGGTAAGAGCAGAGGAAGTCGGATTGTTTGGATTGCAGATGACAAGTAAATCAAGTTCGCTGTCTAAATTTTGGATAAAATCTGTAAGGTCAAGTTTAAAATCATTTTCTTCCTGTAATTGATAATAGTAAGTTGTTCCGCCGCAAAGCGAAATTTCACGTTCATACTCTGAGTAGGTCGGCGCAAATAAAAGAGCTTTTTTGGGTGCAGTAATCTGAATAAAAAGAGAAATAAGTTCTGTGGAACCATTTCCGACCAGAATATGTTCTTTTGCGGCACCTGTGTAAGCTGCAATTGCTTCCCTCAGTGCACTGTATTCTCTGTCCGGATAGGTGGTAATGGCATCCATATGCTTACATAAAGTTTCTTTTAAGAGTGGTGAGATGCCAAAAGGATTGATGTTGGCAGAAAAACTCGTGATTTCTTCTTTTCTGATACCGTAAATCTGTTCTATTTTTTCCAAATCACTTCCGTGAAAATGTTCTTTGTGTTCTATCATAGTTCCCTCCAAATGTTGCATGAATTTGTGAAATAGTTTATAATTTAGGACAATAGAAATCAGGTAAAATATTTCAATTGCTATTATAGCAATATAGAAAGAAAATGCAACGGTTCATGAATAAGTGGCGAAGCGGATTGCGAATGTCTGCGTTACCAGGGAAAACAGGTGGCACAAGTGCGAAAACGGATTGAAAAACTTGCAAGGGGCATATTTGAATCAGAAAGTCCTGTGCTTGCGTTTCAGGTCGATAAAATTGAATTAGAGGTATTAGAAGGACAGGATGCGGTAGGAGAATTTGTCTTTAGCAGCATGAATGATGTCTGCATGCGCGGAGTAATCTATAGCGACAATCCCCGTATGGAGTGTCTGACTCCGCAGTTTGAAGGGAAGCGTGTCAGGATTCGTTATCACTTTCACGGAGAGGGACTCTTAGAGGGTGACACTACGAAAGGTGATTTTTATATTGCGATGAATCAGGGAGAATATAATCTTTCGTATGTGGTGAATGTAACGAAGATGTATGCGGATTCTTCCATCGGAAAGATTAAAAATCTGTCTGATTTTACAAAACTTGCAAAAGAGAATTTCAAAGAAGCCTGCAAGGTTTTTGCGTCTAAGGCGTTTGTGAATGTCCTAAAGCATGCAAAGCAGCATGATATTTTGCTTTATGAGGGATTATCCATGCCGCCTTGTTATCCTCTTAATGTGGAAGAATTCTTAGTGGGAACGGGAAAGAAAAATACCGTTCTTTTTTCGGTGGAAAAAAAGTACCGGGAATATTTTGAACTGAAAGAAAGCTGGAAGGATAGTGTATCCATTAAAAAGGATGACTGGGGTTATCTGGAAATTGAAGTAAAAAGTGATGAAGCATTTTTAGTTCCGGAAAAAAACAGAATCACGAGTGAGGATTTTTTTGGAAGTGTATGTCCATTTTCTTATTTTATTGATGAGACAAAGCTGCATGCGGGGAAAAATTATGCAAGATTAAGTTTTACGAATGTACATCAGAGCGAAGAGATTCTGTTTTGTGTCTCGAGAGAGAAAAAAGAAAAAGGAGAAAGTAAGCTTCACAAATTGCATGAATATCAGATGCAATTGATACAATTATATCTTGCGTACCGGTTAAAGCGTATCGTCACAGGAGAATGGGCGAGGGAATCGGAAAAGCTTTTAAAGAAAATGCAGGAATTGCAGCCGGATAACTCCTGGTATCCGCTATTTCTTGCGCAGGTGCTTTTTATGAACAAACAGCGTCAGGATGCGGTCTGGCTGTTAGAAGAATATAAAAGAAAACGTGAGGGGGCAACTCCGGCATTCGGCTACTATTTATATCTTATGACTTTGTTGGAGAGAGAACCATCCTATGTGAAAAAGCAGACGGAGAATATTGAAAAAATTTACGAGGAGTATCCGGATGATTTTGTGCTGTATTGGGTACTTTTATTCTTAAAACCGGAGTATCTTGAAAATGATGTCTTAAAGCTAAAGAGCATAAAACAAAAGATTGAGAATGGCTGTTACAGTCCGTTACTTTACTTAGAGGCATATTATTTATATCAAAAGAATCCATATCTTCTTACGACTCTTGGTGATGTGGAGTTAAAAGTGCTTCACTGGGCGGCAAAAGAACATGCTTTCAACAAAAATATTGCAATGCAGATTATGGAACTGGCATCCACGAAGCGTGTTTTCGATAAACGTGTTTTTGAATTGCTCAGGGAAGCTTATCGTTATGATGACAGTGTAGAGATGCTTTCTGTGATTTGCTCGTATCTTATTAAGGGACAGTGTTTTGCACCGTGCTATCTGGAATGGTATGCAAGAGCGGTGCGTGAGGAACTTCGGATTACGAATTTAAATGAAGCCTATATGATGTCTCTGGATCAGAGAAGTATTGTTAATCTGCCAAGAACGGTACAGATGTATTTTCAGTATGACAGCAGAATTCCGGACAGCCAGAAGGCGGTATTGTTCGTAAATATGATTGCGGCGAAGGAAGAAAACAAAGGGTTATACGAGAATTACCGGAAAATGATGGAACAGTTTGCGTTAGAGCAGATGAAACTTGGCAGAATGGATGATAATCTTTCTGTCATTTATGAAGAGGTGTTAAAAGACGGAATTTTTACGAAAGAACTTGCGGTATCTCTTGCAAAGATTCTGTTTACCCATAAGATTAGCTGCTTTTCTTCGGATATTGTAGCAGCACTGATTGTAGAGCCGCAGTTAGAGAGAAAAGTCCGTGTGAATTTTCATGACAAGAGTGCGTATTTTCCATTATATTCCAATGAGTATGCGATTGTGTTAGAAGACAGGCAGGGAAGACGTTACACAACGCTTTCCTGTCAGATCGAAAAGCTGATGCGGGTAGGACATTATCTTAGAAAATGTATTCAGTATGCACCGGGACAGCCAGCCTATGCACTTGGGTTTGTGGCAGGAAAAGAGAACTTCTATTCTTTTGGTGAGACAGAAAGTGCCCTTTTTGAAGGAATCTTAAATTCCGAACAGGTCAGTCAGAAGTATAAAGCCAAGCTTCTGCCAAGAATTTTGGAATATTATGTAATTCACGATATGGAAGAGCAACTTTTGCATTACCTGAAAGAGGTGGATTTTACCTATTTGTCAAAAGAGACAAGGGCATATGTATTTGAGCTTTTTATTACAAAGAAAATGTATGAAAAAGCGTATCTTTTTGCACAAAGCTACGGGGTAGAACAGATAGATCCAGACAGTCTTTTTTTGCTTTGCACAGAACAGATAAAAAGGTCAGAAGATGAAGAAGATGATTTCTTAATTGGAATTTCCATGAAAATGTTTATGGAAGGAAAATATGACAGATCCCTGTTACATTATTTATGTCTATACTATAAAGGACCGACGAAAGAAATGTATCTTTTATGGGAAAAGGCGAAGGAATATGAAATCAATACCGTGGAGTTAGAGGAAAGCATTTTGGTTCAGATGCTGTATACGACGGAATTTATTGAGCAGGCAGATGAGGTTTATACCAGTTATAAGATGCATGGAACAGATCAAGAAATTCTTGCGGCATATTTAAATTATTTTTCCCAGTGCTATTTTGTGGAAGATGCCGTGGTTGGTGAAAAGCTGTTTCCGGAATTAGAGGAAAAATATTTAAAGGATGAGCCATTAAGTGATGCCGGAAAGCTGGCGCTGCTTAAATTTTATGCAAATCATAAAGAATTGCAGGAAGAAAAGGAAGAACAGATTGATGCGCTGCTTTTGGAATACACCGGAAGAGAAATGTATTTTGATTTTTATAAACAATTCGGAAAGCATCTGCAAAGCAAATATTTTCTGTATGATAAGGTTTTTGTTACTTATAAGACGAAAGAAAAAGGACAGGTTATTTTACATTATTCTTTAGGAGAAACGGAAGAAGATTTTCATAAAGAAGAAATGGAACAGGTGTATGACGGAATTTATGTGAGACAGTTTGTTTTGTTTTTCGGGGAATCTCTTTCCTATTACATTGAGGGAAACGGAAAGAATGGAAAATGTATTACGGAAAGTGGTAAAATAACAAGAACGGATATATACGGAGAGGAAAATGAAAACCGCTACGATCTTTTAAATGATATGTTTATGACGTTGACGTTAGAGGATTACGAAGAATTGGAGAAAAAAGAAGCTTTTTATGAAGCAATGGATCATTTTGTCAACGAGAAGTTTGAACCGTTCATAAGCAAGTAGCGAAGCGGATTGCAAATGTCCGTTTTACTTATAATAGAAAGGGTGTGTGAAGATGGCTGAAAAAAATTTATATATCGGAGTAGATTTAAATGACAAGTATGCATTACTCAGCTACTTCACCGAAACTATGACAGAGCCGGAGACGGTCAGCACGATTGCCGGAAGTGAGATTTATCAGATTCCGCTGTCTCTCTACAAAAAGAAGGGAATCGGGCAGTGGTATTTTGGTCAGGATGCGAAGAACATGGCGAAGGCAGAAGGAGGAGCCTGCATTGATGACCTGTATCGCAGGGCGTATGAGACAGAAAAAATCGAAATAGAGGAAAAATTTTATGATACGAAAGATTTACTTGCCGTGTTCTTTCGAAAGATTTTAATGCTTCCCAGACGTTTGACCGGTGAAATGAAAATTGCATCACTTGGAATTACCGTTTCTGATTTAAATGCAAAAACAACGGAAATGTTACGGGAAGTCATGAAGAAAATCGGAATCGAAAAGGAACAGTTCTTCATGATTGATTATAAAGAAAGTTTTTATTATTATGCCCTAAATCAGGATAAAGAGCTTTGGGGGCATGATGTGGCACTGTTTTCCTATGAAGAAGAAAGTTTAAAAGAGTATTATCTTCACCGCAATGAAAATACGACACCGCAGATGATTGATCTTATCGAAGAAGATTATGGTAAGCTGAATGGAGACCGGGATCTTGAGTTTACTTCTATCATAAAAAAAGCTTTTATGGGAAAAATCGTATCAAGCATTTTTCTGGTAGGAGCCGGATTCGAGGGAGACTGGATGAAGCAGTCCATTCAGATGCTCTGCAGGGGCAGAAGGGCTTTCCTTGGGAAGAATCTTTATTCCAAAGGGGTATGTTATGCTGCTTGTGTGAAAGCGGGTATCATCCCATGGGAATTTGTTTATATCGGGGATAATAAGTTACAATTTAATGTCAGCTTAAAAGTGCGGGATGGAGAGAAGGTAGCGTTTTATTCTTTACTTTCAGCCGGAGACAGCTGTTATGAAGAGACAGCAGAATGTGAAGTGATTTTAGATGATGCTCCGCGGATTGATTTCTGGCTTCAATACCCAAAAAGCAGGGAGGCGAAGATAGAATCGTTAGAGCTTACAAATCTGCCAAAACGGGAAAACAAAACGACAAGACTCAGGATTTTGTTAAAACCGTTATCCGAGGAAGAAGTAGAAGTACAAATCAAAGATTTAGGCTTTGGAGAATTGTATAAAAGCTCGGATCAGGTCTGGAAATACAGGTTAAGAATGTAAAGGAGCGTTGATATGGGAGAGTTAATTTTATGTAATAATAATCTTGCGGCGATGCCTTTTTTCTTAGAAAACGTTTCCGTAAATATTTATTCTTTGGAAGAATTGATTTACTGCATGAAAAAATATATTTATCTGATTGGAACGGATATTCAAAAAGCGGAATTTGTTTCCTGGGTAAAACAGGAATTAGGAAAGGATGAACTTGCAGAAAAGCTTAATGCTTGTCTTGCGGACAAAAGAAGTGTTTCTGACTTTGCTGACCTGATATTGGAAAATAGTGGTTATTGTGTCGGAGAAGAGAGGAAAGAACTAAAAAGGCAGTTGCGGGAATATGAGAAAAAAAGTCCGTTCGAATGTAAGATTATAAAGGCAGACAGCCTGCTTTTGCATGGAAAGTACATAAGCAGTATTGAAGAATACCGTCATCTTTTACATTATGAGGCAAATGAAGAAACAAATGGAGAACTGCTTGGAAAAATATGGCACAATATGGGAACCGCGTATGCAAGGCTTTTTTGCTTCGAGGAGGCCTCTTCCTGTTATGATAAAGCGTTTTGCTATAACCAAAGTCCGGTGACAGGAAAGGCATATCAGTTATCAGAGGCAGCCAGGAAGAAGGAAATCGATTTTTCGGAAGAAAGAAAAGAAAAAACAGATGGAAACAACCCACTTTCTTATGATATAGTAATTCAGAGAGTAGAAGAGTGGAAAAAGGAATATGAAAAATATAGCAGAATGTAAGGGTGGATTTTAAATGAAGTGGTTTAAGCGAAAGAAGAAACAGGAAGAATATTTAGAAGAAGATGTGTTAATACCGGAAGAACCGGAAATGCCAAAACGACCGGAAGATGTGATTGTAGATAACTGTGAGCAGATGATTGAGACAGCAAAGGACTTAGAAGACAAAAAGTCTGAGTATAAAGTAGTTACGGCATACTTAAATGATATTCAGCTTTTGGAAGATTTGTCGGAGGAAGAGGCAGCGGATATAAAAGAGGCGGCAGAAAATGTCGTGTCTCTTGGAAATAGCAGAGCAGAATTATTAAAGACGGAAAAGAAGCTTACGGATGTGCAGTATTTGCAGATGGAACAGAATGAGGCAGATATCCCGGATGCCATCAAAAGGCTGCAGGCGAGTGAGGATTATCAGGCAGCGGTGGAACGAGATATGCGTTACCTTGAGACAGAAAAGACGAAATGGATGTATAATTCGGAAGGAATCAGGGAAGAACAGGAATCCTTGCGTAAATTATCCATTGGTATATTTTCTGCGTTTGTGGTTATTTTTGCAATTCTTTTGGTATTACAGAGTATTTTTGAAGTGAATACGCAGCTTATCTGGATGCTTGTTATTTTTGCGGCAGCAGTGGGAGGATTTTTTGTCTATAAGCGGGGAAAGGATGATGAAGAAGAGTTAAAACGTTCTGAGTTAAACCGGAATCACACCATCGTGCTGCTTAATAAGATGAAGATTAAATATGTCAATGCAAAGAATGCCGTGGATTATGCCTGTGAAAAATACCATGTAAACAATTCCTATGAATTAAATAAAGTATGGGAAGAATACAAAGAGGCATCAAAAGAGCAGGAGAAGTTCCTTAGGATGAATGAGGAACGGGATTTTTACAATGCAAAATTAATAAAAGCGTTGCGGCAGTATCGTCTTTATGATGTGCGTGTCTGGTTGGACCAGGCGCAGGCACTTGTGGATAAGCGGGAAATGGTAGAAGTAAAGCATGAACTGGTGGAACGTAGGCAGAATCTTAGAAACACGATTGAGGAAGAGACAAGAAGTCTGAAGGAAAAAAGGAAAAAGACAGAGCGGCTCTTAGCAGAAGAAAATCCGGATAACCGTACGGAAATTATGGAAATATTGCAATCTATCGATAAATTAAGTAAAATCGAATAAGTTCACACAATTCCTTCTTTTTTCATAAAATATAGAGAATGAAAAGAGAGGGAATTTTTTATGGAACAGGAAACTTGTAAAGACCAGGTCGTTGCAATGGCCTATGTGCCCTGGCAGAATTTTCATAAGGTCTACGAGCCGGAGAAGGCGTTGATGGTAGGAACTATTTTTCCGGAACTGAATAAACCGTTTTTGGGAAGGAGAATAGGAAGATGATGAATCAAAATGCAACGATGGCAAAAAGGAAGCAGCTTTTGGATTTTATTGATAAAGTGAGTTTTGCGGTAAATGATATTACACTCTATCTTGATACGCACCCAAAGGATAAGGATGCGATTGATTATTTTAATCATTATAAGGAGCTTCGTTTAAAAGCAATGAAGGAATATGAAAAACTTTACGGACCTTTGATGGTGGATTTTGCCAATCCGGATGATGTGTTCACCTGGGCACTTATGCCGGCACCATGGGAAGGAGGAATGTGCTGATGTGGAATTATGAGAAACGTTTGCAGTATCCGGTTAAAATCAGTCAGCCAAACCCGAAGATTGCACAGGTTATTATGTCGCAGTATGGAGGTCCGGACGGCGAAATGGGTGCCTCCATGCGATACCTGTCTCAACGATACACCATGCCGTATCGTGACGTATCCGGTCTGCTGACAGATATAGGTAATTACGTTTTGGGTGTGATTTCATATTGACGAAATGGACAAGCGGTTATAAAATATATGCTATTGGGAAATAACCTTATTAGAGAACAGAGAGAAGAGATGTTTGTATGAGATTTATGAAACAATTCGGTGTGATTCTTGCAATTACTTTTTTGGGAGAAATTTTGCGTTATGTGATACCACTTCCGATTCCGGCAAGTATTTACGGGCTGGTTTTGATGCTTCTTGCTTTAAAATCAGGTGTCGTGAAATTAGATCAGGTAAAAGAAACCGGGGATTTTTTGATTGAAATCATGCCGATGATGTTTATTCCGGCAGCAGTTGGTCTTCTGGTTTCGTGGGATTCCTTAAAGGAAATCTGGCTTCCGGTCGTTGTGATCACATTACTGACGACAATTATCGTTATGGCAGTGAGCGGACTTGTCACGCAGTGGATTGGTCGTTTTGGTAAGACAAAAAGTAGAAAGAAGGATTAGCATGAAGGAATTACTTGAAAATTCTGTATTTTTTGGTGTATTTATAAGTCTTTTCGGATACGAAATCGGTTTATTATTAAAACGAAAATATAAACTGGCGATTTTTAATCCGCTTTTAATTGCAATTATAATCGTGATGCTTTTTTTGGTTGCGACCGGGGTAGATTATGAGACATATAATGAAGGAGCAAAATATATCAGTTATCTTCTGACACCGGCAACCGTCTGTCTTGCAATTCCGCTTTATCAGCAGCTTGAGATGTTAAAGAAGAACTATAAAGCAATTCTCGGCGGTATTTTTGCAGGAGTGCTTACGAGTATGGTAAGTATCCTGGCACTTTGCATTCTGTTTCATTTGTCGAAGGAAGAATATATTACCCTGTTGCCGAAATCCATTACAACAGCAATCGGAATGGGGGTTTCTGAGGAACTTGGCGGGATTGTGACCATTACGGTGGCAGTCATTATCATTACCGGAGTGTTCGGAAATATCATAGGAGAGACAGTATTTCGGATTTTTTGTATCACAGATCCTGTTGCAAAAGGGGTTGCACTTGGAACTTCTGCCCATGCCATTGGAACAGCGCGTGCTTTGGAAATAGGAGAAGTAGAGGGTGCCATGAGCGGACTTTCCATAGCAGTTGCCGGACTTATGACGGTAGTAACCGCTTCTGTTTTTGCAAATATTTATATTTAACCCGAATTATTCACAGCCTCAGACAAAAGCTGCGAAGCAGCGACAGATACGCTGGCGTAGCTGGTCTGTGGCTTGTCTGTGTGGTGGCTGTGAATAATTCGGGTTTAAGGAGAGATAAGATGAAACAATATCATACAGTAATTTTTGATTTGGATGGAACTTTATTAAATACATTAGAAGATTTGACAGACAGTATTAACTGGGCAATGCAAAAATATGGATATCCCCTGCATACGATAGATGAGGTTCGAAGTTTTGTGGGAAATGGTTTACATAAATTAGTGGAGCGCGCATTGCCAGACGGAGTAACAGAGGAAAAAACAGAAGAAATATTTTCTGATTTTACGACACATTATAAAGAAAACTGTGCAGTAAAAACAAGACCTTATGATGGTATTCTGGAATTGCTGGAGGAATTGGAAAAACGAGAGATTAAAATCGGAATTGTTTCTAATAAAGGTGATGCGGCGGTAAAAGAATTAAATCAGCACTATTTTAATGGGAAAATAAAAGTTGCCATCGGAGAACGTGCCGGTATCAAACGAAAACCTGCAAAGGACAGTGTAATAGAAGCATTAAAAGAACTTTCGAGTAAAAAAGAAGATGCGGTTTATGTCGGAGATTCGGAAGTGGATGTGATGACAGCAAAAAATGCAGGACTTTTTGGAATCAGTGTGACCTGGGGTTTTCGGGAAAGAGCATTTTTAGAGGAACATGGGGCTACCTGTTTTATAGATGCGCCGAAGGAGATATTATCTTTTGTAACAGGTTCTTAAGGAGAATGTGCCGGCATAAAGTTGTAAAAAATCATAGGCAGAGGGAATATGAAGGTAGCAGCTTATTGTCGTGTTTCCACGGAACTGGATGACCAGCAGAATTCATTAAAAAATCAAAAAGAATATTTTGCGTCATTTATCAAAAAGAAAGAGGGGGAGAACTGGCAGTTTGCCGGAATTTATGCAGATGAAGGAATTTCCGGTACCTCAATGAACAAAAGAGAAGCTTTTTTACAGATGATGCAGGATGCAAAAAACGGGAAAATTGATTTGATTCTTACCAAAGAGGTAAGCCGTTTTGCCAGAAATACCGTAGATACACTCATTGCGATACGTACCTTAAAATCGTATGGCGTGGGTGTATTTTTTATTATTGACCATATTGATACCAGAGAAAATGATGGGGAAATTCGTCTTACTTTAATGGCCTCCATGGCACAGGAGGAGAGCAGGAAAATTTCGGAGCGTGTGAAATGGGGACAGAAGCGGCAGATGGAAAAAGGAGTCGTGTTCGGAAGAAGTCTATTGGGGTATCGGATCAAAGACGGAAGGCTTGAAATAGAAGAAACAGAGGCTGAACTTGTCCGAAAAATTTTTGATATGTTTACAAGAGAAAAAATGGGAACTTACGTGATTGCAGAAAAATTGAATGAAGCAGGTTATCTTACGAGTCGTGGAAACACATGGAGCAATGTGGCGGTAAGGCGGATTTTAAAAAATGAAAAATATGTGGGAGATTTAGTACAGAAAAAAACGTATACGCCGGATTATCTGACGCATAAAAAACGGAAAAATGATGGAAAAGAAGAACTTGTGATAAAAAGAAATCATCATATGCCTATTGTTTCGAGAGAAGTGTTTATTATGGCAAAAAAGCGTCTGGATGAGTCAGAAACATCCGAAACAGAAAAATACCGGAATCGTTACTGGTGCAGTGGAAAAGTGATTTGCGGAATCTGTGGGAGAGCTTATGTAAGCCGGGTGAGAAAACGAAAAGACGGAAGCTTTACTCATAGATGGTTATGTGCATGTGCGGTAAAAAACGGAAGAAAGGAAGATGGATGCAAAGGAAGAAGTGTTTCGGATGAAGTTTTACAAAAAGGATTTTTATATGGGTTACGGGAAAAAGAAAAGGAGCAGATAAAACAAGAAACGATCGAGAAATTTTCCCAAGAATATTTGTTGCAAATTACAATAGAAAAAGAACAAATTATTTATACCATGAACAATAAAAGAACGTGGTTCTACCGTGGATAGGTAGGAACAGAAGAACTGGCGCATCTTGAAATCGTTGCGACTATTGTGCATCAGTTGACCAGAAATCTTTCGCCGGAGGAAATCAAGGCATCCGGTTTTGCACCATATTATACCGATCACACGGTTGGCATCTGGCCACAGTCTGCAGGCGGGGTTCCATTTAATGCATGTGAATTTCAGTCATCCGGGGATCCAATCACCGATTTGTTTGAGAATATGGCGGCAGAGCAGAAGGCAAGAAAAACTTACGATAATATTTTGCGCCTGGTAAAAGACCCGGAAGTCTGCGATCCGATTCGTTTCTTACGGGCAAGAGAAATTGTGCATTTCCAGCGTTTTGGTGAAGGACTCAATCTTGTAAGGGAACATTTAGACAGCAAAAATTATTATGCATTTAATCCGGCCTTTGATAAAACAAAATAGAAAAAGCATTGTGTAATTTTAAAAGCTGCGGTACAATAAGAAAAATACGGAAACGAAGGAGAAGAAAATGAACGAAGATTTTATTACACTTACAATCGAAAAACAGAAGAAAATCGCACTGATTGCGCATGATAATAAAAAGGCAGATTTAATCGACTGGTGTGAAGAACATAAAGATATTTTAAAACAGCATATTTTATGCGGAACCGGAACGACGGCGCGCATGATTACAGATAAAACCGGTCTTTTGGTAAAGGGCTATAATAGCGGACCACTTGGCGGTGATCAGCAGATTGGAGCTAAAATTGTTGAGGGAAAGGTAGACTTTATCATATTCTTTTCAGATCCTCTGACTGCACAGCCGCATGATCCGGATGTTAAGGCACTGCTCCGTATCGCACAGGTATATGATATCCCGATCGCAAATAACCGCGCTTCGGCAGATTTTATGATAACCTCTTCTTTTATGGATCAGGCTTATGACCATAAAGTCATCAATTTCAATAAAAATATATTAGAGCGCTCTAAGACATTATAGGAAAAAGGAATTGTTTTCGTTCTTGTTACGAAAGCAGTTCCTTTTTCTTCTGGTTAATTTGAGGACGCTACACTAGGTTCCTTTGCTTTTGAGAAAAAATATCGATTGACAAGAGAAAAAAGATATATTACACTAATGACAGTTAGAAAAAGCTAACCAACCGAGGGAAAAGAGGAAATGATATGACAATAGCTGAGTTACAGATTGGTCAGTCTGCCATCATTACAAAGGTCGGTGGAGAAGGTGCGCTTCGTTGCCGTTTCCTTGATATGGGACTGATTCCAAAGACAAAGGTAGTGGTGCAGAAGGTGGCACCGATGGGAGATCCGTTAGAACTTCGGATTCGTGGGTATGAACTTACCATCCGTAAAGAAGATGCGGCAAAAATCGAAGTGGAAACGGAGGGAGCAGAATGATTTTAGCGTTAGTCGGGAATCAGAATTGTGGGAAAACAACTCTGTTTAATCAGTTGACCGGTTCCAATCAGCATGTCGGCAATTTTCCGGGTGTTACGGTAGACCAGAAGGTTGGCGAGGTTCGGTCCAAAAGGGATTGCAAGGTTGTGGATCTTCCGGGAATTTATTCTTTGCGTCCTTATACCAATGAAGAAATTGTGACGAGAGAATTTATTTTAAATGAGAAGCCGGACGGAATTCTTAATATTGTGGATGCTACCAATATTGAAAGAAATCTGTATCTTACCTTACAGTTACTTGAAATGCATATTCCGATGGTACTTGCACTTAATATGATGGATGAAGTGCGTGGAAATGGCGGTTCAATAGATGTCGAAAAGATGTCGGAAGAACTTGGAATTCCGGTTGTACCAATCAGTGCCGTTAAGGACGAGGGAGTCGAAGATCTGATTCAGACAATGTATCGGGTTGCAAGGAAAAAGGAAATGCCGAAGGTAACGGATTTTTGTGAAAAAGGGGATGTGCACCGATGCATTCATGCGGTCTGTCATCAGGTGGAAGACCATGCACAGAATCTTGGAATTTCTCCCCGGTTTGCGGCAATTAAAATTGTGGAGAATGATGAGGATATCATAAAACGTTTAGAGCTTAGCCAGAACGAATTAGATATGATGGAACACAGTATCGAAGAAATGGAAAAGGATCATCATATGGACCGGAATGCTGCACTGGCAGATATGCGTTATACATTTATTGAAAAAGTGTGTGACAAGACGGTGATTAAATGCAAGGAAAGCAAAGAGCATAAAAGAAGCGCGAGAATAGATAAGGTTCTTACCAATAAATATCTTGCCATTCCGATGTTCCTTTGCATTATGCTATTGGTATTTTATCTGACGTTTAATGTGATTGGAGCTATTTTAAGTGACTGGCTTGGTCTTGGAATTGACAAAGTGACAGGAATTGTAGATCAGGCACTCACACAGTATGGGATGAATCCGGTCGTACATAGTCTGGTGATTGATGGTATTTTTGCCGGAGTTGGAAGTGTTCTTACTTTTTTACCGATTATTGTGGTACTGTTCTTCTTTTTATCTATTTTGGAAGACTCCGGATATATGGCAAGAGTCGCTTTTTTCATGGATAAACTTCTTCGTAAAATCGGTCTGTCCGGCAGAAGTTTTGTACCGATGCTGATTGGATTTGGCTGTACGGTTCCTGCGGTCATGGCGAGTCGGACACTGTCATCAGAACGCGACAGAAAGATGACAATCATGTTAACACCATATATCAGCTGTTCCGCAAAAATACCAATTTATGCAGTTTTTGCGGCGGCATTTTTTGAAAAACATCAGGCACTTGTCATGATGGGGCTTTATGTTGGAGGAATCGTTGTTGGAATTCTTATGGCACTTATTTTTAAACATACATTATTCAAGGGAAATCCGATTCCTTTTGTAATGGAACTGCCGAATTACAGACTTCCGTCTGCAAAAAGTGTAGGTCAGTTAATGTGGGATAAAGCCAAAGACTTCATAGAAAAAGCATTTACAGTCATCTTTTTTGCAACGATTATTATCTGGTTTTTACAGACATTCGATACGAGATTAAATGTTGTGACAAATAGTGCAGACAGTTTACTTGCTGTGATAGGACGTTTCATTGCCCCGCTTTTTGCCCCGCTTGGATTCGCTGACTGGCGTGTTTCGACCTCACTCATCTGTGGTTTTACGGCAAAGGAAGCGGTAGTAAGCACGATGAGTGTTTTGACCGGAACCAGTATGGCGACACTTGGCAGTGCATTGTCAGAGATGTTCACTCCTCTTTCTGCAGTAAGCTTTTTAGTATTTACTTTACTCTACACTCCTTGTGTTGCAGCAGTTGCATCCATAAGGCGGGAAATGAATTCTAAGTGGCAGGCAGCCGGAGTCGTGGTGATGCAGTGTGTAATTGCATGGCTTGTTGCGTTTTTGGTTTATCATGTGGGAGGATTATTTGTATGAATGGGATTGATGTTCTGGTAATTTTTCTGGTGCTTTTCTGGGCAATCATTAGTGGAGTACATATCTATCGCAGAAAAAAAGCGGGAAAATGTATCGGATGTATGGGATGTGCAAAGAAATGTAAATAATTCGGGACAATTTAGTACTGTTACGTATTTTTTTTAGAACATATGAAAAGTCTCTTGTCTTTACAAATATAGTATGATAAATTAAAGTATGGTATTGCGTTAAAATATTAACAAAGTGTTACAAAATAAGTTATTTGTAGAGTTTAGGAGGATACATAGAAAATGAGAGGAATCCGTACATCTGTTTCCGATTTGAGAAAGAAAATCTTTTCTGAGGTTGCAAAAATTGCTTTAGAAGAGGAACATAATATTAATGATGCAGTGGAAGCCGTTCCGTACACGGTATGCCCGGGAG
Source organism: Roseburia hominis (assembly GCF_021531695.1). GTDB lineage: Bacteria > Bacillota > Clostridia > Lachnospirales > Lachnospiraceae > Roseburia_D. The sequence continues at coordinate 3,313 of NZ_JADYUI010000023.1, read as the reverse complement.
ATGAACCGAAATATCGTGAAAGTATTTACAGAGAAAGAGCCATCGCCGCAGAGCGTGTCAGACTTGCCATGGGTATGTCTTTAAGACCGGAGGACAGACCGGTTCATGTTACCAGTGGACTGGAAGAAAGTAATATTTCAGAGAAATATTATGAGCCGCCTCTTATGCAGGTAATTCCTTCCGCATGTAATATGTGTGAAGAGAAAAAATACGAAGTATCCAATATGTGTCAGGGTTGTGTCGCACATCCTTGTACAGAAGTTTGTCCAAAAGGTGCAATCAAACAGGTGAATGGCAAATCCGTGATTGATCAGTCCAAGTGTATCAAATGCGGTAAATGTAAGCAGGCATGTCCATATGATGCAATTGCAAAGAAAACAAGACCATGTTCCGATGCCTGTGGTGTTGGAGCAATTTCCACAGATGAATTGGGAAGAGCCAAAATTGATCCGGAGAAATGTGTTGCATGTGGTCAGTGTATGGTAAGCTGCCCATTTGGTGCTATTGCGGATAAATCCCAGATTTTCCAGCTGATTCGCTGTATGAAAGAGGGCGGAAAGGTTGTTGCAGAGATTGCACCGGCATATGCTGGTCAGTTTGGACCAAATGCGTCACCGAAGAATGTGAAAGCAGCTTTGCTTGAGTTTGGTTTTGCAGAGGTATATGAAGTGGCACTTGGTGCAGATATCGGAGCGGTTGCGGAAGCAAAACATTATGCAGAGCATGTAGCGACCGGTGAATTACCGTTCCTTCTTACTTCCTGTTGCCCGGCATGGTCCATGCTTGCGAAAAAGCAGTTCCCGGAACTGATTGATTCCGTATCACAGGAGCTTACACCTATGGTAGCTACTGCAAGAAAGATTAAGAAAGAACAGCCGGATGTCAAAGTCGTATTTATCGGACCTTGTGCGGCTAAGAAACTTGAAGCAAGCCGTAAATCTGTTCGGAGTGATGTTGATTTTGTTATTACATTTGAAGAACTGGATGCCATGTTTGAGGCAAAAGGGATTGATCCAAACACGATAGAAGGAGACGATGCAATGCATGATGCAACCGCAGCAGGACGCGGTTATGCATGTGCAGGTGGTGTAGCCGGAGCAATTGAACAGTGTGTCAATGAATATTATCCGGGGGTTGAAGTAAAGATTGAGCATGCAGACGGACTTGCTGAGTGTAAGAAAGCACTTATGCTTGCAAAAGCAGGTAAGAAAAATGGTTGTATGATAGAAGGTATGGGTTGCCCGGGTGGATGTGTAGCCGGAGCAGGTACCATTATCCCAATCAATAAGGCACAGCAGGAAGTAAAGAAGATTCAGGCGGAATCTTCTGAAAAAATTCCACCGAAGGAATTAAGCGAGATTGAATTGCTGTAAGATAATATTGGAAAAGGAAAGAGGAATCTTAACATGAGTAAAGTCAGAACAAGATTTGCACCAAGTCCTACGGGAAGAATGCATGTGGGAAATTTAAGAACAGCTTTATATGCGTACCTGATTGCAAAGCATGAGGGCGGGGATTTTATCCTCAGAATCGAAGATACTGATCAGGAACGTTATGTAGAAGGTGCAGTTGATATTATTTACCGTACCTTGGAAAAGACAGGGTTGGTTCATGATGAAGGACCGGACAAAGATGGTGGTGTAGGTCCTTATGTGCAGAGCGAACGTCAGGCGAAAAATCTTTACCTTGATTATGCAAAGCAGTTGATTGAAAAAGGCGAGGCATATTATTGCTTCTGCGATAAAGAAAGACTGGAAGGCTTAAAGCAGACAGTTGCAGGAAAAGAAATTTCCATTTATGACAAGCATTGTCTTTCCCTCAGCAAAGAGGAGATTGAGGCAAATCTTGCGACCGGCAAACCTTATGTTATCCGTCAGAACAATCCGACAACCGGAACTACTACGTTTCATGATGAGATTTATGGCGATATCACGGTAGATAACAGTGAATTGGATGATATGATTTTAATTAAATCCGATGGATATCCGACTTACAATTTTGCAAATGTTGTGGATGATCATCTGATGGGAATCACACATGTAGTAAGAGGAAATGAATATTTGTCATCTTCTCCGAGATACAATCGTCTTTATGAGGCATTTGGCTGGGAAGTGCCAAAATACATTCACTGTCCGCTTATCACCAATGAAGAGCACCAGAAGCTTAGTAAGAGAAGTGGACATTCTTCCTATGAAGATTTGATTGAACAGGGATTTTTATCAGAAGCTGTTGTCAACTTTGTTGCTTTGCTTGGATGGAGTCCTGCGGATAATAGAGAGATTTTCTCTTTACCGGAACTGGTGGAGGCATTTGATTATCACCATATCAATAAAGCACCTGCAGTATTCGATTATACAAAATTAAAATGGATGAATGGCGAATATATCAAAGCTATGGACTTTCCTACTTTTTATGAGATGGCAGAGCCATATATCAAAGAAGTCATTACCAAGGATTATGATTTAAAGAAGATTGCGGCTATGGTAAAAACCAGAATCGAAATCTTTCCTGATATCAAAGAACATATTGATTTCTTTGAAGAACTTCCGGAATATGATGTATCGATGTACACGCATAAGAAGATGAAGACGAATACCGAAACATCTTTGGAAGTCTTGACGGAAGTATTGCCATTACTTGAAAAGCAGGAAGATTACAGCAATGATGCATTGTATGCAATGCTTTGTGACTATGTTGCGAAAAAAGGTGTGAAGAATGGTTACGTTATGTGGCCGATTCGTACTGCGGTATCCGGAAAACAGATGACACCGGGGGGGGCGACAGAGCTTATGGAAATTCTTGGAAAAGAAGAATCCATTCTGCGTATCAAAAAAGGAATTGAATTGCTTCAGAATGCTTAATTATATCAACAAAATGGATGGGTGGTTCATAGAAGGGTTGTAACAAGCAATCCTGCATGTACGAAAGAAAAGAGAGTGGGGCTTTGTCTCGCTCTCTTTTTCAATAGGACACTAAAAACAGTAGTATGTTAGGACTGGGAGTCAGGAATAAGAGGGATAAATATGAAGAGAGGAACAAGGAAAAACGGTAAAAGAAGCGTAGTTTTTGGTGTAATACTTTTTCTGCTTAGTTGTGTACTTGGGATACCTGGACAATGTTATGCCAAAGAGGCAGAGAATGGCAATGAGAGCATTGATGTTATGGTAAATAAAACAGAAGAAGAAATGCGTCCTTATAAAGAGATGTTTCAGAGCCGGTATCCGAATATTGATATTAATTACTAAAACTTCCCACACCCTAAATGGGATTCGAACCTTGAAAATTCAGCAATACAGGCAATTAAATAGCAAAT
>NZ_JADYUI010000022.1 GCF_021531695.1 Roseburia hominis | reverse complement strand
TTCTCCAATTTGGAGATGCAACATTCTCCAAAAATATTTTGCAACTTTTGCCAAAAAACACTTGCAAAAAACAGATAAGGCTTATGAGGTCATAAAGCAGCAGGAACGCAACCGATAAAGTGATTGTATAATCTGTGAAATTTGATATAATTAACAGTAATGTTTTAAATATTGGAGGACGAAGAAATGTACGATTGTGGATTTACAAAAGGGAATAATTGGTTTAGATATCGAACAGGTGCTTTTATTATTAAGGATAATAAAATTCTTTTTGTAAAAAGTAAAATTGGTGGATACTATTATATGCTTGGTGGTGGTGTGCATTTAGGTGAAACATCTGAGAAATGTATTGAACGAGAAGTTTTTGAAGAAACGGGAATAAAGGCACAAGTAGAGCGTCTTGCGGTTGTATGTGAAAATTTCTTTAAAGGAATTGGAGGTACGATAGACGGTTTAGATTGTCATACAATGGAATTCTATTACGTTATGAAAATGCAAGAAGATAATGTAAATACGGGAGATGGTATGACAGATGACGGCGAGGCATTAGTATGGTTGCCTATTGAAGAAATTCCGAACAATGAAATAAAACCATCATTTATAAAGGATTATATAGATGAAATTGTTACTGGAGAAAATGTATTACATATCATATGGGAAAAAGATAGATAGAGCCGTTTATTGCAAAAAGATACTGGACATTGTGCCAGTTATGAACTGGTATACATTATTTAGACAGCACATTTTAGATAGAGGAATTGAATATTATGAGGATGGAAATGTTGTTGATTTTCAATGTACAGAGGATAGCATTTCTGCACATGTAGATGGAACAGATATATATGATGTTGAGATTAAAATTGAAGGAGAAGAGGTCATAGATATGTATTGTTCCTGCCCGTATGCCAGGGGAGGAAAGAATTGTAAGCATATGGCAGCTGTACTATTTCGATTTGAGGAGATGCTTACAGATAACGATGAGGAGAGGATTTCTGTCGAATTAGACAATGGATACAATTATTCACAAGTACGTTTTGATGATAGATGTAAACAGAAGCGTGAAGAAGTTATATCACTGGTATCTAATATGTTCGTATTGGAATACAACAAGGAATTCTGAAGTTTGGAACAGCGATGAAAGTCGGTGATTCAAGAGAATTCAGATATTATTGCCCAGATAAGAAAGTATGGGAAGAAACTGGATATTTTAATAACGATGTATGAAAATTCTTTTGACATGTTTTGCTAATGATGTTATTATTATCTCATAAAAGGTGCTACCGATAGACGGTTAGTCCGGTTTATGAATTGATTAAAATAATCGCCTCAGTTTACCAGACCGGGGGCGATTATTTTTTCGTGATTTAGTACCGAGTGTATATCCAAGTCCAAAGCAGGTTAAGCCAAAACTTAAAACGGCAATGAGACCTTCAAGAGTCAACATTGGCATCCCTCCTTTGCAAGATTTCATACAAGATGATTTCTATGTAATCAGAGGGTCACAGTCCCTCTGTCGAAGGACTAACCGCCTACCGAATAGGGTAGCACCAAATTAATGATAACAGTAAAATGGTTAGTATGCAATAAAAATAATTTAAAGGAAACAATTAAAAGTGAAATTGACAAGTAGGATTTGAAATATATGGAAGCTACAGGAAGTAATGGGCAGTTCTACGCATACAACACATATGCAACACCACCAGCAACAAATCCCTTATTTCAGGGCTTTTCTCGTTCTCAAAACGTTAACAAGGAGATAATTCGACAGCAAAAACGAATCCCACAGATTCAAGGTTTTCCTTGGATTTGTGGGATTTTTTTGCTTGATAGGAAATTGCGCAGACAAATAATATTTGAACAAATAACAGGACAGGGTGTATAATACAGTAAAATAAAAAAGACCTATCGACCTTTTTAGCACCACTGTGCGTAATCAATATCGGTTAAAACCTTATTTGCACTCACCTTGTAAGTGTTTATATAATAGCACATATGCCAGGTGAGTGCAAGAGGAAAAATCATAATGGGATAAAATATATAAGGGAGATAAATATGGATAAGAAAATGTATGTTGGAATCGATATGGGAACCAATTCGGTAGGAATGGCAGTGACAGATGAAAACTACAATTTGTATCGTGCAAAAGGCAAAGATTTATGGTGCTCAAGATTATTCGAGAGAGCAGATAATGCAGTTGAACGAAGAACCAATCGTATATCCAGAAGAAGGCGACAGAGAGAAGTGGCAAGACAGGGGGTTTTGCGTGAATTATTCGAAAAAGAAATTAACAAGGTGGACGAAGGATTTTTCGCAAGACTTGATGAGTCAAAGTACCACATAGAGGACAGAGATAATCAGCAGCCATATGCCTTGTTTGCAGATAGTGGGTATACGGATAAAGAATATTATCGTGATTATCCTACAATATTTCATTTACGCAATGAGTTACTTCACCCGAAAAAGGATGCATACGATGTAAGATTGGTTTATCTGGACATTGCAAATATGTTTAAACATAGAGGACATTTCCTCAACGAATCACTGGATGTGGACAAAATTACATCTGGAGAAGAAGAAGTATATCAGCGCCTTGTTGAAACAGCTATGCTGTATGGTATAGAATTGCCATCAAGTATAGATGTAGAAAAATTCGTGAATATGATTGGCGAAAAGGGTGTGTCCAGAAGTAAACACCTAGAGAATGCCAGCGCATATCTTGGTGTGTCCAAAAAGAATAAGCAGGCATATGAGATACTTAAATTAGTCTGTGGTATGAGTGGAGTCCTTGTTAATATATATGGAGAAGACGTTATTGATAACGAGAATAAAAAGTTTAGCTTGAATTTCCGAGATAGTAGTTATGAAGAAAAAGAAAGTCAGGCATTAGAACTTTTGGGTGATGAATATTTTGAACTGATAGAGGTAATAAAAGAGTTTCACGATATAGGAATGCTTTCAAATATTATAAAGGGACACAAATATCTTTCTGAGGCCAGAGTTGAACTTTATGAAGAACACAAAAAGGATCTTGCTCTGCTTCAAAACGTCATGAAAAAGTATGACAGGAAAGCTTATGATGAGATGTTCAGAGTAATGAAGGAGGGCAATTATAGTGCCTATGTTGGCAGTGTTTATGCACATGGCAAAAAGATCAGAAGAAATGGTGGAAAGGGAAGAAGTCAGGAAGATTTCTATAAGGGAGTAAAAGCAGCACTGAAGCATTTTCCACAGGATGATGAAGATGTAAAAACAATCCTTGAGAAGATTGAGAACGAGACTTTTATGCCAAAACAGTTAACTGCATCAAATGGAGTTATTCCGAATCAGTTACATGCATCCGAGATGAAAGCCATACTTGCGAATGCAGAGAAATATCTGCCATTTTTACTTGAGAAGGATGAGTCAGGTCTTACTGTTTCCCAGAGAATCGTAGAGCTATTCACATTTCATATACCTTACTATGTGGGTCCGATAGGTGTCCGTGGGGATAATGTATGGGCAAAAAGAAGACCTGGTGAAGAAAAGGGAAAGGTTTATCCTTGGAATTTTGAACAGAAGATTGATACACAGGCTGCAGCAGAAGAATTTATAGGAAGAATGGTTAGGCACTGTACGTATCTTGCAGGGGAGAGAACATTACCAAATCAGTCACTTCTGTATGAAAAATTTATGGTGTTAAATGAACTTAATAATCTTAAAATTAATGGTGCAAAGCCTGATGTGGCTGTGAAGCAGGAAATATATAATACGTTATTTAAAACGGGAAAAAAGGTTACATTAAATTCATTAAAATCATACTTATATAACAATTCTATCATAGCCTCAAAGGAGGATGTTATTATTACCGGAATTGATGCCGGATTTAAGGCATCTTTGACTTCAGTTGGAAAGTTTAGAGGAATACTGGGAGACGAATTGTTCACGGATGAAAATCAGGCCATGGTAGAAAATATAATATTCTGGGGAACGGTATATGGCAATGATAAGAAGTTCTTGAAAGAGAGAATAGAAAGTGAGTATGGGGAAAGATTAACGAAGGAGCAGATAAAACGTATTGCAGGATTTAAGTTTAATGGTTGGGGGAATCTGTCTAAGGCGTTTTTAGAGCTTCCTGGTAATTGTGAATGTGGAGAATGCTCGCTTATACAGGCATTGTGGGAGACAAACCATAACCTGATGGAATTATTATCGGAATCGTATGGGTTTAAGAAAAATCTGGATGCAATGACAGACCATGCGGAGAAGCCACTCAATAAGTGGACAATTGAGGACTTGGATGGCAAGTACCTGTCAGCACCTGTGAAGCGTATGGTGTGGCAAACCATGAAGATGTTAAGAGAAGTCTGCGAGCTTACGGGAAAAGAACCGGATAAAGTGTTTGTTGAGATGCCAAGAGAATCAGAGCTGAATCCTACACGGAAGAATTCTCGAAAGAAAAAAATGCTTGACTTATATACATCCTTGAAAAGCGAAAAGAAGTTATGGAATGATGAGCTTAAGACGATGAGGGATGAAATTGAAGAAAAGAGTGAAGCGGACTTTCGGATAAAGAAGCTGTATTTATATTATATGCAGCAGGGAAAGTGTATGTATAGTGGTGAAAGGATAGAATTAAGCGATTTGATGAACGATAATCTTTATGATATTGATCATATCTATCCAAGGCACTTTGTAAAAGATGACAGTATCGAAAATAATTTGGTGCTTGTAAAGAAACAGATTAATAATCATAAAAGTGATACATTTCCACTAGAAAAAGATATTCAGAAGAAAATGGCAGGATTCTGGAAACTGTTAAGTGAACATGGATTTATTACAAAAGAAAAGTATAACAGACTTACCCGTACGGAAGAATTTACTGACGAGGAAAAAGCTGCATTTATCAGCAGACAGTTAGTGGAAACAAGGCAGGGCACGAAAGTCATTACACAGGTATTGCAACAGGCATTTCCAAATACACAGGTGGTATTTGTAAAAGCCGGTGTGGTTAGTGATTTCAGAAAGAAATTCGAGATAAACAAAGTGAGGGCACTTAATGATACACATCATGCAAAGGATGCATATCTGAATATTGTTGTAGGAAATACATACAATACGAAATTTACCAATAATCCGCTTAATTTTATCAAGGAAGCATCAAAGAAACCTAATAATGATTTTTATAAGTATCATATGGATAAAATATTTGACTATAATGTGAGCCGCAATGGTGAGAATGCGTGGGTGGCTGACAATGGAGAATCAAAACAGCATGTACTTAAGGTAGTCAATAGAAATACGGTAACTGTAACAAGAAAAACAGAAGAATACCACGGTGCATTGTCAAATAAGGCAACCGTGTGGGGAAAGGATAAGGCAAAAGGAAATCCGGATGCTTATATGCCTGTAAAAAGCAGTGACGATAAGGCTAAAGATGTGACAAAGTATGGAGGTATTACATCTATAGCAAATTCCGGATATACACTTGTAGAGTATACGGTCAAAGGAAAGAATGTAAAAAGTTTGGAAGCTTTACCAGTGTATCTGGGTAAAAGTGAAACACTGTCAAATGAGAAAATTCTGGAATATATTACAGGAGCTCTCCAGAAAGAATACAAGGGTAAAGAAGTAACAGACATCAGAGTGTGTATACCATTTATTCCGCAAAAATCAAAGGTTAAAATAGACGGATTTGATTATTATTTGGGAGGAAAAACGGGCAACTCCATTTATCTGAATAATGATGTTCCACTTTATTTATCACCTGTTGATGAGGAATACTTGAGAAAGATAATAAAGGCAATGGAAAAATCAAATTATGAAGAAATTGATAAATATGGAGATGTGATTATCACAAAAGAAAAGAATAATAATCTGTTTAAAACATTGCTGTCAAAGCTTAATAGTAAGCCGTATATGAACAATAGATGGAATATTTATAAGATACTTGAAGGAAAAGAAGAAGTTTTTGATTCGTTAGATATCGAAAAACAATGTTTTGTGATAAATCAGATTATATATTGGATTAATTCAACCACACAGAATGTTAATTTGAAAGATTTGGGAGGCAGTGAGCATGCTGGGATGTTACAGTTAAATAAGAAGATATCCGAGTGTAGGGAATGTATTCTGATTCACCAATCCGTAACAGGGATGTATGAAAGACATATAGACCTGTTAAAAGCATGAGCTGGCGTACAGTAGTGGTTTCAAAGAGCGCTAAATTAGATTATCAGATGGGATATATGGTAGTGCGTCAGGAAGAGACTACAAAGATATTTTTAAATGAGATAAGTACAGTTGTGATAGAGACAACTGCGGTCTCTATCACCGGGACTTTGCTGTGTGAGCTGGTAAAAAATAAAATAAAGGTAATATTCTGCGATGAGAAAAGAAATCCCTCATCAGAACTAATGCCATATTATGGCTCACACGATACCAGTGCAAAAATCAGGAATCAGATTGCATGGAATGATGATATAAAAGCGACTGTATGGACGGAAATTGTCACTGAGAAAATACGAAAGCAAAAAGAATTGTTGGAACGGATTGGTAAAGATGAAGAAGCTATGTTATTGCAGAATTATATAAAAGAGATACAGTACGGAGATTCGACCAACAGAGAAGGACATGCCGCAAAGGTTTATTTCAATGCATTGTTTGGCAAGGAATTTACCAGAACAGCAGATTGCAACATCAATGCAGCTCTTAATTATGGTTATAGTATTTTGTTATCTTCGTTTACGAGAGAGATTGTAGCGAATGGATATATCACACAGCTAGGCTTGTTTCATGATAATATGTTTAATCAGTTCAATTTGGCATCAGATTTGATGGAACCCTTTCGTCCAATTGTGGATGAGCTGGTGTATGACATGGAACTTGGAACATTTGAAAAAGAAGAAAAGATGAAGTTAGTGAATATCTTGAATCAAACAGTACGTATTAACGACAGGTCAGAATATGTGAACAATGCAGTAAAGATATATTGCAAAAGTATTTTTGATGCATTAGGAGATATGGATATTGCAATGATAAAGTTTTATTCGTTATAGGGTAAGGGGAATGAGTTACAGATTTATGAGAATACTTGTAATGTTTGATTTGCCGGTAGTTACTTCGGCGGATCGAAAAGAATACGCAAAGTTCAGAAAGTATCTGATCAAGTCCGGTTTTTTAATGCTGCAGGAATCCATATATTGCAAACTGTCACCAAATTCAACACTAGCGGATGCAACAATAGAAAATATTAGAAAGAACAAACCAGAGAAAGGCTTGGTGCAGGTGTTGAAGGTGACAGAAAAGCAATATGCAAAGATGGAATACATAGTGGGAGAAGGAAGAACAGAGGTATTATCTTCTGATGAGAGATTGGTGATACTATGAAGCTTGTGGAAAGAGAACTGGGATTGGAGATAGAGTTAAGAGAAAATACGGCATCAGTTATTGTATTGGAGGATGTTGTGGGTAGACTTCCGTTTGTCGAAGAATTGTATTCACAAGTGATGGGGAAAGAAGGTAACTGGTTGCTTGTGGAGGATGAAAAAAACTATGAATTAGGTAAGAAAGTGGAAATGATACTGGAACCATTTTCGTTGGAGTTGAATAACAAAAAAGTGAAAGCAAAGCTGTATCAGGATATAAAAGAAATTGCCCAGGACTATTGCTTTAAACAAGGGTTAGAATTGCATTCACGCATATGTAACTACTTGGAAAGTCTGCTGGAAAGAATACCATATCCGGTAAAATATGAAGAGGAATGGAATATACTGGAACTTCTTAAAGCGTATGGAGTGGAACTTGTGGAAGAATGTGACAGTATTTGTGAGAAATTGTTCACTTATATTAAGTTAGTTAATCAAGTATGTGGAATTAGTATATTTATCACTGTGAATTTAAAACAATATCTGACAGAAAATCAGATATTGGAGCTGTACAAACTTGCAAAGTATAGTAAAATACAATTAGTACTTATAGAATTTAATATGTCAGATAAAAAAATGGAATGTGAAGATGTTTTCATCCTTGATAAAGACAGGTGTATTATTACATATTAGATTCAATAAGCCATGGTTTTATATCGGCCTTAAAGAATGTAAAGGATAAAAAATTACTTACACATATACCAATATGCATGGGTTCGGTGATAATCTCAAAAATAAATTTGAGGTTTGAGAACCTTGTAAGTAAGTAAAGGTGTAAAACAAATGCGACAGAGTAAGCGGTAACACGCCGTTTGAGAACCTTGTAAGTAAGTAAAGGTGTAAAACCAATTTGAGGGCTGTCGTTTGACAGCCTAGTTTGAGAACCTTGTAAGTAAGTAAAGGTGTAAAACCACGGGTGGCCATTTTACAACTGAATGTTAGTTTGAGAACCTTGTAAGTAAGTAAAGGTGTAAAACATGCTTGGCCACGAAAGTATTGAAACTACGGTTTGAGAACCTTGTAAGTAAGTAAAGGTGTAAAACTGCCTTGTTTGCCATATCTTCAAAACCCGGGTTTGAGAACCTTGTAAGTAAGTAAAGGTGTAAAACCGCTTGCGATGAGAAGTCCCGTCCCGCTTTGTTTGAGAACCTTGTAAGTAAGTAAAGGTGTAAAACACAACATGTTTGGCAGAATCGAACATATCGGTTTGAGAACCTTGTAAGTAAGTAAAGGTGTAAAACTAAATCAAATATTTTAAGTGGATTTTGGAGGTTTGAGAACCTTGTAAGTAAGTAAAGGTGTAAAACGGTGGTTTGGTGGGAATAGCGGAGTTGACGGTTTGAGAACCTTGTAAGTAAGTAAAGGTGTAAAACCCACCATAGCTTTCCGTATTGTCCACTACGGTTTGAGAACCTTGTAAGTAAGTAAAGGTGTAAAACATTCATCGTTATTTTCAATTGCATGTATCGGTTTGAGAACCTTGTAAGTAAGTAAAGGTGTAAAACAATCGTGTTTTCGAATAATACAATGGAGTGGTTTGAGAACCTTGTAAGTAAAGGTGTAAAACGACGTAGAAACAGAGTATACCCCAAGTTCTGTTTGAGAACCTTGTAAGTAAAGGTATAAAATTAATTCAAAGTCTTTGGGGGTAATAACACAGTTTGAGAAATCTGATGAAACGAAAAGTATGGATACAAAAAATAGCAATTATTTTGCTGGTGACAATATGTAGTGTGCAGTTATCAGCATGTGGCAAAAAGGAAGTGATGCAATTTGCAAAGGATGAGATTGCGAAAAAAATAGACGAAATTGCAAAAGAGAACACAGAAAATGGAGGGCAGAAAGGGTCGACTGACTGGGAACGAGGAGCAGAGGATTACAATCGCGTGGTGGATCAGTTTTTTGCTGCGGTGGATGCAAGGGATATAGAAGCAGCAAAGGAATTATTTGCACCAAATGTGCTCGCAGAAGATCCGGATATTGAAAAGAAGTTGGAAAGTCTTTTTGCGTTTTATGAAGGACCGACGGAACGTTGTGAACGTGACGGAGAAATGGCGAAGGGATCTTGCAGTACGGATTATGGGGTAAAGGTTGCAGATTTAGAGGATTGGTTTGCTGTAGTTTCAGGTGGAACGAATTATTATTGTATGATTGCGTATACATTTCGGGACGATGAAGATGCAGGAAATGTAGGGATTCAGTATGTTGATTTGGTATCAGAAAAGGTTATTTGCAGTGAAGACTTTAAGTGGCCGAAAGAGGACAGAATTTTTGTTAAGGGAGATGCACCGGGTGATTATCAGACGAGAAGGGTTGGCAGCTATCCCTATATTTATGTGCCGATGGAACGGACACTCACCAAAGAGGATATTTTAGAATTTACAAAAACCGGAGGAAATTTTATGGATTTTAAAGATCAGTTTGGTGAGCCGAATGTTGTAGAGGTAGAGTATTGCTCTTATGCATATGAATTGCCGGATGAAAATGGTGAGAAACGTTATGCGTCTTTTTTGGTAGATAATAAGGATGATTGGAAAATTTTAAAGATACGGATTGTAGATGATGTGGAATATGTGTCGCTTGAAACGCTGTGGGAAGCAGAAAAAGAGGAATGATATGAAACATAAGCGGCAAAACCAAAAAGGAGAATAAGTTGGATATCGAATTATTTTACACAGAAAAAGGAAAAGGAGAACCATTGCTCTTGTTACATGGCAATGGTGGAAGTTCAGAGTATTTTGAACATCAGATTGACTATTTTGCAAAGGAATACCATGTTATAGCAATCGATACCAGAGGGCACGGAAAGTCGCCGCGGGGAACGGCGCCATTTACCATTGTGCAATTTGCAGAAGATTTGCATGATTTCATGGAGCAGCATGAGATTGAGAAAGCGAATATTCTGGGATTTTCGGATGGTGGAAATATTGCATTGACTTTTGCATTAAAATATCCCAATAAGATAAAAAAATTGATTTTAAATGGAGCAAATCTGTTTCCGGCAGGAATGAAGCTTAAAGTTCGGCTTGCCATGGAACGGGTATATCGTATGACATCTTATGAGATGGATAAATCTAAGGAAGCAAAAACCAAGCATGACTTGTATGGTTTAATGGTAAATGAACCAAATATTCAACCGAAACAGTTGCAGAATCTGAATATACGTACACTCGTAATTGCAGGAACCAATGATATAATAAAAGAAAGCCATAGTATATTAATCTATGAGAATCTGCCGAATGCAGAGCTTGTGTTTGTGCAGGGAGAGCATTCTATTGCGAATGAAAAATATGAGGAATTTAATACAAGAGTAGGAGAATTCTTAAGAAATTAATACAGCTTGTTCAATCTGCCAAAATTTCTATGAAAAAAGTGCTGTTTGACTTATCTTGCAAACGTGTATAAAAGGTGCTAAACTGAACATGTTATTCTATCAAAGACAGGTATGACCGGGGTAAGAATACCCCGGTATCTGTCGTTTATGGGAAGTTTACGAAAGAAAGATGAGGATGTTATGAAGGAGTTAAAACCGAAATTATTTAGTGTAATGAAGGATTACACGAAAGAACAGTTTGTCAAAGATGTGATTTCAGGTATTATCGTGGCAATCATTGCCCTGCCGTTATCCATCGCACTTGCCATTGCTTCCGGTGTAAGTCCGGAGCAGGGACTTTATACTGCAATTTTTGCAGGATTTTTTATTTCACTTCTTGGTGGAAGCCGTGTTCAGATTGGTGGACCTACGGCGGCATTTGTTGTTATTGTTTATGGAATTGTTTCTGATTATGGAGTCGATGGTCTTATCACGGCAACGATTATGGCAGGAATTATTATGATTATTTTTGGACTTTTGCGTTTTGGAAGTCTGATCAAATATATTCCCTATACCATTACGGTAGGATTTACGCTGGGCATTGCGGTTGGCATTTTTGTCGGTCAGTGGAAGGACTTTTTGGGGCTTTCCATGGGTAGTGTGCCATCTCAGTTTATAGCAAAGTTGCAGGCATATGCGGCAGCAATTACAACCATTCATGTACCGACTTTGTTGATTGGACTTTTCGCTTTATTGATTCAGATTGTATGGCCAAAGGTGACGGACAAGATACCGGGGTCTTTAGTTGCAATTCTTGTAACAACACTTTTGGTACAGCTTTTGCATATGGATGTAAGCACAGTAGGAACGTTACGGGGTGGTGGAACGAACTATGTGATTAACAGTGCGTTTCCGACTTTTTCTCTGCCCAATATAAGCTTTGGGCTGGTGCAGAAATTGATTTCTCCGGCATTTACCATTGCAATTTTAGCATCGATTGAGTCGTTACTTTCCTGCGTGGTTTCGGATGGAATGATTGGAAGTAAGCATAAGTCAAATGCGGAATTAATCGGACAGGGAGTCGGAAATATTGCTTCCGGTCTTTTTGGCGGTATTCCGGCTACCGGAGCGATTGCAAGAACAGCAGCAAATGTGAAAAACGGCGGACGTACCCCGATTGCCGGAATGGTGCATTCGCTTACGTTACTTGGAATTCTTTTGGTATTAATGCCTTATGCAGCTATGATTCCGATGTCAGCACTTGCAGCAGTACTTATTATGGTGGCTTATAATATGAGTGGCTGGCGTGAATTTGTTAAGCTTTTAAAAAAGGCACCGAAAAGTGATAATATTGTTATGTTATTAACTTTCTTTTTGACGGTATTTTTTGATTTGGTCGTTGCAATCGAAATTGGTATGGTAGTGGCAGCACTTTTATTCTTAAGAAGAATGTCTGAGGTAACGCATATCGAAGGTTGGAAATATATTGATGATGAGACGGAAAATGACAATGATCCGGAGCATATTAAGTTAAAAGTAGTTCCGAAGGATACTTTGGTCTATGAAATCAGCGGACCGATGTTTTTTGCGGCGGCAGATGCATTTATGGATATTGCGCCGACAAAGGATACCAAAAAAGTAATTCTTCGTATGAGAAGCGTGCCGGCAATCGACGTTTCTGCGATGCATTCTTTGGTGGCTGTTTATGAGCAGTGCAAGAAGAAAGGGATTACACTTGTGTTTTCCCATGTGCAGGAACAGCCGTATCATGCCATGGAAAAGGCCGGACTGATTGAGAAAGTCGGAAAAGAACATTTTTGTAAAAATATTGATGCAGCACTTTTGCATGTACAGGAGTTTTAAAAAAAAGATGGAATACGCATTAATTACCGGAGCTACCGGAGGAATCGGATACGCATTGGCAGAATGTTTTGCCAAAGATGGAAAAGCACTTGTGTTAGTTTCTTCTAACATGGAGCATTTAAAAAAAGCAGAAGAGAAGCTTCTTGCAAATTATAATGTACCAATTGAGGTTTATGAAAAGAATCTGGCAGGAGAACGGGCGGCAGAAGAACTTTTTTTGCAGCTAAAAGAAAGAAAAATAAGAATTACTTATCTTGTAAACAATGCCGGTTTTGGACTTCTTGGAAAGACAGAAGAGATTGCAATGGATAAAGAAGAAGCAATGTTGATTTTAAATATGATGACTCCGGTAAAACTGGTAAAGCTTTTTTTGCCGGAAATGAAAAGGGCTGGATGCGGATATATTTTGAATGTGGCATCGGTCGGAGCATTTCAGCCGGGACCTTATAACAGCAGTTATTATGCGACGAAAGCATTTTTGTATCATTATAGCCGGGGAGTGCGGTATGAGGCAAAAAAAGCGGGTGTTAGTATCAGTACACTTTGCCCCGGAACAACAGGAACAGATTTTTTTAAAAAGGCAGGGACAAAAACGCCGAAGGGTGCGATGACACCGGAACAAGTGGCGGTCTATGCATATCGAAAGATGAAAAAGAAAAAAGACGTGATTATTCCGGGATTTTGGAATCGTATGGCGCGATTCGTTCCTTCCGGGATAAAGCTTCGCGTGATTGCAGTCATAAAAGAAAGGCAGGCAAAATGCAAATGATACGAGTTACGATTTATAATGAATTTGTTCATGAAAAAGAATATGAAGAAGTAAAAAAGGTTTATCCGCAGGGAATTCATACCTGCATTGCAAATTTTTTAAAAGAAGATTCTGATATTATGGTACGGACGGCTACCTTTGAAGAAAAGGAACATGGCCTTAGTGAAGAAGTGTTGTCCGATACGGACGTGTTGATTTTTTGGAGCCATGCAAGGCAGGATGAATTTTCAGATGAAGTGGCATTGCGTGTGAAAAAGCACGTGCTTCGTGGAATGGGACTGGTTGCGTTGCATTCTGCACATTATTCCAAAGTGATGAAGACCTTGCTTGGTACTTCCATGACGTTAAAATGGCACCATGGAGAGACGGAACGTCTCTGGTGTGTGAATCCGACGCATCCAATCGCAGAAGGGGTACCGGAAGTCATCGAACTTCCGATGGAAGAGATGTATGGAGAATTTTTTGATATTCCAAAACCGGATGATGTTGTTTTTGCCGGCTGGTTTTCCGGAGGGAACGTATTCAGAAGCGGTTGTACGTTTACACGTGGTTATGGCAAGATTTTTTATTTTCAACCGGGACATGAGGAATATCCGATTTATTATGATAAGAACATTCAAAAAATTATTAAAAATGCGGTAAGATTTGTAAATCCGGTTGTACGAAAAGAAAGTGATTTGGAGTGTGTGGGACAGTGAGAATATCCGTTTTTTATGATCATATCAAAGAAGCAGAACAACAAAGTGGCCGCCCGATGAGAGAGCTCTTAAAAGAAGTAAAAGATGCAGGAATTACGGGAGTCGAGATTAATTTTTCCTGCCTTAGAGAAAAAAAAGAACAAATATTAGAAGAACTAAACAATGCAGGACTTTGCATTAGTAATATTTATGAATTTTATAACTGGGGAAATAAACCAGATTTAGCTTATGCGAAGGAACATGTAGAGCTTGCACTTGAAGTAGGGGCAGAAAAAATACTGGTGGTTCCGGGATTTGTTTCTGCCGGTGAAGAAAAACAGCTTACAAAATACAAAGATACGGAAACAGCTTTGTATGAGTATATGGAACATAATCAGAAAATCCGGCGTATGAAAGAAAATCTGACGGAATTAGTTGCTTATGCGAATCAAAAAGCAGCAGGGGAGAAAACACTCTTTGTTACGTTAGAAGATTTTGATTATAAATTGGCACCTTATCGGCGAATGCGGGAGTTAAAATACTTTATGGAGCAGGTTCCGGGACTTCGCTACACCTTTGACAGCGGAAATTTTGCATATAGTGATGAAGATGCATGGGAAGCATATGAGCTGTTGAAACCTTATATTGTACATATGCATTGTAAGGACAGAGGAAGAGAGAAAAAGTTAAAATATCTGACCACAAAGGTAAATAAAGGTCTTGCAACTGTTGCGGTGGGAAGTGGTTATATGCCGATGGAAAAGACAATTCTGGATTTGCAGAAAAGTGATTATGATGGCTATTTTGCAATTGAACATTTTGGAGCAAAAAATCAGATGGAAACGATAAAGGATTCTGCGGCATATTTGAACGCTGAATTGGTTGAGTAAACAGAGAAGGAAAAAGGTTATGAAGTTTTATCTTGCACCACTTGAGGGCATTACGGGCTATATTTACCGCAATGCTTTGCATGATTTTTACGGAACCGGTATTGATAAATATTTTATGCCGTTTCTTGCGCCGCACACAAAGCGGAGTTTTAATGCCAAAGAAAAAAATGATATTTTACCGGAGCACAATAAAGATTTGTATGCAGTGCCACAGATTTTAACCAACAATGTTTCTGATTTCCTTAGGATAGAAAAGGATTTGCGGGCACTTGGTTATGAAGAAATCAATATTAATCTTGGCTGTCCGTCCGGCACGGTGGTATCAAAAGGCAGAGGTGCCGGATTTTTGGCAAAAAAGGACGAACTGGATGCGTTTTTAGAGGAGATTTTTGAAAAGACCGAAGGAAAGATTTCCTTAAAAACGCGGATTGGTGTGGAAGAACCGGAAGAATTTTATGAATTGTTGGAAATCTATAACCAATATCCATTAGAAGAACTAATTATCCATCCTCGTGTGCAAAAGGAGTTGTATCAGGGAAAACCGCATAGGGAGATTTTTCATTATGCAAGAAAATACAGTAAAAATCCTTTATGCTACAATGGTGATATTTGTTCAAAAGAAGATTATGTAAACCACATAAAAGAGTGGAAATCGGAAGATGACAAGGAGGAAAGTCTGATGGATGTTTCTGCTGTCATGCTGGGAAGAGGTGTTTTGAAAACCCCGTGGCTCATAAAAGAGCTTGCAGGCGATGCATTTTCAGAGGAAAAGGTTATGGATAAGCAAAAGCTGCTTGCATTTCATGACAGGTTGCTTTCTGATTATAAGAGTGTGATGTCCGGTGACAAAAATGTACTGTTTAAGATGAAAGAGCTTTGGATGTATTTGCAATTTCAATTTGAAGACCAGGAAAAAGCAGCAAAAAAGATAAAGAAAGCGAACAGTTTGATTGAATATGAAGCAGCAGTGAGGGAAATGTTTTCCTTGCAAAGATAAGAAAAAGCAGGTCTTGACTGAAACAGCAAAAAAGAAAAAAGAAGCATCGGGAGATAGTGCTCCGGTGCTTCTCTTTTTTAAGAAAGCATAGTCTGGTTATCCAGTAAAAGTGCTTCAATATCCTTTTGAACATAGGAAGCAAGGTGCTTTTGCTCATCCTTTGAGAGATCTTTTAAATGAATTGGTTTTCCGTATTGTAATATAACATGTGTTGGTTTTACCTTTGGGAAATGGTTTTCCAGGATATCCGCTGAATTTGTAATCGCCATTGGAATAATCGTACAATTTGTTTTCTCGGCAATCTTAAAGCTTCCGCCTTTAAAAGGAAGCAGAAGATTTTCACTGGTGTTTCTTGTGCCTTCCGGGAAGATACACATGGAAACGCCCTGTTTTACATAATCAATCGCAGTTAAAATGGTCTTTAATCCCTGTTTGATGTCTTTGCGGTCTAAGAACAGACAATAAAGACGTTTCATCCAGATATTAAGAAGAGGAACCTTACCAAGTGTATCTTTAGAGATATATCCGGTCAGATTCGGGCATCTGGAATAAGTGATGATAATATCAAAGTAACTCTTATGATTACAGATGTATAGTACCGGTTCATCTTTTGGAACATTCTCATCGCCTTTTACCGTAAGTTTTACACCGCAGATAAACATAATTACGCGAAATGCCCACTGTACCATGCGAAGAGAACTGATATCCATGGCCCTTTTGTTGAATTTTCCGATCATCCATTCTATAATAAGAACCGGAATACCAAGAATCAGATATAAAACTGCGAAAAGTATTGCAAGTATTGCTCGTATCATAATAAAAATCCTTTCCTTGTAACTGAAATTTAAAATATGCGAAATTTGATTTCTTTGGAATGATGCCTTAAGCGTTAAGATTTGTTCATTTTGCTTATTGCCTTATCTATTATACATATCAGAGTGCGGAAATACAACCTTTTGATGCATAAACTTACGATTCATTGCATAGAATATCATGAGGATTGTATGGGAATGAATTAGTTTTGAAAAAAAGAGCCGGAATATTTTTAATGATGCTGTTTTTACTGGGAACGTGTGCCTGTGTGCAGGAAGAAAAGACAGATAAAGTTGCAGATTTAGAATATACCATTGTGGAAAAAGAGGATATTCCTGAGGAACTGCTTGCCACGATAGAAGAAAAGCAGGCAGCGGAGTTTAAAGTAACCTATGAAACGGAAAATGCACTTTATATTGCCAGAGGTTACGGAGAACAGGAAACAGGTGGATATAGTATTGCCGTGAAAGATTTCTATCTGACAAAAAATGCTGTTTACTGTTATACGGAACTACTTGGTCCCGGTAAAATAGAAAACAAAGCAAAAAGTCCCAGTTTCCCATATATTGTGTTAAAGACAGTAAAACAAAACAAGAACGTGATATTTGAATGAAAAATACATAACAGTCATCATGTGTTCAAACATGCAAGCATGATTCACACATGATAACAGTTATGGCTGAACTGTTACAAAATACTTTGATTTTCAAAATATTTTCTTGACAGTACTTTAACACAGTGCTATACTAAACCATGGGTAGAGTAGGGAGGTATAAGTTATGCAACAATCAGATATTAGTAAAGTAAGATCTTCAATTCATCAGCAATGTGGAAACAGAGTTATGATTCAGCTCGATCGGGGAAGAAATAAAATCGATGTGCAGGAAGGAGTCATCCAGAAAGCATATCCAAGTGTTTTTACTGTGTTAGTAGAAGATCGTAATGAGGCAAATCCACCTCAGCTTCTGTCATTTAGTTACACAGATGTGATTACCAGAGATATTAGAATGAAATTATGTTAAATAAAAATGAATAAAACTCCTCTGTTTGGAATATTATGTTACAGATATTCAGGAACGGAGGAGTTTTTTTGGTATTAAAGAAAAAATACATACATGAAAGTTGGAAAAAAGGGCAGGCAGAAAGTCAGATTACAGTAGATGATGATTTCAATATTTCAGATAATAAGCCGGATGTGGTCAAGGTCATTCAGGAAAAGGGTGACATTAAAATCGAAGAAATAAAAACAGGCACGGGACATATCATGGTGAAAGGCCTGTTAGAATTTCGGATACTTTATAAGAGCGATCAGTCTGATATGCGTATTGCCTTTGTGGAAGGAAGCATACCGTTTCAGGAGAGTCTTAGCATGGATGGAATAGAAGAGTCCGATACGGTAAAAATAAAGACGCAGATAGAAGATTTGTCGATTGGTATTATTAATTCCAGAAAGCTTAGTGTTCGTGCGCTTGTGGAATTAGAGGCAGTTGCAGAGACACTCAGAGATGAGGCGATTGCTTATGATGTAGAGGAAGAAGAAGAGATTGAAAAGAAAATCAATAAGAACAATATATTAAAATTGTTAGTGGCAAAGAGGGATAACTGTCGTTTTAAACATGAAATTCTGCTCCCGTCGAATAAGCCGAATATATCCGAGGTTTTGTGGAAGAATGTTGAATTGCGGGGAATAGAGACGAAATTAAAGGATGGAAAAATCGAAGTTAGCGGAGAGGCGCTGGTATTTGTCCTATATCGCAGCGCAGAGGAAGAAAATCTGCAATGGATTGAAAATTCTGTGCCAATTCGCAGCGAAGTGGAATGTAGTGTGCCGGGAGAGGAAAGTGTTTTTCAGATTAAGGTTACACCAGGTATGATTGATTTAACGGTCAAACCGGATTATGACGGCGAAGAACGGATGCTTATGCTTGATCTGGTTCTTGAGCTGGATATTCGTATCTGGAATGAAGAAGAGATGGACGTATTGGAGGATTTGTATTCTTTAAAAAAACAGATCGTTCCGGTGCGGCAGGAATGTCAGTTAGAAAGACTTTTGATGAAAAACTATACAAAATGTAAAGTTGCAGAAAGACTTCTGGTCCCAAGAGAAGAGGGAAGCATTTTGCAAATTTGTACCTGCCTCGGTAAGGCAGCAGTAGAAAAGAGTACAATAACAGAAAAAGGAGTGGAAGCAGAAGGAACGATAGAAATCCGGCTGCTATTTGTTACGGCGGAAGATGCCTCTCCACTTGGTGCTTATCATGCCATTATTCCGTTTTCTCAATTGATTGAAGTGGAAAATATGACAGAAAATGCAAGAATTGAATTGGAAGGTGGAATCGAGCAGCTTTCTGCAATTTTAATAGATGGCAGTAGCATAGAAATAAAAGCAGTACTTAATTTAAATTTGATTGCATTTGCAAAAGAAAATTTGCAAAAGATTGAGGAAGTGGTAGAAGAGGAACTTGATTTTGCACAACTGCAGCAATGCCCGGGAATTATAGGTTATATTGTAAAAGATAAGGATTCTATGTGGAAAATTGCAAAGGAAAATCATACAACGGTGGAAAACATTCTGGAAACAAATGAGCACAATGGTCAGGATCTGAAAGTCGGTGAAAAGTTACTAATTGTAAAAGCATTATAGGGCAAAACAATTTTCTTGCTGATAAAAGAAATTTTTGATATGATAAAAACGATAGGAAAAAGTACAAATATGAAATAGAAAGAAGCAGGAACATGAGCAGAAATACAAAAGACAGATTATGGAGTAAAATAATAGTCAGGTATAAGAAAGCAGTTGCCCTGTGTATGGTACTGGTATTCACAGGTTCCTGTGTCATGCCGGTAAGTGCTTCTACGTTGTCCAAGGCGAAAAATGCGAAAAATGAAGCTGAGAATAGTCTGAATGCAGAAAATCAAAAAATCAGTGGACTTCAGTCACAGAAGACAGAATTACAAAAAGAGATGAATGCGCTGGATGCCGAATTATCCCAGGTTCTGGTAGATATTGCGATTTTGAAGGATGAAATTGTTGCAAAAAAAGCAGAACTGGAAGAGGTAAATAATCAGCTTGTGGAAGCGACACAGAAGGCACAGCAGGAATATGATGATATGAAGTTGCGTATCCAGTTCATGTATGAAAATGGAGACACTTCTTTTATGCAGAGTCTTTTAGAATCACAGAACATAGCAGATTTTGTAAATCGTGTTGAGTATGTTGATTCTATGTATACATACGATAGAAATCTTTTGACGCAGTATCAGGAAACACAACAACAGGTACAGGAATTACAGATTCAGGTGCAGGGAGAAGAAGCAGAACTGGAGGAAATACAGGCAAGTTACGAGGAGCAGGAAGCGTCTTTGCAGGCACTGATTACACAAAAGCAGGGACAAATGGCAGATTTTAATACGCAGCTGGAAAATGCAAAAGCCCTGGCAGCGCAGTATGCCGCTACGATTGAAAAACAGAATAATATTATTCGTGAAGAACAAAGAAAGCAGCAGGAAGCAATGCTTGCGGCGCAGGCTGCCAAGAAAAAGCAAAGCAATAAGAATAACACAAATAGCACTAGTACGAGTACAACTGTTACGGCAGGAAATCAGACAACGACAACCGGAACGGGAACTTCGGCAGGGGCAACCGCCGCTACAGGAGGGCAGGAATCCGGGACAACGGATAAAACGACTTCATCAGGTGCAAATCCTTCTTATAAGACCGGTGTGAATGGAGGGGACGTTGCATCTTATGCAATGCAGTTTGTGGGAAATCCTTATGTCAGCGGTGGAACGAGCCTGACAGACGGAGCAGATTGTTCCGGTTATGTAATGAGCGTATATAGTCATTTTGGTATCAGTCTTCCACACAGTTCCGCAGCATTAGCAGGCTGTGGACAGGAGGTAAGTTATGAGAATGCACAACCGGGAGATATTGTATGTTACACCGGGCATGTGGGAATTTATATTGGTAATGGTCAGATTGTGAATGCCAGCAGTTCAAAGCCATATCCGGTGGGGGGAATAAAAACCAATAGTGCGACATATCGAACAATTACCACAATAAGGCGTGTGTTATAATAGATAGCTGATTATAAAAATTGCAGGATGACTTTCCAGTTGTCCTGCAATTTTTCTAAGGAAAAGGCAGCATTTGCAGGGCTTGTGGAAGGAAGTCTGGTGATTGGAAACTGTGTTTGTGGAAAGGCATATTTCTGATACAGATCATACGCTTTCGTTCCATTTGCAAAGATGGCGTGAATATCAGTCTGCTGTAAAACAGAGTTAATATCTGCCGGAATAACGTTTTTGATGCTGCTGTCAGAAGAACCGATGATATCACAACTTTCAATGACATCCCACACGGCAATTTTATGTTTGTGTAGAAAGTCTTTCTTTTCCGTAATGGTAAGAGGGCAGGAATCGTTTAAGAGAAGAGCCAGCAATTTCCAGAAACGATTTTGGGGATGACCGTAATAAAAGTGTTGCTCTCTGGATTTTATGGAAGGAAATGTTCCTAAAATCAGAATTTTTGCGTTTTTATCAAAAACAGGATCAAATGTATGGGAAACGTGTTCGTATGTGTTCATATTCTACTCCTAAAATTAAGACCATCCGGGAGGTTGGTCAGTCTTTGTTAATCTGTATTTTCTCTTATTTTAAACTTTGTGGCACTGCTTGTACAGTAAAGAATAAATAACTAAGACATTGGCTTGTCAAAAAATAAAACTAGCGTATAATGTATATTGATGACAGTTTGGCCATAACTGACATTATGGGTGAATGGCATAGAGGAACTGTTATGTATAGTGGATTATTCTGACAAAGCATACTTTGCCGGAAAGATAAATAATTAGGAGGAAATGAATTATGCAGATGGAAACCTTGCAAAAGGATATGATTGCCGCTATGAAGGCAAGAGATAAAGTAAGAAAGGATGCAATTTCAACACTGGTATCAGCGGTAAAAAAGAATGCGATTGATGAAGGATGCCGCGATGATATTAAAGAGGAATTGGTAGATCGTACGATATTAAAAGAGTTAAACACAGTAAAAGAACAGTTAGAGACATGTCCGGCAGACCGTACCGATTTAAAAGAAGAATATCAGGCGCGTTATGATATTATTAGTGAGTATGCACCGAAGCTCATGTCGGCAGAAGAAGTAGAGCAGGTATTAAAGGAACAGTTCGCAGAGGTTCTTGCTACTAAGAATAAGGGACAGATTATGAAGACTGTTATGCCAAGCCTGAAAGGAAAAGCAGATGGTAAAGTCATTAATCAGACAGTTGCAAAACTTTGTGAATCATAAGGGCTAAAAGGGAGAAGGAATGCAAAAGATTAAAAAAGTACTGGTTGTTTCCATTATTGCAGCAGTATTTATTGTGATATGGGTTATGAGTTATGATTCGAAGAAGATGTTGGTATTTCGCGATAGCTTAGATAAGGTTGTTGTCACAGTAGACGGAAAGGATTTAACAATAAAGGAAATTGCTTTTTACGTTGCTTATGAGGAGACAACCATAGAGGAACAGGCATATGTTTATGACCCGGAAGATACCGGTGCATACTGGAAATTACATATTGATGGTCAGTTTATCCGGGTGGCAGGAAAGCAGGCTGCTTTGGATATGGCAATTCATGATGAAATTTTTTATGAGTTGGCACAAAAGGAAGGGCTGACATTGTCTGAAGAAGAGCAGGTGGCTTTAAACAATAAAGAATCCGATTTCTGGTCAGATTTAACAGATGAACAAAAAGAGAAGCTTGGTGTTACAGAAGACCAGATCAAAGAGACGATAACACATTTGGCATTGGCAGAAAAATATCAGAATTTTCTCGCGGAGCAAAGTGTGGATGATTCTTATGACAGTTATAGCATTTCAGGAGAGAATTATCAAAAGATTTTAGACGAACATTCTGTTAAGGTGAGGGACAAAGTCTGGGATAAGATTGATTTTGGAAGTGTTGTAGTAAATCATTAGAGCAAAAAGTATAGAAGAAAGAGTGAAACTATGTCATTAAAAATTGGAAGAAATGATCCATGTTGGTGCGGCAGTGGAAAAAAATACAAAGCGTGTCACGAGCAGTTTGATGAAAAAATCGAGAAATTCCGCAAAGAAGGCTGTATCGTACCATCTCATGAAATTATAAAAAAGCCGGAAGAAATAGCAGGGATTAAAGAAAGTGCTAAAATTAATATTGCAGTACTTGATTATATAGCAGAGCATATCAGAGCCGGAATGAGTACAGAAGAAATTGATAAAATGGTCTATGAACGGACAACAGCAATGGGAGGGATTCCGGCACCACTGAATTACGAAGGATTTCCTAAAAGCGTTTGTACTTCGATTAACGATCAGGTTTGCCATGGAATTCCGTCGGAAAATGATATCTTAAAAGATGGTGATATCATTAATGTAGATGTTTCTACTATTTTAAATGGATATTTTTCCGATTCTTCCAGAATGTTCTGTATCGGAGATGTTAGTCCGGAGAAACGAAAATTAGTGGAAGTTACCAAAGAATGTGTTGAGATTGGTTTAAAAGAAGTAAAGCCGTGGCATTTTTTGGGAGATATGGGGCAGGCAGTTCATGATCATGCTTTTGCAAACGGATATACGGTAGTCCGAGAGATTGGTGGACATGGGATAGGACTTCAGTTCCATGAAGATCCATGGGTCAGCTATAATTCCAAACGTGGTCAGGAGATGCTTATGGTTCCGGGAATGATATTTACAATTGAACCGATGGTAAATATGGGAAAACCTGATATTTATATTGATTCTGACAATAACTGGACAGTTTATACAGAGGATGGAAAACCTTCTGCGCAGTGGGAAATTCAGGTGCTTGTAACAGAAGATGGTGCAGAAATTATTGCATATTAAGAAAAACATGTTCTTTCTATTTATAACAGTAGAGAGGGCATGTTTTTTGCTTTATGAAATAGTTTTGGTATGAAATAGAAATTTTGTTATATATTAAAATAAGAAGAGTAATATTTGGAGTAATATGAAGCAACAAAACAAAATGAAACAAATTTTCGGTATCTTATTTGCAGCTGCTATACTTTTTTTTGGAGGAAGAGGTACAGCGGTCTGCCTGACCAACTGGCAGGAAACTTTTCATATAGCAGAGGCTGTGGATAACTGGGGACTTGGATTTGGAGCAGAAGGGACAAAGCCGACCGGAAATGTCAGTGCCAAAGAATTGGAACAATATCATACTTATTACGTAGGAAAAGGAGAAGACAAAAAAATTTATCTTACATTCGATTGCGGATATGAGAATGGAAATACTGAAAATATTTTGGCGGCATTAAAAAAACATAAGGTAAAAGCTACTTTTTTTGTGGTAGGGCATTTCTTAGAGAGCAGTCCGGATCTGGTAAAAAAGATGGTAGAAGAAGGACATACCGTAGGAAATCATACCTATCATCATCCGGATATGTCTGCTATTTCCGATATGACTTCTTTTTCCAAGGAAATCAAAGACGTGGAGGAAAAATATAAGGAAATTACAGGAGAGGAAATGACAAAATACTATCGTCCTCCACAGGGAAAATACAGCACCGAAAATTTAGAAATGGCAAAAGAACTGGGATATCATACATTCTTTTGGAGTCTTGCCTATGTAGACTGGTATGAAAATGATCAGCCGACCAAAGAAGAGGCATTTGATAAGCTGCTTTCCAGAATTCATCCGGGAGCCATTGTTCTATTGCATAATACATCAAAAACGAACGGAGCAATTTTAGACGAACTTTTGACAAAATGGGAAGAGATGGGGTATACGTTTGGCACGCTTTCTGAATTTTGCACAGAAAGTAATGCAGAAGATGTGACAGAGACCATACTTTGATAAAGTATTTAGGGCGCGTTAGTGTTTGACAGTAATATACAAAGGTTCGCATAGACTGCCTGAATGTTCATTTATGTAGGTATAATTCACATTTCAGGCAGTCTAGTTAATTTGAGAACGCTACACTAGGGTTGAACTGCTATTTAGTTGGTGAAGCGAGTGCGTTTTCCACGGCCTTTTTAATGACTTTACTGGAATTTGTGGCACCGGAGACGGCATCTACGTCTATTTTTTGATTGTCAATGATGTCTGGGATAATCGCCTCGGCAGGAGTGCCGCGTTCATTGCGATGTTCGACTAGATCAATATTTTCAATAGAACCATTTTTTACCGTAACATTGACTTTGGCATAAATATAACCGACGTTACAGGAACCGGTATAGACACCATCCGAAACGTTGGATAAATCAGGTTCCGAGATTTCAATATTCTTAATGTCTGTCTGATAATGGTTGAAGTCAATGGTATAAACGACTAAATGTATTACAGCAAATACGAACAGACAGGCAGATAAAATACGATGCCAGGAGAGACGCATTTTCGGCTGCTTCATTGTATGGCATAAAACCGTGATAAGGATTGCAAGGGCAAATAGAACCAGACCGCTTAGGGTAAGGAAAAGTGCCCGCCCTTTTAAGACCGGAAATACAAAAATAAGATGAAGTATGATAAAAAGTAAAAATAAAACAGAAAGCGGTTTGTGTAATCGAAATAAAAAGCGATTTGCTTTTGTCAGTGAAAGTTTACGTGTAACAGCTTTTGCAAGTAATAAAATAAGACAAATCAGGCTTAAAAATCCAAAAATAATTCCCATGTGAATTCTCCTTTGCAAATGGACAATTTATTGTTTTTCCCAGTAATGGGAGATTTTTTGTTTTAGTTTTTCCGGAACATCTTTTTGTTTTTTTGCGTTGGTACAGATGAAAGTGCCGTTACATTTTATTCCTGCAGTTTTGAAGAATTCATGTACAGCTCGCTTTATGCCGCCCGTCTGACCAAAAATCTCTGCGAACGGAGATGCCGTATTGCAGGAAGTAAAGAACAGATATTTTTTCCCACTAAGAAGTGCTTTGGGAAATGTTACGGTTTCTTCCATTGCGACTCCACGCAGGCGGTCGAACAGGTTTTTAACGACGCCGGGTACATTTGCCCAGTAAATTGGTGCAGCCAGGGCGACCATGTCACAGGCCCTTAATAATTCTATGATTTCTGCCATATCATCTTTTTCGGCGAATGCACAGGTATGTAGTTTCATACAGGCATCACAGCCTTTGCAGAATGCAATGTTTTTGCTATATAAATCAACAGTATCAACCTGCCATCCGGCATGTTCGGCGGCTTTTGTGCAGATGGAAAGCATTTTAGCGTTCAGTCCATCTTTGTTCGGACTTCCTAAAATAGCCAGTAAACGAGGTTTTTTTGTTGCATTAGAGTTAAAAGATTCAGTTTTCATATGGTACTCCTTTCACTGAAATGGAACGATATAACGTATCGAATCCGTAATTTAAAAAATCTTGTTTAGAACAGTGAAGCGTCTGATTGATGTACGTTTCTTTATTACTGCCAAGTTCAATTAATCCGGTAATCATTCCCCAAAATGAAAATATGGTTGGTAAAATTTTTAAGTCTTTTCGAAATTCACCGGCATTAATACCGGCAATTAAAAAGTCTTTTATCACCGTATTGATTTTTTCGCCAATTAGAAAAGTTTCTTTATCTTCCGGGATATAATCGGTGTTTTCAAAGTCAATGTTAATTTCATCTAAAACCATATGGAAATAAAAAGGAAATTCTTCCTCGTATTTCAACATAGCATTACAAAGCGCAATATACTTGTCATACATGTCTGACTGGCTTTGCAACGCATCGGTCAGATAAGTGTGTAGTTTTTTCATGCTTTCTAATACGAGAATGCTTACGATTTCTTCCTTATTTTTAAAATATACATAGAGGGTGGCTTTGCTGTAACCAGCCTGCTTTGCAATTTCATCCATGGAAGTGTGTTCCACACCTTTTTCGGAAAAGAGTGTTGCTGCCGCAGATGAAATTGCAGCACGATGTACGCTTTTCGGTTCTTTTTTTCTTCTTCCCATAAATGCTCCTTTAAAAATAATTTAATTAAACTTGCGGTTTAATTATA
This sequence comes from Roseburia hominis, assembly GCF_021531695.1. Taxonomy (GTDB): domain Bacteria; phylum Bacillota; class Clostridia; order Lachnospirales; family Lachnospiraceae; genus Roseburia_D. The sequence continues at coordinate 20,452 of NZ_JADYUI010000022.1, read as the reverse complement.
AGAGCGCAAAAATGTTTTGTCAAGCTACATTTACATTTTTGTGATATGAGAGTATGATATGGGTTATAAAAGACACAGAAAAATGCGAGGCAGATGAATGATAAGAGAAGCAACCGGGCAGGACATAGATGCAGGGGAAATTTCGGAGGATATCTGAATTTAAGTATTTATCAGATTTTACAATAAGAGAGGAAATTGTATGAATATTATGGATATTGTTGGTCCGGTGATGGTTGGACCATCTAGCTCACATACGGCAGGAGCAGTGAAAATAGGTCAGATTTCAAGAAAACTTTTAGGGGAACCGGTCAGACAGGCAGAAATTTATTTTCATGGTTCTTTTCTTGCTACCGGAGTAGGACATGGTACGGATAAAGCATTGATTGCAGGACTGCTTGGAATGGCAGTAGATGATATTAATATTCCAAACAGTTTTGAAGCTGCGAAAAAACAAAATCTTTTATTTTCATTTCAAGGTATTGATTTAGGAGATGTGCATCCAAACACTGTAAAAATGAATTTGACGGGAGAAAGTGGAAGAAAACTTGAAGTAGTGGCGGCGTCAATTGGCGGAGGTCAGATTAAGATTTGCGAGTTGGATGGATTGACTGCCAATTTTTGCGGAGATTATCCAACTTTAATTGTTCACAATTTAGATCAACCCGGTCATGTGACAGAGGTGACATCCATGCTTGGGCACAAATCCATTAATATAGCAACCATGCAGCTTTATCGAGACTCAAGAGGCGGAAATGCAGTTATGGTAATTGAATGTGATCAGGAAGTGCCGGAAGAGTCTATCAAGTGGCTGGAACATTTAGAAGGAATTAAAAAAGTGACGTATTTGAGCCTGGAGGAAACAGAGTGTATAAATCATTAGAAGAAATTGTTAAAGTGGCAGAGGAAGAAGAAAAATCTTTTTTTGAAGTGATTTTAGAAGATGACTGTAAGGAACGAGCTATTTCAAAAGAAGAATCTATCCATCAGATGAGAGAGATGTATGTAGCGATGAAGCAGGCAGATGCTTCTTATGATGCAAAGCTGGTTTCGGCAAGCGGCCTTGTCGGATGTGACGGTGACAAGATGCGAGTGGCAAGAGAAAAGCAGGATTTGGTTTGTGGGGATTTTATTGGTCTGGTCATGGAAAAAGCATTAAAAATGGGTGAGTCGAATGCTTGTATGAAACGAATTGTAGCGGCTCCGACAGCAGGTTCTTGTGGAGTTTTACCGGCAGTATTACTTTCTTTAGAGGAAAAGGAACATTATACGGAAGAAAAAATGACAGAGGCATTGTTTGTGGCAGCGGGGATTGGAGGAGTTATCGCTAACCGGGCATTTCTTGCGGGAGCAGCAGGAGGCTGTCAGGCAGAAATTGGTTCTGCGTCAGCGATGTCAGCAGGTGCAATTACGTATTTAAAAGGCGGAAATAATAGACAGATTATTCATGCATCAGCATTGGCATTAAAAAGTTTACTTGGTCTTGCCTGTGATCCGGTTGCAGGATTGGTTGAGGTACCATGTGTGAAACGGAATGTGATAGGAGCGGTAAACGCGCTTACTTCATCTGATATGGCACGAGCCGGAATTTTTAGTAAGATTCCACCGGATGAAGTGATTGATGCGATGCGTTCGATTGGACGAAGTATGCCTGCAAGTATAAGAGAAACAGGAGAAGGCGGACTTGCAGCGACTCCAACGGGACTGAAAGTAAAAGAAAATTTAAAAAATTTTTAGATGAACTAAGATTATGTACTGCTTCTTTTGCAGAAAGTTTCTTCTGCTGTTTCGGATAAACATGTGCACAAAAGAAGCAGGGATATACTTTTCCAGTGTAGCGTTGCTTGTCATCTTGCATAAAATCATTTCAGTCTTTGTGACTGGTGAAGGATATTAGATTTCGTTAATGTTCTGTAGGTGTCAAGCAATCCGGCAGCATGGATGCTGACGGAAGGCTGAATCTGAGCCAGGATGGCGAATTTCAGGCGGTTGCGGTCGATTTTAGTATAGATTCTCAGAACATTTACAAAATCTTATGTCCGTAACCTTGGAGCAAAGAATGAAATGATTTTATGCAAGATGGTATTCGCAAACGCTGAAAAACACATGTGTACTATTTTGCAAATCAGAAATTAGATACAAGAGGAGAAAAAAGAATGGGAAAAGAAGCCAAAACAAACGCCATGCGTATGCTGGATAAAAATAAGATTGAATATGAGGTCTTAAATTATGAATGTGAAGAGTTTATTGATGGAATGCATACAGCAGAAGTTACAGGAGCTCCGGTAGAGCAAAGTTTTAAAACGTTGGTGATGCAGGGAAAAAGTAAACAATATTATGTGTATGTGGTTCCAATTGCAGAAGAAGTAGATTTGAAAAAAGCGGCGAAAGCAGTCGGAGAAAAGTCCGTTGAAATGATCCATGTAAAAGACATTACCAAAGTGACAGGATATGTACGGGGAGGATGTAGCCCGCTTGGTATGAAAAAACAATATAAGACAGTGATACATAATTCGGCAGATCAGTATGAGAAGATATATATTAGTGGTGGAAGAATTGGAATCACATTGGCGTTAAATCCCAAAGATTTGTTTAACATGATTGATGCAATTTATGCTGATATTGTCAGCTAGATTTTTAAGAATAAAAATGTTATACTACAAGAAAAATGAACAGGTAGAAAAGAGGTATTTTTATGAGAGAAATGTTAAGAAAAATAAAAGCAGATGTCATTTTGTCTGCAATACTTTGCATTATACTGGGAATCGTATTATTTGTGTATACTGCGCAGGCAACAAATCTTATTTGTACCATACTGGCGTTGTTTTTGATTGTCATGGGTGCAGGACATATTGTTACTTATCTTTTGAATAAAAATAAAAATACAGTCAGATTGATATGTGGAATTATTGTTTTAGTCATTGGTGTATGGATTTTGGCGAATCCTGCTGTTGTTATCAGTCTGATTCCTGCAATTATTGGTGTTATATTATTATTACATGGAATAGAAGGGATACGCCTTGCCGTAGATACAAAACAGGCAAATGATACGGCATGGATATCGGGGCTGATACTTTCTGTCATCACAATTATATTTGGATTGGTTTTGATTGTTCGGGCATTTGAAGCGGCTCAGATTGCTTTTAAAGTGGTAGGAATTGCACTGATTTATGATGGAGTTTCCAAACTCTTTATTGTATCAAGGGCAGCAAAAGCAACCCGAAATATGGAACAGGATTTCAATGCAGTCGATGGCGAAGCAAAAGAACTGTAAGGGGAATAAAATAAAATGCGCAAGATGGAATTCAAAATGGAACGGACCGGTTTGTTAAAGGTAGGAGATGTGCTTCCGGTCACAGAAGGGAAATTACCAAATTCTTATTATTATACGCTTGGTAATGCCTTTGCCATGTCAGCAAATTATAAATTTGGTGAACGTTTGAAGTCTAAAGAAGGAACCGTAGTAGATGTCGAGGAAACATCAAAAGGGTATTTTGTGACGGTTGCATTTGATGAATAAATCTTTGCAAAAGCATGGAAAAATGATAAACTAATAGTTAGAATAAATGCGAGTGTAAATTATTGGTAGAATAAAGGAGAAAAAAATGGATAACACGAATACCAAACCGAAAATGCCGGACAATACGGAATTGGAACAAAAGATGCAGGTTTATTTGCAAGAAAGGAATGGAGAAAATCTAACAATGGTTTTGAGTGGATTGCGCTTTGCACATCTTTTTGTGCCGGCAGTCTTTCCGGAGGGAACAGATTTATCTTTTATGAAGAATGTGGAAAAGGGAACCCGTTTTCAGTTGCCAAAAGGTGTTCAGCCTGTTCCTAGTATTTTAAAGAACTCAAAAGGAGAGCAGTATCTCCCATTATATACCAGAAAAGAAAAAATTCCAAAAGATCAGAAATATCATACAATTTTAGAAGTGGATTTTAGAGGTAGTTATCTGGTTGCTTTAAAAGAGGAGTCTAAGATAGAGGGACTGGCAATCAATCCGTTCGATGAAAATATTTTGTTAAAAAATGCTCTGTTGGAAAAATTAAAAGCACAGGATGATAAAATGATAGCAGAAAAAAGGGTAATCAATATTTCACCGGAGCAGTATCTTGGTTTATTGCGAAAAGGTCTGGAGTTTAAGACTATACCACAGATGTTCTTTTCTGATCCACAGAAATTTACAGAAGATTTTTGTGAGGGAAAAGAAGATTTTATCAAGAAACTATATATTGACGCATTTCCTCAAAAACCGGGAATACCATATGAGGAGAATGATTTTGAATTTATGGCATTGAATATCCGGGAAGATTTACTTCTTATTCGTGTAGATTTACCGGAAAAAGGAATTGATCAGGGACTTTGCAAAAGAATTTATCTGGCATGGAATGAAACTGCGAAGAAACCATATTATTTTACGATTGAAAGAACTTCGAAGAAAGAAGAAAACGCTATGGGTCGTATTGATGAGAGTGGAAAGCGAATTGATTGTGGTGTAGCACCGATAGAAGGAGCAGAAATTCAACGGGTTTTAGACATTATTGATGAAGAAAGATGTGAAGCAAATTAATCATGATGAGGGGGAATCATGAAGATACAGGAATTTATTAATACATTTCAGACACAATTCACACAATTTTGTCCGTGTGTTATTACAGAAGATGGAGAAGTAATAGAGTGCCGGTTAGGTCATACGGAGGCGTTACTTGCGATTTATGAGAAAAAGTATCCGGAGGAGAATGTTCCGAAGGAAGTTGTGCCAATGCAGTATTTAATTGTAAGGCTTCATGCCGTTGTGGTAGATTATGAGAATCAGGTATATAGTGACAGTTTAAATACTGCCCAGAAGGAAGCATTGAGCTGCTTGGCAGACAGTGGTATGATAGAGATGCATCTTGCAAATATACATGGCAAGTATTAAAGCGTTATAATGATGATGTGAGAATAATAAAAGGAGAATTTGCGTTTGAGCAAATTCTCCTTTTGTGCATGTAGCTTTATTCTTGTGGTAATGGCGTAGCATTTGGATCAGTCGGTTGTTGTGCCTGGTCAGCGTTTGGATCTGTTGCCGGTTGTTGTACCTGGGTAGCATTCGGATCAGCAGCCGGTTGTTGTACCTGGGTAGCATTCGGATCAGCAGCTGGTTGTTGTATCTGAGTGGCATTTGGATCAGCAGTCGGTTGTTGTACCTGGGTAGCATTTGGATCTGTTGTCGGAGCAGGGGTTATTCCATTTAATGCATTCGCAAGATTTTCATTTAAAATGTATGGACCATCCTGTGAGGCTGAATTTCCACCTAAAATGTAAACATTTGAGGATTGAAGTTCTGGTGGGCAGGTGTCATCTGCAATGCCTCCGGTTGCAAGATTGGTTGTAACGCGGATATGGTGGTCACAATAATCTTTTGGTACCGTTCCTGTTGCAAAATATTCAGATTCGACCATACTTCCGCGTGGGTCACTGTCGCATAAGCCTGCGACAGAAAGTTTTCCGGATTTTTTACAGACAGTGGCAGTTGTAATACCTTCTGGTTTTACAAAATCTTTAGGCTCTAAATTTTCATGAATCCGGCTCATAACAGATTTCCATAATATCTTTGGATAAGTGGTATAAGATAATTCTGCATTATCGTCATAGCCCCCCCATACGACACAAGTATAATATGGAGTGTATCCGGCAAATAAAGCATCACGATTGCTGGAAGTAGTACCGGATTTTCCGGCTTGTGGCATGCCGTCAAAGTGGGCGGGACGTCCGGTTCCGGTAGTAAGAACATCTTCCATGGCGTTGGTCAAAAGCCATGCGGTTGTCTCTTTTAATACGGTATGTGTCTGAGGAGTATTGTCAATCAGTACATTTCCGTCATGATCCAGTATTTTTGTGTAGAATCGTGGCTTAGTATAAGTTCCACCATTGGCTATAGTGGCATAAGCAGCTGTTAATTCCAGATTTGTGACACCATTTGTGATACCACCCAGAGCAAGAGCCTGCGTGCGGTCAGAATCACAAAGTGTAGTAAAACCGAAGTTCTGCAAATATTCATAGCCGACATCAACACCAAGTTCTGTCAAAGTTTTAACGGCCACAATATTAATCGAATAAGTAATACCTTGTCGTATCGTAGTGAATCCGCGGTAAGACTTATCATAGTTGTTAACCGGTGTGTGCGAAGCGTTTGAGTATTCATATGGTGCATCATCCTGTACCGTTGCGAGAGTCATTCCACCGGTGTCGAGAGCAGGAGCATAAGTTGATAAAATTTTAAATGTGGAACCGGGTTGTCTCTTTGTTCCGGTAGCACGATTTAACGTTTTGTTTGCAGTCTTATCACCCCTGCCGCCAACTAATGCTTTGACTTCACCGGTAGACTGGTCAATGATTGTCATGGAAGCCTGTGGCTGTAAGGTATAAGTAATCGTTTCCCCATTCGGAACAATGGTGTCACCATCTTCCATAATATCTTCTTTATATTGTGCAATTGCAGCATCAACATCTTCTTTCGAATCAAAGTCAATATTATATTTGCTGTTAGAATTCTGATAATAGCTTAACATGGTCTGTTCACTGTAGTTCTGGTAAGTTCCGTCTGATTTTTGAATTGTTAAGCGGTAAGAACAAGAATAACGGGTGTTGGTTCCGTAATTATCCTCATCATTTACCTCATCATCACAAATTTGCTGAATTCTTGGGTCCTGGGTGGAATAAATCGTAAGACCACCCTGATACAATGCTTTGTATGCCTGCGTTTCACTGTAACCTTTGAATTCCATCAAATCCTGAATTACCTGTTCTGTCAATGCATCTACGAAATAGGAATTAATATTGTCACTGGAATTTTCGGCATCGACAATTTGAATTCTGTCATAAACATTATCAGCGAGAGCTTCATTGTATGCATTTTCGTCAATGTAACCCTGTTCGAGCATGTTTTTAAGAACTTTCTGGCGTCGTTCCGAGTTTGCTTCCGGATTGCTGACCGGATTATATTTGGAAGGATTCTGTGTAATTCCGGCAATGACGGCACATTCGGAAAGGTTAAGTTCCGAAACATCTTTGTTAAAATAACGTTTTGATGCAGCCTGTACACCAAGTGTATTTTGCCCAAGATTGATGGTATTTAAATAATTTTCCAGAATCCAGGATTTATCTTCTGTTTTTTCTAATTGTACAGCAAGATATTGCTCCTGAATTTTTCGTTCCAGTTTATCTGCAAAGGAAGTCTCACTTGTCCAATCGGTGAAAACATTATTTTTTAGGAGCTGTTGTGTGATTGTACTGGCACCCTGGGAAAAATGTCCGCTGGCAAGACCGGTAATTCCTGCACGGACAATGCCGGTTAAATCAATACCATTATGTTCATAAAAACGTTCGTCTTCAATTGCGACAAAAGCATGTTGTAAATCAAGTGGGATTTCATCAATTGTTACATAAACACGGTTGGAACCGGATGCTACTAAAGTTGCTGTTTCATTTCCGTCTATATCCAATACGGAAGAGAGGTAACCGGTCGGTGTTGCATCAATATTTTCCGGTGCAGAATCAATAATACCTTTATATATACCATATCCGGCGCATCCGCCGACTACAATCAATGCAACAAAACACACAAGGAGCATTTTGGCAAAGATAACTGTAAACTTTTTACGAATCATGGTACTTTTGGAAAGAAGTTCTTTCTCTTTCGCCGTGGTACTTTTTCTTCCATAATTCATAGTGAGCCTCCTTAAAAATAGTTGTTGATTACAAAATAAAGAATCCATAAAAAGAAACACTATTTAACATTATATCAAATAATAAGGTTTTAATCAAAAAAATATGAAATTTAAAACTTATTTATAAGCATAACCAATTTTGGATTGCTTAACCATTTTTGCCATGATAAGATAAAAAAAGAAATGAAGAAAGAGGAATGAAATAAAAGAATGGGATATAAAGTAGTATATGAGGGCGGAAGCGGAGAAATCGAAGAAAAAAAATCCCGCTTTATTGCAACTGTGTTTCGGGTTGAATCAGAGGAAGAGGCAATTGCTTATATTGCCGAAACGAAGAAAAAGTATTGGGATGCAAGGCATAATTGTTTTGCTTATGTTATAGGGGAAAACAATGAGTTACAGCGTTGCTCGGATGACGGAGAACCAAGTCAGACAGCCGGAAGACCAATGCTTGATGTGTTACTTCGGGAAGAAATACACAATGTGCTGGTAATCGTGACCAGATATTTTGGAGGAACACTACTTGGAACCGGTGGACTGGTACGCGCTTATCAGGGAGCGGTCAAAGCAGGACTTGCTAATAGCAAAGTGATTGAAAAACGCGAAGGAAGAAAACTGGAAATAACAACAGATTATAATGGAATTGGGAAAATTCAGTATATATTAGCGCAGGAAGAAATTACAATCATTGATACGGTATACACCGAGAATGTTGTGATAACGGTTATGGTTCCGGATGAAAAAACAGAAAAAATTCAAAAAGATATTGTGGAAGGAACAGCCGGAAAAGCCCAAATGTTATGGGGAGACAGCGTATGGTATGCGCTGATTGAAAAGAAACTTGAAATTTTTTGAAAAAAAGTGTTGACATTCATCTGATTGGCACGTATAATAGCTTTTGTTGACAGCGCAAAGGAAAAGCGCTTAAAGCTTAATGGCCCATCGCCAAATGGTAAGGCAACGGACTCTGACTCCGTCATTTCCAGGTTCGAATCCTGGTGGGCCAGTTATATTAGGAAGTGCCACGGAAGTGGTGCTTTTTTGTTTTATCTATAGAAAATTTCAAGGGATTTCCGTTTTACTTTGATGGAGGGAGATTATGTATCAGTTTAAGAGCAGAGTGAGGTTTAGTGAATGTAATGCGAAAGCACAGATTACGGTGCCGGCTTTGGTAAATTATTTTCAGGATTGCTGTACGTTTCAATCAGAGGATCTCGGAATTGGATTGGATTATCTGCAAGAGAATCATGTGGCATGGATGCTTTCGTCCTGGCAGATTGAGGTGAAACGCTATCCGCACTTGGGAGAAAATATTATTATAAATACCTGGCCATATGATTTTAAAGGGTTTTACGGATATCGTAATTTTACGATGCAGGATGAAGATGGTAATGTGATTGCTTTTGCAAATTCTATCTGGATTTTTATTGATACCAAAAGTGGGAGACCGCAAAAGGTTTCCGATAAGATGTTGTCGGCATATTCTTTCGATGAACCCTATCAGATGGAAAAAAGCGGAAGAAAAATGAAGCTTCCGGATCAAATGGAAGGAAAAGAAACGTTTCCTGTGCAAAAATTTCATATAGATACCAATCATCATGTGAATAATGAAAAGTATATTGAAATGGCATTGGAGTATGTAAAAGAGCAAGCGAAAGTAGAAAGTATACAGGTAGAATATAAAAAAGCGGCAGTGCTGGGCGATATCATTTATCCCTATGTTTGGGAAAATGGAGAAAAAGTAATTGTTGCACTTAGCGATGAAAGGCAAAAACCATATGCAATTGTAGAGTTTGGAATTTGCTGATTTGGAAAGTATATGTGGAGTTCATTGGATATAAAAGGAGAAAAAATGATAAAATTAGGAGAAAAGCAAAAACTTTTGGTTGTAAAAAAAGTAGAGTTTGGTATATACTTAGCAGAAAAGAAAGAGGACGAAACACGTGTCCTCCTTCCGAAAAAACAGGTTCCGGAAAATGTGAAGGTTGGAGATATGCTGGAAGTATTTTTATACAAAGACTCCAAGGACAGATTGATATCAACATTAACGGAGCCTAAGCTTACTCTTGGAGGACTTGCAGTGCTAAAAGTGCTTCAGGTTGGAAAAATCGGGGCATTTTTGGATTGGGGATTGGAAAAGGATTTGTTTCTCCCTTATAAAGAAATGACTTGCAAGGTGCAACCGGAAGATGAAATTCTGGTTACACTTTATATTGATAAGAGTCGCAGATTATGTGCCAGTATGAAGGGAATTTACGATTTACTTCGTACAGATTCTCCATATCAAAAAGATGATACCGTAGAGGGCAGAGTGTATGAATTTAGTGATAATTTCGGGACATTTGTTGCAGTAGATGATAAGTATTCCGGCATGCTTCCTAATTTTGAGGATCATAGTTTTCTTAGAATCGGTGATGTGATTCAGGCCAAGGTTACGAACGTAAAAGAGGATGGCAAGCTGGATTTGACTTTGCGTGAGAAGGCATATATTCAGATGGATGCAGATGCCGAACGTGTGATGGAGATTATTGAAGAATATGCGGGCGTATTGCCATTTACGGATAAAGCATCACCGGAAGTAATAAAAAGAGAAACACACCTTAGCAAAAACGCATTTAAGCGTGCGGTGGGGCGCTTGTATAAAGAGAGAAGAATTGAAATTACAGAGAAAGCAATTCGTAAGATAAAATAAATTGCAATAAAAATAAATAAAAAGAAAGGATGTAGTATTTATGAAAAAAGTAATCAGTACACCAAAGGCACCGGCAGCAATCGGACCATATTCCCAGGCAATTGAGGTAAATGGAATGGTATATACATCGGGTATTATTCCGGTTGTTCCGGAAACGGGAGAAATTCCGGAAGGATCTGAGGCGCAGGCAAAACAGGCATTGACCAATTTGTCTAACTTATTAGAAGCAGCAGGAACCAATATGGATAATGTGGTAAAAACAGTGGTATTTATCAAGGAAATGAATGATTTTGGAACAATTAACGAAGTATATAAAACATTCTTTACCAGTGATTTTCCGGCAAGAAGCTGTGTGGAAGTAGCACGTCTGCCAAAAGATGTTATGCTTGAAATAGAAGCAATTGCAATAAAATAGGAATGTAGAAACGGGTTGTCACAGCATGGTGATAACCCGTTTTTGAATTTGATTTTTATAAATGTTTTTTATGAAAGTATTATTTGGATTGTATCTAATGCAGAATAATAAGCATCCATATACTGTTGCATGGCATTCATAAAATTCTCAATGCCTCCAAAACTTATGACAAGAATAAGGCTGGATAAGAGCAGCATGCAACCAATGACAACTCCTATGATGTTTAAGGTCAGTCCGATGATCGTGTTTTTGGGAAGGCTATTACTTCCGCCTTTTGATAGCAAAGCTAAGATTAGACCAAGAGAACCAAAAATCAGCGAGGTGCCAAAGCAGCTGGTGATGATGGAAACGATGCCAAAAGCAAGGGAAGCAAATGCCATAGAAGCAGAACCTTGTTCTAAAGAGCTTGGTGTCTGGTTCTGATTTGGTTGAAAGTCCATGTAAGGCTCCTCCTTATCAAACATATTTCATAGCATCCATTGTATCATGACTGATGATTAAAGTAAACAGGCAGGATAGGGCTGGATTTGCACGATAGAATTTGTTATAATATAAAGCAACTTAAATTCTAGCGAAGCGGACTGCAAATGTCCGCTTTACAAAAGAGAGGAAAGACATGGATATTATTGAAAAGCTTGCAGAAGAGTTACAAATAAAAACAAAGCAGGTAAAAGCAGCAGTTGAATTAATTGATGAGGGAAATACGATTCCGTTTATTGCACGATATAGAAAAGAGGCAACCGGGGCATTGAATGATGAGGTGCTTCGTAATTTGTTTGAACGTTTAAATTATCTTCGCAATTTAGAAGAAAAAAAGGAACAGGTACTATCTTCTATTGAGGAACAGGGAAAGCTGACACCGGAATTAAAAGAACAGATTCTGGCAGCAGAGACAATGGTTGTGGTAGATGATTTGTATCGTCCGTATCGTCCAAAAAGAAGAACCAGAGCGACTATTGCAAAAGAAAAGGGATTGGAGCCGCTTGCAAATATTATTTCTCTTCAGATGACAAAAAATACAGTGGAAGAGGAAGCTAAAAAGTTTATAGATAAGGAAAAAGAAGTAAATAGCATAGAAGAAGCCATTGCCGGCGCAAAAGATATTATAGCAGAGCATATTTCAGATGAGGCAGATTATAGAATCCGTATCAGGGAACTGACGATGAAAGAAGGCATGCTGACTTCAACTGCAAAAGATAAAGAAGCAGAGTCGGTCTATGAAATGTATTATGAATTTGCTGAAAGCATTGCAAAGCTTGCAGGGCATAGGATTCTTGCATTGAACCGTGGGGAGAATGAAAAAATTCTTACCGTTAAAGTTGAGGCACCGGAAGAACAAATTTTGCGCTATCTTGAAAAGCAGGTCATTACGAAAAAAAATCCAAATACAACGCCGGTTTTAAAAGAAGCCATAGAAGACAGTTATACCAGACTTATTGCGCCGGCAATTGAACGTGAAATCCGAAATGATTTGACGGAACGTGCACAAGATGGTGCAATCAAGGTATTTGGAAAGAACTTAGAACAGCTTTTGATGCAGCCTCCAATTGCAAATCAGGTGGTACTTGGCTGGGATCCGGCATTTCGTACCGGTTGTAAGCTTGCGGTAGTGGATGCAACCGGAAAGGTCTTGGATACAACTGTAATTTATCCGACGGCACCACAAAATAAGGTGGAAGAGGCGAAAAGTGTTTTAAAAAAACTGATTGCCAAATATCACATTACTTTAATTTCACTTGGAAACGGAACTGCTTCAAGAGAATCCGAACAGGTGATTGTTTCGTTGTTAAAAGAGATACCCGAGAAAGTGCAGTATGTTATTGTAAATGAAGCAGGAGCATCTGTTTATTCGGCAAGCAAACTTGCAACGGAAGAATTTCCGAATTTTGATGTCGGACAACGAAGTGCCACGTCGATGGCAAGACGTTTACAGGACCCTTTGGCAGAATTGGTAAAAATTGATCCAAAATCCATTGGTGTTGGGCAGTACCAGCATGATATGAACCAGAAAAAGTTAAGTGAAGCGTTAGGTGGCGTAGTAGAAGATTGCGTGAATAAAGTAGGCGTTGATTTAAATACAGCATCCGCTTCTTTGTTAGAATATATTTCAGGAATCAGTAAAACAATTGCTAAAAATATTGTTGCTTACCGTGAAGAAAACGGGCGTTTTGCCAGCAGGAATGAATTACTTAAAGTCGCGAAACTTGGACCGAAAGCGTATGAACAGTGCGCAGGATTTATGCGTATCATTGATGGAAAAAATCCGCTGGATGCGACCGGTGTACATCCGGAATCTTATGATGCAACCAAAAAGTTGCTGGAGAAGCTTGGATATACACCGCAGGATATTACCGAAAGAAAACTTCTTGGTATTGCAAAGAAGATTACGGATTACAAGAAACTGGCAGAAGAACTTGGAATCGGAGAACTTACTTTGCGTGATATTGTAAAGGAATTGGAAAAACCAGCAAGAGATCCACGTGAGGATATGCCAAAACCCATTTTAAGAAGTGATGTTTTGGAGATGAAAGATTTAAAACCGGGAATGATTTTAAAAGGAACCGTTCGAAACGTAATTGATTTTGGCGCTTTTGTGGATATAGGTGTGCATCAGGACGGATTGGTTCATATCTCGGAAATATGTGACCGTTATATCAAACATCCGCTTGAAGTAGTGAGTGTTGGTGATATTGTGGACGTAAAGGTAATGAGTGTGGACTTGAAAAAACAGAGAATCCAGCTTACCATGAAATTTGAAAAATAAAAGATACTGAAAAGAGGAGAAATTATGAGCAATACAACAAAACATTTCAATGTGCGCTATATGACGATGACCGCAATGCTTTCCGCAGTCGCTTTCGTTTTGATGTTTTTAGATTTTAATGTTCCTTTTATGCCATCGTTTATATCAATGGATTTTTCGGAACTCCCGGCATTGATAGGCTCCTTTGCCATGGGGCCTTGGTATGGAGTTGTTATCTGCTTTGTGAAAAATCTGTTGCATTTGTTGATGACTTCTACTGGAGGAGTAGGAGAACTTTCCAATTTTATTCTTGGAACTGCTTTTGTATTGCCGGCAGGGTTGCTTTATGGTCATAAAAAGAGCAAGAAAAATGCAATGATTGGCTCTATACTTGGAGCAGCATTTATGGCTGTTCTTGGTGTGGCTTCCAATTATTTTGTTGTATATCCTGTATATACGGCATTTATGCCAATGGATACTATTATTGCTATGTATCAGGCAATATGTCCGAGTGTGGATACATTGCTGGAATGCCTTGTGATTTTTAATATGCCATTTACTTTTTTGAAAGGAATGTGCAGTGTGGGGATTACCTTCCTGATATATAAGCACATTTCTCCGATTATTAAAGGGATATAGTATATAATCTGAATGGTTTAAGCAGCGAAGCGGATTGCGAATGTTCGCTTTACAAAAATTTTCATGGATTTTATAAAAGTTGGAGGGATGACAGTGAAATTGGAATTGGATGTAACCTTGACAGATAAAGATATGTATCGTTTTAATATGTATCATATGTACAGTGGAGTGCATGGAATTTTTTCGATTGTGATTGCAATTATGATATTTGTGGTTGCAGGTGTGACATGGGGAGACGTTGAAAGAGGATACAGTATAGCATATGTGGCTTTTGGGGTTGTTTTCTTGATTTACATGCCATGTACTTTAAAATTAAAATCAAAGCAGCAGCTTAAAATGTCTGCTTCCTTGAGAGAAGGATTACATTATCTTTTTGATGAAGAAGGGATTCATGTTTCTCAGGGAGAAGAAACCGCGGAGCTGTTATGGAAGCAAGTATATAAGATGGTTGCAACAAAAAGCAATGTTCTGATTTACAGTAATCGCGTAAATGCTTTTGTGATTCCGCGTACCCAGTTGGGGGAGAAATATCAGCCACTAAAAGAGCTTGCGGAAAAGCAGCTTGAAAAATTCAGAATTAGGATGAAATAATATGGTATATGAGACTTATTCTGCAGAAGAAACATCTGCCCTTGGAGAACAAATAGGACGCGAAGCAAAACCGGGCTCTGTGTATACACTCATGGGAGACCTCGGTGTCGGAAAGACCGTATTCACGCAGGGGATTGCAAAAGGACTTGGAATTACAGAGCCGATTTGCAGTCCTACTTTTACAATTGTACAGGTATATGAAGAGGGAAGAATTCCTTTTTATCATTTCGATGTATATCGAATCGGTGACATAGAGGAAATGGATGAAATCGGATATGAAGATTATTTTTACGGAAATGGTCTTGTGATGATAGAATGGGCAAATCTGATTGAGGAAATTTTGCCGCCGGTTAGAACAGAAATTATAATAGAAAAAGATTTGGAAAAAGGTTTTGATTATCGCAAAATAACCATGAAAGAGGTAAAAGAATGAAAATTTTGGGAATTGACAGTTCCGGTCTTGTCGCAAGTGTGGCGATTGTAGAGGATGATAATTTATTAGGCGAATTCTCCATGAATTATAAAAAAACACATTCGGAAACATTATTGCCAATGCTGGATCAACTGGCTAAAATGATAGAGTTGGATTTAAATACGATAGATGCGATTGCAGTTTCAGGCGGTCCGGGGTCTTTTACCGGACTTCGGATAGGTTCTGCGACGGCAAAAGGTCTTGGGCTGGCGTTAAATAAACCATTGATTCATATTCCAACAGTAGATGCACTGGCATATAATTTATGTGGTCATAGGGATATGGTTTGCCCGCTTATGGATGCGAGAAGAAATCAGACCTATACCGGATTATACGAATTCGAGGGAAATGCCATGCATACGTTATTAGAACAGTGTGCAGTTGGAATTGATGAAATTGTAGCAAAAATTAATGAAACAGAGAGAGTTGTTGTATTTCTTGGAGATGGAGTCCCGGTTTTTGCAGATTATATAAAAGAGAACTGTAAAGTTCCATATACGTATGCTTTAGCGCATAATAACAGACAACGTGCAGCATCTGTTGCGACACTTGGAATGGTTTATTATGCAAAAGGGAAGACAGAAACAGCAGCAGAGCATACGCCGGATTATCTTCGGTTGTCCCAGGCAGAGCGTGAACGCATGGAAAGAGAAAAACATCATGCTTGAAATAAAAAGAATGACAAAAGAACATCTGACATCTGTTGCAGAAATTGAAGCGGAAGTGTTTTCTGTTCCGTGGACAAGACAGGGATTCGCAGATACGCTTACGATGGAAAATGTGATTTTTCTTGTAGCGGAAGAGGAAGGAACAGTTGTAGGATATTGTGGAATTTATCTTGCTGCAGATGAAGGCGAGATTACGAATGTTGCAGTGTCTCCTTTTCGGCGTAGAAAGGGAATAGCTGACAGGTTATTAGGGAATTTGCTGGAGCAGGCAAAAAAACGTGGAATTATTCGTTTTGTTCTGGAAGTTCGGTGTTCCAATGAACCGGCAATAAGTTTGTATGAAAAGTATGGATTTAAGATACAGGGAATAAGAAAAAATTTTTATGATAAACCACAAGAAGATGCATATGTTATGATATTGGAAGAAGACCAGTGATTCCCATTGCCAGCAGAGAAAGAAATTTTTATAATTATTAATAAAATTAAGCAAAAACGGGGAAAGAGCTGGAGGACATTATGCAGAAGAATGAATTTGTGGTATGTAACTGTTGCGGAAGAAAATTTTTTGTACAACCGGATAAAAATGAAATGGAAATTGTTCATGTAGAAAAGGAATGGGGCTATTTTTCGAGGAAAGATACAACAAGACATATTTTTGATCTTTGTGAAGAGTGTTACGATAAATGGATTTTGGAATTTAAGATACCGGTGGAGGAAAAAGAGTCATTGGAGCTTTTATAGAAACCGGAAAAGAAAAAGAGAATTGAGGAAATGGATTTATGCTGGATATTTGTTTGCTTGGGACGGGGGGAATGATGCCGTTACCGAACCGGTGGCTTACTTCATTTATGGCAAGATATAATGGAAGTAGTTTAATGATTGACTGCGGAGAGGGAACCCAGATTGCGGTAAAGGAAAAAGGATGGAGTTTTAAACCAATTGATATTATATGTTTTACACATTACCATGCCGATCATATCAGTGGGTTGCCTGGAATTTTATTGACGATGGGAAATGCGGAACGTACCGAGCCGCTTACCATGATAGGACCAAAAGGGTTAGAACGTGTTGTGAATGCACTTCGGGTCATTGCACCGGAACTTCCGTTTGAAATTCGTTATATTGAAGTGGACAAACCCAGTCAGACAATAGAACTGAATGGATATGTGATACATGCATTTCGGGTAAATCATAATATTACGTGTTATGGATACACTATTGAAATTAAAAGAGCAGGGAGGTTTAGTGTAGAGGCGGCAAGGGAAAGAGAAATACCGCAGATGTATTGGAGCAGACTGCAAAAAGGGGAAAGTATACCATATGAAGGAGGTGTTTATACATCGGATATGGTGCTTGGACCGCCTAGAAAAGGGATAAAAGTAACTTATTGTACAGATACCAGACCTACTGTTTCTATCGCAGAACATGCCAGGGAGTCTGATTTATTTATTTGTGAAGGAATGTATGCGGAAAAAGATAAAATTGCGAAAGCAAAACAATATAAACATATGACTTTTTATGAAGCAGCAAAACTGGCAAAAGATGCGAATGTAAAAGAATTATGGCTGACACATTATAGCCCTTCATTAGTAAGACCGGAGGAATATAAAAAAGAAGTGCAGAAAATTTTTGAAAATACTGTTCTTGGAAAGGACGGAAAAACAGTGGAGCTGGATTTTGAGGAGGAATAGCAGTGAAGAAACAATTACGTGGTGTGATCGCAGGACTTGTTTGCATTTTAATAGTAGTGGGGTATTACTATTATTTATCAAATCGTGATACAAAGACAACATCAGAGCCTGAGGAACTTAGTACAATTGCCAAAATTACAACAAAGAATTTGGATGATGCTTATCCAAAGACACCTCGCGAGGTTGTCAAATTGTATAATGAGATTTTGAAGTGTTATTATAATGAGGATTGTACGGACGATGAAATTGATGCACTTGCTGGTCAGGCAAGAAAACTTTTGGATGAAGAACTGCTAAAGCAAAATCCAAATGATCAATACATTGCGGCATTAAAAATGGATATTCAGAATTATAAAGATGCTAAGCGCACGATTTCGCGTTCAGATGTTTGCGATAGTAATGAGATTACCTATAAGACAGTGGACGGGTCAGAATGTGCTTATGTGTTAGCTTCTTACTTTATGAAAGAAGGCAATGGTTATATAAAATCACGCGAGCAGTATGTTTTGCGAAAAGATGATTCCGGGGATTGGAAAATTCTTGCATACAAACTGCTAGATGGAAACGGAGACAATACAGAAAATGAATGAGAAAAAAGAAATTAAAATTCTTGCAATAGAAAGTTCCTGTGATGAAACAGCAGCTGCAGTGGTGGTAAATGGCAGGGATGTGCGGTCGAATGTAATATCTTCTCAAATTGCTTTACATACGTTATATGGCGGAGTTGTTCCTGAAATTGCTTCCAGAAAACACATTGAGAAAATTAACCAGGTCATTGAGGAGGCGCTAACAGAAGCGAAAATGACATTGGATGACATGGATGCAATTGCAGTTACATATGGACCGGGATTAGTAGGTGCACTGCTTGTGGGAGTTGCAGAAGCAAAGGCGATTAGCTATGCAAAAAAAATTCCATTGGTCGGAGTGCATCATATTGAGGGACATATTAGTGCAAATTATATTGAAAATAAAGAGTTAGAGCCACCATTTTTATGCCTTGTGGTTTCGGGTGGACATACGCATTTGGTAAAAGTACTCGACTATGGTAAATATGAAATCTTAGGACGAACCAGAGATGATGCAGCGGGAGAAGCATTTGACAAAGTAGCGCGTGCAATAGGCTTGGGATATCCGGGTGGACCGAAGATTGAAAAAATATCACGGGAGGGAAATGCAGATGCAATTGACTTTCCGAAGGCAAAAATAGCAGATGATCCATATGATTTCAGCTTTAGTGGCTTAAAATCAGCGGTTTTAAATTATATCAACGGGTGCAAAATGAAAAATATCGAAATTGTTCCGGCAGATATCGCGGCTTCCTTTCAAAAAGCAGTTGCAGATTCCCTGATTGAACATGCAGTGCGTGCGATTGATGAATTTCATATGGATAAATTTGCGATTGCAGGTGGAGTGGCGTCTAATGCGACACTTCGGGAAGGAATAAAAGAAGCATGTAGAAAGAAAGGGGTTGCATTTTATTACCCGTCACCGATTTTTTGTACGGACAATGCAGCTATGATTGGTGTGGCAGGCTATTATGATTATATCGCAGGAGTCAGATCCGGTCTGAATTTAAATGCTGTTCCGAATTTGAAATTAGGGGAGCGTGTATGAAAAAAGAAAAAGTAACAGCTATTGTCTTAGCAGCTGGACAGGGGACACGAATGGGAGGCAAAACAGCAAAACAATATTTGTTGTTGGATGGCAGACCGGTACTTTATTATGCACTTTTGGCTTTTGAAAAAAGTATGGTGGATGAGATTATTTTAGTTGCAGGGGAGAAGGATCTTCCTTTTTGTCGCACAGAGATTGTGGAAAAATATGGATTTTCTAAGGTGACACGAATTGTTGCCGGAGGAAAGGAACGATATCATTCTGTTTATCAGGGATTAAAGGCGGCAGGCGGAGCAGATTATGTGCTGATTCATGATGGAGCAAGACCATTTGTGTCAGACGATATTATTTCACGCACGATTGAAGCGGTAAAGAAGGAAAAAGCATGCGTTGTAGCAATGCCGGTGAAGGACACCATCAAAATTGCAAATGAGGATCATTATGCAATAGAGACACCAAACCGGAGCAAGGTGTGGATGATACAGACACCACAGGCATTTTCTTATGATTTGATTTTGCATGCATATGAAAAAGTACTTGCTTCGGGAGATGCTGTGATAACAGATGATGCAATGGTGTTGGAAAAAGCAGAGAATATACCGGTGAAGTTAGTGCAGGGCAGTTATACCAATATAAAAATCACGACACCAGAAGATATGAAAATTGCTGAAATTTTCTTAAAAGATCGATAGAAAATAAAAAAAGTAAAAAAGGATATTGACATGTAGTCATTTAGATGATAGAATCATTCTTGCGCTGATTTGAAAGTGTTATGGAGAGATATCGAAGTGGTCATAACGAGGCGGTCTTGAAAACCGTTTGTCCGCAAGGGCGCGTGGGTTCGAATCCCACTCTCTCCGTTCGTCTTTTATAGATGAAAATGAATATGGTTAATATTCGACTGGAGAAGTACCCAAGCTGGCCGAAGGGACACCCCTGGAAAGGGTGCAGGTCGTTAACAGCGGCGCGAGGGTTCAAATCCCTCCTTCTCCGCTCATTTGTCGCTTTTGAAAAAATGACGAATGATAGAAAAAATAGGTTGACAAAGCAAAGTCAACATATTATAATTAACAATGTTCTGCAAAAAGCAGAACAAAAGAAAATAAAAAAAGTTCTTGACAAGACGGAAAATAATTGATAAAATTATAAAGCTGTCGCAAAGAACGACAAAAGTTAAGAACCTTGAAAATTAAACAGTGAAATAACCTTGAAAG
>NZ_JADYUI010000021.1 GCF_021531695.1 Roseburia hominis | reverse complement strand
TTTGCTATTTAATTGCCTGTATTGCTGAATTTTCAAGGTTCGAATCCCATTTAGGGTGTGGGAAGTTTTAGTTTTTAATGTTCAATTCCAGTTATGCTGGATATAATCATCCGAATTCCAAAAAATTATTATTTTAGAAAAATTGTTGGATCTCCTGCCCGTTTAGTCAATCTTTGATTTTCCCAGATTCCCCACTTTTCCATCCACTGTTCAAACTCTTTAATTGGTCGCTTTTTAAAAGTTTCCCGCACTGCTGCAATATCATGAAATCCCGTTGACTGATACATTAACATGATATCATCTCCTTGAGGTAATCCCATAACATAATGACAACCGGCATTTGCTAAAAGCATCAAAAGTGTTTCACAATCATTTTGATCTACTGGCATATGATTGGTATAACAGACATCACATCCCATTGGAAGACCATGCAAATGCCCACAAAAGACATCTTCTAATCCGGCTCTCAACAATTGTTTTGTATCATATACATACTCTGGTCCAATAAACCCTACCACTGTATTGACTAAAAAAGGCTTATAATGTCTTGCAAGTCCGTAACATCGACATTCCATCGTCTGTGCATCACTATCCCAATGTGCCGACGAGGATAATTCAGACCCCTGACCAGTTTCAAAATACATAACATTATTTCCTTTTGCAGAGCCCTTATCCCTGAACATTGCATTCGCCTCATCAAGCATAGGTATCGTAATTCCAAATGCAGCACAAGCGGCTTCTGAACCTGCAATCGACTGAAAACAAAGATCCGCCTTTCCCTTGCCACTTCTTAAGACCTCCATTTGTGTAGTTACATGTGATAATACACAAGTCTGTGTCGGAATCTCATATTTATCTTTAATTTCACCAAGTGTATTCCATACTGCAAGTGTGCTATCAAATGTATCAATCGATGGATTAAGCCCAAGAACTGCATCTCCTACTCCGTAGCTTAATCCCTCTAATGTCGATGCAATTACCCCTTCGACGTCATCAATTGGATGATTTGGCTGTAACCGGCTTGCCAATACTCCTTCTTTCCCAATTGTTGTATTACAAGTCGCTTCTACATGAATCTTATTTCCAGCATAAACAAGATCCAAATTACCCATAATTTTAGATATTGCAGCAATTACTTCGCTGGTCATGCCCTTTCCTGCCCGAACGATTGCTTCACCATCCGTATCAGAATCCAAAATCCACTCCCGCATCTCACCTATTGTCTTTTGTTCAATCTCTTTGTATACTTCTTTATCTAATTCATCATCAATCAACCTTGTTACTGCATCTTTTTCATAAGGAGCAACCGGATTTTCTCTTAAGTCATGTACGGTCAACTCGCTAAGAACTTCTTTTGCTGCAATCCGTTCCATCTTTGTTTCTGCTACTACATGCGCTAACACATCTGCCGATTTTAATTCACTTGCTTTTGCCAATACATCTTTTATATCTTTAAATTTGTATGTCTTCCCAAACAATCTGGTCTCTAACGTCATATTTTTTCCTCCATCCTATCAAATCAGATTAGAACACTAACGTTTTCACAACAACGGGTATTACTTTTCCGCCTGCAATCGGTTGTCCTATATCAATATAATCACCGCTATTACAACTGATATTATCTATACAGCAAATAATTCTATGATTTTTATTTACTCTTTTTAATGCCTGTCCCAATGCTTTTCCAATATCCGCCTCTATAATTAAAATGATTTTAACCTGATCCGCGAAATTTTTTTCAAAAGCTTCCATGATATTTTTTGCCATCTTTTGCACGTCTAAAAATCCCGGACATGTAATCCCTTTCATTGCAATTGCAATCTGTTCTGTCCCATCATCTGTGAAATAATTTCGGATTTTATCTATTTCTTTACCAATAAAATCGATATCTTCTTCTTTTGTAAGCTGTATCTTTCCAATTGGTAAATTTTTGATTGGAAAATGGTTTTCCGTATATTCAATCGTACTTCCAGAAATATTCATGCTGTAATTTCCGGCACCTATCACCGTTGCCCGCATTGTTTCTGCACTTTTTTCAATAATTACTCTTTGAAATGCTTTATTTTCTATAATAGAATGTGCAAGAAAAACTCCAATATCTCCAAATTCATATTTTTCTTTTTCTTCTTGCATGCAAAGTGCTACTCCTCCAGAAAATGTAATAATATCCGGTATTTGGTCTACCTCAATAAGTCGATTTGTTTTTAGATATTCTAATTCTTTTCCAGATTTTTTTAACCCCACTGCCTGCGAGAGAATATCAGCAAACAAATCCGTAAGTTCTTTTACCGCTTTGTCTGAGACCATTGTATCCTTTTTCAATAAAATTCCGTGTTCTTTTATCAGCTGTTCTACTTTAGGTGCCAAATAAGTAACCTTACCATTTTCAATTTGCACAAGGCGTCCTCCAACATCTAAGCATGCCGTATCATACACTTCACCATCTTTAAAGTAGCAAATATTCGTAGTCCCTCCACCAATATCTAAATTTGCCACCACTTTTCCCGTTTTTTTTGATAGTTCTGCTGCACCTGCACCCTTACCGGCAAGAATGGATTCCAAATCCGGTCCCGCTGTTGCCACGACAAAATCCCCGACCATGGCACTCAATTCTTCCGCAACCTGTTTTGCATTGCGCTTTTTTACAGTTTCTCCTGTAATAATAAGTGCTCCTGTTGTCAAATCTTTGGGCTGTATTTCTGCTGCTTCATATTCCTTTTTTATAATTTCATACACGCGCTTTGCATCTATATATTCTCGTTCGATAAGTGGAGTAAAATAAATATTGCTTCTATATACAATGCGTTTTTCCGTTATTTTAGTTTGCGGTATTTTTCCAAAACCTGTCACATCTTTTATTTTCATTTCTGAAAAAATAAGTTGTGTTGTTGATGTGCCGATATCAATTCCTACACTCTTAATTATTTCTTCTTTCAATACTTTAACCTCGTCTTATTATAACAGGAAAGAGTCATCCTTAATATAGTGATGACTCTTTCTTCTCTAGTTAATGTATGCTCAACAAGTTGCCAAATTTTTATAGCACCTGTTTTGTATAAATACCAGTGTGATTTTATGCTGTATGTACCTTGAAAATTTCAATATCAAAAATGGGAATAAAAATGCAGCCATTATACGGTCTACATTCATCGCAAGAACTGATAATGCTATAGAGCTTCTTGTCGTTTCATCAAGCTTTGTCACCACAAGACCCAGTCCATAGCTGTGCTTTGCAAGGGCGAATGCTCTTTCAACGGCAATCCTGTCAGCATTATCTTTGTATTCCTGTTTTTTGTCGGCCTTTCCTTTTTTCTTTGGTCGTCCAAGCGCAGGACCGGAGATCCTGATGCCGTGTTCTTTGCAGAATGACCTGTTGTTTCGGTTTCTGTATATCTGATCTGCCAGTACCCGTTCCGGATAATGACCTGTTCTTGCCTTATATCTCTCTACCGCTGAAATCAGTACATCTGATTCATTGTATGCGTCAAACGACATGCGTTCGATTCGTGCCATTCTTTTTTCGTCAAGGCTGAGGTCAAGCTTTGCTCCAAATTCAACAGGTGCTGCTGCTTTGCCTCTTACGATAGGTCTGATATACGGCTGGCTGATGCTGACAATTCTGTCCGGCACTGAATGTACTTTGTTTTCATACATATAACAAGTTGACATCCTGCGGATACCTGATATTCTGTGGTACACATGTAGCATCAAGAATCACCGTTCCGGCATTGTCAGATTCACCCGGAGCTGAATCATCAGAACTGCTTCCGCCTCCATCTGGTGGTGTCGGGTCATCCGGATTGTTAAAATCAATAGTCATTTCATTGATTTCGGCAAGAACATCAGCGGAAAGTCTTTTTCTGAACTCGACCAGAAGTGATGGGACAAATGGTGGCTCTGTCTGGTATCCCGGAAGACCTATAAAGTACTGGAGATAGGGATTTTCAGTTATCTCTTCAACCAGTTCACGGTCTGAAAAGCCAAGCTGTTTTTGAATCAGCAGTGATCCAAGCGCCATCTGGAGAGGTTTCACCCGCATGCCTGTTTTACTGGGAAAAAGTTTTGCATACTTTTCTTCAATTGCTTCCCACGGAATAGCAGATGCTTTTTTCACCCATCTGTTTTCCGGGTTCATCTTTTGACCAATTGGCTGATTAAAATCTGTAATACTAAACTGATGATATTGATTTTTTCTGTACATACACTGCTCCTATGTGCAAGCTTTTTGGGCTTAAATGCTATTTTTATTTGCACCTATATTATAACTCATTGGAGCAAGAAATGCAGTATTTTCAAGACCTTTCAACTATTTTTATGTTGTTGAGCAAACATTACTTAAGCAGGGGAATTTCCAATGTCCTTGCAGAAAGCATACTGCTTGCCATGGCGAGAAATATAAACAAACTTCATAATAAGATTCAAACCGGAAGAACAGGAACACATTTGTTTCCAATAAAAACACCTAAATTTAGACTTTTCAAAATGAATTTCCAAGCCATCAGGAATGACTTATTAAAGTACGCCTTTATCATTGCCCGACAGAAAAAAATCGAGTTTTTTATTGAAATTTATCTTTAAAACTCCAAAAATGAAGCTGCCGCTTCACGAATTTTTATTCACTAAAGCGACCGCCCCGTCTTTCTGTCTTTGCTGTAATTGTGTCTGGGAATGTAGACAATGTTCACTTTGGTAATTGTGTGAATAGGCATCGGCTACAAATACCTCTCCACAAATTCTGTCGGTGTTACAATTTCAGGTTTTTCTATATCCGCTTCTCTTTTTGGGAACTTTCTTCGTACTACACTTTTTAATTCTTCCACTACATATGAAGAAAGCACCAATTCATGTTCCGCAAAAATATATTCCATAATGGAATTGAACTTCTGACTCGGAAACAGTAAGGCTGAAATCAACACATTTGTATCAAGCATTATCCGCATTTACTTCATCACGCTTTCCTGTCTGAGTTCTTTAATCATCCGCACTACATCTTCTTCGCTGTTCAAACCAGCCTGCTGCGCTTCTCCGGCAAAAGCTCTCTGTGCCTCCCTGAATGCATCCATCGAGGAATTCATCATATATATACGACCACCTTCTTCCATGAAAAGCACTTTATCGCCGTTTTTTATCCCAAGTTTTCTGCGAATCTCTACCGGAATTGTTACCTGACCCTTTGATGTTACTTTAGCAAGTTCCATATCAAAACCTCCTTCAAAGTGTAATGCATTCCTTACTTTTCTTACACTCTTAGTATATTCTGTTTCCATGATAATATCAACTCCTTTTCGAAAATTCACACACCAAATGAGTAATCAAGAACTTCATTTTCTTTCGGCTCAGACATTTCTTCCTTTTTAGACTCTTCTGTCTGTTCATTTTTATCTATTTCACTAAATCTTGCAAGTTTCCGCTTAACGGTATTGCAAAATGGCTCTGACTTTACAACAAGTGGCAATTCCATAATCCATACTACTACTGATACTGACTTGTGATCTTCTACACTTGATGATAAAAAACATAGCTGAATTTTCAACAACAATTAAGAAGCTGACATTTATTTTCACCTGCCGGCTTCTTCCCCTCATTCTTCTTCTCTTTTCTTAAGTGCGATTTTTACCAGTTCATCATCAATCTCTGCTATGGATTGTGCATCCTCCACTGAATATCCCCGATTCAGCAGATTGCAGAATATCTGAATTCCTTTTTCATTCAATCCCTGACGAATTCCTTGTTGCACTCCCTCGCGAATACCACGCTTTAGAATTGTCTTTGCTTCATATTCCAACACTTTTCCACCCATAACTGCTTTCACTCCTTCCTTCACTTTTTCATAATGTCTTGCGATACTTTCGACTACTTTTCCTGTCATGTCTAAAATCGTACATTTGACATACTCACTCAATATGCCTCTCTGGCACATCTCATTCAATCGTTCCAGAATCTTTTGATATTCCATTTGTAAGGATTGTAACCTTTTCTCATCTGCTTCCATAACCTTTAATTCTTTCTCATATGTAAAAATATAAAACGGAAGCAGCATCAAAAGTTGTTTTTGAAATATTTCCTCCAGTGTATATTTCTGCATTTTTATAACCGGAATGTTAAGAAAAAATTCTCCATCTGAAGTTTCAATCTCGATTCTCATCTCATCTGGTGTGTTCTTATTATGACGAAGAAATAAGACAGCAGAGTTTGGAAATCTTACCCTTAACACTCCTTGTATCACCTGACTGTCATCCAGGGCAATCTGTGAATCGTACTCAAACATCCGTATCAGCATGCTGTCATCCGGACTGCTCTGACATTCAATATGGTATTTCTTTACCAGATTTCCTTTTACAACAAAACAGGAATCAGTGATTCGCTCCACTTCCTGCCCATCTTTACGGTTCAGAAAATGCTCATTGGGATAAAACTGTATCTCTTCTGTTCCATCATACGATTCATGGAACACTTCATTAAGTAACGGAATTACCAGTTCCGTACAGTCATTTAATAAGGTTTTGAATACATCATCATATGGTGTATTAATGTTCTGCATATTCCTCCTGTTCCAAAACCTCTCTCTGACTTTATTATATCTCCTCTGTTCGCCGGTGGCAATTAAGAAAGTATAAAATCTTCCTAATTCTTTTTATTCCGTTTTCTTCCTCCCCTATTTGCGATATCACTTCTCCATAAAATACTCTTCCAAATGTTCAATTCCATGCATCATCTTTACAGACAAATGATAATATGCTTCTATTTCTTCTTCACTGAATTCTTTAAAAACAGCCGCATGCACCTTATCTTGCATTTTTCCCATTTCTTTTGAAAATTCTATGCCCTTCTTTGTCATTTTCATGCAGAGTGCCCTTGCGTCCTGCTTTGATTTTTCCAAAATCACATAGCCTTTCTTTTCTAATTGCAATGCAAGCTTTTTCACATTCTGTCTGGAACAACCCATTGCATCACCGAGCGTTGTCAGATCCTGTGGTGTATCATACGCACTGCTTACTACCATCAAAAGCCACTGCTTACTGGAAATTTCATTATAACGGTCAAAAATCGTATGCATGCGGTTTTCCTGAATAAACACCCCCGCAAACAACAATTTTTTCATCCATCTTAAGTCTGTCCCCCTGCTTTCATAAGTTATTTTTGAATCCATATAAATTCCTACCCTTCTATTCTTTCACACAACCAATTTCTATTATAATGGTAACTAGTTACTTTTTGTCAAGTTATGGTATAAAAAGGTGTTTTCTTCATAAATACTTCTTCAATCCATGCATCCATAATTTCATCGTAAGCTTTTGTGGCATTAATTTGACATTTACATGCTGGCATTTCACATAGAAAGAACAGATTGACATATCTTTTCCCTTTTTGGCATCTTTCATTGCCTGTTTTGCTACCGCTTCCGCTGTAACAATACCCGGGAACTTTACTTTTTTCCCGTTTCGTTCTTTGATTAGCATCTCTGTATCCACCCAGCTTGGACAAACTGCTGTCACTATAATTCCGAGATTTTCTACCTCTACATTTAGTGCACGCGAATAACTTCGCTCAAATGCCTTAGATGCTGCATACAAATTGATATATGGATTCGGCTGAAATGCAGATGCAGAAGAGATATTTAAAATGTGGCTTCCCTTTTTCATATAGGGAATACACAAATTGCTTAAAATTACAGGTGCCTTGCAGTTTAAATCAATGGTGTTTTCCAACTCCTGTATGGAAAATTCCTGATAGGATCCCATTTTTGCCATCCCTGCGTTGTTGACTAAATAAAGAACCTCTGCATTCTCTCTTTTTATTTTCTCTTCTATTTCACATATCTCCTCAGTATGGGTTAAATCTTTTGCTAATGGTATCACCTTTTCCCCATATAATTTTTTTACTTCCTCAAGTTTCTTTTCATTTCTCGCAACTGTCCAGACCTCATCAATATCTTCTTCTACTAATAACCTTGTAAATTCTCTTCCGATTCCGCCGGTAGCCCCCGTAATAATTGCTATTCTCTTACTCATTTTTCTCATCCTTCAATAAAATGCGTTCTAAATCTTTGACTGAAATCATTTCATACGATGTCGTAAATAATTGTTTTAATGCGTACAAATAAACGACTCCCCAATAGTAATCACTGAGTTTCATTGCATCCCCCGCCACGACACTTCCTTCTTTTTGTCCCTGCTTTATAATCTGTGCCGTATACTGATAAAGCTTGGACTGATAGGTTGTATCTGCAGACGCATAGTCTTCCTCTCCCAACATCATCTGTGTATTCAACGTAACTTTTGCTGCATAATTTTTATCTGCTTTCAAATTTTCCATAATGGATTGTGTTAATTTATGTATCTTTTGTCTTGCCGAAATCGGTAAATGCGACAATCGTTTTAACTCCTTGATATCTGAACTGTTATTGATTCTTCGGTAAATCTCTGAAAACAAATCTTCCTTCGACTTAAAATATACATAAATGGTTCCCTGTCCGATTCCAATATACTTTGCTAAATCACTGATTTTCGTTCCGGAAAATCCGTTTTTTGCAAAATATAACATGGATTCCTTTATAATCTTTTCTTTCATTTCTTCTCTTATTTCTCTGCACCGCTCTGATGACTTTGGCATTTCATCACCTCTTCTGTTTTTGAATGAATATTTGTTCATCGCTAATTTATAACAAATCTTCTCGTTTGTCAAGACATTACTTTCCAAACCATCCGCTCACACTCATATACGATACCCCAAGTACTTCACGCAAAAAATACGTCGGAAAATACAATAAATTTGTCGATGCCCCATAGGCATAAGTCGTAAATCCCTGTTCCTTTGCAAGTAATCTGGCACGATATTCATGAAATTCGCTGGTAATAATCACCACTTTATTTCCGATTCCTTCTTCGACGCAGATAGCTTTTGAATATTCCATATTTTCTTTTGTAGACGTCGAGGCATCTTCTAAAATCAAACGCTCTTTTGCAATACCACGTTTTGTCAATCCATGGTACATACAAAGTGCCTCGGAAATCCCCTCATCAATCCCTTTTCCTCCGGACAAAATACATACTGCATCCTCATCTTTCGATAAATAATCATACGCTGCATCTATTCTTTCTTCCAGAATCGTACTGGGTTTCTCTCCATTTACTTTACAGCCAAGCACAAGAACCGGTGTTCCCGCAGGTGCTTTTTCATAACCCGCCACAGCAATCTTTCCCGCCGAAACCACCAAAAGCAGAAGTATCAGTACCGCTCCGCTTCGCACTGCCCACTCTCCATAAAAAAACAGCTTGTATTCCCGCCATTTCATGAGAAGTTCCTGCACTCTCTCATTCCATAACGTCATCACAAGTGCAAATATTGTCGCACACATACCAAATAGATTTCCGACATTAATCACTCTTTTTAACAAAAACGGTAAGAAAAACCAAATCAAAAATACCAGTTCCACACTCAGTAAAATCACTTTTTTCATATTCCAAATCCTTTAAAAAAATTTCCGATACAAAAAATCCTCCCCTGCAACACCAGGAGAGGTATCTTTCGCAACTATATGCTTTAATTCTTAAAACTATGAATCGGTGCCGGAATTCTTCCACCACGATTAATAAAATCATCGCAGGAATATTGATTGACCGGCATAATTGGTGCATAGCCAAACAAACCACCAAACTCTACCGTATCACCAACACCTTTTCCGATAACCGGAATTAAACGTGCTGCCGTTGTCTTCTGGTTTACCATACCAAGCGCCATTTCATCCGCAATGATACCGGAAATCGTCGTCGCCTTTGTGTCACCCGGAATTGCAATCATATCAAGACCTACCGAGCAGACACAGGTCATAGCCTCTAACTTCTCTAATGTAATGGCATTCGCTTCTACGGCATTGATCATACCCTGATCTTCGCTGACCGGAATAAATGCACCGCTTAAACCACCGACATAGGAAGATGCCATGACACCGCCCTTTTTCACCTGATCATTTAAAAGTGCCAGTGCTGCTGTCGTTCCCGGTGCACCCGCATATTCAAGACCAATCTCACAAAGAATATCTGCCACACTATCTCCGATTGCCGGAGTCGGTGCCAGGGAAAGATCTACAATACCAAATGGAATATCAAGAAGTCTGGATGCTTCCTGCGCTACGAGCTGACCTACACGAGTAACCTTAAAAGCTGTCTTTTTAATCGTTTCGCACAACACTTCAAAATTCTCGCCACGTACTTTTTCCAAAGCAGTCTTTACTACGCCAGGTCCGCTGACGCCTACATTAATGACTGCATCGGCTTCTGTAACACCATGGAAAGCACCTGCCATAAATGGATTATCATCCGGTGCATTGCAAAATACCACAAGCTTCATACAATCAACAGAATCTCTATCCTTGGATTGCTCTGCAACTTCTAATAAAATCTCACCCATTAATTTTACCGCATCCATATTGATGCCAGTTTTGGTGGATGCAAGATTTACGGAACTGCAGACACGCTCTGTCCTGCATAAAGCCATAGGAATCGAACGAATTAACATCTCATCTGCCTTGGTCATTCCTTTGGATACTAATGCAGAATAACCACCGATCAAATTCACGCCGACTGCTTTTGCTGCACGATCCATGGTATCTGCGATCGTTGCAAAATCTTCCGGTGTCTTACATGCAGCACCACCAACTAATGCAATCGGAGTCACGGAAATTCTCTTATTGACAATCGGAATTCCAAATTCTTTTTCTATTTTTTCACCCACAGATGCAAGATCTTTTGCAACAGTAGTAATTTTCTTATAGATATTATCATTTAATTTCTTTAAATCAGAATCTATGCAGTCTAAAAGACTGATTCCAATCGTAATGGTACGAACATCGAGATTCTCCTGCTCTACCATGTTATTTGTCTCTTTTACTTCCCAGCTGTTAATCATAGTTCCTCCTCATTCACACTAGATTCTGTGCATTTTCTCAAAAATTTCTTCTTTCTGGCACTTGATGCTTACACCGATTTCTTCACCAAGCTTCTCTAAATCATCTGCACACTCCCCAAATGATTTATCTGCTTTGGTCATATCTACGATCATCATCATATTAAAATATCCCTGCACAATTGTCTGAGAAATGTCTAATATATTGATTTGTGAACTTGCAAGGTAAGTACAAACTTTTGCAATAATACCAACGGTATCTTTTCCTACTACTGTAATAATTGTCTTGTCTACTGTGTTTTCCATTTTCTATTCCTTTCTCTCTCTCTTTCTTTCAAACCCACTTATGAGTCTTATGGTAAAATGTGTAGTAAAACGGGCATTCGCAATCCGCTTTTCTACTTGCTCATGACTGTTACACATTCACCAAATCTGTAACCTCATCACGCTTTGCCACTACAATTGGAAAATCCGATCCATCATACGGATTATCTCCCATTGTCACCTCAAGGCGTACCGTTTCATACGCAAGTTGTGCATAATTATTCTCTTTACTTAAATGTCCGAGAAT
This sequence comes from Roseburia hominis, assembly GCF_021531695.1. Taxonomy (GTDB): domain Bacteria; phylum Bacillota; class Clostridia; order Lachnospirales; family Lachnospiraceae; genus Roseburia_D. The sequence goes on along the minus strand of NZ_JADYUI010000021.1, from coordinate 35,710 downwards.
TACTTTTTTCATGTTATCATGCAATACTTTTCCAAGCAGCTGACCAGAGGCTTCATTAGACAAATGCCCCTTTTCCCCAAGTATTCTCCGCTTTAACGGATAAGGATAACTTCCTGCCTGAAGCATACGGATATCGTGATTCGCTTCTAATAATAATACATCCAAACCCTGTAATTTGTCTACAATATAATCATCATATTTTCCCATATCGGTCGCAACTGCTACTTTTTTGCTGCCATTTTCCATAACATAAGCCACCGGATTTGCAGCATCATGGGAAATGGAAAAAGGCTTTATCGTAATATCTCCAATGGAAAAATCCATGTCCGGTTCAATTGGGTGAAACAAAGATTCCTCTACTTTTCCAATCGACCGGGTATGTAAAATTGCATCAATCGTTTCTTTTGTCGCATAAACCGGAAGTCCGTATTTTCTTGTCACAACACCAAGTCCACCGATATGATCAGAATGCTCGTGTGTTACTAAAATCCCATCAATTTCCGCTGTTTTTAATCCAATGGAATTTAATCCGTTTTCAATTCTTTTTCCACTGATTCCGGCATCCACCATAAGATGACAATGATCAGTTCCCACATAGATACAGTTTCCACTGCTGCCGCTTGCTATACTACAAATATCCATTCTTAATTCTCTTTCCAATAAATCTCGATTTTATCTCCACTAAAAAGCTTTTGTGTGAATAATGCATCTTTTTCATTAATTTTTGTTATAATCGCACGACCATTTCCACTTGACAGGTCAAAATCTATGTATTCAAACACATCCACAAACACATACTCCGGTTTCCCATGCATAAAAACTGGTCTGCCATTCACAATCACCCGCAAATCAACCGGTTCAGCCGATACCGTCTGCTCCTTTGCCTCTGCATTTTCTAAAGTTTCCGTATTCATGCCAGACTCCTCTGCTGCATCCGTTCCAAACTGCTCTTGTCTGGCATTTTCTTTCTCTGCACTCTGCTCTGACGTTTCATTTTCCGGTGTTGTATTTTCTTCTTTGGTATTCTCTGCTATTTTTGCAGAAAAGTCAATATCTGATTCTTCTGATACTGTCCATGTCACATCAAAATTCTCATAAACAGGTTCATTCTCGTCACATCTGCGATTATTGACAAAAATATCTGCATCCTTATCCAATGTGACATCCATAAATGCAGCAATCTGTGCAACCGTATAGTAATTTTGGGTCTCAATCACATCCCCATCCTGAATGGAATAAGATGGAAGCTGCATTTCCCCATTGACTGCAACTACGCGCGGACAGGTCATCATTTTGTGGTTTACATAAAATGTGATTGTTTCTTTCCCATACTCTTCTAACATTTCAATCGTACAGTAAGCATCTTCTCCTGCGGTCGATGGCTGAATGGAAATATAACTGTTTGGCTCTAATGCCGTATTCATACTTACGACCTTTCCATTGTAGCGGATAACGGAAGATTCCCCGGCTTCTCCCCGAATAAAGCGTGGCTTTCCATTCAAAGTAAAATTAATTTCCTTTCCGCGCTTTGGAAACAGGTCATCATTTGGGAATCCCGCATTTAATGCAACATCCACTACCGTAAGATGTCCATTGTCATAAAGTTTCATCCGTTCTCCGTTAAAATGTACCATAATAAAATTATTTTTCTGGTCATAATAATTCAGACAGATCCCAATCGGTGTCACAAGAAGCGGATCTTTTTTCACATCGCTCTGCTCAAATTTCACTGCCTGAAGCACCTCTTCGCCTCTTAACGCCACACGCTCTTTTACAATGCCTAAATGCTCTGCCAGCTTCTCCGTAAATCCGTGAATTTTTCCGCCACCACCGACAACAAACGTAGCACTGACCGATTTATCGCCATTTAATTCTTTAATCTTCTGTGCGACCTCTTCCGTAATTTTATCTACCGTAGACTCCGTCAAATCCCAGATTTCCTGCGATTCAATCGTATGAGAAAGCCCCATAATATCTTTAAACTCAACGGTATCACCAAAGGAAGATGCAAGCTTCATGGATTCTGCGGTATTAAAATCTACAAGATACTGCTGCACGATAAGTTCTGTCAGTTCATCCCCCGCATGTGGAATCATCCCATAAGCAATGATACTGCCATCCTTTGTAATACAAATATCGGAAGTTCCGGCACCGACATCCACCAGTGCAATATTTAACATACGGAAATTCTCAGGAATTGCAACATTAATCGCCGCAATCGGCTCCAACGTCAGATTTACAACTTCCAATCCTGCAATATCAACTGCAGAATACAAGCCATCCACTACATCTTCCGGCAAAAAGGTCACAATAATATCCTCAGAAATTGTCTCTGCCTTATGTCCCTCTAAATTCGTAAACATCTCACCATTCAAGTAATAATGCATCACAGAGTAGCCTACACAGTAAAACTTATAATGGGTATCATTTTCTTCTGCCAGAACCTGCTGTGCCTGTTCAATTCCAAGTAAATCCAAAGTATGGATATCTTCTCCTGTCACAATGGTTTCTTCTACAAAACGATGTTCCACCGTTGTCGTAACGGTTTTTAACACACGTCCGGCTGCTGCGATACAAACCTCTTTCAGTGGCTGCTCCAACTGACGTTCCAAATCATCTTTGATTGCCTTAATGGTATTTCCGACACGTCCGATATCATGAATCTGTCCATCCAACATGGCTCTTGTTTCATGCTCTTTTACACTGTGTGCAATGACATGGAACTCTCTTCCCTCTTTATAGCCAACGGAGCCGACTACATTTCTTGTTCCGATATCCAGACCAAATACTAATTCTTCCGGCGTTATCATGCAAAATACTCCTTCCTGTTTATCACTTCCGCAACCTGTCGTAATGTCTCGTCCTTCGTCCCGTTATTGTCAATGACGATTTTGCAGAATCTTCTGTATTCTTCTTCCTTTAACTGACTCTCAAATATATTTCTTACTTTTTCTTCCGAATAACCCCGGTTTTTCATAAGACGTATTTTACGGTTTTCTTCGGAAGTATAAATATACCAAAGTTCATCACAGATCTTATCATAACCTTCTTCAATGAGAAGTGCTGCTTCTAAGACCAGTATGCGTAACTTACCTGCTTCTTTTTCCTTCTTTGCAACTTCTGTCACATATTCCTTTACAGCCGGATGAACGATGAGATTTAATGCTTCTCGCTTTTTTTCATCAGAAAAAATCACTTCTGCCATACGATTTCTGTTGATATTTCCCTCTGCATCAAAAACAGCATCTTCCTTAAAAAGCTCCTGCAATTTCAAATTGCATTTTGTGCCTTTTTCCATTAAATCATGTGCAATTTCATCTGCAAGCATCACCTTAATTCCATCCTGTGCGGACAGATAATTTAAAATTTCTGTTTTTCCGGCACCTACACCGCCTGTAATCCCAATAAATTTCATTTATTTTGCCTCATACCAGTTTTTTCCTGTGTGCATATCAATTTCCAGAGATACCTTTAAATCTGCCGCATGATGCATCTCTTCTTCCAGAATCTTTTGTACCTTATCGACTTCATCTTCCGCTGCCTCTACCAACAATTCATCATGTACCTGAAGCAACAGCTTTGATTTCATATTTTCCTGCAATAAACGGTCATGTACCCGGTTCATTGCAATCTTAATAATATCTGCCGCCGTTCCCTGAATCGGTGCATTCATTGCAACACGCTCTCCAAAAGAACGCTGCATATAGTTGCTGGAGCTAAGCTCCGGCACCGGACGTCTTCTTCCAAACATGGTCGTCACATAACCATCTTTTTTCCCATCTGCAACAAGTCCATCCAAAAAGCTTTTAATGCCCGGATACGTCTCAAAATAACGTTCAATATAGTCCGCTGCTTCTTTTCTTGTAATACTCAAATCCTGACTCAGACCAAACGAACTGATTCCGTAGACAATTCCAAAATTAACCGCCTTGGCATTTCTTCGCTGCAAATCAGTAACCTCATCAAACGGCACATGGAACACCTGAGACGCCGTCATCCTGTGAATATCCTGTGCCTCTTTGTATGCTGAAATAAGCATTTCATCGCCCGACATATGGGCAAGCACACGAAGCTCAATCTGCGAATAATCTGCATCCACAAACACAAATCCATTTTTCGGTAAAAATACCTTGCGAATCAGTCTTCCAAGCTCCATACGAATCGGGATATTCTGCAAATTCGGCTCGGTACTGCTGATTCTTCCGGTAGCCGTTACCGTCTGATGAAACGTCGAATGAATCCTGCCATCCTCTCTAATATAATCAATCAGTCCGTCTGCATACGTCGATTTTAATTTTGCAAGCTGACGATACTCTAAAATATCTGCCACCAGAGGATATTCCGGTGCAAGTTTCTCTAAAACATCTGCCGCCGTAGAATAACCGGTCTTTGTCTTTTTCGCATAAGGCATTTTTAACTTTTCAAACAAAATCACACCCAGCTGCTTCGGAGAATTAATATTAAACTCTTCTCCTGCACCTTCGTAAATTTGCTTTTCCAACTCGCTAATACGAACTGACAACTTTTCACCGTACTCAGATAGTGCCGCTTTATCTGCCGCAATTCCCTCTTTTTCCATATCAAACAATGTGAACAAAAGCGGCATTTCAATTGTGTCAAATAACGGCTTCATGTTTGTCTGCACTAACTGTTCTTCCAAAGAAGTCTTCGCAGCATATGCCGTATAACTTACAAAGCAAAAATACTTAAGACCTGCCTCACTTTGTTCCTCGATTGCCTGCGCCAATGACATTTTTCCAAGCAAATCCGTTCTTGACGGAACCATAAGTCCGACATAATCCTTCGCCAAATCCTCATATGTGTATTCATTCTTTAACGGATTTAACAGATATGCCGCAATCCTCGTGTCAAAAAATCCTTTGGAAAGCGCAACGCTTGTCCGTTCTTTCACATCAAGACTCAAAAGTGAAAGCTGCTCTTTTAAGCCAAATGTCACACCCGATACACCGGCAGCAAAAATCTGTTTTAAAGCATCCAGAAGATAATCCTCTGTCATAAAACCGCCGATCAGAATACATACTGTATGTTCTTCTCCAAGCGATAACGAAATTCCCAGTAATTCGCCTTTTTCCTGAATTAACCAAAATCCAATCTGTTTTTCTTTTTTAGCTATTGCAAAAAAAGCTTCCGCCTCTGCCATATCCGTAATCAGCTTAAAATGCTTTTCTGCTTCATTCTTAGGTGCAGATACATCAAAACGGGAAAGCATATTTTTAAACTCCAGGCGCTTACACATAAGATAAGCATCTTCCGTATAAAGATTGCCCAATGCTGCATCTTCTAAGTTATAATCAATCTTGGCATTAATATCAATGGTCGCTAAGGTCTTGCTCATAACCGCCATATCGTAATGTTCTTTTAGATTTTCTTTTGCACGGTTCGGCTTAATTTCCTCCACATGGGCATATGCCTCCTCTATGCTTCCATAGGTAACAATTAAATTCGTTGCGGTTTTTTCCCCGATTCCCGGAACTCCCGGAATATTATCTGCCGTATCTCCCATTAATGCCTTCACATCAATAAACTGAATCGGTGTTACCTGATATCGTTCGATGACATCTTTTGTATTGTAATCTTCAATCTCCGTACCGGTCCGTTTCGTCTTTGGAATCCGAATCTTAATATGATCCGTTGCAAGCTGCAATAAATCCCTGTCACCGGAAACCACGGAAACTTCCACTCCTTCTTTCTCACTTCGCTTTGCAATGGTTCCCAGCAGATCATCTGCCTCGTATCCTTCTTTTTCTATGATTTTAACTCCCATTGCCGTAAGCATTTCCTTCATAAGAGGCACCTGCTGTCTCAATTCTTCTGCCATCGGTTTTCTGGTGCCCTTATAGGCTTCAAACATCTTATGACGGAACGTCGGTGCATGAACATCAAACGCAACCGTTAAATAGTCCGGTTTTTCCTCTTCCAATATTTTAAATAAAATATTTAAAAATCCATACACCGCATTCGTGTGCAGTCCCTCGGAATTCGTCAGATCCGGGATTCCATAAAATGCACGGTTTAAAATACTATGCCCGTCAATCAGTACTAATTTTTTACTCATTCTAATCCTCGTCTACCAGTTCGAAAAATTTTGTATCAATTTCAGGATAAGAACGCTTCAATGAAATCGGCTTACCACTGTTATTTAGGAAGCAATGCTCACTTTTGGCGAGCGCACGAAGCTCCCCTGTCTCTTTATCCGTCATCCGGTAAGAAACTCCAAGCTTTACTCCGTTATAGTAAGAAATCTTAGTCTCAATGACCAAAGTCTCGCTAAAACGCGTCATACTCTTATATTCGCATGCAACGGAAATAACCGGACTGATAATCTCTGCGTCCTCCATTGCCTTGTAGCTGCATCCCATCTGCTCCATCAGATCCATCCTTGCTTCTTCCATAAAGCGAATGTAATTCGAGTGATGCACAATTCCCATCTGATCTGTCTCATAATATTTCACATGATGTTCATACGGCTTTATCTTTAATTTGGCCGGTGTTTCATAAACTTCTACTCTTGTATCTTCCATAATCTTCACCTTCCATAATATCTGTTATTTTATGCATAAACACTGCTCCCTCGCCAAAAGACAAAAGGAGTTTCCTCTGATAGTATTATGTCACAGGTCAGATTGAAATTCAATGATTTCTTCTGTCCTTATTGTTCCTCAAAATACTCCCTGTAATCCTCTTCATCTGCAAACAACATATAAACTCCTTCTACCCATCCCATATATCCTTCTTTTGTAAAATATCCTTTCATCATAAAACACGCTCCCATCTTTCTTAATTTCTTTTCTGAAATTAAGTATAGATAAAAGCGTGTCCGTTATATGGTACACAAGTTATGTAAACCATTATTACAATTTCCGATATACCCGCTACTTCACACTGACCTCTCCCGCCAGTACTTTCTTGTAATCCTCATAATTCTTCACTAAAAGCTTCGGTGTATCCAATCCATATGGGCACTTGCTCTTACACTGATTACAATGCAGACAATTTTCAATCTTTTTCATTTTTTCCTGTACTTCTTTTGTAAGCTGCAATTCTGATGGGGAACGTCTTAATAACAAAGACATTCTGGCACAGTTATTAATTTCGATTCCTGCAGGACATGGCATACAATAGCCGCATCCACGACAAAAATCACCACTCAGTTCCTTTTTATCCTTTTCTATGAATGCCTTGATTTCTTCTGTCATTTCAGGTGGATTATCAATAAAAGATAAAAACTCATCCAGCTCCTGCTCTCTTTGGATTCCCCAGATTGGAAGCACATTCTCATAGAAAGCTTCAAAGGCATACGCTGCCTTTGCATTGGTAATAAGACCACCGGAAAGCGCCTTCATTGCAATAAATCCCATATTTTTTTCTTTGCATTTCTGAACCAATTCTATATCTTTTTCGGTCGCAAGATAGCAAAATGGGAACTGTAACGTCTCATACAGCCCGGAATCAATCGCTTCATTTGCCACGGCAAGTCTGTGATTGGTAATGCCGATATGTCTGATTTTCCCTTCTGCTTTTGCTTCAAGCATTGCCTCATATAACCCGGTTCCATCCCCCGGTTTCGGGCAAAACGATGGATTGTGGAACTGATATAGATCAATATAATCTGTCTGTAAATTTCTAAGCGAAATTTCCAATTGTTCCTTTAACTCTTCCGGTGTTTCTGCCGCTGTTTTTGTTGCAATATATACCTTGTCTCTTACGTCTTTTAGTGCAAGTCCGAGTTTCTTTTCACTATCTGTATAAAATCTTGCCGTATCAAAGAAATCAACCCCAGCAGTATATGCTTTCTGGATGAGTTTCACCGCATCCGTATCCCCGATTCTTTGAATCGGCAATGCACCAAATCCATTTTTATTTACGGTAATTCCTGTACTTCCAAGTGTTACTTTTACCATGATGTTCTCCTATGTTCAAAAGTTACAAAAAAAGTTACTATTCTCCCTGATTTAACAGATACTGATAATCTGATTTTTTTACTTCCAATGCATCATAGGTTGCACGGACAGCTGTGATTCTGCGATTCAATCCATCCAGATGATCCATTAATTTGATGTCATCTGTTTCCTCACTCATCTTTCTTACTTCTTCACAAAGTTCTTTGATATCACGCTTACAATCCGCCATCTCCGTCTCAATATCTGCAATCTGTAATTTTAATATTTCTGCAATATTCATCGCCGTATACCTCCTACCTGATTCCTACCTTATTGTTTCATTTTTCTTTTATCATATCATATTTATCTTTTAGTTTCGAGAGAATTTTTCAAAAAATGCCTTGCAATGATCAGTATAAACACCAAAAGTGCTCCCATTGAAATCATAGCCCCGGTCTTCAATCCCGGTGTCATATAACGTAATTCAATCTCGTGTGTTCCTTCGGCAAGGGAAACCGCAATCAGACTGTCAAGGAAGAGCTGCTTTTCTGTCTCTTTTCCGTCAACGTAAAGCGTCCAGCCATCTTCACATGGAATAGAAAATGCCAGCTTGCCGGCCTTTGTAACATTAATATGCCCCGTTACCTTCGTATCTGAAAAAGAATCTACGACAAATTTCTGTTCCTGTAATGTTCCATATGCCTGATTTAGACTGTTTAAATTCAACCGGTATGCCTGAAAACTTAATTTTTCTACTTCAGGCGAACTTAAATAGATTGTTGTCCCGGCTTCACACCAGCCAATATCCAGTAAATACATATGGCTGCATTTTGTATACGTCCGTCTTTTTCCATCCATATCTGCATATATGGTATTTGCTGCATTATCATAGTAGTTTACATAAATGTATCCACTTTCCGGAACTGTGATTACATTTTCACCTTCTTTTTTTTGCGTCAGCAATGGTTCTAACAGATTTTCCTCTGCTCCAAGCTCTTTTGCCAACATATTCTGTGCATAGATGGCTGTCGTATCCCTAAAATCCCATCTCTTTTCCAAATCATCCGGAATCATAAATCCAAGTGGCAGTACATAATTATTTTGATACAGATAGACTCCATCCTTTTCACCTACCAGCGTTCGAAGCGGACTTTCTTCCGTACCACTGCTGCTTAACATATATTTTACAGAAAGCATAGAGGACACAAGCGGAGTTGCGCCGTTATAACAATAAAAGTTTTTTCCGCCTTCCATCCCAAGTTCCCGGTAAAACGTACCGACACTGTAATTCATAAGAGAAGAAAATAGGGATGCCGAAGCATACCCGCTTAAACAAGATTCATTTTTTGTCATCCTGTTCCATTTTTCTGTCCGGTAAAATCCCTCTTCTTCCTGCCCGGTTAATTCTTCATATGCCTGTAAATTTTTGGTATACTGTGTACGACTTGTCACATCCACTCCGGTCAGATCCATATTTAAGGTCACTTCCGAAATACATAAGAAAAAGGTAAGTCCATAAACATAACGCTTATCAAAATGTGTCCGCAACTTTGCCATCAAAAGCAGCATGGTATACCCAAATAAAAGAATTCCCGTCATAAAAATCGCATTTGGAAAAAACAGTTCCTTATCTGCAAAAATCATGCAAAGGACTAGAAAACCTCCACTTATTCCGGCTGCTGCCATGATATGCCAAAGCCGGTTTCCGGATAGATTTCTTATGGTTTCAAAACTTAATACCAAAAGCAGAAACAGATACAAAAATGACTGTCTTCCCGGCAGACTGTCCGGAAAATGTAGTCCATGCCAGATAAAATCAAGCCAGTTATTTGCAAAGCTTACCAGAAAAAATACCACTGCCAAAAGGCGGATTGCTTTCTTTTTCCATAAAATATTATGATTAAAAACATATAATACCAGAAGCAAAATTACTGCCACACCACAGTAAAGATTGGGGAAATGCTCCCTTCCTGTGTATACCGAAACCCCAATGCAATGCCTTGCCAGTTCATCTATGGCAGAAAAATACCATTCCATCTTTTCCGGAAAATCAAATCCACCGGAACCACTGTACCCAAGCACTATGATTTCCGGCAATAACAACACTGCTCCAAGTGCTCCCGCCAAAAGCGAATAAAAAAAGAAATCTGCCGTCGTTCTTATTCTGTAATTTCGAACTTCTTTTTGATACTTCTTTCTTTCCGTTGTCTTATCGGAATGAAATGTAACATTTTGTGTTAATTCCAACTGCATCACCAAAAAATAGCAGACCAAAAAGATACAAATCATAATGGAAATATAGTAATTGGAAAGAATCGAAATCGCCAATAATACACAATATAAGTAGCATTTTCTTTCATAAACAAGACGCTCCAACGCTAAAATAATGACCGGTGCAAGCATAATACTGTCAAGCCACATAATATTCCAGCTATATGCTGCCATAAATGCCGATAAAGCATAAAAAAGCGAGACAATCGTAATAAGATAACTGTCTGTCTTAAAATGTTTTCCCAGGTAAATGGCAAAGGTAAGACCGCTTCCTGCTACTTTAAGAAGTACCAGTATCGTCATAAATTCAATCACATATTTTTCCGGGCAAAAGACAAGAAGCCAGTTAATCGGACTGGCAAGATAATACGCATAGGTCGCCACAAAGTCAGAGCCAATGCCAAGATTCCAGGAATACATAAGACTTCCATGCTCTTTTAACTTGTGCAGAAATTCCATAAAAAATGGTGCATACTGATGATACATATCTATATGCAGAAAGCAATTGTCTCCAAACGGATAGATTCCCCTTCTGATACATACAAAAATCATCACCGCAAGCGGAATCAAAAATGCCAGAACATAAGGCATCTTTTTGGATTTTTGCTTCGTTTCACCTAAACATTCCATGCTGTTTTCTCCTAATTTCCATAATCAAATAGCTGATAATACTGTAATCTTTGATAATTTAGCAATTCTTTTTTTGCACCTTTTATTGTCGTTTCTTCTCCCTTTTCATTCACCACACGCTCTGCAGATACGATTGGCATTGTCTTTTCCAATTCCAGCAAATAATTCTGATAAGCGGATAACGGAACCCCTGCCACATCGAGCACTTTCGCAGCAAGATAATTTGCACTGGTGTCTTCCTTTTTTCCTTCTCTTATATCATAGTTTGTCCATATGATATAAGGTACTTCGTAACGTTTTGCTTCATCTTCTTTGCTCAGATTTTTTACATCTTTTCCATTTAAGGAAAGAATCGGTGCCGCGATTGCGTCATTCGGCTGATGGTCTCCAAAAAACACAATCACAGTTGGTTCTTCCTGCTCCTCGAAATACGTAATCAGGCTTTTTAATGCCTCATCGGACCGTTTTACCAGGGAAAAATATTGCGAAACAGATTCATAAGGCACTCCATCCACAAAAATATCCGGTGTAAAATTAGAATAAATTTCATCATACGCACCATGGTTCTGCATTGTGACCTGAAACAGAAACATCGGTGTATCTTCTTTTTTATTCTCATAAGTATCAATAATTTTTCTTACACAGGACGCATCATCGACATATTTTCTAAGATAGGTAGCTCCATAAAAATCATCCATAAACTCTATATTATGAAATCCAAAATACGGATAAACCTTGTCTCTGTTCCAGCCTGTTGCATAATATGGATGCATTGCATACGTTTCATAACCTAAGCCTGATAAATAGGAAGCCAAAGATGGTGTCTCCCCCTTAATATACTGCTGATACGGGATACTTCCTGCCGGAAGAAATGCCATACTGTTTCCGGTCAGAAATTCAAACTCTGTATTTGCAGTATTGCCACCTTTTACCGATACATTCAAGTAACCACTTACAGTATTTTTTGCCCCATTCTGTAAACTGTGTACAAACGGCATGTAATCTTCATTCGTCGTAAAATTGCCAAGCACGCCAAGGTCTGAAAACGCCTCATTCATTATTACAATAATATTTGGATTTTGTGTATCTTTTACCGGTTCTTCTGTATGATCGTTTTCTAAAAATTCCTCTGCCGTTTCTTTGTCATAACCATCCGGTTTATCAACGGACAAATACTGCAAATCCATTAAAAATGTAACAACAAATCCATCCGCCTGACTCATATATGCCGGTGTAAATAAAAATGGATAAAGCTTAAATTTACTTACCCATGTATCACTCTGCAAAAGTTTCGTAAATCCTGTCATGACAATGATCACACTAAGCAATGCAAAAAAACGCTTAAACCATTTTCCTTTTTTTATTTTATACTTCACAAAAAGAATTTCCACCAAAAACAATGCCAGAAATCCAAGGATTGTTCCAATCTGCCGCCCCTCTAAAGAATAGTCATAATTACCTGCAACGGATGCCGCTGTTATTATGGAAAATAAATCCCACGGAACAATCGGTGTTGAGCGAAAGGACAGTACATAAAAATTCGAAAGTCCTATCACGAACGCCAGAATTGTTTCTATTATAAGTGCAATCTTTAAATTTCCGATCAATACAAATAAAAAAAGCATTCCAAGTTCAAAACACAGAATATTTAATATCTGTGCTCTCCATCTTGTCATCACAAATGCATTCATATGAAATGCTTCCATCAAATAATACATAACAATCGGACACAAAACCATCGCAAAATATGAAAAACTTTTTTCGATTCTTTCTTTCATTTTTTCCTCTTTTCTATTCCCAAACCCAATGTCCAATATTATAATACTTTTTTACATATAAAAAAAGCAAAAACAAAGATTTCTCCCGTTTTTGCTCTTCCTATCTGCTTTTATCCGATTACTGCATAAACCCAATTATGCCAATGAATCATACAGATTCTCAATATAGTGATACTGACTGTAACTTCCGCTGTTACTGTATGCCGTACTGTAAATCTGCGCCAGACGAGAACTCTTTGTCGAATCCTCTTTTACATTTATGATTGTATCCTGTAATGCTTCAGTAAGCTTAGAACCACTTCCGAATGCCGCCTTAAGATCAGAGAGGTCAGCATCGCAAAGTGCTTCATAATCTGTCGCAATAGAACCATCTGCCTTCACAGAAAGTCCGATTTTTTCTAAACTCTCATTAGATTCTGATAATGCACAATACAATGACTTTAAATAAGCCTGATTCGTCTTTCCGCCTTCTTCTTTCAGACTATCTATCATTTTATTGTAACTTATCGCCATACTTCCGATTTTGGTAATGACTTCATCAGTATTTTCGGATTCTTCTGCTTTTGCAAACAAAGATCCCTCTTTATTTTCCGATAATGCTTCCAGATAATTTAACACTGCACTTGAATGTGTCACAGCATTTTTATAAACACCGGATTTTGCTGCCTCGTTTGAAATTCTGGTAAGAACCGGATTTGCTGCTACACAGGACTGTTGCAACAAAGCACCAATTCCCTGCTGTTTTTTGGTACTTCCCAGAGAACCGGTATTTCCCTGACTATTAATATAATCTAATAATGAAGCATTTGTGTCGTTTGATACCTGCATAGATAAGTCCCCCTTACTTTTCACATTTTTCCTCTATTTATATTTCGTCTGTTTTTTCTGTTTCTTAACCCTTTTTCTATGTTTTTTTTATTGACAAACCGAATTCTTTATGATAAATGTAAATATGTGCCTGGTTACTGACGGATTAAGTGAAATAACACTGTGTAACCAAGTATTATAACAGCCGACCGTCTGGGCAACTTCTTTTGAAGTTGCCCTTTTTATTTTATTTAAAATAAAAGCACTTTGTGCGGCAAGATTGACAACACCAAAGAAAGGATAATTTTATGAAAACAGATATTGAAATTGCACAGGAAGCAGAAATGTTCCACATTAAAGATGTGGCAAAAAACTATGATATCTCAGAAGATGACTTGGAATTATATGGAAAATATAAAGCAAAACTTTCCAATGAGTTCTGTAAACAGGCAGAAAAGAACCCGGATGGAAAATTAGTTCTTATGACTGCCATCAATCCAACTCCTGCCGGAGAAGGAAAGACCACAACCAGCATCGGTCTTGCAGATGCACTCCATAAATTAGGCAAAAAAACTCTTCTTGCCTTAAGAGAGCCATCTCTTGGACCTTGCTTTGGAATTAAAGGCGGTGCTGCCGGCGGCGGATATGCACAGGTTGTTCCAATGGAAGACTTAAATCTTCATTTCACCGGTGATTTCCACGCAATCACTTCTGCCAACAATTTACTTGCTGCCATGCTTGACAATCACATCCAGCAGGGAAATGCCTTAAATATCGACACCAGACAGATCGTCTGGAAAAGATGTCTTGACATGAATGACCGTGTTCTTCGAAATATCGTAGTCGGTCTCGGCGCAAAAGCAGATGGTGTCGTAAGAGAAGACCATTTTGTCATCACCGTTGCATCCGAAATCATGGCAATTCTTTGTCTTGCAACTGATATGGATGATTTAAAAGAACGCCTTGGCAAAATCATTGTTGCTTACAATTATGATGGCGAGCCGGTCACTGCAAAGGATTTACAGGCCGTTGGTGCCATGGCTGCTCTGTTAAAAGATGCAATCAAGCCAAACCTCGTTCAGACCTTAGAACATACAGGTGCTTTTGTTCATGGTGGACCTTTTGCCAATATTGCACATGGCTGCAACAGTGTCAAAGCCACAAAGACCGCAATGAAATTAGCAGATATCACCATTACAGAAGCAGGATTCGGTGCTGATCTCGGTGCTGAGAAGTTCATGGATATCAAATGCCGGATGGCAGGTATCAAACCGGACGCTATTGTCTTAGTTGCTACCGTTCGTGCTTTAAAATACAATGGTGGGGTTGATAAGGCAAATTTAGCCGAGGAAAATTTAGATGCCTTAAAAAAGGGTATCTGCAATCTGGAAAAACACATTGAAAACTTACAGAAATTCGGTGTACCTGTTGTTGTAACTTTAAATTCTTTTGTAACGGATACGGAAGCAGAATATCAGTTTATTAAAAACTTCTGTGAAGAAAGAGGCTGTGAATTTGCGCTCTCCGAAGTCTGGGCAAAAGGCGGTGAAGGCGGTCTTGAGCTTGCAAAGAAAGTATTAAAGACCTTAGACGAGAAAGAAAGTAATTACAAACCACTTTATCCGGACGAAATGCCACTAAAGGATAAGATTAAAACCATTGCAACAGAAATTTATGGTGCAAGTGATGTCACCTATACTGCTGCAGCAAACCGCACCCTTTCCAAATTGACCGATCTTGGATTTGGAAATCTTCCGGTATGTATTGCGAAAACACAGTATTCCTTATCCGATGATGCCAAAAAGCTTGGCCGTCCGACTGATTTTACGATTAATGTGCGCGACGTCTATGTCAATGCCGGAGCCGGATTTGTTGTCGTCTTAACCGGAAATGTCATGACAATGCCGGGACTTCCAAAGGTTCCTGCTGCCAACAATATTGACGTTGACAGTGATGGTAAAATTACCGGATTATTCTAAGCGAAAATAAATTGACCTATTCATTGCGTGCGAGATGTGTGTGTTTAACCACACATCTTGCACGCTTTTTTAATACAACTGCATTCCTGCCGTTTCTCCAACAACAATAATTGCAGGTGTCTGAAATTCTGCTTCTTTTACTTTATCTGCAATATCACCTAACGTCGCTCGAAGCACAAGCTCAGTGCCATCAAAATTCCCATGAATCACTGCCGCGGGCGTATGGTCATCTTTTCCATATCGGATTAAACACTTCGTAATCTCCTCGATGTGCGATAATCCCATCAGAAACACGAGTGTCCCTTCCAGTTTTGCATAATATTCCATATCTTTTGGCAAGCCATTTTCCGTATCCGCAGTATGTGCCGTAATTACATGAAAGCTTCTGCTTATTAAGCGATGTGTAACCGGAATTCCTGCCCCAGCCGGGAGTGCAATTGCCGATGTAATTCCGGGAATTTCTCTTACCAGAATACCGGCGTCTTTTAATGCCAGTGCTTCTTCCCCACCTCTTCCAAATACGAATGGGTCTCCTCCTTTAAGGCGAACTACATTTTTCCCTTCCAGAGCCTCTTTTATCAGAATTTCATTGATTTCTTCCTGTTTTTTACTATGTTTTCCGAGACGTTTTCCCACATAAATTTTTTTACAACTTTCGGAGACATGCGACAACAACCGCTCATCCAACAAATCATCATATACTAATACTTCCGCTTGTCGCACTGCCCGAAGCCCTTTTAAAGTAATCATATCATAAGAGCCGCAGCCGGCCCCGACTAGTGTAACACAACCATTTCTTTTCTGACTGCCACTTCCTTCTAAAAGTTTCTGTACTTCTGACTCACTAAGCAGACGTTCTTCTTTCAGACAGATCTCTGCTGCCTCTTTTAAAAATGCAGTTCTTGCCTTTTTCTCTTTTATTTCATTTTTTGCAACAATTCGAATTTCTTGCAAAAAATCCAAAATTTCTTCCATGTCAGCCGGAATTGCCGATGCAACATCACTCCGAAGTTTGGCTGAAACAGAAGGACTTGCCCCTTCGGTAGAAATTCCAACGGTAAGTTTTCCTTCTTTTACAAGCGAAGGAAACAAAAAATTACATGCTTCCTTCTTATCCACAACATTGACCAAAATACGTTTTCTTTTGCACAAATCACTGATTGATTTATTTAACTTTTCATCATCCGTAGCCGCGATAACAAAAGACATTCCTTCTACATCTTCATCCGAAAACCTCCGCTCTTTCCAGACAAGTGACGTATCTTTTTTGATTTCTTCCCCGATTTTTGGTGCAATCACTGTTAGTCTTGGATGAAATGGTTTTAGTTTTTCAATTTTGTGTGCTGCGATGTTTCCACCACCCACAATCAGACCATCTTTTTCTTCAATTTCTATAAAAAATGGAAAATATCCCATTATTTTTCCTCCGAATATAAAATATCAGCCATCTTTTCGTACGCTTCGCCCCATTTTTCATTTGGTTTCAGGTTATAAAGACGTTTGTCTACTACATAATATTTTCCTTCTGATACTGCCCGAAGCGAAGCCCATGCCGGATTAGACGTTAAAGTTTCTTCCACCTTTTGCATAACTGCATCTTCGTCATATCCCTGTACCGTCACAAAAATATAATCCGGATCTTTTTCAATGATTGCTTCCATACTTAAATCATCTAACAAACTTCCTTCTTCATCCGCAATATTAATACATCCTAAGTCTTTTAATATCTCTGAACCAACGGAATCTTCACTGCCTTTCGCCTTGATGTTATTGACGGAAGCCCGAAGGAATAGTACCTTTGGATGCACTGTTTCATCCACTCTTTGCTTTACTTTTTCAATCTGTTCCTGCACTTTTAAGCCATTTTCTTCATATAAATCCGGTCGGTTTGTAATCTCGGTACAAATCTCTAACATATGCAGATAATCTTCAAAATTTGTTACATCAAAATAGGCAACTGTTATTCCGGCACTCGTCAAAAGTTCTTCCATTTCAAGATTTGAATCCGTATTCGTACTTGCAATGACAAAATCCGGCTCTGCTGCAAGCAGCTTTTCTATATCCGGTTCTACAATGCTTCCAATATTTACAACATCTTCTCCCAAATCCAACTGAAGCGTTTCCCATGCATCATTTGCTGTGGCCACTACTTCTCCACCTGCAAGCAGGTACACATCAGCAAAACTTCCAATCAGGCATGCGACTCTTTTTGGATCTTTTACCGTAACTTCCCGTCCCAGGTCATCTGTAAATGTAACAGCTTCTTTTTTGTTTGCTTCCGTCTCTGTCTGTGGTGCTTCTTCCATCACCTGCTCTGTTACCTCTTCTTTATCCGATACCTCTGCCACCGCATTTTTGGCATTTCCACAACCACAAACCAGTAAGATACTAAGTAAAAACACGGTACTGCTTTTTTTCCATTTTCTCATCATCCTATTTTCTATCCTTTCTATATTTATCTATGCTTTTTCCCTATAAAATTCGAGTGGAAAAATCTCGCCAACTGATTTTTACTTGTTACATTGCACAAAGATGTAATTTGTCATTTGTTCCGAATTACGGATATAACATTTTCTAAATGTTCTGACAGATGCTTGAATCGCGACCGCAACCGCCCACGATTCGCCATCCATGGCTCAGCATGGGCTCTCATCAACATCCTGTTGCTGAGTTGCTGGAGTAATTGACAGAACATTAAGAAAATCTAATATCCTTCATAAGTCACAAATACCAAATTACATCTTTGTGCAATAGGACAGCTTAACTTTTTGGCGACCTTTTGACGCCCGAATCTTATACAGAAAAAAGCAGAAACGCTTTCTATCAACGTTCCTGCTTTCTATGACGTAGCGAGAGGGGGATTTGAACCCTCGACACTACGGGTATGAACCGTATGCTCTAGCCAACTGAGCTATCTCGCCATATAAATGGGACCTATAGGGCTCGAACCTATGACCCTCTGCTTGTAAGGCAGATGCTCTCCCAGCTGAGCTAAGATCCCATTTGTAATCAGCTATTGCTGACTGACTAGATTATTATACTATCCAAAAGCATTAAAGTCAATACTTATTTTTATTGATATTTTGTAACTGCTAAAAACTCTACCCGGCATTCACATTTTTTAAATATGTTTCCTCTGGAATTGTTGCATATTTTATGGCATTTTCAATCGCCATCGACATCACCTTTGCCGCTGTGGTTCCGACCATATTGATGTCTGCTTTCACATCTCCCATTGATACTGCATAAATGGTATCACCGTCTGCCATCGTTCCCACCGGGTTAATATTTCTTGCATAAGCGCATCTTGTCATGGATGCTATTTTATTCATCTCATCCTGTGCAAACTTGCCATTCGTAACCACTGCTCCAATTGTCGTATTTTCTTTATAAAAATCCGTCGGTTTCGTGATTTTTATAAATTCTGCAAACGTATCAAGATAAGCATTTCGTTCTTTATTGAAAAGCCCTGCTATTTTTTCTCCATTGGATGCGCAAAAAATATCCCCAAGTGCATTAACCACAACCACTGCTGCCACCTTTAGTTCGCCAATCTGAACTGCTGCCATTCCAATACCTGATTTTTCTGCCTGCGCCATTCCAAACAGTTTACCAACCGTAGCCCCCGTTCCGGCTCCTTCATTTCCCTGCAAAGGTTCTTTCTCATCTTCTGCATCAACACACGCTGCATAACCAAGTGCTGCATTTGGTCGGATCTTAGCGGAGCCATATCCCAGGTCATAAATACAGGACTGACAAACCAATGGTACTTTTGCAAAGCCGGTTTCATACCCTCTGCCATGTTCTTCGAGATACTGCATCACGCCGGTACTGGCATCCAGTCCGTAAGCAGAACCACCGGATAAAACAATGGCATCAATTGGGTTACTTGCCGTAAGCGGTGATAATAACGGTGTTTCCCTGGATGCCGGACCACCTCCGCTTATATCAACACCACCAATCGCAGGCTTATCGAACAAAAGTACGGTAACTCCGGTTTGTCCCTCCTCATTTTTTGCCTGTCCAATTCTTAAGCCATCTATTTCCGTAATCGAAATATCCTTATCAATTTGTTCCTGTCTCATTTTTCACTCCGTTTTTTAATTCCTATTCTAATTTTCTTCTAACAAACGCTCCACTAATTTCACGCAATCTGCTGCATCCTTGGAATATCCATCTGCACCGATTTCATCTGCAAAGCTTGGTGTAATCGCCGCTCCGCCGATAATGATTTTTCCGGTATAATTCTTTTCCTTTGCCAGCTCCACCACATCTTTCATGCGCATCATTGTTGTTGTCATAAGTGCAGAAAGTCCAATTACCTTTGCATTCTCTTTCAGTGCTGTATCTACAATAATGGATGCCGCCACATCTTTTCCCAAATCGATAACGCGATAACCATAATTCTTTAACATTAACACCACAAGATTTTTCCCGATATCATGAATATCCCCCTCTACTGTTGCCATAACAATCGTTGCCATTTCCTCGGCATCCTCCGCTTTTACAAGCATTGGCTCTAAATATTCAATCGCAAGCTTCATGGTATTGGCGCTTGCAATTAGCTGAGGCAGGAAGTAAATCTGCTTGTCAAACAACACACCAACCTCATTGATGGCAGGAATTAAGTCTTCACTGATAATGTCATCCGGCACTTTTCCTTCCTTGAGTGCCTTTTGAACTTCTTTTAAAATACCACCTTTATTTCCCTGCAATACCGCCTCATACACCGGAGCTTTTGGTGCTTTTTCTTCTCGAGCCCCACTGGCATCTTCTTTGGTAATTTTTTCGTCCCGAAGATTCATTCTTGTGATATAACGAATGTCGCCTTCTTCTTTATTTAGCAGCATATCTGTCGCAAATGCAGCATTCATGAGTAAATCCTGTGATGGATTCGCAATTGCCATCGTAAGTCCTTTTGAGATTGCCATCGTAAGAAATGCCGTATTCACAAACTGTCTGTCCGGTAATCCAAAGGAAATATTGGAAAGTCCACAGATGGTCGCAAGTTTTAGCTCATTTTTACAATACGAAATCGTATCAAAGCACTCTAACGCCGCGTTTGGATTTGCTCCAACCGTCGCAACCAGACCGTCCACAATAATATCTTCTTTTGTAAATCCTAAAGAATATGCACGCTCCGTAATCGTATGGATAATGTTTCTCTTTTCTTCCATCGATTTTGGTAAACCTTCATCCGATAACGGAAGTAAGATAAACATGGCACCATATTTTTGTGCTATCGGAAGCAATTTTTCAAACTTTTCTTTTTCCAAAGAAATAGAATTAATGAGAGCACGTCCCGGATAAATGCGAAGTGCCGCCTCAATGATATCGACATGACTGGAATCAATGCACAACGGACAGTCTACTGTCGCACTTACTTCATAAATAACATCAAGCATCATCTGCTTTTCGTCAATGCCATTCATTCCCATGTTAACATCCAAAACAGCCGCTCCGTTTTCTTCCTGTTCTCTTGCCATGGAACGTACTAAATCAAGGCTTCCCTCTTTTAACTCTGCCTGAAGCTTTTTCTTTCCGGTCGGGTTAATACGCTCTCCAACCACGAGGAACTGACCATCTAAATCGATTTCTACCGTTTTTCGTTCCGAAGCCAGTATACGTTTCTTTTCATTCTTAATTTGCTTTACCGGAACATCCTTTACTGCCTCTTTTAACGCCTTAATATGCTCCGGTGTCGTTCCACAGCAGCCACCAATAAGGGATGCTCCTTCTTCCACCAGCTTTTTGCCCACTGCTGCAAATTCTTCCGGTGTTGTATGATAGACCGTCACTTCATCTACTAATTCCGGCAATCCAGCATTCGGCTTTGCTAACACCGGAATATTTGCATATTCTACCATTTCTTTTACAGGCACCAACATTTCTTCCGGTCCGGTCGAACAGTTGAGTCCGACTGCATCCACGCCTAAACTTTGCAGCACCACAACCGCTGTCTTTGGATCGGTTCCATACAAGGTTCTTCCATCTTCATTAAAGGTAAGACTTGCCATAATTGGCAGATCACAGGTCTCCTTAATGGCAAGCACGGCTGCTCTTGTCTCCTGCAAACTCATCATAGTCTCTACCACAAATAAATCTGCTCCAGCTTCATAGATGACCTTTGCCTGTTCCTTATAAATCTCTACTAATTCCTCAAAGTCCATGTCGCCCATCGGAAATAACTGTTTTCCGGTCATTGTAAGATCACCTGCAACCAGTGCTTTCCCGTCTGCTGCCCGTTTTGACAATGCGACAAGCTTAGTATTCATTGTAACAAGTTCATCTTCCAGACCATATTCTTCTAACTTCACACGGTTCGCCGTAAACGTCGGTGCATATAATATATCCGTCCCGGCTGCAACATAATCACGCTGTAACTGTTCCATAACGGCTTCATGCTCTAAAATCCACTGTTCCGGGCAAACACCGACCGGCATTCCTGCTTTTTGCAGATTCGTTCCCGTCGCTCCATCCAAAATCACTACTCTTTTTTCTATCAGTTCCCGAAATGCTTCCTTTGTCATATGATCAATCTCCTAATTTTCTGATTTCCGTAATAATATTACTGATAAGTCCGGCACGATTAAATGGTGTCATCATATAAAATCCATCTGCAATATCATAAAGCTTTGCTGCAATTTCCACCGAAATCTTAGTTGCTACCGCTTCTGCTTCTTCCCTTGTCATATCCGGGGAATACTTGTCTACAATATCCTGGGTGATATGGATTCCCGGCATCTCATTACATACAAACATTGCATTTTTATAGCTTACTAATGGCATAATTCCACAAATCAAACGTGTATTGACATGCTCTTTAATATAGCGAATCCGTTCTATGTCTTCATCCGTGTAAATCGGCTGTGTCAAAAAGAAAGTACAACCTTCCGCAATTTTCAACTTCATACGGTTTATAATTGCATCCACATTTGCACCATGATAATTCAATGCCCCACTGTAGCATACCGGCTCATCCGCAAAAACATCCGCATTCATCTCTTTGACATAATTCATAAGCTTAATCGAATTAAAATCAAATACGGATGAAATCTTACCACGATACTCTCTTGCCACCGGATCTCCGGTAATAAATAAAAACTGTCTGATTCCGCTCATATAATCCCCAAGAATTGCAGAACGAAGTGCCAATACGTTTTTATCGCGGCAGCACATATGTGGCATAACCGGAATCTTTACTTCGTTTTGTATTTTGGCTGCTAAAATCCCCGCATCCATTCTTGCTCTTGCCATTGGGGAATCCGCAAGCGTAATCAAATCTACCTGATTTTCTTTTAACAGCTTTGCTCCCTGCATTACTTTGCTGACATCCGTCTGAAAAGGCGGGTCTAATTCTACTATGTATACTTTTTCGTTTTTCTGAAACTTTTCTTCCAGGGCATGATTATTGTGCCCGGCCTCACTTAATGTAATCTTTCCAGTCTTCTTTTCTGCTTTTTTCGTGTCTTTCAACGCTTTTGTCAGATTCCTGATATAAGACGGCTCTGTTCCGCAACAGCCACCTAAAATATCAATTCCAAGATCCGCTATTTTTTCCTGCATCTTTACAAAGTATGCTTCATTATTGGAATAAATCGTTTTTCCACGCAAAAATACAGGATACCCTGCATTCGGCAATGCCGTCACAAACTTTCCTTCCGGAAATGTTACCTCTTTTAATATATGATACAAATGTGCCGGTTCCACACCGCAGTTAAATCCAAAAGCATCCAATGCCTTTTCCTGTGCCACACGCTCAATCATACGCCGTACACTGATTCCTGACTTCGTATATCCACTTTTATCAAAAGAAAACTGTGCAATCACGAATGTTTCGCCCTTTTCTTTGATATACTCTGCAAGTGGTGCCACATAATTCAAATCGGAAAGTGTTTCAAATAAAAAAATCCTTGCTCCGCAGGCAAAAAAGGTATCACAGATTGTTTTATATTCTGCCAGTACCGATTCATATTCTTCATTATCTGAATCATAAATCGGTCCTAAATCCGCTGCAATAAAAACTTCTTTTTTGCTCTCTTCTACCGCTTTTTTTGCAATTGCATAACCAGCCTCAACATTGTTTACTACTTCTTGCAGGCTGTCAAAAAACATGGTATTACTTGCAAATGTGTTTGTTCGTATCAAACCGGCTCCCGCCGCAATGTATTCTAAATGGATTTCCTTTACCCTGTCCGGTGCCTCCGTATTGGCTTTCTCCACTACATAATATTCGTCTCCAAATTTTTTCTGATAATAAGTTCCAAATGCACCATCGGTAATTAACCTGTGATCCATTAAATATTCCGTAATTTTCATGACTTTTCCTCATTTTCCTATTTCCAAATTTGCTCTTTTTATTATATAAAATCTGCGTTTCTCTGACAAGCCGAATTTTCCCATTACTGGTTATAGGATAAGACTATAAGAAGGCTATTTTCTTCTCTGCGAACTGCGATTGTCGCACGAAGTATTTTTTGTTGTATAGGAAATTCAAAAAAATTTCCTATACAACAAAAACTTCCGCAAGGATTTTCATCCCCACGAAAGTTTTTATAATGAAAACGTCACTGCGAGCACATGCTCTTCGTTATCTTTTGTCTCAAATTTTTTCAACAGACGATACTCCCCGGAAGGAAGTCTGCCGTAACTTTCCAGCCACGTCACTGTGCATACCTCATCCATCGTTGTCTCCGGTTCGATTACTACATCCTCTTCTTCCCAGTCACCTGCAATCGTCTGGCTTGGCAGCTTATACCACTGCCCCTGTGTTTTCTTTTCAATAATGTATTCGTCTTTAAGCACGAAACTCTCTTTGGTGTCATTGGTAATATTGAGTGTCAGCCCTTCTGCGGAAATACTTCCGGCTTCCGCAGACATACTGACACCTTTATAATTATTTACAACCGCATTTTTCTTTTCCGCAACGCTTGCTGCAACAATTAAAGAAAACGCAACAAGAATTCCTAAAATCTCCAATGCACGTATGGTTCTCTTTTTCATAAATATTTTCCTGCCCCTTACACAATCTTTTCTATTATTATCAGATTATCGAAATTCAGGCAGAAAAGCAATGCTTTTCTAAATATTTAAATGAATCTATTTAAAATATGCCACTCCGGACTCAAAAATCTTCATATCCTGTTCACCATAAATATTGATTGCTACAGAATCGCCACGACGCTCGGAATGTGCCATCTTACCAAGTACACGTCCATCCGGACTGGTAATACCTTCAATTGACAGATAAGAACCATTGACATTCCACTCTTCATCCATGGTCGGATTACCTGCTTCATTGACATACTGTGTTGCAACCTGACCATTTTCAAATAATTTATCCAGCCATTCTTTCGGTGCAACAAATCGTCCCTCTCCATGAGAAGCCGGATTGCAATATACATTTCCAAGCTCTGCTTTCTGTAACCACGGAGATTTATTGGATACCACTTTGGTATAAACCATTTTTGAAATATGACGACCAATTGTATTATAAGTAAGTGTCGGTGAATCCGCTGTCTGTTGTCTGATTTCGCCATACGGAACAAGACCTAATTTAATAAGTGCCTGGAATCCGTTACAGATACCGAGTGCAAGTCCATCTCTTTCATTCAAAAGCTTATTCACTGCTTCTGTCATTTTTGCATTGCGGAATGCATTTGCAAAGAATTTCGCACTTCCTTCCGGTTCATCACCTGCGGAAAATCCACCTGGGAACATGATAATCTGAGATTTTTCTATTGCCTTTACAAACTCATCAACAGATTCACGGATATCATTGGCATTCAAATTCTTAAATACCTTAACAATTGTATCTGCACCCGCGCGTTCAAATGCTTTTGCGCTGTCATACTCACAGTTCGTACCAGGGAATACCGGAATAAATACGGTAGGTCTTGCCACTTTATTTTTACAAATGTATACTTTATCAGTTTTAAATAATCCGGTCTTAACTTCTTCTTTGTCTTCGGTTACCCTTGTCGGGAATACTTTCTCTAAAGTACCCGTCCAGGCTTCTAATGCCTCATCCATGGAAATTGTCATATCGCCATATACAAATGCCTGTTTGTCGTTGACTTCGGCAATTTCTATTACAAATTTTTCCATACCGGCTTCTTTTACAAGTGCCTGTAATTTGGAAACATCTTTTACTTCTGCCACAATATTACCAAATCCCGGTGCAAACAATTCTTCTTTTGCAACAGCATCCGATACCGTAACTCCAAGTTTATTACCAAATGCCATTTTACTTAATGCAAGCGCAATGCCTTTTCCATCCAGTGCATAGGCTGAAACAATGGTTCCATTCTGAATCAAAGCATGCACCATGTCGTACAACTTCATAATCTGTTCATAGTTTGGCAGATCATAAGCATCTTTTTCTATCTTAAATAAGAACATTTTATCTCCGGCATTTTTCAATTCCGGTGTGATAATATCCTTTTCTTTTGCAACATCTACGGCAAAAGATACCAAAGTTGGCGGAACATCGATTTCATTAAAAGATCCTGACATGGAATCCTTTCCGCCGATGGATGGTAATCCAAATCCAATCTGTGCGCTGTAAGCACCAAGCAATGCTGCAAAAGGCTGGCTCCAGCGTTTTGGATCCTCACTCATTCTACGGAAATATTCCTGGAATGTAAAACGAATCTTTTTGTAATCTCCACCTGCAGTAACAATCTTAGATATGGATTCTAGGACCGCATAAACTGCACCATGGTATGGACTCCAGGTAGATAAATACGGATCAAATCCATAAGACATCATCGTTACTGTATCACATTTTCCTTTTAAAACAGGAAGTTTTGCTACCATACTCTGTGTCTCGGTAAGCTGATATTTACCACCGTAAGGCATGTATACACTACCGGCTCCGATGGAGCCATCGAACATTTCAACCAGTCCTTTTTGGGAACATCCATTCAAATCAGAAAGTTCGGACAACCATTTTTGTTTTACATCATCTACGCTTGATGCTTTAAAATAATTTTCCTCCGGTACCGGCATTTCAACTTCTACATTCGTCTCCTGATGTGCTCCGTTCGTATCGAGGAATGCACGTTTAATATTTACAATCTCTTTTCCTCTCCATACCAGTACCAGTCTTGGTTCTTCTGTTACAACTGCGACCTCTGTTGCCTCTAAGTTCTCTTCCTTTGCATATTTTAAGAAAGTATCTACATCCTCTTTTGCAACAACAACTGCCATACGCTCCTGCGATTCGGAAATGGCAATTTCCGTTCCATCCAGACCTGCATATTTCTTTGGAACTTTGTCAAGCTGAATGCGAAGCCCGTCTGCAAGCTCACCGATTGCAACAGAAACACCGCCCGCACCAAAGTCATTACATTTCTTAATGATATGGCTTACTTCTTCTCTGCGGAATAATCTTTGCAATTTACGCTCTGTCGGAGCATTTCCTTTTTGAACCTCTGCACCACAGGTATCAATAGACTGAGTGGTATGTGCCTTAGAAGAACCGGTTGCACCGCCACAACCGTCACGTCCTGTCTCTCCACCAAGTAAAATAATGATATCTCCCGGATCAGAATTCAGTCTCTGCACCGCACGTCTTGGAGCTGCTCCCATAACTGCACCGATTTCCATACGTTTTGCCACATAATTCGGATGATAAACTTCCTTGACATATCCGGTTGCAAGTCCGATCTGGTTACCATAAGAACTATAACCATGTGCAGCAGAACGAACAATCTTCTTCTGTGGCAATTTTCCTTCCATCGTATCTTTTACGGAAATCGTCGGGTCTGCAGCACCTGTGATACGCATTGCCTGATATACATAAGTACGTCCGGACAACGGATCTCTGATTGCACCGCCAAGACAGGTTGCAGCCCCACCAAATGGTTCAATTTCAGTCGGATGGTTATGTGTTTCATTTTTAAAGTTTACTAACCACTCCTCCGTCTTTCCATCTACTTCAACAGGAACTACGATAGAACATGCATTGATTTCATCAGATTCTTCCTGATCCTGTAACTTTCCTTCTTTTTTCAGGCGTTTCATTGCCATTAACGCCAAATCCATCAGGCAGACAAATTTATCGTCTCTTCCTTTATATAAATTGTTATGTGTTTCCAGATAATCTTTATAGGTTGCCTCAATTGGATCTTTATAATATCCTTCATCGAATTTTACGTCCTTTAATTCTGTAGAAAATGTCGTATGACGGCAGTGATCAGACCAGTAAGTATCCAACACGCGAATTTCTGTCATGGAAGGATTTCTTTTTTCATCGTTCTTAAAGTAATTCTGGATATGGAGAAAATCTTTAAATGTCATGGCAAGTCCTAAAGAATCATATAATTCCTTTAAGTCCTTTTCTCCCATATCAATGAATCCGTCAAAAATCTTTACATCTTCCGGTTCTTCAAACTCTGTTACCAAAGTTTTCGGCTTCTCCATTCCCGTCTCTCTGGAATCTACCGGATTGATGCAATGATTCTTAATAGCAGCAAACTGTTCTTCATTAATGGCACCATAAATAACGTAAGTCGTAGCAGAACGAATCACCGGTTCTTCTTCTTCATTCAAAAGTTTTACACACTGTATTGCGGAATCTGCTCTCTGATCAAACTGTCCCGGCAA
The DNA here is from genome assembly GCF_021531695.1 of Roseburia hominis. Taxonomy (GTDB): domain Bacteria; phylum Bacillota; class Clostridia; order Lachnospirales; family Lachnospiraceae; genus Roseburia_D. The sequence continues at coordinate 7,735 of NZ_JADYUI010000021.1, read as the reverse complement.
AAATTCCACGCTAAAGGTAATACCACCTTCTAAATCAAATTTCTCTTCATATAAATTATCTACCGGTGGTTCTGAGAAAACAGTACCCAAAGCCTTTTTATAAGTTTCTTCTGAAATATTTTCAATATCATAACGAATTAAAACACGTACTTTTGTAACACTTTTAATTCCAAGATAGCTTTTGATTTCCGCTTCAAGCTCTTTTGCCTGTACTGCAAACTCGTTCTTTTTCTCTGCATATACTCGTCTTACGTTACTCATGTTGATCCCTCCATAAAATATGTAAACGTATTTTGGTTTCCTAATGTTGTATTCAGTATAACATAGTCCGTTCAATTAGTATAATTAATATATCTAATTCTTTTTATAAGTCTTTCTAATTTTCATTGATTGACAGTTTTATAAGCAGGACTTATAATATTAAGAAAGGGGGAATCCATATGGATATTAACTACGAACTTTACAAAGTCTTTTATTACGTTGCCACCTCATTAAGCTTTTCTGAGGCAAGCAAACAATTATATATCTCACAGTCTGCGGTAAGCCAGTCTATCAAGACGCTGGAAAAGAAACTGAATCAGCCATTATTTATAAGGAGCACCAAGAAAGTACAACTTACCCCTGCCGGTAAAATTCTGTTAAAGCATATTGAACCTGCTATGAATCTAATTCGAAGAGGCGAAAATCAATTGCTCGACACCAACACCTTAGGACTTGGGCAGCTTCATATCGGTGCAAGCGATACCATCTGCCGCTATTTTTTAGTTCCTTACCTAAAAGAATTCCATAAGCAGTTTCCGAATGTTCCTATTAAAGTCACCAATGCAACGTCTCTAAGCTGTGTTGATTTATTGGAACAGGGAAAAGTTGATTTAATTGTCACAAACTTTCCAAATGCAAAACTATCACCTTCCTATATGCAAAAAACTGTTTTAAATTTTAAAGATGTTTTTATTGCTAATCCTGCTTACTTTAATTTAAAACAACATGAGATTCCATTTGAAGAATTAAAGCAATACCCGATTCTTATGTTAGACCGGAAAAGTACCACCAGTGAATTTTTGCACAATTTGTTTTTGCAGCATCAGTTAGAACTGGTTCCTGAAATTGAATTAAGCAGCAATGACCTTTTGATTGACCTTGCACGGATTGGGCTTGGCATTGCTTTCATCCCTGATTATTGTCTGACCAAAGATTCCAAAGATTTATACATTTTAAAAACGAAGGAACCTATGCCCGCCAGACAGATTGTTGCCTGCGTTAATCCAAGTCTTCCACTTTCTGCATCCACCGAAGAATTCTTAAAAATACTGCCCACACTCTAATGTGGGGCAGTATTTTTCCAAAAAGCAGCCACTTTCCTCTCAACATCATCGAGGGAGCATTTCTCATACTTTTTCCATTCTCTCGGAAAAAGGTTTACATAATCATAATTCAAAAAACGCTCATCCAATAAAGCGATAATGCCTTTATCTTCGCTTGTCCGGATCACTCTTCCTGCTGCCTGCTCAACCTTATTCATCCCCGGATAGCGATAAGAATAATCAAATCCTCCCCCTTGTCTTTTATCATAATAATTCTTTAGAATTTCTCTCTCATTTGACACCTGCGGCAATCCGGTTCCTACAATGATTGTTCCGATCAATAACTCCTTTTTTAAGTCGATTCCCTCTCCAAAAATCCCACCAAGAACACAAAATGCAACCAGGGACTTCGCCCGCTCCTTTTCAAATTCTCCTAAAAATTCTTCCCTTTCTTTTTCTTTCATTCCACTTGTCTGAAGTAATGTTTCAAATTTATCTCCGTAATTGCTCATAAATTCGTCATACACCTGTTCCATAAACTGATAAGATGGAAAAAAAGCAATATAATTTCCCTTTTTTGCAGTAGCAATTTTTTCAACATATGCTGCAATACGCATATATTCAGCCTGATTTCTTCTGGTATATTTACTGCTCACATCATTTGCTACCAGAAGCAGGCTCTGTTCTTCCTTAAAAGTTGTCTCCGCATAAACCGCATAATTATCCTCTTTTGTACTAAGAAGACTTTTATAATAATGAATTGGAAGAAAAGTCGCAGAAAAAAATATGGTACTTTTTCCCTTATCCAGACACTCCTGTAAATTTCTTGACGGATCCACACAATAGAGTTTGATAAAAAAACGTCCCTCTTTATCATGTTCTGAATAGATCACATAATTTTCGTCTACTCTGTCATAAATGTTTAAAAAATTACGTACGTCAAAGTAAAACTGCAGACATTCCTCTTTTCCCTGAAATTCTCTCGTCTTTTGAAAAAACTTATCCATCTCTGAACCCAGACGCATCAAAGCAAAAATAAGATTTCCAACATCTTCTAAAACCTCATAGGTATCGCAGGTTCTCTTATATTCCAGCATAATCTTATTACAGCGATCCAGTTCCTTTTCCAGTTTCTTACTATGATTCTTTAAAATTCTTTTTACCGTAAGAAAATCTTCTTTATACAAAGCTGCACTATACATGCTTCTTCCGCGCTCTACCAGATTATGCGCCTCATCCACTAAAAAGATGTAATCTCCTTTGATTCCTTCCGCAAAGAAACGTTTCAAATAGACATTCGGGTCAAATACATAATTATAATCACAGATAATATTATCTGCCCACGAAGCTGTATCCAGACAAAGTTCAAACGGACAGACCATAAATTTTTCTGCCTGTTCAAAAAAGACTTCTCTGGTAAAATTATCCTCTCGCTGTAATAAATCAAATACCGCATCATTTACTCTGTCAAAATGTCCTTTCGCATAAGGACACTTCTCCGGATTGCAGTCTACCTCTTCGCACTTGCACATTTTCTCTTTCGCCGTAATTGCCACAATCTTCGCCCGGTATCCATGTTGTGCCAACAAATCAAAGGTTTCTTTTGCAACAGTTCCTGTTATTGTTTTTGCAGTAAGATAAAAAATCTTATCTGCCAGATTCTCACCTACTGCCCGTACTGCCGGATAGATTGTAGAAATCGTTTTTCCTACCCCGGTAGGTGCCTGAATAAAAAGATTCTTTTCACGATAAATGGTGCGGTACACATCCGACACCAGCTTTTTTTGTCCTTTTCGATACAAAAAAGGAAATTCTAAATTTTGAATAGATGCCTGACGTTTTAATCTCCAATCATAAGAAAAATCTGCCCATTTTTTATAAGAAGCAATTAAATCCAAAAACCATTTTTCCAACTTTTCAAAAGAAATCTCTTCCAAAAAGCGTCTGATTTCCTCTGTATCCAGATTACAATATGTCATCTGGATTTTCATTCTTTTTAAATCATGCTGGACTGCATAAATATAGGCATAACACATCGCCTGTGCCCGATGTACTTCGATTGGCTCTGTAAGATAAGTGAAATCCATATACATTCCTTTGATTTCATCAATTGTCACAAAATCCTCTTCTTCATTTATAATAATACCATCTGCCCGTCCTTCCACCACAAGCTGATAGCGTTCTTCTTCAATTATAATTTTTAACGGTACTTCGGCATGATAATCTGCCCCCATCTTACGTTGAATTTTTCGATGCATGCGACTTCCCGCCTGCATGGCATTTTTATCCATCATTCGGTCTTTCCGATTGTCCAAATCTCCCGAACGTAAAATGAACTCTACCAAATTCCGTACCGAAATTTTAATTTGTTCCCTTACCATTTCATTATTAGCTCCTTTTATTCGTTACGCTTCACAGTAAAATGGACATTCGCAATCTGCTTGGCTACTTGTGCACGAACCATTGTCACTCCGTGGCTTATCAATAGTAGCTTTATTTTATTATACCTAAAATAATAACAAGGTCAAAAAACTTTTGAACTTATCCACGAACTGCACATTGTTGCACGAAGTGCTTTTTATTGTATAGAAAATTTTGAAGAATTTCCTATACAATGAAAAAACCTTCAAACCAATGGAATTCCCACCAGTCTGAAGGCTTCGTCAATCCTGCTAATAGTAATAATAGAAGCAATTTATAATTTTTCTATATCTCATCTGTTGTAAAAAATACGTTATGCTACCGCATATTTGTTCAAAACAGTCTCAAAGTTTTCATCTCTGTCACCATATTTCACGGTAAGCTCTCTTGAAAATCCAAGTCCTAAAACGCCCAAGAAAGATTTTGCATCAATCAAAATATGATTGTAAGAAATGTCAATATCAAAATCACATTTTTCTGCTGCTTTGACAAAACCACAAACCTCTTCTCTATCAGCCAACTTAATTTTCTTTTCAAACATAATTCTCACCTTCCTAAATAAAAAAAGTTACCTTTACTAAATTCTTTGGCATTATGCCATTTTTTTTTAAGAATGTCAACTTTTTTTAGTTTTTGCAACTTCTTATTTTTTTATTGCATTTTTACATTCTTTCTTTGATTTTTCCATGCTTTTTCGCTTTGTATGCAAGATTTCTCACTTTCATTTCTTGCTTTTTCCTATTACTCTATGCATTTTTCCCGAAAAGTTTATCTATTATTCGTCACTTTGCACATTATTAACAAGATTTAGCAACATCCGAACAAAAGTGTGCAAAGCAACTCTCGTGTTCCAATCTACTAATCTGCATCGCTTTTGTCACGTGCGCGAGCAATGCCATTACGCTATTTTCTTCTCTACGAACTATGCATTGTCGCACGAAGTGTTTTTCGTTGTATAGGAATTTCCTATACAATCCGAAAAAAAGAGCTGCGTCAATTCGCAGCTCTTGAAAATGGGGAAGAAATAATAATATATTGAATCACCTCTTGGTGATAAATACATCATACTTTCTTATTGTGACAATTTCATGTCCAAAATCTGAAACTCAAGTGAATACTTTCTTAATTTTTCTTAATTTTTTAATCTTTTTTATTCTTTCATTAAAGCTGATAACTCACTTGATTTTTCTTATATCATTTTCCAATTTTTCATATAATCCCTTTCCCGATACTTCGGTATAAATACGATATGATACCGGCATTTCCGACATACACGTGATAAACTTGTTTTTCATATGAACCTCCTCCCCTGTTTTGAGATTGGCTTACGATACTTTTCTCAATATAACACAGGAGACTTTTCATTGTTATCCTACACGCTACTGCTTAAACGGTTCAATCTCTCTATGATTTTTTCTGCTGCCTGCTTATGGCATAAAATACCCGGATGTTCTCTGGAACCAACTGTCTCTTCGTTTGACGGTATAAGTTCCATAAACTCTATTCTGTTATCTTCACTTTCCTTTTTATAGGTAGTAATCACCTCCATGATTGCCTCTTTTAAGTCCAGTCCGAGCATGCCATACCCCCATATGATATAAGAATCCGGATTACATTTACGCACTTTCTTTATAAACGCTGCCGCAGCATCCTTAAAACGCTGTAAAGATTTCCTTTCAAAAGTTCCATCTTCTTGCATGCGTTGATCAAACAGCTCACCATTTTCGTCCCTGTAAATAGAAGGTTGCCTAAACGCACTTGCATCATTCGTACCAAGGTTAATAAATACATAATCCGGCTTCCATGATGCAAAGTCATAATCTTCTCCTGCACCACATTTTGCATTCTCACCTTTTGCTGCCAATCCACAAACCTTTTCATAATAAGTCGGTATATTACGTGCAGGGTCTCCGTCCCAACTGCATAAAACGCCCCATCCACTCTGCGAAACTATTCTATAATCTGCGTTCAACGCATCTGCTACCATCGAGGCATAGTTCAAAGATGCCCCAAAAGCCATAGAAGCCCAACACATTTCTCCTTTTGCACCTACAATTCCTTCCCCACAAGTAATGCTGTCTCCTATAAACTCTATTCTCATTTTTTTCTCATCAATAGGACAAAATTCTCCATCAATTCGAATAGCATGAAGCTTTAAGCAACAATCCTTATCATCACTCATTGCCTGCACTTCACGTACCACTCTTACTTTTCTTTTTGTTTCTTTATCCAACCCACGAAATAGAGGAATCCAATATCTTCCTTTTTGCAACATCTGACGGCTTATCATCGCAGAATCCAACAACACTGCAATCCACGGTTCCATTGTCGCATAATCTGCCTCAACCTCCAGCCACATTTCGCTTGCCTGTACATTCATCTCTATTCCACTCGCCGACCAAAATAATGGCAATGGCTGTTTGATATTTCCAGTCCTTCCATAGATATGTATCTCACTTATTTCGCTAATCTTATATTCTTTCATTTTCCTTTTTGCATTTTCCTTTCTACTTTGCTAATCCCTTTAATTCTGCAAACAACTCCAAATCACTTTCCTGAACTCTTAAATTTGAAGTAACTGCCGCCTCTCCCGGTCTTGTAACTGTAACTTCTATCACAGTTCCTTCCTCTATTGGTTTTGCAAAAACTGCCCCTAAAAATGCTGCAAATTTAGGATGATTTTGTGTGAATGTATTTTTTGCATTCATTATTTTCATAAGTGATGCCGGATTTACCATAATTATCATATTCCTTTCTCTTTTGTTCAACTGTACAAATCACTCTTTGTCAATTTCTCTCATAAATCAAAAACATTTCCTTTATTATATTTCATTACCTGGTTTAAAACAAGCATAAATCAAAGCTCTGACTGCGTAAATTTACCTTCGGATTTAATTGGATAGAGTTCACCCACGATGCGCTGATAAAGTATCAGGCAATGACTTGTGCTTTAAATATACTATTTTTAGGTATTCCAAGCAAGCCCGAATTTTTCGGGCTTTGTATAGCTTATTCCTCCCCTGTGTGCTTTTTACAATCCCCATATATGCGAATTAAAGCACACGATTTTTTTGTTCTGTAGTGACATGCTATGACTTATACTCTCTACATATTTTCCCAGTTCTCCATGTCTGTTTTTCTCTGACTGGATTATCTCTGTACTGCTCAAAACATCATATGCTGCACCTACTGCTCTGGGCAGGTTTCGTTTTTGATACCTTACCAATTCCAGCATATCTCCTCCATTCAGCTCATATGCTCTTAGCTTTGCCATTTTTGTAGCGCCTTTTATGCTCCAGCCCATTGGTCTTGAACTCATTCTGCTCGATAATACATGACTTACATGACCTTCTGTACTGCTTCCTTTTACACCATCCTGATGTCTGAGACGTAGTTTTGCCGCCGTCCAGTTTGAGAGAATGTATTCTTTTGCATCATTCATTCGTTTTAACCCTGCTTCATTTTCAAGACACCCTTCTAACCGGTCTACGATTTCTTCAAAATCCTTCTTTGTCTTGCTGCGAATTGCTCTTCGGAGTTCATCAGCGGCATCTTCTCGACTATCTTTCATGTGACTTGTCAGCTTAGTCAGATATTTTTCAAGGTGAAATTCATCCAATACATATGCGATGCCGGCAATCCTCCTCATCCCGGATTTAATCCAGGCGCCTCCATCTGCGTTCAAATAAATTTTTTTCACTTTGTCTAAATCATAATGATTACTGATGTACTCATAAACCTCATCCCAGAATGCGGTGTTTTCTTCTCCATAACTGGTTCCACAAAAATAATACGGATTTATCAGCTTGTGTCTCTTACTTTTTGGTGCTTCCTTCTCAATTCCTTCATAAACATACACAAGCTTTGTTATCAGACAATTGTTTTTCTGGCGATTCTCGTTTTCCTCTAAATCACCTTTTTTCTCCCGGAACTGCAGGGACGCATGATCTTCATCCGCCTCGATGTAAAGATACTCTACTTCTTTTTTATTCTCCGGTTTTTCTGTGTGT
>NZ_JADYUI010000020.1 GCF_021531695.1 Roseburia hominis | reverse complement strand
CCAAAAAGAAAACCCCTAAATCCCCTCATGAATGAGGGGCAGGGGAGTTGAGGTGTCGAAGACACTTTTTTATAAAAAGGGAGGAAAATGGATATGGAATTTTCAAGAGTAGAAGTTATTACGTCGATGAGTAAATTAAGCAGTTTAAAACAGGCACTTTCTAAAATCGGAGTATCCGGAATGACGGTGGCACAGGTAATCGGATGTGGGGTACAAAATGGAACTTATGAATTTGAGGCAGAAAAGAATGAAGAGATGGAATTACTGCCAAAGCAGATGATTATACTTTATGTCGAAAATGAAGCTTTAGATCACGTGGTGGATGTAATAAAAAAAGAACTTTATACCGGTCATATCGGTGATGGTAAAATTTTTATTTCTCCGTTGTCTAATATTATCCGGGTAAGAACTGGTGAAGAAGGAATGGATGCGTTAAAGTAATTAGCAGGTAGCGAAGTGGATTTAAGGATGTCCGCTTTCATGAGGCTGGAAGATGAGGAGATGAGACGATTATGGAAGAAAAAAAATTAGGTCTGCCAAGTGTAATTTCAACGGGTGTTGGATTGATTGTAGCGACAAGCTGTCTGATGTCTTTGGGACAGGGCGCCGGAGCACTTGGAACGGGATTTATTACTTCAATGATACTGGCATGTATCATTAATATATTTACAGCTCTTTGTATGGCAGAATTAAATGCAATTATGCCGAATCTTACAGGGGGACTTGCACAGTATACATTGGCTGGCATGGGACCATTTGTAACCATTGTGACAATGGTTGGAGGCTATATTGTATGTCAGGCTATTGCAGGTTCCGTAGAATGTGCCATGTTTGGAAATGCAATTAATACTGTTTTTGATACGGGAATTCCTTCAAGTGTATTTTGTGTCATATTGTTAGTAGTTCTAATTGTGGCAAATCTTTTGGGCGTAGATATGTTTGCAAAAATTCAAAACTTTGTTGCATATGGTTTAATTCTTTCTCTGGTTATCATGGGATTGCTTGGAATCTTTGGACTTGGAACCGGGGAAAAAGTAGAGCAGACAATGAATCTTGCCAATTCTTTTTCGGATTCCTTTTCACTTTTGGGACTTGCTTTCTTTTTGTTTATCGGTAGTGAATTTGTCATTCCGATTTCGAAAAATGTTAAAAATGAGCGGAAGAATGTACCGCTTGGAATGGTTTTGAGCCTTCTTATTATTCTTATTATGCAGATTTTAGTGGTTGCGGGAATGGGACATTATGTAAAATGGGAAGATTTGACAGCAAGTGCTTCGCCACATATTTTGTATGGAAATTCCTTATTGGGTTATGTGGGGTCGTTATGGATGATTCTTGTTTCCGTGTTTGCAGTTATAAGTACTGTAAATTCTGGAATCAGTTTTCTTTCATACATGTGTGCAGGCATGGCAAAGATTAATCTTATGCCGGAGATATTTTTAAAAAAGAATAAAAGAGGTGCATATTATGTTGGAATTTTAATGATAGGTACCATTATGATTGTTGTAAATGCAACCGGGTTATCTACCAGTGATTCTCTTGCATTCATGATTTTGGTAGCAATTGTGTTTTGGATGGTTTCTTATGTAATTGCAGACATTAATGTACTTATTTTCCGAAAGAGGCTTCCGAAGGCGCCAAGAACTTTCAAAGTTCCGTTTGGACCAGTTATTCCGATTCTGGCAATTATCGGTAATATATTTATGATCTGGAACATTGATGGTGATCCGGCTACCAGAAATTTGATTTTTAAGATTGACGGAATTATTTTTTTGATTCTTGCGGTGTATGCAGTTCTTTGGTGCAAATTGAAACTGAAAAAACCAATGTTTCAGCCAGTTCCGGTTCATGAGGTTATGGCAATGGAACATTCTTTATATCTTATAGCACACAAAAAAGAAAAGAAATGATTTATAGGAGGAAAAAATAATGGAATATCCAAAGATTGATTTTTTATATTTGAGTGAAGACGATATGATTGCAGCAGGCGTAAAAGATATGAAGGGTTGCGTGGAAGCAATGGAAGAGATGTTTAAGCTCATGAAAGTTGGAAATTATCGTATGGGCGGTGCAAATGGAAATTCACATGGTTGCATGGTTATGTTTCCGGAAAGTTCTCCATTTCCAGAAATGCCAGTAGATGGACCGGATCGAAGATTTATGGCAATGCCGGCGTATCTTGGTGGGAAATTTGATATGGCAGGAATGAAATGGTACGGCTCCAATGCAGAGAATAAAGAAAAAGGTCTTCCACGTTCCATTCTTATGCTTATTCTTAATGATAAAGACACAGGAGCGCCACTTGCATTTATGTCTGCAAACATCTTATCCGCGTATCGAACCGGAGCCGTTCCGGGTGTCGGATTTAAAACATTTGCGAGAGAAGATGCGACAACGATTGGAGTTGTCGGTCCGGGAGTTATGAGTAAAACGGCACTTGCAGCAGCAATGGCAGTTCGCCCATCACTTAAGACAGTAAAGGTCAAAGGGCGTGGTAAGGCATCGCTTAATAAGTTTATTGATTATGTAAAAGCGGAGTATCCGAATGTAGAGGTATATGCGGTTGATACAATGGAAGAGGCGGTAAGGGATTCGGATATTGTATCGGTATCCACATCTTCACCAACCGGTGATCCGGCACTTTATCCATATATTGCGGAAGAGTGGATTAAACCTGGCGCAATTATTGAATCAACAGCAGCACTTCGTTTTGATGATGATTTTATTATTAATCGTGCAAGAACAGTTACGGATAACATTAAGCTTTATGAAGCATGGGAAGAAGAAATGAAACCGAATGCGTATCATACGATTCCGATTCCGGCAGTAAGAGTGGAAGATTTGATTGCAGAAGGTAAGATGACGTCTAATCAGATTGATGATTTGGGAGACGTTTTGCTTGGAAATATTCCGGTTCACAGAAAAGCAGATGAAATTGTAATTTATTCTGTAGGTGGAATGCCAACAGAGGATGTGGCATGGGGAACAATTGTTTACCGGAATGCAATTGAGAAAGGAATTGGAACAAAGCTTAATTTGTGGAATACACCAAAAATGATGGTGTAGAGGTGTAGAATAGAAAGCATTTTCTAGGCATGAAACTGTTATTTTGCATTTTTCGCAAGACGGCAGTTTAACGCCTGGAAAAGTACATAATCTTGGTTCATTTAATGTATAAATCAGAATTTAGTAATAGATTCAATTCGTCTTAATATGGAAATAATGGGTATAATGAGTAATCCGCAAAAGAAATTGCTGACTCCGTGGATACAATCCCACGGAAATCCGGCAATAATCCATGCAATCATGCCATCAAATGACAGACCGAATAAAAGCGCCTGTGCCGGAGCATAAAGTGTTCCGAACAAAAATCCATGCAGGGAACATACGACCATGTATACCAGTGGTTGTATTTTTTTTGGCATTTTCTTTGGAAGCAGCATTGTGACACCCCAAAGAACAGTCCATAGATATAAATAAGGAATCCACCATGTTGCAAAACCGCAGAAAATCCCATTTAAGAGTACATAAACATAAATCGGGTACAATGCTTTTTTCCGGTAAACTACGGTAAAAGCAATGGTAAATACACCTAATAAATGTACATTAGGAACAAGCTCCATAATGAGCTTGGAAGCATACATGAGTGCTCCGAGCATGGAAAAGGTACAGAGTTCTTTCACTGTAAGCTTCATTATTTTTCAATCTTAAAGGAGTAAGAATCTCCTTCGGTAATTGGTGTAAGATCAACACCGGTCTGTGCATATTCATCATTTACATAAAATGCCCAGTAAGAACCATCTGTATCATAATCGGCAGTGATGCCATTTACGGTTTTTACATAAAGACCATAGTCGCCTTCATCGCCGGAAATGAGATTAAGTTCTGTTAAAGCATCTCCAACCATTTCTTTGTCTGTATGAATTTCGAATGCAGTTTCATTTCCATCTTTATCTACTACGGTAAAGTTAAACTGTGTCTTGCCTTCACCCAGCACATTGCCGGAAAGAGAAGCAGAAGCTTCTGTCTCGGTGTTTTCAATCGTCTCGGTTTGAGAAGCAGTCTCAGATTCAGAGGAAAGGGTTGTTGCTGTTTCGTTAGTAGAGGTTTCTTTGTCACTGCAACCGGTCATACCAAGTGCCATAGCCACAATAAGCACCATACTAAGGATGAATGACAATAATTTTTTGTTACGTTTCATTTGCATTTTGTCTCCTTTAGTTTTCTATTATTTCCTCAAAGAAAGCCGGCACTCGCGGCTGTTGTTAATAGAGGATTCGTTGTCCGGATATTTCGACTTAGTGTCTGACTCACCTGGTCTTCTCAGAAAAAATCCAATGACTTATCCCAGAACTGTGGCGTGTCTGGTAAGATGAATCATGCTTCACACATTACGGCGACGGGCTCGTACAGGAGTTGCACCTGTTTCCCCGGACATAGGTATCATAGCACATTTTTCTTTTGTTGCAAATACCAAGGTGTTGGAATATACTTTGACTTAGAAAATGGGAACGAAACATATGACGGAGGTGTAGCCAAAGAAATGACAACTGTGGATTATAATATTTTATTGGTGGAAGATGATGCGATGATTGCGTCCGGTCTTATGTATGCATTGGAAAAAGAAGGATATCGTGCTTTGCATTGTAAAGACCTAAAGGCGGCAAAAGAAGCACTTCTGGTGGAAAAGTTTGATCTTGCGATTTTGGATATGCAGCTTCCGGATGGAATTGGATTTGAGATAAATGATAAATTGAAAACAGAAGACACGGCAATTATTTATCTGACGATTGTAGATGACGAGGGAGATTTTGTTACATGGGTTACACAGAGCAATGCAATACGAAAATTTAAAAATCAGAATATTATTGAAACAATACGTTCTGAGGTAAGATAAAAAGCAGTTGGCTCTTTCCTTACGTCATAGCTTCCTTACACAGTTTGTGCAGAAAGCTCAGAAAACTTTTCATCTAAGCGTTCTTCTTTAAAGACCAGATAGAGGGCAAAAGCAAGTGGAATAATAGCAAGAAAGCTTGCTTTTACCTGAAAAAATCTGCAGATAAAGAAAGAAACTGCGACACCGATATGGAAAAAGAGCAGGGAATTGCCAAATAAAAGCATTTTTTCATGGGAAGCCTCATCCTTTTCGGAAACATAATTACCAAGTGCCAGTGAAAACTGCTTGAAATTGTTCGTGGAAAAAATGGTAGAACTGTTGTAACCGGCAGTACCATGGAATACGCACCATTGCGTAGACATCATAAAAAATATCGGATATAAACCAAGAACCGGATCTATGGTTAGAGGAAGAAATCCTAAAATAAAAAGACAGATGCCCTCGGTAAGCAGGGCATATTTTTTTAGGGAAATATTGGTGCGCTTTTCTAAAAGAACGGTAAGTTCAATGGCTGCAAAATAAAGAAAAAGACCGCCCAGACGAATAAGGACGGATGGTAAATCCCTGCCTAATAACTGAAGTACAATGTAAATCATATTAGAAGTCTGTGCGGAACCAAGATTGTCAGAGCGGATTAAGATGGCATATGCTCCCATAAAACCTCCAACAAAACACATGATACGGTGAAGATTCAGGTCGGTCTTCTTTTGCAAAAAAATGACTTTTTCTTTCATGAGTCAAACGTCCTTTCCCAAAATATGCTAAGCCAGAATTATTCACCCGCCAAGTGAAATCATAAATTCGGACTAAAAATTATTTTAGCAGTCTTTTTTTGAAATGTACAGAGGCTTTATGCCAAAGAAATATCGAAAAAAACATCTATATTTTATTCAATATTTATTGACAAAAGGCGATTTGAAGTATAATATATACATATGAACAGATATTCATATGCATATAACGGAGGTGATAAAATGGCAGTGAATGATGTAGAATGTTGTGATACTTATTGCGTACATGCTGATAAGTTAAAGGTAGTAAATGAAAATATGCCGGAGGAAGACGAAATGTATGATCTGGCAGAACTTTTTAAAATTTTTGGAGATTCTACCAGAATACGGATTTTATTTGTTCTTTTTGAGTCTGAAGTATGTGTGTGTGATCTCGCAGAGGCACTAAATATGAATCAGTCAGCAGTTTCGCATCAGCTTCGTATTTTAAAACAGGCGAAGCTTGTGACCGGCAGACGCGAAGGAAAGTCGGTGTTTTATTCCCTTGCGGATGATCATGTAAGAACAATTATTGCAGCGGGAAGAGAGCATATTGAAGAGTAACAGATAAGTATTGAAAGAAAAGGAAAGTAAGAGAAAGGAAGTTAAGCTATGAAAAAGAAATTTAAATTAGAAGATTTGGATTGTGCAAATTGTGCAGCAAAAATGGAAGATGCAATTAAAAAAATTGAAGGTGTGAATGATGCAACCGTAAGCTTTATGACACAGAAAATGACGATTGATGCAGTGGATGAGAAATTCGATGATATTATGAAAGAAGTAGCAAAGGTTTGTGCAAAGGTAGAACCGGATTGTAAGATCTTGATGTAACAATGGATTTTGGGAAGCATAATGAGATAGGAAAGAGGTGGAAGTTATGACGAACAGGCAAAAGAAAATGTTATTGCGAATTATCCTTACATTTATTCTGTTTGCAGGACTTATGATATTAGAACACACAGGTGTGTTAGAAGCAGTCGCAAATCCGTTTGTTATGTTTTTGATATATCTTATTCCGTATCTTGTAATTGGATATGATATTATTTTTAAAGCAGTAAGAAACATAAAAAACGGTCAGATTTTTGATGAAAATTTCCTTATGATGATAGCAACTTTCGGTGCATTTGGCGTGAAAGAATATTCGGAAGCGGTTGCTGTTATGTTGTTTTATCAGGTAGGAGAGTTATTCCAGGGGTATGCTGTCGGAAAATCCAGACAATCCATATCGGATATGATGGATATTTGTCCGGAATATGCCAATATAGAAGAGGATGGTGTGTTAAAGCAGGTAGACCCTGATGATGTGGAAGTCGGAACCATCATTGTAGTAAAACCGGGAGAACGTATTCCGCTTGATGGTGTTGTGGTAGAAGGTGAATCCATGGTGGATACTGCAGCACTTACCGGAGAATCGGTTCCAAGAAAAGCAGCAGTCGGGGATGAAATCATAAGTGGATGCGTAAACGGCAGTAATACGTTAAAAGTAAAAGTCACAAAGGTATTTGAGGATTCTACCGTAGCAAAGATTTTAGAACTTGTGGAAAATGCAAGCAGTAAAAAAGCAAAGGTTGAAAATTTTATTACCAGATTTGCAAAATATTATACGCCAATCGTTACAATCGGAGCAGTGATTCTTGCAATTTTACCACCACTCATATTAGGTGGCGGCTGGAGTGACTGGATTCAGAGAGCCTGCATTTTTCTTGTCATTTCCTGTCCGTGTGCCTTGGTAATTTCTGTACCGCTTGGATTTTTCGGAGGAATCGGAGCTGCTTCTAAAATCGGAGTTCTGGTAAAAGGAAGTAACTATTTAGAAGCAGTTTCTGAGATGAATACGATTGTATTTGACAAGACCGGAACTTTGACCAAAGGAGAATTTAAGGTTTCTGAAATTGTACCGGTGGAAGGTAGCAAAGAGAAACTGTTAGAGCTTGCAGCATTAGGTGAGGGGTATTCCAATCACCCGATTGCAAATTCCATCAGAGAAGCTTATGGAAAGAAACTTACCTTAGAGCGTGTCAGTGATACAAAAGAAGTTGCAGGACATGGAATTTTGACAACAATTGACGGAAAAGAAGTCTTACTTGGCAATGCAAAATTATTAAAAGAAAACCGGATTTCATTTACGGAGAATCAGAGTATAGGAACGGTTGTTTATGTGGCAGTAGAGGGGAATTTCAGAGGAAGTATCGTGATTTCCGACACGATAAAAGAAGGCGCAAAAGAAGCAATTGCGCGCATGAAACAAATTGGAGTAAAAAAATGTGTTATGTTAACCGGAGACCGGAAGGAAACAGCAGAAGCGGTTGGGCGTGAACTGGGCTTGGATGAAGTGCATGCGGAATTACTTCCGGGAGATAAAGTTACTATGGTAGAAAAACTTTTATCCGAAAAAAATGGAAAAGAGAAGCTGGCGTTTGTCGGTGATGGAATCAATGATGCTCCGGTACTTACCAGAGCAGATATCGGAATTGCCATGGGAAGTATGGGAAGTGATGCAGCGATTGAGGCAGCTGACATTGTACTTATGGATGATGATGTCACAAAAATTGCATCTGTTGTAAACATTGCAAGAAAGACATTGGCAATTGTAAAGCAGAATATTGTGTTTGCGCTTGGAATTAAGATCCTGGTATTGTTACTTGGTGCATTTGGAATAGCAACTATGTGGGAAGCAGTATTTGCAGATGTAGGTGTTTCTGTAATAGCTATTTTAAATTCTATGCGTGCACTTCATACAAAGTAAATAAAAGTTTCAGGAAAGAAAAGGGCTACAAAGAATAGTAATCTTAAAAATCATGTTGAGACAGATAAAACTGAAAATAGAGATGAAAAGCAGAACAAAAGGGAAAAACGCATTAACAATTGACAAAAACACGTGAAAAATCTGACAAAATATACGTGAAAGGCATACGAATAGGCATACTGTTTTTGCTTACAATAATCCATATAAATTGGAGAGATTGTATGCAAGAAGAGGAATATCAACAGGTTTTGGATCGGATTGTTCAATTCCGCCGACAAGTTGGAAAATCACAGGTTGAGTTAAGTGGGGAAGCACGTCTTAGTCAGGCACAGTTATGTCGGCTGGAGGCCGGGCTTAATCGTTATCAGGCGCAGACGCTTCGGGAGTATGCTAAATGGGGTATGGACATTGATTATGTGATTACCGGAAAACATAAAAAGGCGGGTGCTATAGAGTTATTTATTGAAAAAAGCGGAGTCGATAGCTGGGAAGAGAAAGAGCAATTACTGGAATTAGGTGCATGGGCACTTGAGGTCGGCTTAAATTATACAAAAGAAAAAATTCCACAGGACAAGAAGGATTATTATAAGGAAGAATTGCGGCGTTACCGGGCAATTGCGAATCATAAAGAAGAAACAGTGCTGTATCGTTTAAGACAGTTTCATGAATTGTCACAGGTTGATATGGCTCAGCAACTTGCGGTTGGTATAAAGAAATACCGCAGCATGGAAAGAGGAATCAGTGATATTGATATCGAACTGATATGGAATGCGTACCGGAAGTTTCATTGCAGTCCGTCTTATCTTCTCGGTGGACATATTGAAAATTTTAATACGTTGAATGAAATCTGGAATTGTGTTACTCTGGAAGGGCAGGGAAAGATTGCATCATTAATGCAATCCGGCGTAGAAATAGTTAAGGGTAAACGGCAGGAGATATTAAGTTGAGGAATATTGTAATGGATGGTCATGCGCATGCGTGCGGAGAATATTTGACAGTAGAGAAAATTGAACAGAAATTAGACAAAGCCGGTGTAGATATGGTGCTTTTAACACCGGGACAATGGAAGAGTAAGACAACGTATAGGTTGAAAAATCTGGCAATGAAAAATCCATATGGTGATGCGGTCAGTAAAAATAATAAAACAACCAGTATCATGATTAAGCTGATTCGGGCAATTAAGCAGATACCAAAGGGAAATGAGTATGTATATCAATTGAAGTGCAGCTTGCCACAGCGCATTAAACAGTGCTATTGGGTAACGAGAGAAAATTGGAAAAATGTACAGCAGGATTATCAGCGTATGCAGTTTGATAGTTTGAAATTTCATCAATGCTGGGAAAAATTTGAGTTAGAAGAGGAAGTTTTTGTAAAAACCGTAGAATGGGCAACAGAAAACAGACTTCCGATTTTTATACATATTCGTGATTTGAATCAGATGGAAAAGCTGATAGGATTTATAAAACAGCATCCGGATGCGATTATTGTGGTTGGACATTTATATGGTGTGGAATTATTTATGAAGGAAAAGAAAGAGTATTTTAAGAATACTTATTTTGATCTTTCCAATTATTATTTTGTATCAAAGGAAAGAATTATGCTGGCATATCAGCATTTTGGAGCAGACCATCTGATATTTGGTTCTGACACTCCGTATGGTAAGCAGTCATTGGAAAATACGTTAAAACAGATATCAGAACTGGATATTTCACGGTCGGAGATAGAGCTGATATTAGGAGAAAATCTGATGAAGTTGTTGAATTAGGTAACTTTTTGCTTTATAAACTCCGGATATTAATGTGAAATGAATTTATTGACAAATAAAAACCGGAATGCTAGAATGACGTTATCGTTAAGAGAGGGGGGGAAAATGAGAATATAATTTACTTTTGATTACATGAAAAGTTTTACAGTGTGCTTTATTAAGTGACGCAATCTGACGTTTGATAGGGTTACTGTTTATCATGTTGCCAAAAGTGGATTATGTTCTCATAACCTCTCTTTTTTGTGCATAAAATGTTGAAAATATGATGATGGAATGGATATTTGGTGTACGGGTATCGCTCCAGTCTGTGAGGTTATAAGGTGTAATGGAACTGTTTGGCAACAAACGGTTCTTTTTGATTTGTAAGAAAGAATCATAACATACAGGAGGGATATCTATGGCACAAATAAGCGTAAATAATCTTACTTTCGGTTATGAAGGAAGTTTTGATAATATATTTGAAAATGTTTCGTTTTCGATTGATACGAACTGGAAACTTGGTTTTGTAGGGCGAAATGGAAAAGGGAAAACAACCTTTTTAAATTTGTTGCTTGGAAAGTATGAGTATCAGGGGACGATAAATACAAGTACCATTTTTGATTATTTTCCATATCAGCTTAGCGATAAGCAGATGCAACTGCAGGCAGCTGATTTTATGGAAGAAATAAAGCCGGGGTGCGAAGCTTGGCGTGTGATTTGTGAATTGGCAGAATTAGGGGAAGATGCAGAGATTTTATATCGTTCTTATGTTACTTTAAGTCCGGGAGAACGCACGAAAGTTTTATTGGCAATTTTGTTTTCCGGGGAAAATGATTTTTTACTAATTGACGAGCCGACGAATCATTTGGATCAGGAAGCAAGAGAAATAGTCAAAAAATATCTGGCATCCAAAAAAGGATTTATTCTGGTTTCCCATGACAGGGATTTGTTAGATGCGTGTATAGATCATGTTCTTGTTTTAAACAGGCAGACAATTGAAGTACAAAGCGGTAATTTTTCCGGCTGGTGGGAGAATAAGAGACGCAAAGATCAGTTTGTTGTTGCTGAGAACGAAAAGCATAAAAAGGAGATTGATAAACTAAAGCAGGTAGCGGCGCGTTCATCACAATGGGCCGATAAGAATGAAAGTACAAAGATTGGGTTTGACCCGATGAAAGAGCATGACCGAAGCATTGCCACGCGGGCATATATTGGAGCGAAAACAAAGAAGATGCAAAGCAGGGTAAAACAGACCGAGAAGCGGATTGGCCGGGAAATAGAAGAAAAAGAAGGACTTTTAGTGGATTTGGAGCAGCCGGTTGATTTGAAACTGATCTCGCTTTTTCATCATAAAAATCAATTAGTGACGATAAAGGATTACAGTGTCAGGTATTTAGATGCATCGGATTTTGTTTTAAATGATGTAGCATTTACAATTGAGAAAGGAGAACGAATTGCTTTACACGGTGAAAATGGATGTGGAAAGTCAACACTCATTAAGATGATTTTAAAGAAAGCAGGAGTGTTTAATGACGAGATACAGACAGAAGAAACAGGAGTCTGTGAAATAGCGTCAGGTCTTGTGATTTCCTATGTCTGTCAGGATACTTCCGGGTTAAGAGGAACCATAGACATGTTTTGTGAAAAAAATAATTTAGACAAAAGTCTGTTTTGTGCGATTTTAAGACAGCTTGATTTTGAACGGACGCAGTTCTTGAAGAAGATGGAAGATTATTCCGAAGGGCAGAAAAAGAAGGTATTACTTGCAGCAAGTTTGCTTACACCGGCACATCTTTATATCTGGGATGAGCCACTAAACTATATAGATGTATTTTCCAGAATGCAGATTGAAAAGTTGTTGCTGGAATATCAGCCAACGATGTTGTTCGTAGAACATGATAAGAAGTTCAGGGAAAAAATTGCAACAAAAACAGTGCAGATGATACAAAGTGACGGATTTAAAGAATAAGTAATTTTTAAATCAAACTTGACACTGTCAAGATTACACATTAAAATGAACTCAAAAGTTAACATTGTTAAGATTAAATAAAGAGAGGTTTTTATGAAGAAAGGTAGAACATTTATGAAAATTGCGGTTACATTTTTGGTGCTGATATTGCTTCTGATTTCTGTGATATTGATTTCCTTTATTGTAAGCAGCAAAAATACAATAAAGCCATATCTGGATGAACAGGGAAATACCTTGAAAGGAAGTGTATCGGAAAAAATATTTATTGACGTAAATGGAAAAAAGAACGGGATGATTATCCGTGGAAAAAGCGAAAATAATCCGGTGTTATTGTTTATTTCCGGAGGGCCGGGAGTTCCACAATACTGGTTGAATGAATATTATGACAATGCATTAGAAGATTATTTTACCGTTTGTTGGTGGGATTATTATGGGGAAGGATTATCTTACGATTCTGATATAGAAAAAAGTGAGATTACGTTAGAAAGATTGGAAAAAGATGCAGTTACAGTGACGGAATATTTAAAGAAACGCTTTTCCAAAGAAAAAGTATATCTGATGGCGCATTCCGGTGGAACACCGCTGGGGGTTATGCTGGCAAAGGATTATCCTGCCCTTTATTATTGCTATTTTTCCATGGGACAGGTGGTACATCATGAGTATGACAGATATACTTACGGTTATCGGTTTATGACAGATATTTTTGAAAAAAACGGAAATAAAAAAGCAATGCAGAAGATGAATTCGTTAGTTACAGTTTCACAAGATGGTTCCGTTACGCCAAATGCTCCTGATACAATTCATGCGAAATGGGAGAGTGTTCTGTTAGAAGCAGGTTGTGCGACGACACGGGAAATGCGTTCGGATGCACGGGATATTTTTTTCCCGCAGATGAATGCAAAATGCTATACATTCAAAGAAAAAATCAATTATTGGCGCGGTAAGGGCTTGTGTTCAAATTCACCATATCATCAATTTAAAATTGATTCCTATGAGAAGATAAACTTTGAAATACCGGTTTATTTTTTTAATGGTTACTATGATTATACCTGTCCGACTCCGATGGTAGAAACATTTTATCAAAATATTTCTGCACCGGATAAGAATATTTATATTTTTGAAGATTCTGCACACAGTCCATTGTGGGAAGAAAACGACAAAATGCTTTCTATTATGCGTGAAAAAGTAAAAGAGGAATCCAATTAGCAATTGGAAAGAATTTTGAAAAGATCCGTTTTCCAGTCGCCGTCGTAGGTTACATTTTCCTGTGTTGCAATGAGAGCAATTCCCTGCACGGTTGCCCACATATTTACGATTTGTCGAAGGATAACATCGTCTGAATGATTACTTTTTTCCAAAAAGGCAATGGCATAAGTACGGAATAACCGGTAAGGCGGATAAATATTTTCTTCGTCGGTAAGGGAAAGATGAATTTTAAGATAAGGAGTAAAAAAAAGAAAACGAAAATAATGAGGGTGTTCCATAAAAAAGCGAATATAGGCTTCTCCCATTTTTAAGATTGCTTCGGGCGATCCTTTTTTTTCGTTTTGAACAGATGCTTCCAATATCTGCATAAATTGTGCTGTAACATGTTCCTGCATGGCATGAATTAACTCTTCCTTATTTTCAAAATGAGCATAAGGAGCAGCAGGACTGACGTTACATTTTGCGGCTACTTTACGAAGGGATAATCCTGCTTCGCCATATTTGTTAATTGTTTCGATTCCTGCTTCAATGAGAGCAACTTTCAAATTTCCATGGTGATAGGGTTTATTTTCCATAAGGCATCCTCCTTAAATTTTTTGAATTTGAGATTATAACTTTGAGTCAAATCATAAACGTTTATCCTAACACTGTCAAGATGATGTGGGAAACACCTTATCTCTCTCATTGCGTATACTATAAAGAATAATAAAAACAAGGTATGGAATAATGGGAAATTATGTGACATTATCGTTGGAAACACACTTGTTTTTTGCACGAATCATGAAAGAGCATGGTTTGTTTTTAGAGGCAGGATTTCTGTGTAAAGATAAAGAATGGATTAAAAAAGCAGACTGGTTTCGCAAGAATTTCGAAGAACTGCTTTGCGATACCGTAGAAGTCAGTAATGGCAGAATAAGCAGATCGGTTTTAGATGCGGGAGAATTGGTAACAGAATTTACGATAGCAGCAGAAAATCGTACAGAAAAATTAAGTGGGGTAGATATTAACAGCAATATTTCAAAAGAAACGAAAGAATTGCAGCCTTTTGGCAATGTAAGAGATAACAGAAATATTTTGCGGATAGTTCATGGTTTAAACCGCAGGGCATTGCAGTTACTGAATGGATTTATTGAATTTAAAGAAAGCATTTTGGCGGAAG
Organism: Roseburia hominis; assembly: GCF_021531695.1. Classification (GTDB taxonomy): domain Bacteria; phylum Bacillota; class Clostridia; order Lachnospirales; family Lachnospiraceae; genus Roseburia_D. The sequence continues at coordinate 35,445 of NZ_JADYUI010000020.1, read as the reverse complement.
TAGGAAAATGCAGGCTTTATCAGGCAAATTATCCGCTTCTTATCGAACATATTTTACGCGAGGCGAAACTGTATCGGGCTACGGTTCGAAAATTAATGGAAGGACGTGATTTATCGTATCAATGTATCAGGGATACAGAAGTATTCTGGAATCAGATTATGATGGAGCATGCATTGTTTATCCGTGGCTTGTTAGATCCATCTGAGGAAGCGTTGATAAAGACGGCAGATGATTTTGCAAAAGAATATAAAAATCTTTTAGAACAGGCAAAAAGGCAGGATTGCAGAGCCAATGAGCTGACAAAAGAAATTTTAAATGAAACCATAAAATACAGTGAGTTTAAGGCAGCGGGAGCAAAAGGAATTCTGGATTGTAAGATTTTATCCGTTATATTGCCATTACTGGCAGATCACGTGCTGCGCGAGGCAAATCATTATATCCGTATTCTGACAGCGACTATAAATTAACTGCTACATTTCCTTGTCAGATTCTTCGATTACTGCGATGTCGTCAATCGGCGTAGCCACCGACTGCTACGCCTCATTCCTCCTCCTTGTACTTGGAGCAAAAAAGAGGTATAATAAACAATATAATACTCCCAGATTCTTGTAGGAAAATAGGGAAATAAAGAGAGAATAAGAAGACTTCTTTTCACAAATGCTATGAAAAAACAAAAGAATGGAGACAGGAATGCAAAAATATATTGAGGAATTCAAAGGGGATTTAAAAGAGTTTCATGAGATGACCAATAAATTTTATCGCGGAGAAGTTTCAGTACCGGAGTATAAGTCTTTTTCCGGAGGATTTGGAAGCTATGCCCAAAGAGGGGGAGAACGCAGTATGTTGCGCCTTCGGCTTTCCGGCGGTGAAATTAACATGGATCACTTGAAATTTATTGCAGACAGTATCAAAAAGTATCAGATAAACATGGTTCATCTTACTACTTGTGAGACGGTTCAGCTCCATAACCTGAATGAAGAAGAGGTATGTGCCCTTTCGACAGAGGCACTGGAACATGGGATTATTACAAGAGGCGGTGGTGGAGATTTTCCGAGAAATGTAATGTCATCTCCGTTAGCCGGTGTAGATAAGAATGAATATTTTGATGTTATGCCCTATGCAAAAGCTACAGCAAAATATCTTCTTGGATTTATTAAAACAGTAAAGTTTCCGCGCAAATTAAAAGTTTGCTTTTCATCAGATCAGGCGAATGTTACACACGCAACGTTTCGTGATCTGGGCTTTGTGGCAAAGGAGAACGGAACCTTTGATGTGTATATTGCGGGCGGACTTGGAGTTAATCCGAAACTTGGCGTTTTAGTGGCAGAAAATATAGAACCGGAAAAGACATTGTATTGTGTTAAGACGATGGTAGATGTGTTTACCGAGTATGGAAATTATGAGCAAAGAGCGCGCTCCAGAAGTCGTTTTTTACAGGATACGCTTGGGGTAGAGGAGTTAAAACGTATTTTTAACGAAAAGCTTGCGAAAAATTTAAAAGAGCAGAAATTAGATCTTATCGTAGAAGAAGAAACGATTACAAAATCCGGAGAAGCAGACGTGGAATTAGAGAAAGAAAAACGAATTATTCCACAAAAACAAAAAGGATTGTATGCTGTTTCCTATGCGCCGATTGCCGGAGATGTCGAACCGTCTTTATTCGAAAAGTTATATCAGGTTTTAGAGCCGATGCAGGAAGTAAAGATTCGTTTATCACCGGAAGAACAGTTTTATATTATTAATTTGACCGCAAAAGAAGCAAAGAAAGTTTTAGAAGTAACAAAAAATGGGGCTAAGACAGCGTTTGAACATTCCACTGCATGTATTGGAGCGGATATCTGTCAGGTTGGAATCGGGAAATCAAGACTGTTGCTTCAGGCATGTGTGAAACGATTACGCGAAGAAGATTTACCGGAAGATGCACTTCCGGCAGTTCATATTTCGGGCTGTCCATCTTCCTGCGGTTCTCATCAGACAGCAGTCATCGGGTTGCGTGGTGGAAAGAAACCAACGCCGGAAGGACCGAAATTTGCGTTTGCACTTTATGAAAATGGCAGTGATAAGCCGGGTGAAGAAGGTTTTGGAACCGAAGTGGGTGTTTTATTAGAAGAAGATATTCCGGAGTTCTTCGTAGATTTGGCTCATGCAGTAAAACAAGAAGGAATGAGTTTTAAAGAATATTATAACAAGCATCCTGAGTGCATCAAAGAAACAGCAAAAAAATACTATTCCTAGCGGAATGGTATTTTTTGTGTTGACATCGCCTGTTTTGCTGTGTTAGACTAATTATGTTATATACGAAGTGATTGTAGCATCGTAGAAGTCTGACGGGAAGAGGTGAGTCGTGTGAAAAAGATAGTTATGCGGATGATATTAATTTTCTTTTTTATAGTATCCCTATGCGTTGGCAGTATTTCTTATTTTGAGGTAACCATCGATAAAGTTGGAATAGCTACAGAACAAGAGACTGTTGTGATGACAGCAGATCATGTGAAAGAAACTGTTGATGAAACGTTTATGGATGCTTCTGATTTCTCAACGGATACGATTCGTACGATTATTTCCTGTAGTCAGATGAATGTGAGGGCGGTGACCAGGGCAGTCACATTTTATGTATTTTTAGTTTCTATTTTTATCATTATTGCTCATGTTTTATACATGAGTAGTCAGATTCGTACAGAGGCTGGCGATAACTGCCATCTGTGCGTCATTGGTTATATCCAGAAGATGGATGGAAAAAAGAAAACCGGTTTATCATTCCAATATTAAAAGAGAAAGTAGCTGAGAAAAGAGTCGTATTACAGGACTCGTATTTTTGTAAATTGAATATGGGGATAAGAATATGGGGAAAGCCAGAATTATCTATACTTTTGAAAAATCTGATGACAAAACAGATTTCTTTGAGGAACTCGTTTTTGGAAAAATGGGGATTGCCCGTCTTGCTTTTACGAATGATGAAACAGAGGCATATCAAAGGTGCGCTTACCAGTTGAAACAATTATGTCTTGGAATGGAAATGCCTGTTTCTATTCTTATGGACATTCAGGAAACGAATGAAACAAGGGAACAAATGAAGGAAAATATTCTGTTTAGTATCAAAGAAAATGTCGATTATGTCACAACTTCTTTTATTCATTCCGGCAAACAGGCAAGAAAAGTCCGGGAATTATTAAATGAAAATGGTGGGACAGAAATCAGTTTGATTGTAAAAATTGAAGATGGACAGGAAAATGAAGAAATCGATGCTATTTTAGAAGCGGCAGATGGCGTTATGGTGGAAAGTGATCCTTGCATGTTAAAGCGAACGATTATGAAGAAAGCATTTGATGCGAGGAAAATACTGATTACAACAACGCAGATGCTGGATTTTAGAGTAAGCTCGTCTTAAAAGGAGATAAACTGCTTATGAAAAAATACTGGAATTCTTCGATAGAAGAATTAAAAGAAGCCTTTCATGTTACGACAGAAGGGCTTAATAATGATGCCGTAAAACAGATTCGTTCGGATAAGGGGGAAAATGTTTTAGCGGAAGCAAAAAAGCAGAGTGTACTTTCTGTGTTTTTGCACCAGTTTTGTGACTTGTTAGTAATTATTTTAATGATAGCTGCCATTATTTCTATGATTTCCGGGAATATGGAAAGTACGATTGTTATTTTAGCGGTACTTGTGATGAATGCATTGCTTGGAACCGTGCAGCATGTGAAAGCAGAAAAATCCCTGGATGCCATCAAAGAATTATCTTCGCCTTGTGCGAAGGTAATTCGAAATGGGGGGAAAATGGAAATTCCATCGAAAGACATCGTTCCGGGAGACATTGTATTATTAGAAGCCGGAGATATGATCGTGGCGGATGGAAGAATCATAGAAAACTATTCTCTGCAGGTAAATGAGAGTGCGTTGACCGGAGAATCTACCAATGTGGAAAAATCAGAAGCGGTATTAGCGGAAGATACACCGCTTGCAGAACGAAGTAATATGGTTTATTCCGGTAGTCTTGTGACGTATGGCAGGGCTATGGTTTTAACTGTAGCAACCGGAATGGAAACAGAACTTGGAAAAATTGCAGACCTCATGAATGCAGCGAAAGAACGAAAGACACCATTACAGGAAAGTCTGGATCAGTTCAGCAGCAGACTGGCCATTGGAATTATGGCAATCAGCGTGATGGTATTTCTTTTGTGTTTATATCGGGAAATGCCAATTCTTAATTCGTTGATGTTTGCGGTGGCGCTTGCAGTTGCGGCAATTCCGGAAGCACTTGGCTCCATTGTGACAATTGTACAGGCAATTGGTACAAGAGAGATGGCAAAACAAAATGCGATTATAAAGGATTTAAAAGCGGTAGAAAGCCTTGGCTGCGTATCGGTTATCTGTTCGGATAAGACAGGAACTTTAACACAAAATAAGATGACGGTACAAAAGATTTTTGTGGAAGGAAAGGTAATAGAACCAAAGGAAATTGATCTGACAAGTCAGACACAGCGCTATCTTATGTATGATGCAGTGCTTACGAATGATTCTTCAATCATTGATGGAAAAGGAATCGGAGATCCGACGGAATATGCCCTTCTTCAAATGTTTCGCGAGATTGGAGTTACGAATGACAGTTTTTTGAAAGAGCGTGGGATGAAAGAAGATGATATCCGTTCCATGCAAAAACGTCTGGAGGAAATTCCGTTTGACTCAGACAGAAAGTTGATGAGTACCAAGTATGCTCTGCATGGGGTAGCAACGATTCTGACCAAAGGTGCGCCGGATGTTCTCTTACAAAGATGCAGCAGTTATAGAGATGAACAGGGGATACATACATTAAGTGATGCAGTGAGAGAAGAAATTAAGGATAGAAATCAGAATTTCTCAGAAAATGGTTTGCGAGTACTTGCTTTTGCTTATAAAGAATCTGAGGAATCTCTGACGTTAGAGTCAGAAAAGGAGCTTATTTTCCTGGGACTCGTTGCAATGGCAGACCCGCCGAGACCGGAATCGGTAGAAGCGGTAAAAAATGCGAAAAAAGCAGGAATCCGACCGATGATGATTACCGGAGATCACAAAATCACTGCAGTTGCAATTGCCAAAGAAATCGGAATTTTTGAAGAGAATGATCTGGCATTGACCGGTCAGGAACTGGACGCATTAAGTGACGAGGAATTATTGGAAAAGATTTCAGATGTTTCTGTGTATGCAAGAGTGTCACCTGAAAATAAGATTCGTATTGTGACAGCATGGCAGAAACGTGGAAATATTGTAGCTATGACAGGGGATGGTGTTAATGATGCACCGGCATTAAAGAAGGCAGATATAGGTGTCGCGATGGGAATTACCGGAACCGAAGTCTCCAAAGATGCAGCGGCAATGATTTTATCCGATGATAATTTTGCAACGATCATTCGGGCTGTAGTAAACGGAAGAAATGTATATCGGAATATAAAAAATGCGATTTTATTTTTGTTATCCGGAAATATGGCCGGTATTCTGGCGGTACTTTATACATCTTTAAGGGGGCTTCCGATGCCTTTTGATCCGGTCCATCTTTTATTCATTAATCTGCTTACGGATTCTTTGCCTGCCATTGCAATTGGAATGGAACCGTCAGAGGAGAGCTTATTGTTAGAAAAACCAAGAGATCCGTCTGTTGGAATTTTGACGAAAGATTTTGTGATAAAAATGTTGGGACAGGGATTTCTTATCGCAGTTGCAAGTATGACTGCGTATCATATGGGACTTAGGGAAAATACCGCACTTGCTACAACTATGGCATTTTCTGTATTAACACTTGCAAGATTATTTCATGGCTTTAACTGCCGCGGAAAGGAATCTATCTTTTCTCTTGGATTTACAACAAATCCATATAGTATTTATGCATTTTTGGGAGGAACGATTTTATTGTTATCGGTGTTGTTCATACCGGCATTGCATGGATTGTTCCATGTAGTTACACTTTCTGTAAAAATGGTAGGGGTATTGTTTCTGCTGGCATTTTTGCCGACGGTGATTATACAGACAATAAAAGCGATATCAGATGTAAAAAACGCCCGTCTTTTCAGCTAATGTTTTATGAGCAGGCAGCGAAGCGGATTGCGAAAGTCCGCTTTATAAGTACAGAGAAGAGAAAATAGGAGGCAGTATGTTAGGAGAGATTTCCCTTTCGTATTTTATTGACCAGATGATGACGCATCCGGTTTTATTTGTTACGGTTATTCTTACGCTTGGTGTTATTTTTGTAAATGGATGGACCGATGCACCGAATGCAATTGCGACTTGTGTGTCGACCAGATGCATGAAAGTAGAACATGCTATTTTTATGGCAGCAATTTGTAATTTCCTTGGTGTGTTACTCATGACACTTTTTAATGCAAGCGTTGCGATGACCATAAAAAATATGGTGAATTTTAAAGGAGATAATGAAGCAGCTTTAATTGCCTTGGTAGCGGCGATGGCAGCAATTGTAATATGGGCTGTGGGAGCCTGGTATTTTGGAATTCCAACCAGTGAAAGCCATGCATTGATTGCAGGATTAAGCGGTGCGGCGATTGCCTTGCAGGGAGGCTTTTCCGGCATTAATTTTTCGGAGTGGAAGAAAGTGCTGTATGGTCTGGTATTATCTACGTTAATAGGATTTTTTGCAGGGTATGTGGTTTGCAAGATGGTGGTTCTTCTTTGCAAAAATATAGAAAGAAAAAAAGCAAATGGATTTTTTAAGCAGGCACAGATTGTAAGTGCCGCAATGATGGCTTTTATGCATGGTGCACAAGATGGTCAGAAATTTTTAGGAGTTCTGTTACTTGGATTATTTTTAACAAATGGCAGGGATGATACCATGGGAGTAGTGATTCCAATCTGGATGATGGTGCTATGTTCTGTTGTTATGGGACTTGGAACTTCGATTGGAGGAAAGAAAATTATTAAATCCGTCGGAATGGATATGGTAAAACTGGAGAAATATCAAGGGTTTTCAGCGGATCTTGCGGCAGCACTCTGTATTTTATTTTCGACACTGTCTGGAATCCCAGTCAGTACGACACATATGAAAACAACGGCGATTATGGGAGTGGGGGCAGTAAAACGCTTATCAGCCATCAATTACAAAGTGGTGCTTGATATGATTTTGACCTGGGTGTTTACATTTCCGGGATGTGGATTGATTGGTTATGTGATGGCAAAAATATTTTTGATATTTCGGTAAGGAGAATACGGATGAAAGAGAAAAAAGACGAATTCTATTATAAAAATTTGAATGCCTGTATTGATTATTCCTATCAGGCAGCGCAGTTCTTAAAGGAAACATTAGAACAATTTCAAATCGATAGGTTACAGGAGCAGATCGCAGAAATGCATGAGATAGAGCAAAAGGCGGACACAAAGCGGCATAAGATGACAAAGGTGTTAAGCAAAGCATTTATTACGCCAATTGAGAGAGAAGATTTAGTGGCATTAAGTAGTAATCTGGATGATATTACAGATGCAGTTGAGGAAGTGATGCTACAGATTTATATGAGTAATGTTTCTGTTATTCGACCAGATGTTTTTCCGATGCTAAATCTGCTTTTGGATTGTATCAAAGCATTGGGAGATGTGTTAAAAGAATTGAAAGATTTTAAACATTCAAAGAAAATAGAAGAATACATTATCCGGGTAAATGATTTAGAGGAGCAGGGAGACAAGCTGTATCTGGAAAACATGTATCAGTTACATAAGGAAAAGGATACACTTCTTATTGTAAGCTGGAGAAAAATATATGGCTGTCTGGAAAACTGTCTGGACAGTTGTGAACATACGGCAGATATCGTAGAAACCGTCATTATGAAAAATTCATAAAACTGTAAAAAAGAGCGCTTTACTTAAAACGCTCTTTTCGTATATTTAGGAATTAATCAGGGTATTTTTTTCATACAGGAGATATAATTTTGATTTACCTGATTCCAGTTAATCACAGAAAACCAGTCATCAATATAGTCTTTTCGCATATTATAATGTTTTAAGTAATAGGCATGTTCCCATACATCTAAATTTAAAACCGGACAAAAGCCGGAAGAAAGAGGAGTGTCCTGGTTTGCGGTAATCATTAAGGCAAGAGTTTTATTTTTATCTAAGACAAGCCATACATAGCCGGAACCAAAGACAGAAAGAGCCGTTTTTTTTAAGTTGTCTTTCATTGCATCAAAACTGCCAAAAGATGCAGTAATTGCATCGGAAAGCGTATCCGGAATGGGTAGATTCGGAGCGGGAGTAAGGTTAGAAAAATAAAAAATATGGTTGTAGACACCACCGGCATTATTTTTAATTGGAATCTGCAGACCGGAAGGAAGGCAGAGTGGGCAGCTTAGAAGTTCTTCTAAGGAAAGTCCTTGTAAAGTCGGATATGGTTCTAAAATATGATTTAAATTGTCAACATAAGTCTGTAAATGTTTGTCGTGGTGAAGTTCCATTGTTTTTTCATCAATATAAGGTTCCAGAGCCTGATAGGAATAAGGCAGGGGTGGATTCACAAAAGGATAGTGTTTGTTCATATTTTTCCTGATAGATTTTTTTATATCTTATTCGAAAAAATGGAAAAAATTCTAAAATTTTGAGCATTAAAAAATATTGAGCAATTAAGGGAAAAGAGAATTTGAAAAAAAGGAGAATTTCTTGAAAAAAATCCAAAAAAGGCTTATCATATGAAGTACGTGTTTATCACGATGATAGGGAAGTCTTGCAAGGAGGAAGAGGCATGTTTCGAAAATATGAGGGCAGAAAGACAGCTGCACTTGTAGCAGCAGTATTTTCTGCTTTTGTACTTATTTTTATTGCACTGTTGTTTTGGGTAAATTGGCGTGTTGAGATGGTGGATGTCTCAAAATGTGCCAGAAATGATACAGGAAGTGTTACATATAGAATCGAAGAAATGGGAGATTATTTCAACTATATCTATGTAAATGGTTATGCCTATGAACCGGGAGTAAGCATTGATTCAGCAGTGACCAAGGTGCTTGCACATGATACTGATACAGGGGCTTATTATGAACTTCCGACAGAAAATGTGGAAAGGGAAGATATTACGGAAGAAAGAAATGATGGCTGCAATTATGATTATGCCGGATTTAAGAGCGTGGCATATAAGAGCGAGTTGCCGGAAAGGTATACAATTTGTATTTTATATGAATGTAATGATGAAAAGATACTGATTGAGGAGTAATAATTTAGGAGAGAATCATGGATAAGATAAAAAATTTTGCAGGGAAGCTAATACAGAAAAAATATCTTCCGTTCTGGTTTTTTGCCGGAATACAAATTATTTATCATTTAATGATGCGGGAGGGACCGGGAACGGATGCAATGTGGTTCTTTCGGAATCAGTTGGATGCGTACAGTTTAAAGGATTATTTGACGATTCGTTATCAGGTATGGTCTTCAAGAATCGTGATAGAGGCAGTTCTTGTATATGTTTCAAGACATCTGGTATTATGGAAAGTGCTTGATATTTTTGCCTGGATATTGTTTGTGATTTTATTTGCGGCGGCAATCCCGGGAGAGAAAAGAGAACGGATTAACTGGCTTGTAGTAAGCCTGGTTTTGATTTACCCGTTAAAGGATTTGGATACAGCAGGCTGGGTTGCGACAACGACAAATTATATCTGGCCGCTGGCACTTGGAATGTTTGCGCTGACAGGAGTGAGCCTTGTTTTACAGAAGAAGAAAGTGCCATTACCACTATTTATCATGTCTTTACCGGCAATGTTTTATGCGGCAAATGCAGAGCAGATGTGTGCGGTGATTTTCGGAATCTGCTTTGTCGGAATTTTATATTGCATTTTCTTTGCCAAAAGAAAGGTTTCGACCTGGTGGCAGTTGATTGTCTGGACTGTTTTTAGTTTGGGTGAACTTCTGTTTATTTTCACATGTCCGGGAAACAGTGTAAGAAAGATAGAAGAAATCAGACGGTGTATGCCAAATTATAAGACTTATAATATCATAGATAAGTTTACGTTAGGTTTTGTGGATACAGTACATCATATGATTAGTTCGGAAAACCTGTTGTTTTTGATGTTGGCAGTACTTCTTATGGTTCTGGTTTTCTTTAAGACGAAGGAATTCATATTTCGACTTGCAGGAGTTCTTCCGGTGATGTTTAATGTTCTTCTCACCTTTTTCGGAGATGCGTTTGAACGGAATTTTACAAAACTGTCCAGTCTTTTCGATTTAAATGAAATTGTAAATGGTTCCAATTATCAGCTTGCGTATTCGTATCTGCCACTTTTGGTGTATGCTTTGGTACTCTTATGTATTCTGGTTTCTGTTTCTGTGATTAGTACGTCGTGGACGGAATTTCTGGGATATTTTTGTTTGCTTGGAATCGGACTGGCATCCAGAGTGGTTATGGGATTTACACCGACGATTTTTGTTTCACAGGAACGGACATTTTTGTATTTATATGTTACAATCATTGCAGCGATAATTTTTATGGTACAAAGAAATATCAAATTACTCCTGGAACATAAAAACATTTATGAAACATTAAAAATGATAACAGCGTGTGTGTTGGTATTATCGATTGTAAATGGATTTATGGCGGCGAGTGCAATATAGAAAGTAGGAAAACTATGAAATTAACGACGATTGTTCCGTGTTATAATGAACAGGAGGCATTGGAGCTTTTTTATGAAGAATTGAATCGTGTGACAAAGCAGATGTCGGACGTTACTTTTGAGATTTTATTTATTAATGATGGTTCAAAGGATGATACGTTAAAAATCATAAAAAAACTGGCAAAAGCAGACGAAAGAGTAAAATATGTTTCTTTTTCCAGAAATTTCGGAAAGGAAGCAGCAATTTATGCCGGACTTTCGAATGCGTCAGGAGATCTGGTGGCAATTATGGATGCAGATTTGCAGGATCCGCCGTCTCTTTTGCCGGAAATGTATCGTGCGATTACAGAGGAGGGCTATGATTCTGTAGCGACGAGACGTGTAAATCGAAAAGGAGAACCACCAATCAGATCCTTTTTTGCCCGTATGTTCTATCGCATTATGAATAAGATATGTAAGACGGAAGTAGTAGATGGAGCAAGGGATTTCCGGTTAATGAACCGTCCGTTTGTCAATGCACTTTTAGATATGAAAGAATACAACCGTTTTTCTAAGGGATTGTTTGGCTGGGTCGGTTTTGAGACAAAATGGATTGAGTTTGAAAACGTGGAACGTGTGGCGGGAGAGACAAAGTGGTCTTTTTGGAAACTGTTTTTGTATGCTATTGATGGAGTGGTCGCATTTTCTACGATGCCACTTTCTTTTGCAGCTCTTGTCGGAATATTAATGTGCGTCATATCCGTGATTGCGATTCTGTTTATTGTAATTCGCCAGGTATGTTTTGGAGGTTCGGCATTTGGCTGGCCATCAATGGCATGTATTATTATTTTTATTGGTGGAATACAGCTTTTCTGTATGGGAATTTTAGGTTCTTATTTGGCAAAGACTTATCTGGAAGTAAAGGGCAGACCGATTTATATCTGTAAAGAAACGAATATTGAGAAAGAAGAAAAATGAAAATAAAAAAGACATATTGTATGTATGGTTATCGGCAACACACAATATGTCTTTTTTGTTATATAACAAAAAGCACTTCAAGCAATGCATGTATCAAAGGTTTTTATTGAAAGAATCCTTGTAATTTCAAAAATGGCTTACTGTTTACAAGTGCTTTGTTCAGTACTAAAAGCACAGTCGCAAAGGTATAAATTACGACGAAGACTAAAACTAATACAAGAAGTTCTTGTTTTACGGTTAAAGCATAGGCATCAAAAGTATGTATCACTTCCGACATTACGACATGCTGTAACAGAAAAATCGGGTACGAGATTTTAGAAGTATAGGAGAAAAATGCTCGTAATGGTTTTAATTTCATGACATAGGAGCCGATGAAATAGAAAACAAGGAATAAACAAATGGAAGTTACCTGCATGCAGATTAAAGAATCAATCGGCAGCGGAACAAATAGCAGGATTGCCGATAAAACTGCTGCCGGAACAACAAATTGCCATTTTGTTAGAAGTTCCATATATTCGATAAATAACATACCAAGCCAGAAGGCAAGCAGGCAGGTGATTAAGTTTCTTTCTTTTGAAATTAAGAAAATATCCGTATGATATAAAAAGGCAAATCCGCCGACTAAGACCAGGGTAGTTATGATTTTACAATGTTTCATGCAAAAGACTAAAAGAGGATAGCATAGGTAAAGTAAAATCAAAGCACCGAGAAACCATTCACCAATAAAGTAATAGTTTGGTGTATACCGATAACTTAAATAGCCATCCATACCGGTTAAGGTAAGCAGAAAATATTTCGGATTTCCATTATATAAGAAGTTTTTAACGCCACAAACCTGTTTGTAATATAAAAACAGCCATAGCATATAAAACATAGGAAAAATGCCCTTAAAGCGTCCGAAATAGAATTTTTTGCAGTCTTTTGGTTCCATGTCGGAGTGGTTATAATAAAGGGAAGCACCGGAAATTAAAAAGAAAATCGTAACAACAGTGGTTTCTCCCCATTTTCCGTTAGCATAGGAATACAAAAATGGAAAATTAGAAAACTGCGGAGTGGTAATACAAATATCCGCATAATGATAAATTACAATGATAAGAGCACAGATTGCCCGGATAAAATCAAAACTGTCAATTCTTTTTTTCATAATAGATCCTTTCATCTTTTTAAATATCTCATTTATCATACAATTAACAGAAAAAAAAATCAACGGGAAGAAGATTTTCTTTGGAAATTCCTTTTTTTATGATGCTTCATGTGGTATAATAAAAAAGTAGTAAAAGTCGGGGGTATTTCATACGAGAAGGAAGATGAAAAATGAGTGAAACAGGGTTTTTGATATTTTTTGCAATCCTTATCTTAGTCGTTATTATCGTTGCAGTGATTGCAGTGGTGTCAGCAGTTTCCGGAGCGGTAGCTGCAGTTGTAGCGGCAAAGAATGAGGATGAGGAAGAGTAATGGGAGGAGTCATCTAATTTGTGTCAGATTATTGACACCAGATTGGATGGCTTTTTTATTGTATAGGAAATCTTAAGGAATTATTAAATAGAAATTCTAACATAAAAAATAAAATTCTGGTATAATTACGTCACAGAGAAAATTGCGAAATTCGTTTTAACGAAAAGAAAGGGAGAAATTGCTATGAAGAAAAAGAGTGTAATTGCGATTTTATTTACAGTGGCAGTGCTTATGACTTCCTGTGGACAGAAACCGGTTGAGAATACAAAAGACAATACAATCATAGCAAATACAGAAAATCAGATAGAAGACGGGACAGAAGTAGCAGAGAAGATAGAAAGTACTGAGTCAGAAGAAATCAATACGGAAGGTGTGGAGATACAGAATACAGAGTATGAAGCTGGTGTGGCAGAAGAAGGAGGTTTTCTCGTTCAGATCGTGGAACAGTCGGAAAGTTATAAAGCAGATGATGGAAGGGAAGTGTTGACGAGTGTACAGAGTTATCCAAAACTTTCTGCAAAAGAAAATGCAAAAGCGGCAGAAGTAATCAATGCAGATATTGAGAGTATGCAGGCGGATGATGAAGCTTCAATCGAGGAAAATGTTACTGTGGCAAAGGAAGATTATGCATTTCGTATGCAAGAGGTTACGAATGATACAGAGGCCATGATGCTTCCATATCCCTACCAGATTCAGATAACTTCCGTAGTGACCAGAAATGATAAAAAGGTTTTTTCCTTTGCGATGGACAGCTATGCGTTTCTTGGTGGAGCGCATGGGAATGGAGGCACTACAGGTTACAATTATGATGCGGTAACCGGGAAACGCCTGAAATTGGAAGAACTTTCCGAAGATTCTGCGGCATGGAAGGAAAAGATACTTTCTTTTGTAAAAGAACAATGTGAAAGTGATGCGTATAAAGAAAGACTATATGAAGATTATGAAACATATCTGGAAGATGCGGTTTTTGCGGAGAATAACTGGTATTTTGATGAAAACGGTATTCTGATTTCCTGTTCACCATACAGTATCGGGTGTTATGCATCCGGAAGTATAAATTTTGAAATACCATATGAAACGCTTAGGACATATGGATTAAACGAAAATTATCTATTGGAAGAATAAATACCAAAGATAAATTTTACATGAGATGGGAGTACAGATAAGGGAGAAAAAGATGCATTACGTGATAGGGGATGTACATGGCTGCTACGAGGAGTGTATGCGGCTGATAAAAAAGATAGAACGAGAAGATAATTATGCCAGATTTATTTTCATTGGTGATGTGATTGACAGAGGACCAGACTCCGTGAAAATGTTAAGATGGTGTATGGAGCATGTCAAAGAAGGCGGTAAGTATCAGATGCTTATGGGAAATCATGAATTAATGTTCATGGAATGGTGCAGTTCCCAGTGGTTTCCGTATTGTGAGGGAAAGGAAACAAGCTATAAGCATGCATATTATAATACAGATGAAGATTTAGAAAAAGAAGGCGTGCTTACAGAGCGGGATACTCATAAAATGTTTGCGTTTTTAAAAAAGCTTCCGCTTGTATTAGAAAAAGAAGTGATTTCACCGGATGGAAGATAACAATATGTTCTTGCACATGCATGGGCGAAGGAAGAAGAAATGCAACAAATCCGGGATCATAGCAGACAGCCGGTGCATTTCTTTCGGACTTTTTTGCTGGATCGTGCGGGGGTTCAGGCAGATGCAGCCTATGATAAAGAAGGAAGGCGTATCCTGGTACATGGACATACACCGACCATTAGTGAGGATGTATACACGCAGGGGGGAGTGCCCGGGCGGATTGCATATCGAATGCATGCAATCAATGTAGATTGTGGTATTTCCCATGGAAGAACAGAAAATGGTCTGGTCGGGAATCTTGCGGCGATTTGTCTGGAAAACCTGAATGAATATTATGCGTATTCACTTCAGGAGTGTTATGCGAGAACTCATACAGAAGGAAGCGTTGACGGAAAGCAACTGGTTTTGGAATTTAAACGAAAATATCATTTCAGTCGTCCGGATATGATGCGATTATCCATGATCAAGCAAATGAATGGCGAAAAACAAATAAATCTTGACAAAAGATAAGAAAAAATCTATTATGATGAATATATAAAAAAGGTTTTGAAAAAGAGGAGTACATAAATTACCCCGAAAGAGAAAGAAGTTCAGCGGCTGGAAGACTTCTGCGGAAGGAATTTATGGAAGGTAGCTTTTGAACCGGGGAATTGAGAAAACCGAAATCGGGATGTAGGTTCCCCCGCATGATCAGCGTTATGAGTAATGAGATGTGACCTATGTAAATTGGGTTACAAATAAGGTGGTACCGCGAATGTTCGCCCTTTTGTCTTTTTAGACAAGAGGGCATTTTTTTGATTAAAAAGGAGATTGTTATGAGTAAAGAATTGGAAAAGACATATGATCCAAAAGAAATTGAAAGTCGTTTGTATAAAAAATGGGAGGACAATGGCTATTTTCATGCTGAGGTAGATCACAGTAAGAAGCCATTTACCATTATTATGCCACCTCCTAATATTACAGGACAGCTTCACATGGGACATGCTCTGGATACCACAATGCAGGATATTTTGATCCGCTATAAGAGAATGCAGGGTTACAATGCGTTGTGGCAGCCAGGAACTGACCATGCGGCAATTGCAACAGAGGTTAAGGTTATTAAGGCATTAAAGGAAAAAGGAATTGATAAAAACGATCTGACCAGAGAAGAATTTTTAGATGAATGTTGGAAATGGAGAGACGAATATGGCTCAAGAATTGTAACACAGTTAAAGAAAATGGGTTCTTCTGCAGACTGGGAAAGAGAACGTTTTACTATGGATGAAGGATGTTCTGATGCCGTACAGGAAGTATTTATTAAATTATATGAAAAAGGTTATATTTATAAAGGCTCCCGTATCGTAAACTGGTGTCCGGTATGTAAAACTTCCATTTCAGATGCTGAGGTAGAGCATGAAGAACAGGATGGATATTTCTGGCATATTAATTATCCGGTGGTTGGAGAAGAGGGAAGATTTGTAGAAATTGCAACGACCAGACCGGAAACAATGTTTGGTGATACTGCGGTAGCGGTAAATCCGGAGGATGAGAGATATAAAGATATTATCGGAAAGAAACTGTTACTTCCATTCGTAAATCGTGAGATTCCTGTTATTGCAGATTCTTACGTAGACAAAGAATTCGGAACCGGATGTGTAAAAATTACACCGGCTCATGATCCGAATGACTTTGAAGTAGGAAAGCGTCATAACTTAGAAGAAATCGTTGTCATTAATGATGATGCGACGATGAATAAAAATGCCGGAAAGTTTGCCGGTATGGATCGGTATGAATGTCGTGAAAAACTCGTTGCGGAATTAAAAGAAATGGGACTTTTGGTAAAAGTAGTTCCGCATTCCCATAATGTCGGCACGCATGACCGCTGTGGAACGACGGTAGAACCAATGATTAAGCAGCAGTGGTTCGTAAAGATGGATGAACTCATTAAACCTGCAGTCGAAGCAGTAAAGAATGGAGAAATTCAGCTTTTACCAAAGAGAATGGAGAAAACATACTTTAACTGGACAGATAATATCCGTGACTGGTGTATCAGCAGACAGCTCTGGTGGGGACATCGCATTCCTGCTTATTATTGTGAAGAGTGTGGGGAAATGGTAGTAGCCAAAGAAGCACCGGAAAAATGTCCGAAATGCGGATGTACGCATATGCAACAGGATCCGGATACTTTAGATACCTGGTTTTCTTCTGCATTGTGGCCGTTTTCAACCCTTGGCTGGCCGGAAAAGACAGAAGATTTAGATTATTTCTATCCGAACGACGTTCTTGTAACCGGATATGATATCATTTTCTTCTGGGTTATCCGTATGATTTTTTCCGGTTATGAGCAGATGGGAGAAGCGCCGTTCCATACCGTATTGTTCCATGGTCTGGTTCGTGATTCCCAGGGAAGAAAAATGAGTAAATCGTTAGGAAACGGAATCGATCCGCTTGAAGTCATTGACAAGTATGGTGCAGATGCATTAAGACTTACTTTAATTACCGGAAATGCACCTGGAAATGATATGCGTTTTTACTGGGAAAGGGTAGAGGCATCCAGAAACTTTGCAAATAAAGTATGGAATGCATCCCGTTTCATTATGATGAATCTGGATGGATTTGAAGTGAAAGAGCCTGCATTAAGCGAGTTGAAACCGGCGGATAAATGGATTTTGTCAAAGGTAAATACACTTGCAAAAGATGTGACGGAGAATATGGATAAATTCGAACTTGGAATTGCGGTACAAAAAGTATACGACTTTATCTGGGATGAATTTTGCGACTGGTACATTGAAATTGCCAAGGTTCGTACTTATAAGAAAGACGAAGATGCGAAATCTGCCAATGCTGCACTTTGGACATTAAAGACAGTATTGACACAGGGCTTAAAACTGTTACATCCATATATGCCGTTTATTACAGAAGAAATATATTGTACTCTGCATCCGGAAGAAGAAACAATTATGCTTTCTGATTGGCCGGTATATAAAGATGAGTGGCATTTTGAAAAAGAAGAAGAAATGGTAGAACACAGTAAAGATTTAGTAAGAGGTGTTCGTAATGTACGTACGGAAATGGATGTTCCACCATCAAGAAAAGCAAAAATGTTTATTGTATCGGAAGATGCAAACATCAGGGATACTTTCAAAGTAATGGAAGAGGCGTATAAAAATCTTGCATCCGCGAGTGAGATAAAGGTACAAAATGACAAAGCAGGAATCGGAGAAGATGCCGTATCCGTAGTGATTCCGGGTGCTACCATTTATCTTCCGTTAGAAGATCTGGTTGATTTTGAAAAAGAAAAAGAACGTTTGTTAAAAGAACAGGCAAAACTTGAAAAAGAGCTTGCACGTTCAAAAGGAATGCTTTCTAACGAGCGATTCTTAAGCAAAGCTCCGGAAGCAAAAGTTCAGGAAGAAAAAGATAAACTTGCGAAGTATGAACAGATGATGGAACAGGTGAAAGCGCGTCTTGCCCAGATGAAGTAGATATTGTTGCAAAAGCAGTAACCATTGCAAAAAGTGTAAAATATGGAAGTTATTCCGTTGAAATAATCAGACTATTGTGCTACAATAAGAATATAAAAAGTGCTTTAGGGGGATTTTTGACTAATTTTATAAATTTATACAAAGCAAATTGAAATGGAGTGACAGATAATGTCGGTTGAGGGAAGTGTAGTACCGAAAATAAGAGTAAGTGCTGATGGCATGGAAGCCTACTTGAATCTGCCACGGCCTTTAGATGAGGAACCATGGACAATAGAAGGAGTAAAATCATTATTGGGGGCACAGAGAGTTAGTACCGGAATTGATGAGGAAGTCCTACAGACCATGATTGAGGGAAATATCTATGGCAGGGAGATGAAGGTAGCAGTTGGGGAGCCACCGGTTAATGGTACGGATGGTTATTATGAATTTCAATTTAATAGCAAATTTAGTAAAACACCTGCGATTCGTCCGGACGGAAGTGTAGACTATTGGAGCATGAATCTGATTGAAACGGTCAGAAAAGATCAGGTGATTGCAGTGTATCATCCTGCAGTGCAGGGGCATCCGGGTACAAATGTGCATGGATTGCCGGTGCATGAAAAACGAGGAAGAGAACTTCCTGTGCTGAAGGGAAAGGGATTTGAGCGTGAGGAAGATCAGGTTACTTACGTAGCAAGTATTGATGGCAAAATAACATTGGTGAATGATCGGATTACAATCTCGCCAATTTATGAGATTCAGGGAGACGTTGATATTTCTGTCGGTAATATTGATTTTATTGGTGATGTTATGATACATGGAAATGTCTGCAATGGTGTTTCCATAAAATCCAGTGGTACAATTACGATAGATGGTGTAGTAGAGGCTGCAAAAATTTGTGCGGATAAAGATATTATTTTAAGAGGTGGCATGCTCGGTGGAAATAAGTCTACCTTGTTTACCAAGGGAAATTTATTTGCCCAGTTTGTAGAATACACAACAGTTGAAGTGGCAGGAAATATAGAAGCCGATGTGTTTATGGATTGCGAAGTGACATGTGGCGGTTATATTACCATGAACGGAAAGCGGGCAAAAATTGTCAGTGGGCATGTTTATGCAGCGTATGGAATTGATGCAAATGACATTGGAAATATTGCAGAAGCGAACACCAGCATCGCTGTAGGAGTCGGCAGCAAAGAGGATATTAAGCTTGCCGAGATTCGAAAAAGAATCAAACAAAACGAAGAAATTGTAGAAAAAATAGAGCATGGTTTACATCAGTTTGAGCTGGCAGAGCAGGAAAAAGGCATTTCTTATCAGACAGATCCAAGAAGGATGCAACTGTTAAGGGAGCGTATCAAATATATGGCAGCAATCAATGAAGATAAAGACGAGGAAGCAAAGATAGATACGCTAATTAAAGGTGCAAAGAGTGCAACGGTAAAGGTGGTACGAAATGTTTATCCGGGTGTTGTGATTCGGATTGGGGATATGATTACAAATGTCAAATTGCAGCAGAGTAAGCTTGAATTTGTACAGAGGGTAGACCATATCGTAATGTCTGAATTGGATGACCCGAGCATCGTATAATGAGATATAAGAGAAATTTTTTATATTAGAACTTGCATAAAATCATCACTATATTATAATGAATGAGGATTTAATTCAAAATAATATAGTGGTGATTTTTTTGACTTATGAAGAAATATGTAATTATATAGAAGAAATACCAAAGTTTGCGACGAAAAATGGACTTTCGCATACGAAAAAACTGCTTTCCTATCTGGGAAATCCGCAGGATAAGTTTAAAGTAATTCATGTAGCAGGGAGCAATGGAAAGGGGAGTGTATGTAGTGCAATCAGTCATGTTTTAGCACAAAACGGATGCAGGACAGGATTGTTTACATCGCCGCATTTAATCTGCATGGAGGAACGATTTCAGATTAATGAGACCAATGTTACCAAAGAAGCATTTTGCGAAAGCTTTCTTATGGTTCTTAAAGCTGTACGACGTATGCAGGAAGAAGGCGAGGCACATCCGTCCTTTTTTGAGTATCTGTTTGCAATGGGAATGGTATATTTTGCAGAGGAAGAAGTGGATGTTGCGGTAGTTGAAACAGGGCTTGGCGGAAGGCTCGATGCAACAAATGTAATTGAAAAACCGATTTTTACCATAATTACATCGATTAGTTTAGAGCATACGCAATATCTGGGAAATACCATAGAAGAAATTGCGGCTGAAAAAGCGGGAATTATAAAGCGTGGAGTTCCGGTTTTATGTGATGCATCTTCAGATGAGGCAACAGAAGTGATAAGAAATCGTGCCGGGCAGATGGGGGCACCTTTTTTTAGAATTATGAAAAATCAACTAAAAATTCATAAAATTACAAGAAAAAGCATTGATTTTTCTTTTGTATACGGATATGATGATGTTATTCTGTTAACAATCCCTTTTGTTGCAGAATACCAGGTTATGAATATGGCATTGGCCTGTCAGACATTATGGTTGCTAAAGGATCAGTTTCATTTAACAAAGGAACAAATAAAAAAGGGATTAAGATTTGTCAGATGGCAGGGCAGAATGCAGATGGTAGAAGACGGAGTATATTTTGATGGAGCCCACAATACAGGAGGAATCATAGAATTTTTAAAAACAGTAGAGCAGATTGGTGGAGAAAAGCCAAGTTTATTGTTTTCCATGGTAGAGGATAAGGATTATAAGGATGTTGTAAAAAGATTATCCGCTTATGATTGGGGAACCATTGTTGTGACACATATTCCGGATGCAAGAGGACTTGCAGTAGAGGTACTACAGGAAGAATTTTTGAAAAATGGAAAAGAAGTTTTTGGCATAAATGAAGTGTCGGAAGCATATAATTATGTGATACAGGAAAAGAAAGAGAACGAACAGGTATTTTGTACAGGCTCGTTGTACTTGATTGGTGAATTGGAAAAACTGGCAGGAGGACGAAACAATGATTGATTTTGAAGAAGAATTAAAAAAATTTCAGCCAAGTCTTGAGGTAGAAGAGGCAGAAGAAGCAATATATAACCATGATTTAACTGATATGACGGATATTTTAAAAGAAATGATGCAGGAAGTAAAACAAAGTCGATAGATTGTAAAGTGAGGGAAAATCATGGAATGTTATAATTGTGGAGCAACCCTGACAAAGGAAGGATTTTGTCCGGATTGTGGAAGCGATGTGAGAGTATATAAGAAAATTATGCATACGGCAAATGCATATTATAATGAGGGATTATACCGTGCAGAGGTCAGGGATCTGACGGGGGCAATTGCAAGTTTGAAAAATTGTCTTCGGTATAATAAAAACCACAAAGATGCAAGAAATCTTTTGGGTCTGGCTTATTTTGAGATGGGAGAAACGGTAGAAGCATTGAGCCAGTGGGTAATCAGCAAAAATTTAAATCCAAAGGATAATGTTGCAGGGAAGTATTTAAATGAAGTTCAAAAGAATCCGGCAAAGTTAGAATCGGTGAATCTTACAATAAAAAAGTATAATCAGGCGTTATTATATTGTAAACAAAATAGTTGCGATCTTGCAGTGATTCAGTTAAAAAAAGTATTGTCTTTAAATCCGAAATTGGTAAAAGGACATCAGCTTCTGGCATTATTGTATATCCAGAGTGGAAAATATGATTTGGCAAAAAAAGAACTGAAGCTTGCAGCGAAGATAGATACCAATAATTTAACGACACTTCGTTATATGCGTGAAGTTAGTAAACAGCCGCATGCAGACGCAGGAGAATTATCGAAAGAAAAGAAAAAGGAGCGTCTTTCATCCTATCAGAGTGGAAATGATACGATTATCCAGCCACCGGAGTTTAAGGATAATACAACATCACAGACGATTCTTAATATTGTAATCGGACTTGCAATTGGTATTTTAATCACCTGTTTTTTAGTTGTACCAAGTGCCAGACAAAAGATTAAAAGTGATGCAAATGCCGAACTGGTAGAAG
The DNA here is from genome assembly GCF_021531695.1 of Roseburia hominis. Taxonomy (GTDB): domain Bacteria; phylum Bacillota; class Clostridia; order Lachnospirales; family Lachnospiraceae; genus Roseburia_D. The sequence continues at coordinate 13,450 of NZ_JADYUI010000020.1, read as the reverse complement.
CAAACGATACGATTTCAACGAAGAATCAAACCATCGAATCTTTACAGAATCAGATTGATGAATTGAATAAAAAAATGCAGGATAATGAGACTGTGAGTGCCCAGGCAGAAGATAAGGTAAAAGTATATGAGCAGTTTTTGGATGCTTATATTTATTATACCAATGGAGATGTGGATGCTGCGGGGACTGCAATGGCAGCAGTCAACCCGGATTATCTTGAAGGTAAGGCAAAAGAGCAGTATACGACAATTAATGACCAGATTAATGCGGAATATGTCAAATCTATTTATGTGGAAGGAACGAATGCTTATAATAGTGGAAACTATGATAAAGCAGTCGAGAATTTGCAGAAAGTAGTGGATACGGATGAGACCTATCAGGATGGTGATGCTGTTTATTTTCTGGCACAGTCTTATCGAAAGGCTGGAAATAATGAGCAGGCGATTGTATATTATCAGAAGATGGTAGAAGCTTATCCGAACACGAAGCGTGCCGCAAATGCACAGAATTATTTAAAGGAACTTGGAGCAACAGAGGCAGCGTCTACGGGAATAGATGCACCTGAAACAACGACCGCACCTACAACAACAGCTGATGAAACAACAGGGACAACAGATGATAGTGCGGAAACCCCTACAACAAATCAATAAAATGATATATGATTACAAAAGACATCAAAATTATTTTTGGTGTCTTTTTTTACATACAATTCATACAAATTCTGATTTATACATTAGATGAATTAAGATCATGTACTGCTTCTTTTGCAGAAAGTTTCTTAGAAACACCAGAAGAAAATGCGCCTGTAAAAAAGACCTGGACCGTCTTCCTTGTTTTTCTAAGAGTCCGCCGGAAAGGCTTCGATTACAGTGCTGCTCCCACAACTCGCCTTGCAGACAGTGGATTTTTGTACGTTCTTATGCTCACACATGTGTCCGCAGCATGATTGCTTTCCCGGCTTTCACTCTAAGAAAAACAGCGAAAGACTAGAAGGTCTTTTTTTTAGACGCATTTTCTTCTGCTGTTTCAACAAGACATGTGAGCAAAAGAAGCAGGGATATACTTTTCATTGCTTTTTTCATGTCCAAATTGAAACGATATTTTTTTTGAGGATGCGAAATGGAAAGTATTTTCCAGGCTTTGCTTGTCATCTTGCATAAAATCATTTCAGTCTTTGTGACTTGTGAAGGACATTAGATTTCGTTAATGTTCTGTCGATACCGAGCAATCCGGAAGCATGGATGCTGACGGAAGGCTGAACCTAAGCCCGGATGGCGAATTTCAGCCGGTTGCGGTCGATTTTCATATAGGTTCTCAGAACATTTACAAAATCTTATGTCCGTAACCTCGGAGCAAAGAATGAAATGATTTTGTGCAAGATGGCATTCGTAAACCTTGAAAAAGATCTGTGTATTATTTCTGCAAATCCGAAGATGGAGATAAGGAATAGATAAATCAGAATTTGTATGAATTGTATGAAAAATTCAATTAATAAGAAAAGAAGGAGGCAACTATGGAGAACCAATATGAGTTAAAGGATGGTTTTTTAAGAGTGCGGATTCCGAAAGAACTGGATCATCACAGCGCAATCGGACTTCGTGCAGAAACAGACATGCTGATTCGCACTTATCATGTCAGACATTTGATTTTTGACTTTTCCGGGACAGAGTTTATGGACAGTTCCGGAATCGGAGTCATTATCGGACGCTGCAAAAACATGAATTATAGTGGGGGGAGTGTGGAAGCAGAACATTTAAATGCGAGAATTGAAAAAATATTTTTGGTATCAGGCTTAAATAAAATTATAAAAGTACATAAAAATTAGGAGAGCAAGCGGAGGATATATGGAAAATAAAAATGAAATAACAATTACATTTGATTCTTATTCAGTCAATGAAGGGTTTGCGCGTATGGCAGCAGCAGCTTTTTTGACGGAATTCAATCCAACCTTAGATGAAATCGAAGATGTAAAGACGGCAATTTCGGAAGCAGTTACAAATGCAGTCATTCATGGGTACGAAGGAACGATAGGAAAAGTAACTTTGAATTTTAAAAGAAAAGGACAGGAAGTAGAAATTATCGTAGAGGATCATGGAAAAGGGATTGTAGACATAGAAAAAGCAAAACAGCCATTTTATACAACAAAACCGGAACTGGAACGTTCAGGCATGGGATTTGCGTTTATGGAAGCATTTATGGATCATGTTCTTGTGGAATCTAAGCCGGATGAAGGAACCAGAGTTACCATGACAAAAAAGGTGGGAATGAGGGAAGTATAAAAAATATGGAGCAGGTGATAGAACTGATTCAAAAATCACAGGCAGGAGATAAAAAAGCAAGAGAGCAATTAGTTAACGAAAATATGGGTTTGGTATACAGTATGGTGAAGCGTTTTGAAAACAGAGGACAGGAGAGAGAAGAATTGATTCAGATTGGAAGTATCGGATTGTTAAAGGCATTAGATCAGTTTGACTGCAGTTATGATGTAAAGTTTTCGACCTATGCGGTACCGGTGATTTGTGGGGAAATCCGAAGGTTTTTAAGAGATGACGGTATGGTAAAAGTAAGCAGGAGCATTAAAGAGAATGCAAGAAAAGTAAGACAGGCGAGACAAGAGTTGCAGCAAACGCTTGGAAGAGAGGCTGCGTTATCGGAAATCAGTGAAAAAACCGGGCTTAGCAGAGAAGAAATCGTGATGGCATTAGAAGCATCGGAAGAGGTAGAATCTATCTATAAAACGGTGTATCAGTCAGATGGAAATGAAATCTTTCTGGTAGATCAGGTGGTATCCGGAGCAGAGGGTGTGGGACAGGCAATAAAGGGTGGTCAAAAAGATGAGACCGGAATTTTACTCAATAAAATGTTGATAAAGCAATTACTGGAAGAATTGGATGAGGAGGAAAGAAAACTCATTTCTTTACGTTACTTTGAAGATAAAACGCAAAAACAGGTGGCAGAGATTCTTGGCGTGAATCAGGTGAAGGTGAGCCGCTTGGAAAAAAAGATTTTACTCTCTATGCGTAAAAAGTTAAAAGAATAATTCTTGTATTTCTAAAAATGCTGTGCTATACTAAAGCCACATGAAGCGAAAATAGTTTTCATGCAAATATTTGCCCACCAATAATATTGGTTAAGCCCATACGGACAGGCGGGGCAGCTGCCGCTTGCGGTTTGTGACCGCGTTATTGATTGAGTTAGAAGCTCAAATTTTATAAGTTGATTATGAACATCATAGATATTTGAATAAATATCACTTGTGAAACGGTCAATAAAGAGTAGTAATAGCAAATATTTGCTGGCAATATGCCAACGTTCGACTCTGAAAATATTTTTGCAGAATGGAAATAGATTGCATAAAGTATGACGATAAACAGACAGGTGATAACATACCTGTCCTTTTTTATTGTATAGGAAATTTCAAGGAAATTTCGATACAACAAAAAGCACTTCGTGCGATAATGCACAGCTCGCAGAGAAGAAAATAGCCTAACGGCACTGCTCGCGCGCGGGACAAAAGCTGTGCAGATTAGTTTATTGAAACACGAGAGTGTGCTTTGCACACTTTTGTCCTTATTTAGAAAAGAGTGAAGTGAGGAAGCAGTTATGGAGAACAATCCGCAAATGCGTGCACCGCTATATGAGGCATTGGAACAATTGAAAAAAAGACGGGTAGTTCCGTTTGATGTGCCGGGGCATAAGCGTGGCAGGGGGAATCCTGAGTTGGTGGAATTATTAGGAGAAAAATGTGTTAGTATGGATGTGAACTCCATGAAACCTTTGGATAATTTATGTCATCCGGTTTCTGTTATTAAAGAGGCAGAAGAATTGGCAGCAGAGGCATTTCGTGCGGATCACGCTTTTTTTATGGTAGGTGGAACAACTTCTTCTGTACAGAGTATGGTATTGTCGGTCTGCAAGGCGGGCGATAAAATTATTTTACCGCGAAATGTACATAAAAGCGTTATCAATGCGTTGGTGTTATGTGGGGCGATACCGGTTTATGTAAACCCGGAAGTAGATACGAAGCTTGGTATTTCACTTGGAATGAAAATTTCAGAAGTGGAACGTGCAATTTTGGATAATCCGGGAGCGGTCGCAGTATTGGTGAACAATCCGACCTATTATGGCATTTGCTCTGACTTAAAGGGAATCGTGGAACTGGCACATAAGCATGATATGCTGGTTCTGGTGGATGAAGCACATGGGACACATTTATATTTTGGAGAGAATCTTCCGGTTAATGCGATGGACGCAGGTGCAGATATGGCATCCGTTTCCATGCACAAATCCGGTGGAAGTTTAACACAAAGTTCCCTGCTTCTGACCGGAAAAAATGTAAACTGGGAATATGTAAGCCAGATTATTAATTTGACACAGACAACAAGTGCATCTTATCTTTTGATGGCGAGTCTTGATATTTCAAGGAGAAATCTGGTGCTGCGCGGAAAAGAATCTTTCGCGAAGGTAAGTAAGATGGCGGAATATGCAAGAGAGGAAATCAATGCGATTGGTGGCTATTATGCATATGGGAAGGAAATGATTAATGGCGGCAGTGTTTATGATTTTGATGTCACGAAGCTTGCCGTGTATACAAGAGATATCGGACTTGCCGGAATTGAGGTCTACGATTTACTCCGGGATGAATACGATATTCAGATTGAGCTTGGAGATATTGCAAATATTTTAGCTTATATTTCGATTGGAGACAGATTGCAGGATATTGAGCGCTTAGTCGGTGCACTTGCGGATATCAAGCGTTTGTATGCGAAAGATCCGTCTAAAATGTTAAATACAGAATATATCAATCCTACGGTTTTAGTGTCTCCGCAAGCAGCATTTTATTCTGAAAAAAAATACGTTCCGATTCGCGAATCCGCCGGAAAAATCTGTGGAGAATTCGTGATGTGTTATCCTCCGGGAATTCCGATTCTTGCACCGGGGGAAATGATAACAAAAGAAATTATAGAATATATTATTTATGCCAAGGAAAAAGGCTGTTCCATGCAGGGAACAGAAGACCCAAATGTAGAATACTTAAATGTGCTTTCCGATGAAAGACAGGTTTATTCTGATAGAAGCAAGTTTTGAGTGAGAGGAAGGAAGAACAGATGGAACTTTGGTTTTCAGACTATCAGACAGACAAAGTAAAGGTATCCATAAAAGTAGAAAAGCAATTGTTTGGACAGGAGACAGACTATCAGAAGATTGATGTATTTGAGTCCAAAGAGTTCGGACGCTTTTTGAGTTCCAATGGAAGCATTGTCTTTTCGGAAAAGGATGAATTTGTCTATGATGAGATGATTGTGCATGTGCCGATGGCAGTACATCCGCATGTGAAAAAAGTGCTGGTACTGGGTGGCGGTGATGGAGGTGTTGCCCGTGAATTATCCTATTATGATGAGATTGAAGAAATTGATGTAGTAGAGCAGGACGAGGTTTTTGTACAGGTATGTAAGGAGTTTTTCCCGGATAATGCCTGTGGACTTTCTGATAGCCGGGTGAAAATTTATTACGAAGACGGATTACGTTTTCTTCGTACCAAGTGTGATGAATATGATTTGATTATTAATGATGCCATAGATCCGCTTGGACATACTGCCGGACTTTTTACGAAGGAATTTTATGGGAATTGTTATCGTGCTTTAAAAGAGGATGGAATCATGGTGTATCAGCACGGCAGCCCATTTTATGATGAGGATGAGGAATCCTGTCGCTTGATGCATCGAAAGGCAAGTCACAGTTTCCCAATCAGCCGCGTGTATCAGGCACATATCCCGACCTGTTCGTCCGGATACTGGTTATTTGGTTTTGCATCAAAAAAATATCATCCATTGACGGATTTAGATGCAAAGCGTTGGAAAGAAAGAAAAATCAAAACATGGTATTATACGACAAATCTGCATAAAGGCGCATTTATGCTGCCAAAATATGTAGAAGATATGTTAGAGGAAGAAGAAAAACGTTCATAAGAGAAAGGAGAAACAAGATGGGAAAATTATTGATTATCGGATGTGGAGGAGTTGCAAGCGTTGCAATTCACAAATGTGTACAAAACAGTGATACTTTTTCAGAAATTTGTATTGCGAGTCGTACAAAATCAAAATGTGATGCATTAAAAGAAAAATTAGAAGGTACAACGAAAACAAAGATTACAACAGCAAAAGTAGATGCCGATAACGTAGAAGAATTAATCGCATTGATCAATGATTATAAGCCGGATGCCGTATTAAATGTCGCATTGCCGTATCAGGATCTTACAATTATGGATGCCTGCCTTGCCTGTAAGGTAGACTATATTGATACCGCAAATTATGAGCCGGAGGATACGGATGACAAGGAATGGCGTGCCATTTATGAAAAGCGTTGCAAAGAAGAAGGCTTTACGGCATATTTTGATTATTCCTGGCAGTGGGCATACAAAGAACGTTTCAAAGAAGCAGGAATTACTGCATTGCTCGGAAGCGGATTTGATCCGGGAGTAACCAGTGTATTTACAGCATATGCTTTAAAACATTATTTTGATGAAATTGAATATATCGATATTTTGGACTGTAATGGTGGAGACCATGGCTATCCGTTTGCAACGAATTTTAATCCGGAAATCAATTTGCGGGAGGTTTCTGCCAATGGTTCTTACTGGGAAGACGGACATTGGGTAGAGGTAGAGCCGATGAGTATCAAAAGAGAGTATGATTTTCCGCAGGTTGGTGAAAAGGACATGTATCTCTTACATCATGAGGAAATCGAATCTTTGGCAAAAAATGTGCCTGGTGTAAAAAGAATCCGTTTCTTTATGACCTTTGGACAGAGTTATTTAACCCATATGAAATGTCTTGAAAATGTCGGAATGCTGTCTACTTCCCCAATTAATTTCGAGGGAAAAGAAATTGTGCCGATTCAGTTTTTAAAAGCATTGTTGCCGGATCCTGCAACACTTGGACCTAGAACGGTAGGAAAGACCAACATTGGCTGTATTTTTACCGGAAAGAAAGACGGCAAAGAAAAGACCATCTATATTTACAATGTGTGTGACCATCAGGAGTGTTACAAGGAAGTGGGTTCCCAGGCAGTTTCTTATACAACCGGAGTGCCGGCTATGATTGGCGCCGCTTTGGTGGTAAATAAAGTCTGGGATAAAGATGGTGTATTTAATATAGAAGAATTTGATCCGGATCCATTTATGGATATGTTAAATCAATATGGATTACCTTGGGTGGTTGAGGAAAATCCAAAAACAGTAGAATAGAATTATGTAAACCAAAGGAGAAGAGGATGCAGGAATTAAAAACGCCTTGTTATATCATAGATGAGAAAAAATTAAAGGAAAATCTTACGATTTTAAGAGATTTGGAACAGAAAAGCGGCTGTCATGTTCTTTTGGCACAAAAGGCGTTTTCCATGTATCGTCTTTACCCTTTGATGGGAGAATATTTAAGTGGAACGACGGCAAGTGGGCTTTATGAAGCGCGTCTTGGCAAAGAAGAGATGGGGAAAGAAAATCACGTGTTTGCGCCAGCGTATAAAAAGGATGATATGAAAGAGCTGGTGGAAATTTGTGACCATATCATTTTTAATTCTTTTTCGCAGTATGAAACACACCGTGATATGATACAGGCGCACAATACAGCACTTAATGAGAAGCAAAAGAAGGTAAGCATCGGGATCCGTGTCAATCCGGAATGTTCTACGCAGGGAGAGCATGCCATCTATGATCCCTGTGCATCCGGTTCCAGGCTTGGTGTGACGAAAGCAAATTTCCCGGATACTTTGCCTGCTGATATAGAAGGACTTCACTTTCATACTCTTTGCGAGCAGGATTCGGATGATTTAATAAAGACCTTCCATGTGTTTGAAGAAAAATTCGGTTCTTATCTGAAGTCAGAGCAGATTAAATGGCTGAATCTGGGCGGTGGTCATCATATTACCAGAAAAGGTTATCATTTAAAGGAGTTAGAAGACTTAATTTCCTATATAAAAGAGACTTATCAGGTTGAAGTATACTTGGAGCCGGGCGAGGCGGTAGCGTTAAATGCAGGATATCTTCTGACAGAAGTTATGGATATTGTAAAAAATGATCTGGATATTTTGATTTTAGATGCTTCTGCAGCCTGTCATATGCCTGATGTCTTAGAGATGCCGTATCGTCCGCCATTAAAAGATGCTTATCCGGCAGGCGAAAAGAAATATACTTACCGCTTAAGTTCGCTTACCTGTTTAGCAGGAGATGTGATAGGTGATTATAGCTTTGAAAAAGAAATCCATATTGGCGACCGGCTACTTTTTGAGGACATGGCAATCTATTCCATGGTAAAAAACAATACATTTAACGGAATTCCGCTTCCTGCAATCGTGTTGCGAAAAGAAGACGGAACCACAGAAACAATAAAGGAATTTAGTTATGAAGACTTTAAAGGAAGACTGTCTTAAAATAAAAAAAGGAATCCCAAAAACAGATGGATATCATATGCCCGGAGAATTTGAACCGCATGAGGGCTGTATTTTAATTTGGCCGGAGCGGAGTGGTTCATGGACATATGAAGCAAAAGCTGCAAGAAGGGCATTTCGTGAGGTCATTCTTTCCATTGCAAAGAGTGAGAAAGTTTATCTTGCCGTAGGAGAAAAGGGAAGAAAATCCGCAGAAGAAATGTTTAAAAATGCAGAAAATGTAGAACTTTTTTTTGTGGATACGGATGATGCATGGGCGAGAGATGTAGCACCTACTTTTGTAACCGGACCAGAGGATGTGTGTGCATTAAATTGGGAATTCAATGCGTGGGGCGGAAAGGTAGATGGACTTTATGCTTCGTGGGATAAGGACAATGCATTTGCACGCTATTTTGCCAGGAAATATGGATATCCCTGCTATGATGCCGCACCATTCGTGTTAGAGGGTGGTTCTGTTCATAGTGACGGTGAGGGAACTTTGCTTGTGACGGAAGCCTGTCTTTTGAGTAAAGGAAGAAATCCGGATTTGTCAAAGAAAGAAATCGAAGAAAAATTAAAAAATTATTTAGGCGCTGAAAAGGTTTTGTGGTTGCCACGTGGAATTTATAACGACGAAACCAATGAACATGTGGATAATGTCTGTGCATTTTTGCGTCCGGGAGAGGTCGTGCTGGCATGGACGGAGGATGAAAACGATCCGCAGTATGCGTTATCTATGGAAGACCTCTTATATCTGGAAAAAGAAACAGATGCAAAAGGCAGAAAAATGATTGTGCATAAATTACCGATTCCAAAGCATCCTATTTGTATTACTAAGGAAGATGTAAAGGGGTATGTCTTTGAAGAGGGAGAAGACGAGCGGGAAGTCGGCGAACGATTGGCAGCATCTTATGTAAATTTCTATTTTTCCAACGATGCAGTGATACTTCCCATTTTTGGTGGAGAAAATGAAGAAAGCGATCAAAAGGCGGTTGCGTTGATGCAAGAGCTAAATCCAGACCGAACAGTGATACCGGTATATGCGAGGGATATTCTGGTAGGCGGTGGAAATATTCACTGTATTACGCAGCAGATTCCGGCAGGAAACAAGATAAGAAAATAGAACCATTTGAGAGAACAGGCGATAGAGGAATAGGACAAGCGAAAGGCAGGAAAAAAGCATGGCGAAGATAAAAGTAGCAGCGATTCAGATGCGTTGCAACAGAGGAATGGAAGAAAATTTAAAGACGGCGGAAGAAAAAATAAGAGAAGCGGCAGCACTTGATGCAAAGATAATCTTACTGCCGGAGTTGTTTGAACGGGATTATTTTTGCCAGCAGAGAAGGTATGATTTTTATGCTTATGCAAAGCCTGTGATGGAAAATGATGCAGTTCTTATGGGGATGCGTCTGGCAAAGGAATTATCCGTAGTACTTCCTATCAGTTTTTATGAAAGAGATTGTAACAATCTTTATAATTCTGTTGCCTGCATAGATGCAGATGGGAGTCTGCTCGGCGTGTATCGGAAAACACATATTCCGGATGATCATTATTATCAGGAGAAGTTTTATTTTACACCGGGTGATACCGGTTTTATGGTGTTTGACACCAGATATGCGAAAATCGGTGTGGGAATCTGTTGGGATCAATGGTTCCCGGAATCTGCAAGATGTATGGCGCTTGAAGGTGCAGAAATTTTATTTTATCCAACGGCAATCGGTTCCGAACCAATCTTAGAGTGTGACAGTATGCCACATTGGCGCAGATGTATGCAGGGGCATGCGGCGTCAAATCTGATGCCGGTGGTAGCAGCGAATCGAATTGGCGAAGAAAAGGTGACTGCTTCCGAAGAAAATGGTGGGCAGGAATCCTCACTTACTTTCTATGGTTCTTCCTTTATGACAGATGAGACAGGAGAAATTATAAAAAGTGCATCCAGAGAGAAAGAAGAAATTTTGATTGAAGCATACGATTTTCAGGAATTATTCCAAAAGCGTCTGGAGTGGGGATTATTCCGCGACAGACGACCGGAATATTATGGAAAAATCAGCGGCGGAAAATAAATTAGCACTCACCTCTTGACAGTGCTAACAAAACGTGTTATACCTACACTAGAAGCAAAAAAAAGCCATTGGAACGGTTCATGAGCAAGTAGCGAAGCGAATTGCGAATGTCCGCTTTACTGTCAGGAGGTGTTTGTATGAATATTCAAAAATTTACACAAAAGTCAATCGAAGCTATTAATGATTGTGAGAAACTGGCGTATGAATACGGCAATCAGGAGTTGGAGCAGGAACATCTTATGGTAGCATTACTGCGGCAGGAAGATGGGCTGATTCTAAAACTGATTGAGAAGATGGAAATCAATAAGGAGCATTTTTTAAAGAATGCCGAACAGAAACTGGCTGCAAGGGTAAAAGTTTCCGGTGGACAGTTATATGTTGGACAGGATTTGAATAAAGTTCTGATTAGTGCGGAAGATGAAGCAAAGAGTATGGGAGACGAATATGTTTCTGTAGAGCATTTGTTCCTTACTCTATTAAAATACCCGAATAAAGCAATGAAAGAGCTTTTTAAGGAGTATGGAATTACAAGGGAGCGTTTCCTTACAGCATTGTCTACGGTACGAGGCAATCAGAGAGTGACCTCCGATAATCCGGAGGCAACCTATGATACCTTGGAGAAATATGGTTATGACATGGTAGAACGTGCCAGAGAGCAAAAGATGGATCCGGTTATCGGAAGAGATGCCGAGATTCGAAACGTCGTTCGGATCTTGTCAAGAAAAACAAAGAATAATCCGGTATTAATTGGGGAACCCGGTGTAGGTAAGACCGCTGTTGTAGAAGGTCTGGCGCAGCGTATCGTGTCGGGTGATGTCCCGGAAGGATTAAAGGATAAAAAGCTGTTCGCACTGGATATGGGTGCATTGGTTGCAGGTGCAAAATACCGTGGTGAATTTGAAGAGCGTTTGAAAGCGGTCTTAGATGAAATTAAAAAATCAGAAGGAAAGATTATACTTTTCATTGATGAACTTCATACGATTGTCGGAGCAGGAAAAACAGACGGAGCGATGGATGCAGGACAGTTATTAAAACCGATGCTTGCAAGAGGGGAACTTCACTGTATCGGTGCAACGACATTGGATGAATACAGAGAGTACATTGAAAAGGATGCCGCATTGGAGCGTCGTTTCCAGCCGGTTACGGTAGAAGAACCTACAGTGGAAGACACGATTTCCATTCTGCGTGGTTTAAAGGAACGTTATGAGGTATTCCATGGTGTAAAAATTACGGATGCAGCACTTGTTTCTGCAGCTGTATTGTCGAATCGTTATATTTCTGACCGGTTCCTTCCGGATAAGGCAATCGATCTGGTGGATGAAGCGTGTGCCCTTATTAAGACAGAGCTTGATTCCATGCCGACAGAACTGGATGAGATGCACCGTCGTGTGATGCAGATGGAGATTGAAGAAACTGCCTTAAAGAAAGAAGAAGACCATTTAAGCCAGGAGCGTCTTTTGAATTTGCAGAAGGAGCTTGCTGATTTACGTACCGAATTTGATACGAAAAAGGCACAGTGGGATAATGAGAAAAAAGCGGTTGAGCGTGTGCAGAAATTGCGTGAAGATTTAGAAAATTTAAAGAAAGAAATTGCACAGGCAAAACAGAATTATGATTTGAATAAGGCGGCAGAACTTCAGTATGGCAAGCTGCCAGAGCTGCAAAACCAGTTGGAGATTGAAGAAAATAAGATAAAAAATGAAGATTTATCTCTTGTGCATGAGAGTGTAACGGATGAAGAAATCGCAAGAATCATTTCCAGATGGACAGGAATTCCGGTTGCAAAATTGAATGAAAGCGAGAGAAATAAGACGTTGCACTTAGATGACGAGCTGCATAAGAGAGTCATCGGGCAGGACGAAGGTGTTACGAAAGTGACCGAGGCAATTATTCGTTCTAAGGCAGGTATTAAAGACCCGACGAAGCCAATCGGTTCGTTCCTATTCTTAGGACCGACCGGTGTAGGTAAGACAGAGCTTGCCAAGGCACTTGCAGAAAGTTTGTTTGATGATGAGAGTAATATGGTTCGTATTGATATGAGTGAATACATGGAGAAATATTCTGTCTCTCGTTTGATTGGAGCGCCTCCTGGATATGTTGGGTATGAGGAAGGTGGACAATTGACCGAAGCGGTCAGAAGAAAACCATATTCGGTTGTATTGTTTGATGAGGTAGAAAAAGCACATCCGGATGTATTTAATATCTTACTTCAGGTATTAGATGACGGAAGAATCACCGACTCACAGGGAAGAACCGTAGATTTTAAAAACACAATTTTAATCATGACCTCCAATATTGGTTCTGCACAGTTGTTAGAAGGCATTGATGCAAATGGAAATATCAGTCCTGGATGCGAGGCATCTGTTATGGAAGAATTAAAGGGACATTTCAGACCGGAGTTTTTGAATCGTCTGGATGAGATTATTCTCTTTAAGCCGTTGACAAAAGGGAACATCGGAAATATCGTTGGACTTCTGATGAAAGATTTAAATAAGAGACTGGCGGACCGGGAAGTTTCAGTTGTACTGTCAAAAGAAGCAGAAAGTTATATTATTGACCACGGATATGATCCGGTGTACGGAGCAAGACCGCTTAAGCGATATTTGCAGAAAACCGTGGAAACACTGGCGGCAAAGCTCATTCTTGCAGACGAGGTGCGTGCAGGAGATACGATTGTGATTGATGTTGAAAACGAAAATTTAAAAGCATATAGCAAGTAAAAAAATCATCTGTTGTGGAGTTGTCCATGACAGATGGTTTTTCTTTTATTGTATAGGAAATTTCGAGGAATTTCCTATACAGATTAGGGTGCCAAAAGGTCGCAAACTATTTTTTGCTTGCCATATTACACAAAGATGTAATTTGTCATTTGTTCTCTTTGTATCGGAGGAGCTAGCGTAAAATTTTACTCGGAAAATTAAAAATAACAAAAAGAGGACACCACTTTGTGATAAAGTATTAAG
>NZ_JADYUI010000001.1 GCF_021531695.1 Roseburia hominis | reverse complement strand
AATTAGATAGCGAAAAGCCAGTGCACTTGTTTCATGCCGCATTGGTGTCTTTCGCAGAAAGACGGGAAATAACCATGGCTGTTATTTTAGAAGAAAGAGGGCGTGGCAAATTTAAGCCGGCTCCGGATTATAAAGTGGATGAAGTCAAGGAACTTTTGAATGCTAAAATTGAAGAAGAAAGACAAGCGTTTGCTGAGTGCAGTGAAGAAATAGAGTTTGATAAACTCAACTATGATCCGAATAAATGGAACTTGCTGTCATTGTTTTCGGGATGTGGTGGTCTTGATTTAGGATTTGAATTAGCTGGATTAAAAGCCGTTATGGGCGAAGAAGTTATGGAAGCTGCATTTGCTGATAAAAAGGTTTTTGATGAAAATATTAATAATAATGTGTTTAATACGATTTATGTAAACGATATATTTGATGAGGCAAGAGAAACCTATGCACAGAATGCGGGTAAATATATATATATGGACAAGAGCGATATAAGAAAGATAAAGGAGTTTCCTAAGGCAGATATTGTATTAGGTGGGTTCCCTTGTCCGGGTTTTTCTGAGGCTGGACCGAGACTGGTTGATGATAAGAGAAACTTTTTATATTTACATTTTATTCGTTGCTTGATGCAGAGCAAACCGAAAATTTTTGTGGCTGAGAATGTAAAAGGGATGATGACACTTGGCAAGGGTGAGGTTTTCAAGCAGATTGTTCAGGATTTTGCAGCAGCGGGATATACCATATATCACAAACTTTTAAATTCGGCAGAATACGGTGTGCCACAGATAAGAGAACGAGTGATTTTGGTTGGTGTCAGAAATGATATAGACTTTGGATATGTACATCCAGAACCAACACATGGGTATGGTGTTGAAGGCTTAAAAGAAGTAGTAACGCTTCGTGATGCAATTGGTGATTTGGAAGATAATCCAGGAGATTATTTTACAGGCTCATATTCGACTATATTTATGTCACGTAACCGAAAGAAACTTTGGTCACAACCAAGTTTTACGATTCAGGCATCCGGTAGACAGGCACCTATCCATCCGGCAGGAGAGCCTATGGTACATGTAGGTAAGGATAAATATATCTTTAGCGATGGTGAAGAAAACAATAGAAGGCTGTCGGTTAAAGAGATTGCCAGAATACAGACATTCCCTGATTGGTATGAGTTTAGCAGGGGAACAAGTAATAGAAACGATAATGCAAAGCTGGATTTGGTTTATAAGCAAATCGGGAATGCAGTGCCGGTAAGATTGGCATTGGCGGTGGCAGAACCGATTGCAGAGTTTGTAAAGGAACAGTTGGAGAAAGAAAAAGAAGAAGCGGAATATGTTGTTGTTCGTAATGTGGGAGAGCAGAAAAGAATGATGGCATAGATATATATGGCAAAGGAAGTGATTAAATTGATATTCAAAACACTACATATGATAATCGAAAATACAACTATAACAAAAGATGATATAAGTAAGCTTGTTTCTAATGCGAAAAATAAATATGAGCATAGAAATGAAGTTAACTTAATAGAGCGAAAGTATGTAGAGAATAGATATTTATGGATGTATTGCCAGTATGATAATTCTAAATTATATGGAGAGGTTGTACTTGATACTGAAAAGGAAAAACAACATAAGAACACTAGAAAAAAGAACGAGGTAGAATTAAGAAAACAGCTATTTGTCATTATTGATAGTGAAACTCATTTGGTTTATATAAGCGATATTGCTAAAAAAGGTGTGGTGAAAGAGTATCTTTCAGAAGAATTACAAGCTGATGTTATTATTAAAAATGTTTATTCTTCACTTGATGAATTTCAGGATGCGATTAAATACTTAAAGAAGCTTAAGTTCACACAACAGCGAAACATTATGAATGTTGCTGATAATGAATCCATATTTATGCAACAGGTTAGTGAATTGGGTTTAGATATGCCAGATAAGATAACTATGCAGATTGAATATCCGAATACATTAATAGGAAGTCTGAGAAATGGTATACAAAATATAAAAAAGAAGAGAGAACAAGGATATTTCAAAGATATAGTTCTTATTGGCGTTGATGATTCGGGAATTGAACAGAGTTTTGATTTTTCTTCAGTCGTAAAAAATATTGAAATTTTAACTCATAAAAATGAGGATGAAAGATATGACAAAGAAGAAGTAGAAAGGTGTTTTTTTGAAAAGATAAGGTGATGATATGTATAAAAAACATAGAGTAATGTTGGTATTAGTAATTCTTTTGTTCGGTGCAATATCTTATTTATTTAGTGTTGATTATGCAGATATTGCTTCGGATGGAATTACGGTTGTATCAATTATTTTAGCAATTTATATGACTTCTTTTTCGGGTTTGGTCTCTTCTGATCTTGCAAAGAAGATGCAACGAAAAGAGGATTCGGAATTGGCTGGGAAATCACAGCTTGGTGTCTTGAGAAGTTATCTGAACGCTGCAGTATGTATTGGAATAATAAATATAATCATATCATGCGTGGCGACGATTTTAGCTTCAAAAATGGAACTTGTTGTAAATAAAGGAGTTGTGTATTATATTTTATCGGCGTGTGGATGTGCCACTCTTGCAGGCAATATTTATTTAATGTTCTTGTTGTTCCGATTTATGGTAAATAGACAATTGTGGAATAAGTAGTTTGGATGAGAATATCACTGCATTAGAAATATGCATCATATATACGATAGGAAGGAGACTAGATGGAGTATTATATCTTAAAAATGTATCAAGAAGCAAAAAAGAATTGTTCAGAAGTGGAGCAAGGATTCGATAGGTTTGAGCCTAATACAAAAAAGGTTGTTATTGGATGTTTTGTTGCAATGTTTATATCGTGTGTGGAAATGATAATAACTATGTTGATATTTCCACAAAAACTATGGTATTTTATTGGTGTTATTGTTTGTGTCAGTGCATTATTTGTTCTTTTGAGAATAGACAGTAAGGATCAAAAGAAACATATGGAAAAATATGTTGATTCACACAAAAAGAAGTTAGAGATTTTGTATAACGTATTATCTGATGAATTTCAAATAAATACAAAAGAAAAGTTGGAATCATTAATAAGTTTGTATCAAGAGGATGTAGAGAAAAAGAAAGATGAAGAGAAAAAACGTAATGGTTTTATTCTTACGATTTTTTCTGCATTTGCTGGTGTGTTGACGATTTCTTTTGAAAATATGGGATTAATAGGTATTGACTTTGTTAGTTGGATATATCTGGCAACTATTTTGTTGATATTTGTTTCGGCAGCTGGAATTTGGATATATTCTTATACATTCTTTGATAGTTTTAAAAGAAAATATGAGTTAATGATAAAGGATTTAAAGGAATTATTACTTATAAAATATTAAAAAATATTCAGTGACAACAAAATGACAATACAATCTCTAAAAGATCCACGCAATAGTTAGAATCTGGACAAAACTACTGGATTTCTTCCACAAAAACATATGTTAAGCACTACAAAACAACTTTATAATTAAGAGTTTGAGTAATTTTAATTTGATACTGATTATTTTATATGGCAGGTAATCTATATATGGTTGCCTGTCTTTTTATATATTGTTTTGCTGATAACAAAATTATTAGAAAGATGTTGCCATTGACATAAGATACACATATATCGAATACATGTATGTTTTTGGTAAGCACTTAGTATTTCGACGGATTGTGCCAGACTAAATTTTCATCCATAATTATTGATAGGAAATGCAAGCATTTCACTTTATTTATTACTGGAAGAATTGCTATACGAGTATCAAGAGTTAATGCAGAAGATCAATACCGATTAATTATGGAATGCCGAAGAAGCGGTCTGTCAGACCAGCAATAGTGCATGAATCATGACATAAAGCCGGGAACATTCTATAACTGGGTAAAACGTCTGCGGCAAAAAGGCTGTCAGGACATTCCGGCAGCTACAGGAAGAACAACTGGAAACCCTGTTCCTCAGGAAGTTGTAAAAATCGAGAGAAACCAGACAGCTGTATCACAGCCGACAGATATCCCGGCCGGAAAAGTGCCGGTTTCTATGGAACTGGCAATTGGCAATGTCAAACCTATGATTCCTAATGGAATGGATCCGATGCTTCTTGCCCAAACCATCAAAGTTTTATCGGAGTTCACATGTAAGTGGGATAAATTGTGGATTTGCAATAGTCATGGGAATGTTTGTATTGACATTTCCATGTGTTATATAATAGAATACGAATAATCGTAATGATACGATAAAACGAATATGCGGGAGGAAAAAGTATGAAGCACTATATTGAAATTCAAAGAGTCAGAGAAGAAGACATGATCATTGATGAAAAATTGACACTCGCTAAGAATACAGATGCGTTCAGAGTAGGTGACATTATAAGCGTTACAGAAAAAATTGATGGGGCTAATGCCAGTATTTGTTATGATGAAGCGTCAGAAATATTAAAATGTTTTAGTAGCAAGAACGAATTAAACTTTTCGAACCAGTTGAGAGGTTTTTTACCATATGTGCAGGGATTGGATGCTGCTCCATTTAAGGGCTATCCGGAATATATTTTCTTTGGAGAGTGGCTGGTTAGCCATACAGTTACCTATGAAAAGGAAAATTATAATGATTGGTATCTTTTTAGTATATACGACAAGGAATCTGCAAAATGGTTGCCGCAGCGTTTTGTAAAAGAATTTGCAGAGAAATATGGTTTTAAATATGTGCATGAATTGTATTATGGTCCGTTTATAAGTTGGGAACATTGCTATAGTTTCGCTAATCGTCCATATTATGGAGAACAGCAGGAGGGCATTGTAATAAAAAATCAGACTGCCTTAGAAGAAGAACGTGGTCCGCACATTTTAAAATATGTGAATCCTTCATTTAAAGAAATCCAAATTGGAAACAGGAGAGCGAAGAAAGAAGATCCGAACAGACAGAAGGAAAAGGCAAAGGCAGAGGAGTATATCCGGATGATTGTTACTGAAGCTAGGGTTCGGAAAATTTTCCATAAATTGATAGACGAAGGAATTATTCCAGAGAAATTTCAGCTGAAAGATATGAAACTGATAGCAATGAATTTGCCACAGGCGGTATATGAGGATTTGGTCAAAGAAGAATCTGAAACACTGCGATTAGCAGGCGAATATGGTGGTAAGATTTGCAGCAAAGTTACGATGGAGATGATAAAAGCGATTTTAGGCTTATCTTAGGTTGAAAGCGTGATAGCTGGAATTAAGAGAGAGACTATATTTTGTGATTTCATTTAGAAAAAACAAAAGGTTGCTTTTTTGTTGAGAACGGCATATAGTGTATTTAAGAGAAAATTTTGTGTAACTGTGAAGGTGCCGAACAGTTACAATTTTGTTGATTTTCAGGGAGATAAGCAATTATCTCCCCGTTTTGTTATACCATGGTGAACAAGATGGATTCTGTCTATGAAAATAAAAAAGAGAAATTGTAGAATATGGGGAATAATATGCAAATAAGTGATCGGATTTTTGAATTAATGAGACAAAAGGGGATTACCCAAAAAGAGTTTTCTGAGAGAACAGGAATTCCGCAGAGTACAATAAGTGATTGGAAAGGAAAACATGTTAATCCTGCATCTGACAAGATTATGATCATATGTCAGGTACTGGATGCCACACCATATGATATTTTGTCGGGGACAGAGAGCACCAGATATGAGAAAACAGATTATCTTATGGTAAACAAGTCTTCAGATGAATATGTATTAATTGAGAAAGTCAGACAATTATCCGAATCAGATAAGGGTAGGTTGTTTGGATATTTGGAAGCACTGCTTCACTTGGATTAGCCACCATCAAGTGAATATCTGGCTATTTGATTAGTAAAAACAGAAGTGACTGTGGATGAAGTTATATCGCTGGATGATTTGAAAGAATTCAGTGATGATTTAAAAGAAGCCGTGAAATACATAGTAGAGAGATGGCGAGATTGACGAAAGGAAGAAAATTACAATATGAATTTGACATGTTTTTTAAAACAGGTAGATGCTATGATTGAAAAATGTTCCGACGAACAACTTGTTACATTTATTCATGATATTGGACGGACTTTACCGGAAAAAAATAGAAAAGATTTTTTGAAAAGATTAGAAGCAGTAAGTGAAAATTCGGAAGACAATACGAAAAAAGAGTTTGGCGCAGAATTTGATAAACAGTATCAGATTATTAGAAATAATTTAAAGAAAATAGATTCACAAGAAATTAGTATTACGAAAATATGGAATGAAGAATATGATGACTGGTACAATAGCGAAGCAGAAGAGTTTTATTATGAGGATGAAGACGGTGTTTCTGATATGCTTGCAGGTGCCTGTAATTTTGTTCATAACTGTATGGATATGGAAAAATACAAAGAAGGATTCGAAATTGGTAAACAGTTATTTTACATGAAGATTTTATGCGTAAGTGAATACGGCGATGACGAAACTTCTATTAGTGATATAGTTTATCATGAATTGTTACAATGTGATTTAAATCAGGTTATTCTTGACACGTTGTATTGTGCATATCATGCCACAGACTTGGAAAAACGTCCGGAAGAACTATATAAGATTATTATGAATACTGAGCCGCTGGATATTACATTGGAAATGCTTATGCAACATGGTGATGAGGAACTGATAGATTTTCAGGAATTTTTAAAACTATGGATTGTATATCTGAGTGATATTACAGGAGATATTGCGGAAAACTTACTTTTGGAAGCTGTCGGATTATTAAATGATATTCACATGGAAGAACAGTATGCAAAGAAGTTTGCGAGGATTCATCCAGAATTATATTTGAAGATATTAGAAGACAAAAATACCAGGGATATAAATTCTATGATATCTTTGGGATTAGATGCAATGAACAGGATACCTAAAAAATATGTTGTGCGGAGTAAGGTGGCACTGAAAACAGCAGAGTATCTGGTAGAGGCAGGAGAGAATCAGTCATTGGTGGAGAAATGTTACTTTGCTGCTTACGAATCAGATACATGTGCTACAAATTATCTTCGTGCATTGCTAAATGGATATGGAACAAAGCGAAACAGAGAGGCACTTTATAAAGTTTTGAATACGTTACCTATGTATGAAGAAAATAATTTGTATTGTACGTCTGGTAACCATTTACATTCTGATAGGAAAGAAAATAGAGTTGAACGGAAAACATTGCTGTTACTTAAATTTTTGAACGGACAGTTTGCTGATGTGTTATCAGAAGGTTTTTGCGTAAAAGCAGCACTAGGCTGGTCAGGAACATTTATGAAACAGGGACTTGCACTGTTTCTTTTGTATTTTTATGAAGGGAATTGGGCAGATAAAGGAATAAAAGTGATGGCTGATATTGTGAAAAATGCGATGGGATTTTCTGCTGAAGAATACATAAAAGGACTATACATAGATAATGTTTCAAATGATAATGACTTATTTTGTCATTTATTTTCTGAATGGAAATCGTTAGTAACCATGCAAACGGATGTGAAACAGTGTGCAATAGGAAAAATAGAAAAACTAATAGAAAAAAGAACGAAAGGAATTATGGAAGCCAATCGTAGGAATTATTATGGAGAATGTGTAGCATATATAGCGGCTTTAGGAGAGGTTTTGGAGTCTATGGGTCATGAGAACGCAAAACAAAAACTTATGACATCTTATAGAGAAAAGTATCCAAGAAGAAGTGCATTTGTGGCGGAATTGAGAGCGTATGGATGGATAGATTTGAAAAGGAAGAAGAAATAGATATTAGGTATTTGCCTAAAAACATAGTATGACGCGCACCGCAACGTAAAGAACCATTCAAAATACATTGGTTGCGTTATAGGTTTTACTGATACGAGACAAAGTTTTGATGAATACATGTTTTAAAAGTTAACAGTTTTTTGAATCACCAAATGGATATTGAATTATTTAATGTTATGGGAATTTATGCCGATAACTATAATATACTTGCAGAAAATAAGCCTTGAGGAGGTAGTGTGTATGGAAAATATAAGTTTATGGCATAAATCGGAGAAAAAGAATACAACCGGTGTTTCTTTAAACCGGACATCTGGAGATCAAAAAGGCAACACGGAAAAAGGGAAAAAAACGAAAATGAGTGTTGCCAGGAGTACAAAAGACACACTTAATATTTCGCAGGAAGCCTTGCAAAAGTATAGAGAACAATTATTGGTGCAGCAGGAGATGGAAGCGATAAGGGCACAAGAAGAAGAGAAAAAGGACTCGAAAGATGACTTTGCAAAAATTATGACTATTTTTAGAAGAATAGCAAATGGTGATAAGGTTCCGGCAAAGGATGAACAGAAGTTGATGGAGTATAGCAGTGAGATGTATATGGCTGCAAAAATGGCAGCTTCCATGGCGAAGAACAAACACCCTAAGAAGTATAAGTCAGTGTAT
Source organism: Roseburia hominis (assembly GCF_021531695.1). Classification (GTDB taxonomy): domain Bacteria; phylum Bacillota; class Clostridia; order Lachnospirales; family Lachnospiraceae; genus Roseburia_D. The sequence continues at coordinate 291,364 of NZ_JADYUI010000001.1, read as the reverse complement.
GATGATGAAGAAGAAAATAGTCTGAGAATAGAGGAAGGTGAGGGAACAGAGTCTGCTGAATGCAATGTAGGGAGTTCTTCTGAAGTTTCAGAATCAGATCAGTAAATCATGATGTAACTAAAAATCACATGATATAGATTAGAGGAGAGAGCAGCTTATTCACAAATTATGCGAGTAGGCTGCTTTTGTTGTTTCTTGCAGTTTTATGGAATTTTAAGTCGAATAAGAGAGAAAAAGTAGAACGCAGGCTATTTTTTATGTGGTTTTATGGAAAAAAATAGGATATAATATTATTATAAACAGGTTCATGAGCAAGTAGTGAAGCGGATTGCGAATGTCCGCTTTACTGTAAGGTAGTGTGAGGATTTGATTAAGAGAAGGTACATTAGCGTAAGATTGTTAAAAACTGGAATGATATTAGATCAGGCCATTATAGATAAACTCGGACGAACTTTGATCGCGAGAGGTGTGGCTTTGGAAGAATACCAGATTGAAGCATTACAGAGCATGGGAGTAACCGGTGTATATATTCTCGAAGGGAAAGAAGAACCCAGGAAAGAAAACGGAAAATCCAAAGAACCCGAGATACCGAAAAAAGTTCAGAAAACAATAGAAAAGATCAAGGTTGAAGATAAGGCGAAGGTAAGGCTTTCTGAAAGTGTAAAAAAGCGGGTTTCTGAAGGTATGAGGTATTTGTACAGTAATACAGAATCCGTACATTTTGCAGATGCGGCAGACAGTATAGCAGACGATCTGATGCAGTCAATAGAGGAAAATGATGCAATTGCAGTTGATATTGGCATGTTAAAAGTGAGCGATGAGTATACCTTTAAGCATAGTGTTGATGTAGCAACAATCAGTATGGTCATTGCTAAGAAATATGGAATGAATGACAGGCAAATACATGAGATTGGGATTTCGGGACTTTTACATGATGTCGGAAAATCCAAGATTCCGAATGAAGTGTTGAATAAAGCAGGAAAACTGACGGACAGGGAGTTTGAAATTATGCGTCAGCATCCTGTTTTGGGATACCATATTTTACAGGGAAAACATAATATATCCAAAGATGTCATGCTGGGTGTGTTACAACACCATGAGAAGATTGATGGAACGGGCTATCCGCTTGGGATTTCTGAGGAGAAAATCAGTCCATATGCAAAAATCATTTCTGTGGCAGATATTTATGATGCATTAGTAACGGAACGTCCATATAAGGACGCAATGACGCAGCGTGATGCGGTAGAAAGACTGATGGCGATGACGAATGAACTTGACATTACGGCAATGCGAAGCTTTATGAGCAGTGTGATTCTATATCCGGTAGGATGTACGGTGCAGCTTAGTAATGGGGAAGCAGCTAAAGTTGTAGAAAACAATGCAAATTACCTTTTGAGACCAAAAGTAGTTGGAATCAGGACAGGAAGAATTTATAATCTGGCAGAAGATATTAATTGTGCAAATATTGTTATCAGGTAGCCGGTAGGGGAGGAAACGTATGAAATATTTTTTTTCAATTAACCTGTTTGTATATTGCGTAATTGCATTTTATCTCGCATTGCAGTTCATTTGGTCAAAGGAGAAGAAGTATATCGAAAGCAAACTTGTTGCGGGATTTTGCTTTTCCAGTGGAATCTGGAGTCTGGGATTTGGTACACTACTTCTTCAGACAGATCCGGATAAGGCATATCTCTGCCGAAGCTTTGGCATGATTGGAGTATTTTTATACCTGATTATCGCACAGATTCTGGTTTGCTATATTTCCGGGATAAAAAAGAAATACCGCTATATCATGGAAGGAATAGCTCTTCTTGGTATTATTGTATATTTTCTGGTTATTCAGAAAAATCAGACCGTATATAAGTTGTCAGATTTAGGAATGACCTATTATTTTAAAGCCGGATTTTGCAATAATGTGTATGTTATATACACGGTAATGGTTGCGTTCAATATTCTTTTGACTATTTTTTATATGATAAAAATTTCTAAAGTGAAACGGATACAGGCTTTTGGAAAACGATTCCTTCTGGTAGCTTTTCTTATTATTTTTGGAATGGTTTTGGATACAATCAATCCGATTATTGGAATAGCGGCAATTCCGGGAAGTACATTGACACAGTTCTTTGGATTGGTGGTCTTATATAATGCGAGTTCCATTATCAGTCATTCCAGAATCAATAGTACAAACATGTCAGAGTTTATCTATCATTCGCTGGAAGTGCCGGTGTTAGTGTGTGATGCGAATAAAAGAATAGAGATTATGAATGATGCGGCATTTTCTTTTCTTGGAATTAATCCGGAAGAAATGGAAGAGGCTGATATCAGACCTGCGGAACTATTTGCGATTGGGGAAGAAGAGACATTTTCTTTTGAAGAGAAACGAAAAGATGTGGAGGCAGTTTGCTGTAAAAATGGATTGTATTGCAGTCTGGCAGTGAATAAGATTCACGATGCATATGGGGATATCATAGGATATATTATTGTTGTGACGGATTTGTCGGAACATAGGAAGACGGTGAAAAAGCTTGAAGAAGCAATTAAGGAAGCCGAACTTGCCAATCAGACAAAGAGTACTTTCCTTGCAAATATGTCTCATGAAATCCGTACACCGATGAATGCCATTATTGGTTTTTCTGAATTGATTTTAAAAAAAGAATTAGATGCAGAGGTACGCGAGTATGTAGGGGATATCAAAGAGTCTTCGGAAAATCTTCTTGCAATTATCAATGATATCTTGGATATTTCAAAGATTGAATCCGGTAAGATGGAATTGGTGTGTGGAGAATATTATGTGGTAAATTTATTTGATGATGTACTTCACATTATTCAGGTGCAGGCTAAAAAAAAAGGCTTGAATTTTCAAATGGTGATAACACCGGATATGCCCTATAAACTTTTTGGAGATAAGATTCGAATCAGGGGAATATTAATCAATCTTTTAAATAATGCAGTAAAATATACCAAAGAAGGTAAAGTATCTTTGGATGTCAATATTTTAAAAAGAGAAGACGATATCATAACAATAGAATATAAGGTATCGGATACAGGAATTGGAATTAAAGAAGAAGAACAAAACAGATTGTTTGAAAGTTTTTCCCAGGTGGATCGCAAGGCACATTGCGGAGAAGAGGGGACGGGTCTTGGACTTGCGATTGTAAAAGGATATGTTGCACTCATGGGCGGTAGTGTTACGGTGCAAAGCGAGTACGGGAAAGGATCTGTTTTTACGGTAGTGCTTACGCAGAAGGTGATAGATGAGACACCTTTGAGTAAATCTTATAGTGAAAGAGAAAATTCGACAGGGGAATATAGTATGGGAAAAATCAAAGTAGACGAAGTCCCGGTTCTTGTGGTAGATGATAATAAAATCAATCTTAAGCTTGCGGACAAAAGTCTGGGTTATTATGGATTTAAGGTAGATATGGCTTCCAATGGAAAAGATGCGATTGAATTATGTAAACAGAAGCAATACTCTTTGATCTTTATGGATCAGATGATGCCGCAGATGGATGGAATCGAAACAATGAGGCAGATTCGGAAATTAGATCCTTATTATGATTATGATGGAATCTGTAAAATTATTGTGCTGACAGCGAATGCGATTGGCGGGGTAAGAAATCAGCTGATGCAGGAAGGGTTTGATGAGTATCTCGGAAAACCAATTAATTATAAACAGTTAGAGCGCTTAATTGTTCAATTTCTTCCGAAAGAAAATATTAAAAGCGAAACCATAGAGGATGAAAAGCAGTCAGATGATTCTGCATTGCAGAATGATTGCGAAAAACTTGCTGAAATGCTGCCACAGGCAGAGATATCAAAAGGAATTTTAAATTGTGGTGGGAATAAGCAGGATTACCTTAATATTTTAAAGATGGTATATGAGGAAGGCGAAAAACAGCTGGAGGAATTAAAGGATTTAAAAGAACAGAAGTCGTATTCGGAATATACAATCAAAATCCATGCATTAAAGGGAACAGCATTAAATATCGTGGCAAATCAGATTGCAGAAATGGCAAGAATGCAGGAAAAGGCAGGAAAAGACGGGGATGATTCCTATATCGATCTGCATATGGAAGAGTTTATGCGGGAATACCGGGTGTTATTGAATAGCATACGAAATGTATTGATTCATTATCAGATGTTGGACGAAAAAGGCGATAGAGAAGGAAAAGGCGTTGTTTATAAGGAAACAGATATCTTAGAGACTTTAAGAAAGATTCAAAAATGCATTGATGAGATGGATTTTGCCGGGGCATCTAAGCTGATTCGAGAATCCGACCGGAAAAAGATGCCAAAACAGTATCAGGATATCTTTCAAGAAATAAGCGGCTGGATGGATGAAATGGAAGTCGACAAGATACAGGAGTTGCTGGGACAGATTATCAGTATGAAAAAGGATTAAATGATGAGAAAAGTGCTCTGCCACAAATTGTGTCAGGGCATTTTTTTTGTTTGTGATGAGAGAATAATAAAATGGTAATTGCAAAAAAAGTTATATGTCAGGCTTAGAAACAATAGGATATTTATGTGGTGAGCTTTGCATGCAATAAGCCTTGAGAAAAGGGGGGATTTGAAATAATGTTACTGGATTTTTCGGAAATTTTAAAAGTGATTTTACTTGGTATTGTAGAAGGAATTACGGAATGGCTCCCAATCAGCAGCACCGGACATATGTTGCTGGTAGATGAATTTATCACGCTTCATATGACAGGAGAATTTAAGGAAATGTTTTTTGTTCTTATACAACTTGGCGCAATCCTTGCGGTCGTTTTGCTATTTTGGAAGAAAATGTTTCCGTTTCAATTTACAAATAAGCAAGAAATTTTTATAAAAAAAGATATTTTTTCACTCTGGTTTAAGGTGGTTGTTGCCTGCATTCCCGGGGCAGTTGTAACGCTTCTTTTTGATGATTACATTGACGCATATTTGCATACGCCGCTTGTGATTGCAGGCATGCTTATTCTTTATGGTATCATCTTTATTCTGGTTGAGAATCAGAACAAAAAAAGAGTTCCGAAAGTGCAGGCGTTATCTGATATTACCTATCAGACAGCATTTTTAATAGGTTTGTTTCAGGTGTTGTCTATTGTTCCGGGAACTTCCCGGTCCGGCGCGACCATGATCGGTGCATTGATCATCGGGGTATCCAGAGTTGCTGCGGCAGAATTCACATTTTTTCTGGCAGTTCCTGTTATGTTTGGATTCAGTGCCATGAAACTGTTGAAATTCGGCTTTTCTTTTACAGGTGCGGAACTTATGGTGCTGGTGCTTGGGATGTTTGTCGCGTTTATCGTATCGGTACTTGTGATAAAAATATTAATGGAATACATTCAAAAACATGATTTTAAAGTTTTTGGATGGTATCGGATTGTATTAGGTGTGTTGATATTGTTTTATTTTTGTATGGGATAAGGGGTTGAAATATGGTAAAATCCGTCAAAAATTGTTGATTGCCGTGAGAAAATTGAAAAAAACAGAAACAAAAAAATAAAGTCAGAAAAGGAAACGATACTTCGTACAAATCATACGGAAAAGGCTACCTGATAGGTCGAAAAAATTCTGTACGTCATTTTTTATCCATGCTATAATGCTAAGAAATAGACTCCCTGCAGGTAGTCTATCGCCTGGCATGATGTCGCTGGTTAGGAGGGAAGAATTGACGACTTATGAGATCGGTCAAAGAATAAGGGGAGTAAGAGAGAGTCGCGGAATGACGCAGGAAGAGCTTGCGGATGGTATATGTTCTACGGGAACATTGTCTAAAATTGAAAATGGACTTCAGGTGCCAAAGAGAAAAACATTTACGGCATTGATGCAAAGATTAGGGGAACCGGAATATCTATATTCGATCCATTTGAGCAGAGAAGAAATGCAGGAAATGAAAATATGCAGACAGATAGAACGAAGCATATGGAAAGAAGATTTTGTCAAAACAAAAGAATTGTTAGAAGAATATAAATCATTTTTAAGTGGAAATAAAATCTTAGAAAATCAATGTTATCGGATGATGTGGGCTTCTTTGCATGCAAAACAAAATGAAAACCCGCATCAGGTGATGCAGGAGTTTGAAGAAGCACTACGTATTACAATAAAAGATTATCCGAATATATTGCCAAGCAAGAGACAGTGGCTCACATTTGAAGAGATTTCTATTTTAAATAATATAGCAGTTCAATATTATCGTATCGGAGAGATAACAAAATCTTTTTCTTACATTAAATGGCTGAAAGAATATCTGGAACAGACGAATATGGATGAAGAAACTTTGGCGAAAGTGTATCTGGTCGTCTTATGTAATTATGCAGAAATTTTGTGGGTAAATGGACAGGCAGAAGAAGCACATGCGATAGCGTCGCATGGAATTGAGCTTTGCAAGGAATATGCACAGTTTATGGTGCTTCCGCATTTTCTCATTGTTATGGCACGAAGTTTTGTGTGGAAGGGAAAAGCAAAAGAGGCAGAAGAGTGCTTAAGACAGGCAGAAAGTCTCTTTTGTATCATGGATTGTTACGGGGCGTTGGAACAATTGAGGGAGAATAACAGAGAAAATCTCACTTTGTTATTGTATACATAAAAGAGTATAAGTAATTAAAGTGACATTTTGTCAGGCATTGGTGCTTTATCGAATGATAAAGCACCTTTTATATTTGTGAAAATATTTCTTGACATTTCGATGCATGTCGAATATGATGGAGAAAGCATTTCAACATACATCGAAAAGATGATGACGTATTTAATAGTAATGGAATTGCCTATAATAAAAAACAATAAGAAGGAGAAGAATCATGGAAACCATTGATTTAACACAGGGGAAAGCGTTGCCAAAGATGGTACAATTTGCAATACCAATTATGCTGGGAGATCTTTTTCAACAACTTTACATAGCGACGGATTCTGTCATTGTTGGTCAGTTTGCAGGAGAGAAAGCACTGGCAGCAGTTGGTTCGACGACATTTTTGATTCGTCTTATTATTGGTCTTTTTGTAGGAATTTCAGCAGGAGCAGGCGTAGTCATTGCACAGGGAGTAGGAGCAGGAAATGCAAAAAAGCTGGAAGCAGCAGTACATACGATGGCAGGACTTACTTTACTTGGTGGAGGAATACTTACGGTGTTTGGAGTCTGTGCTGCCAGACCACTTCTTCTTGCAGTCAGAACACCCAGTGATATTATGTCAGAGGCAACAGTCTACCTTCGTATTTATTTCCTGGGTGCATTATTTGAACTTATTTATAATGTGGGAAGCGGAATTTTGCGTTCGTTCGGTGATTCAAAACGACCATTCTGGTATTTACTGGCATCTTCTGTCACGAATATTGCATTGGACATTTTATTTATTGCGATTCTTCACATGGGTGCAGCGGGAGCCGGGATTGCCACGACAATTGCACAAGGTGCGTCAGCTTTACTTATTATAGTTGCAATGCTAAAAGAAGGGGCGCCTTATCAGATTGTGGTAAGACATATTCGGATTGAAAAAGCTTTAGTACCGGAAATCCTACAAATGGGGCTTCCGTCAGGGTTACAGAGTATGATTGTAGCATTGTCCAATGTACTTGTTCAGGCAAATATCAATTCATTCGGAAGTGCGGCGGTAGCAGGATTTGGCGTTTTTAATAAGGTAGACGGAGTCATTATGCTGCCACTTTCTGCGATTGCAATGTCTGTTATGACATTTACCGGACAAAACTATGGTGCAGGCAAAAAGAAACGAATTGTACAGGGAATCCGGGCAATGCTTTTATTAGAAGCAATAAGCTGGATCATTGGTGTAATCATCTGTCTGCTTTTTGGAGAAAAGATTTTTTATTTGTTTACAGACAATGCAGAGATTGTTTATTATGCAAAGCTTAATATGTTATATAGTATACCACTCTACTGGGCGATGGGGACCGGGTATGCCTTAAACTGTGTGATTCGAGGGATGGGAAGAAGCAAAATAGCATCCTTTTTATTTATCTTTAGTATGTGCATTGTAAGACAGATCTGGATTTTGATTGCGAATGGATTGGAACTTGGAGTTCCCGGAATTTTAGTATCTTATCCGATAAGTTGGGTATTTGCAGTTGCGTTGGGTGTCCTTTATGTATTATACTTGAAACGGATAGGAGAATTTCGATGAAGATAGAATTACAGAAAAATGTTTATTTTGCATATTGCAGGGATTTTGAATATGTCGCAGTTGTAGCAGGGATGCTGGCTGATAATCTGGATGGCAGACTCTGTCGTGAAATCTATGGAGAAGCATTTGTCTCAAAGATGAAAAAAAAGCATCGCGAATTAGCAGAAATTATAAACAGTATGTATCTGGGCGGACTGGAAATGTTGGAATTTCTGATGGATTATCAGACGGAGAAGTTTGATTTTAAAGAATATCTTTCCTATATAGAAAGCATGGATACGGCACAGTTTATCTATCAATTTTTCGGATATTCTGCGACCTTAGAAGAGGTTAAGACTGCACTAAAGGATGATGAAGCACTTGCAAAACTTATGGATGAGAATAAATTACATATCAAAAGTTATGTAAACTTAAAGCATCTGATTAATCATAGGAAAGAGTATCTGGATTTATATGTTTCCTGTATTGAGGATATTAAGGTACCGGAGTTAGAAGAATATCTGGATCAGTACGAGAAATTATTGCCGCAGTTAGAGGCGGAAATCAAAAGTCTTCTTTCAGAAAAAACGCCAATCGAAGTATCGCAGGAAATTATGAATAAGTGCTTTCGGACAATACGGGATTATGAGTATTATGCATTTCTTCCGGTTGCAATGTTGCCGAGAAATGCGGTTACTTATTTTGAGAAGAATCAATATGTTTTATATTCGAAAAACCGTATGATAAGCAGGCAGAAAGCACTTAACATATTGAAAGTAGTTTCGGATGAAACAAGAATCCGTATTATTGATTTAATAAGTGAGTCCGGTAAAGTAAATGGAAAAAGGATTTCTGAGTGGATTAAAATTGCCCCGTCTACCGTTTCGCATCATATGGAACAACTGGTGGAATGTGGAATTGTGAAAGAAGAAAAAAACGGGAATTATAAGGAATATAGTATTCATCATGAGAATGGAGAAAATTTAATCAAAGAGTTAGAGGGTATTATCTTAAAAAATACCGATTACAGACTCTGATACGAACGATGGGAAACCCGCAAAGCGTGTTTCTCATTGTTTGCGTAAATAAGACGATAGGAGGAAGAAAAAAGTGGCACAGTCAGAAGAAAAAATACAGGAGAATGGAAATGGTGGAGAAAATCCGCTTGGAACAGAAAAAATCAATAAGCTGATGACAAAATTTGCGGTTCCCAGTGTTATCGCGATGCTGGTAACTGCTTTATATAATATTGTAGACCAGTTGTTTATCGGACAGGCAGTAGGGACACTTGGAAATGCGGCAACGAACGTTGCGTTTCCGCTTACTACTTCTTGTATTTCGTTAGCATTACTATTCGGAATTGGTGGGGCTTCGAGTTTTAACCTTGCGATGGGGCGGGGAGAGAAGGAAAAGGCCGGTCGGTATGCCGGAAATGCAGCAACGCTTTTAGTCGGCAGTGGACTGGTTTTACTTGTTATCACGCAACTTTTTCTGACCCCATTATTGAAGTTTTTCGGTTCCCCTGCGGATGTTTTGGAATATGCGAAGACCTATGTAAGAATTACATCCTTTGGATTTCCGGCTTTAATTCTTACTTCCGGCGGCTGCCATTTGATTCGTGCGGATGGAAGCCCGAAAATGTCCATGATTTGTAATCTGGTAGGAGCAATTATTAATACGATATTAGATGCAATTTTTGTTTTGGGATTAGATCTTGGAATGGCAGGGGCTGCATGGGCAACCATCATTGGACAGTTTGTGTCAGCAGCAATTGTTGTCTGGTATCTTTTGCATTATAAGACAGTGTATCTTGGAAAAGAAGAGTATTGTATACAGGGCAAATATGCGTTGCAGGTTATGTCACTTGGAACGGCGTCTTTCTTTAATCAGATTGCAATGATGATCGTGCAGATTGTCTTAAATAATTCTTTGACATATTATGGCGCCCAATCAGAATATGGCGCAGCTATTCCGCTTGCGTGTGCAGGAATTGTTATGAAAGTAGGACAATTATCATTTTCCTTTATTATTGGAATTTCACAGGGAACACAGCCAATTGAAAGCTTCAATTACGGTGCAGGAAATTATGGCAGAGTAAAAGAAGCATATATGCTTGCGTCACGTGTTGCCGGAATGATTTCGATTATTTCTTTTGCATTGTTTCAATTGTTTCCGGGACAGATTCTTGCCATGTTCGGAAGTGGAAGTGAGGCATATTTTTCCTTTGGAAAGAAATTTTTCCGAATATTTATGTTCTTTACCTGTGTCAATTTTTTGCAGCCGCTTACGGCAACCTTCTTTACTTCTATCGGAAAACCGCAAAAGGGAACCTTTTTATCTTTGACAAGACAAATTGTTTTCCTGCTGCCACTTATTCTTATACTGCCGCTGTTCCTTGGAATTGAGGGTATTATGTATGCAGGCCCGGTAGCGGATTTTACGGCAGCAGTGATTGCAATTATAATGGCAAAAGCAGAGTTCAAAAAAATGGATGCTTTAGAGGTATCCGCCGTCTAGTGTAATGATTTGACCGGTGAGGTAAGGATGACCGGTTGCAAGAGAAAAGGCGAGTTCAGCAACTTCTTCCGGGGTACCATAGCGTCCTGCTGGAATTTCATCTTCTAAGGCGCTTCGCTCCTCAGCAGAAAAGCAGGCATTCATCTCCGTATCGATGACACCGCAGGCAATGGCATTTACCTGGATATTGCTGGGAGCAAGTTCCTTGGCAAGACCTTTGGTGAAAGCATTGATACCGCCTTTGCATGCAGAATAGGCTACTTCGCAGGAAGCACCGGAAATTCCCCAGATGGAAGAAATATTAATGATTTTTCCGGATTTTTTCTGTACCATGGAAGGAACTGTGTATTTGCAGGTGGAAAATACAGAGGTAAGATTCGTCGCAACCAACTGATTCCAGTCATCGATTGACATATCGCTTAAGAGACCAATATGCGCAATTCCTGCATTGTTGATTAAAATATCAATGTGTTTGAATGTGGCAAGAGATTTTTTTATCATCTGTTCCACGAAAGAAAATTCTCCGACATCACCGACAAAACAAAGAATCTGACAGTGGTATTGACGGGTAAGTTCATCTTTTAATTCCTCTAGCAGGTTTGCTGAGTGGCAGCAATTCAGAATTAAATTATAACCTTCTTTTGCAAAGCGGCAGGCAATGGCACGTCCGATTCCTCTCGAAGCACCGGTAATACATACGGTTTTGTTCAACATGATTTCCTCCAGAATATGAGTAACAGTTCAGCCATAACTGTTATCATGTGTGAATCATGCTTGCATGTTTGAACACATGATGACTGTTATGGCGTGAGCTAAACTGTTACAAATATGAATATTTTTGATTTTAACATTATTGTATTATAATATGATGTTGGGGTCAAAAGGTTGCAAACTAATTTTTGTTTGTCATATTGCACAAAGATGTAATTTGTCATTTGTTACGAATAAAGGATGTAACATTTTCTAAATGTTCTGACAAGTGTTTGAATCGCGATCGCAACCGCCCAAGATTCGCCATCCATGGCTCAACATGGGCTCTCATCAACATCCTGTTGCTGAGTTGCTGGATTAATTTACAGAACATTAAGAAAATCTAATATCCTTCATAAGTCACAAATACCAAATTCATTTTGTGCAATATGACAGATTCATGTTTCTTTGCGACCGTTTGACCCCAACATCATAATATAATATTGTGGTCAAACGGTTCATGAGCAAGTAGTGAAGCAAATTGCAAATGTTCGCTGTACAAAGCGGAAAAAATAGATTCTGAAAATTGTGAAAATATTATAAAATTATATGGAAAATGAAAGAAGAATGTTGCGATAAGTACAAAATATGTTATAATAAATATATGATATAAATCGATATCAAATATAGCAAAAAAGGGGTTGGACACCATGCGTATTACGATTAGCGGAAGAAATATTGATTTAACCGAAGGTTTGAAACAGGCAGTTGAGGACAAACTTTCCAAGCTGGAGAAGTATTTTACTCCTGATACGGAAGTAATTGTTACCTTAAGCGTGGAAAAAGAAAGACAGAAAATCGAAGTTACCATTCCGATGAAAGGTAATATAATCCGTTCCGAACAGGTCAGCAACGATATGTATGTATCGATTGATCTGGTAGAAGAGATTATTGAAAGACAGCTCAAGAAATATAAAACAAAAATTATTGCAAAACAGCAGGCAGAAAGCAGTTTACGAAAAGAGTTTATTGAAAAAGATTCCGGAGCAGATGAGGATATTAAGATTATCCGTAGCAAGAAGTTTGGAATGAAACCGATGTATCCGGAAGATGCATGTGTTCAGATGGAACTTTTAGGACATGACTTTTTCGTATTCCGAAATGCAGAATCGGATGAAGTAAATGTAGTGTATAAGAGAAAAGGAAATACATATGGTCTGATAGAGCCGGAATTTTAAGAAAGCAAAAGAGGGATGCAGGTTGCATCCCTCTTTTATATTGCATAGGAAATTCTTTATCCATAAATTAATTTATAAAAATTTAATGTTTTTGTGCGATTTCTATTAAGACGCACAGAACAAACTGTGATATATTGAATATAACAAAATTTGGGAAGGAGAAGCGGATGGAACAAAGATTGAATGCAGAGAAAATGATAGATTATATAGAAAATAATCTTGACGAAGATCTGACATTAGAGCATATGGAAGAAGAATTTCATTATTCCAAGTCTTATCTGGCAAGAATTTTTTCAAAGGAAAAGGGATGTACCATATATCAATATGTGAAAAAGCGCAGATTAGAAGAAGCTGCAAAAAAATTGCAAAAGACGGATAAAGCTATTGCTGAGATTGCTTACGAAGCACATTATGGTTCACAACAGGCATTTACACTGGCATTTCGTCAAGTGTATCTGGTTGCACCACAGGTGTATCGCAGACAGTATACACTGTTACGGCAACAGGCAGGATTTCTATCATCCACGTTGGTATATCATTATAAAGTGCAGATGGTTCAAAGGAGGTTAGTGGCATGAGTACAGTACCTTATGTTATTCAGCAGACGAGTCGTGGCGAAAGAAGCTATGATATTTTTTCGAGATTATTATCCGATCGTATTATTTTTCTCGGTGAGGAGGTGAATGATACGACCGCAAGCCTTGTTGTAGCACAGATGTTGTTTTTGGAAGCAGAAGATCCAAAGAAGGATATTCAGTTCTATATCAATAGTCCGGGTGGTTCCATTACGTCTGGGTTCGCTATTTATGATACCATGCGCTACATTAAATGCGATGTTTCTACTATTTGTATTGGACTTGCCGCCAGTTTTGGAGCGTTTTTGCTTGCGGGAGGTACAAAAGGAAAGCGTCTTGCATTACCAAATGCAGAAATCATGATTCACCAGCCGGCAATCGGAGGAAATGGCGTTTCCGGTCAGGCAACAGAGATTGAGATTGTTGCGGAACAGATCCAGAAGAATAAACAGCGCCTGAATTGCATTCTGGCAGAGAATACGGGAAGGACAATCGAAGAGATAGCAAGAGATACAGAAAGAGATCATTATATGACAGCGCAGGAAGCAAAAGAATATGGGCTGATTGATGAAATCATTACGAAGCGCTAGTGTAGCATCCTTAAAATAATTCAAAGCAAACATGACGGATAGGTGTCCTGTTTCATGTGTTATCTTTCTTTTTGTGAGAAACAGAAATTGAAAAAATCTGATGACAAAGAAAAACGAAAAAGGAGAAAAGACATGGAATATGAAATTGTAACTTTGGAAGAAAAAATAGTAAAGGGGATTTCTGCCCGTACAAACAACACCAGTCCGGATATGGGAAAAGTAATAGGAGGACTATGGGAGCGTTTTTATCAGGGCGGTGTGTGTGCTTCAATTGCAAATAAGAAAAATGAAAAAGCCTTGGGAATCTATACCGACTACGCTTCTGATGCGTTAGGAGATTATACAGCAATGGTTGCCTGTGAAGTGACAGATGAAAAGACAGAGCAGGAAGGAATTGAAGTAAGAAGAATACCGGCAGGTAAATATGCAAAGTTTGTAATCCATGGTGATATGGTAAAAGCAGTGCAGAACGCTTGGCAGGAAATCTGGCAGATGGATTTAAAAAGAAGCTTTTGCTATGATTTCGAAGAGTATCAGAACAGTGATATGGAAAATGCAGAAATTCATATTTATGTCGGTCTGCAGGAGTAGAGAAAAAATTAAAATAGACTTGCATAATGATTCGAAATGAATTATAATAACCAACATAAACTGAATAAGATCTTCAGGGCAGGGTGCAATTCCCTACCGGTGGTAAAGCCCACGAGCCGCAAGGCATGATTCGGTGTAATTCCGAAGCCGACAGTACAGTCTGGATGAAAGAAGATAACTATGTTTCATATATGGATTAAGTGACAAATAGGCTCTGAGATGGTGAAAATCATTTCAGAGTTTTTTGTTAGGAATATATGTAATTTAAAGATGTAGAAAAGCCCTGAACTGATTCAGGGCTTTTTGTTGTATAGGAAAGAAAAGAGGCGAAGCTTATGACAGATCACGAGTATATGCGTTATGCTTTGGAGTTAGCAAAAAGAGGTGTGGGAGCCGTCAATCCGAATCCGCTGGTGGGAGCTGTCATTGTAAAGGATGATGAAATCATAGGAGAGGGATGGCATGAACGTTTCGGAGAGCTGCATGCAGAACGTAATGCGTTAAAAAACTGTAAAAAAAGTGCAAAAGGAGCTACCTTGTATGTGACACTGGAGCCCTGTTGTCATTACGGAAAGACACCACCTTGTACCGAAGCAATTATAGAAAATCAAATCAAAAGAGTGGTTGTGGGTTCTATGGATACGAATCCCAAAGTAGCAGGCAAGGGTGTTGCGCTTTTGAGAGAAGCCGGTATTGAGGTAGAAACCGGCGTGTTAAAGGAAGAATGTGATGCTTTAAATGAAGTTTTCTTTCATTACATAGAAACAAAAACACCATTTGTGGTCATGAAATATGCCATGACAATGGATGGGAAAATTGCTACGGCAAGTGGAAAATCAAAGTGGATTACCGGTGAAACAGCAAGAGAAAATGTACAAAAAGACCGGAATCGTTACATGGCGATTATGGTTGGGGTTGGTACTGTTTTAACCGATAATCCAAGTCTGACCTGTCGAATTGCCGGTGGCAGGAATCCGATTCGAATTATATGTGATACAAATCTTCGTACCCCGCTTGAAAGTATTCTGGTGCAAACGGCAAAGGAAGTAAAAACAATCATTGCCACGGCAAGCCGGGATATGGAAATGCGGCATACATATGAGGAAAAAGGAGTTTTTATACTGGACGTACCCAAAAAGGAAGGACATCTGGATTTGGAATTTCTTATGAAAGAACTTGGAAACCATGGGATTGACAGCGTGCTTTTAGAAGGTGGCGGAACATTAAATTTTTCTGCCTTACAAAGCAAGATTGTGAATAAAGTGCAGGCATATATTGCACCGAAGATTTTTGGAGGAGAGGCGGCGAAAACACCGGTAGAGGGAGTTGGAATCGCAGAAGTGCCGGAGCATTTTCATTTGAAAAATCCAAAGATACGACAATATGGAGAAGATTTTTATATTGAAAGCGAGGTGGAATATTCATGTTTACCGGAATAATTGAAGAAGTTGGAACAATTCGTGCAATTGAAAAAGGTGCGAAATCTGCAGTCCTGACAATACAGGCGGAAGTTATATTTTCGGATTTAAAGGTGGGAGACAGTGTTTCTACGAACGGAGTCTGTTTGACGGTGACCTCCATACAGGGGAATACCTATACGGCAGATGTAATGAATGAAACGTTACTGCGTTCTTCGCTTGGAAATCTAAAAAAGGGAAGTCATGTGAATCTGGAACGTGCTTTGGCTGCAAATGGGCGTTTTGGTGGTCATATCGTATCCGGTCATGTCGATGGAACCGGAAAAATCCTTCATATAAAAAAGGAGGATAATGCAATTTGGTATACGATTTTATGTAAACCAGAAGTAATGCATTACATAGTCGAAAAGGGGTCGATTGCAATTGATGGAATCAGTCTTACGGTTGCAAAGGTGGAACGAGATCATTTTTCCGTTTCCATTATTCCGCATACCGCAAAGGAAACGACACTTTCGGAGAGGAAAATCGGCGATATGGTAAACTTGGAGAACGATATCGTTGGAAAATATATTAAAAAATTTACGGAGTCATCAATAGGAATTGACGAAGGATTTTTGCAACAATATGGTTATATCTGAATTATTCGGGATAAAGTTTAAGCAGATACAGGAGGAAAAACGATGTTTGAATTTCATACAGTACCGGAAGCATTGGAGGCTTTACGGCAGGGAAAAATTATTTTGGTAACAGATGATGAAGACAGAGAAAATGAAGGAGATTTTATCTGCGCCGCAGAGTTTGCCACGACGGAAAATGTGAATTTTATGGCAACACAGGGAAAAGGGCTGATATGTATGCCGATGAGTGAGGAGTTTGCAAAAAAGCTGCAGTTTCCGCAGATGGTACAGAATAATACAGATAACCATGAAACGGCATTTACGGTATCTGTGGATTACAAAGATACGACAACCGGAATTTCGGCAGAGGAACGTGGAATGACAGCAAGACATGTAGTGGCAGAGGATGCAAAACCAGAAGATTTCAGAAGACCGGGACATATGTTTCCATTGCTTGCAAAAAAGAATGGCGTGTTGGAACGAAATGGTCATACGGAAGCAACGGTAGATTTGATGCGTCTTGCCGGTTTAAAAGAATGTGGGCTTTGCTGTGAAATTATGGGTGATGACGGAAAAATGTTACGAAAATCACAGTTGATTGAGGTGGCAAAAAAGTGGGATTTGTGTTTTATTACGATAAAGATGCTACAGGAATATCGGAAAAGACATGAAAAGCTGGTGGAATGTGTGGCAAGCCCGATACTTCCAACAGCGTATGGAGAATTTCGTGCTTATGGATATTGCAATCTGTTGAATGGAGAGCACCATGTCGCACTGGTAAAAGGTGAGATTGGGGACGGAGAGGATGTGCTTTGCCGTGTGCATTCGGAATGCCTGACCGGGGATGTATTTCATTCTGCACGGTGCGATTGTGGAGAGCAGTTAGATCAGGCAATGAAGCAGATTGAGGCAGAAGGAAGAGGAATCTTGCTTTATATGAGACAGGAAGGAAGAGGAATCGGTCTTTTAAATAAATTAAAAGCATATGAATTGCAAAGTCAGGGTATGGATACGGTGGAAGCCAATCTGGCGCTTGGTTTTGAGAGTGATATGCGCGAGTATTATATCGGTGCACAGATTTTAAAGGATTTAGGAGTGAAAACGATAAGGCTTCTTACGAACAATCCGGATAAAGTCTACCAGCTATCTGATTTTGGCATGGAAATCAAAGAGCGTGTGCCAATCGAAATAAGAGCAAATAAGTTTGATGCGTTTTACTTAATGACAAAGAAAAGACGGATGGGACATTATCTAAATATGGAAGAAAATGAAGCTGTCAATGAATAAAAAATAAACCACAATAATTCAGTTTAAAATGGAACAAAAGGAGAAATCAAAATGAAAACATTAGAAGGAAAATTAGTAGCAGAAGCGGGAAAAGATATTCGGGTTGGAATTGTAATTGCACGTTTTAACGAATTTATTACATCCAAATTATTGGGTGGAGCATTGGATGCATTAAGAAGACATGGGGTGAAAGAGGATGATATTCATGTGGCATGGGTTCCGGGGGCATTCGAAATTCCCCTGATTGCTTCTAAGATGGCAGAGAGTAAAAAATATGATGCGGTGATCTGCCTTGGCGCGGTAATTCGTGGAAACACATCACATTATGATTATGTCTGCTCTGAGGTTTCAAAAGGGGTTGCAAATGTATCCTTAAACAGTGGTGTGCCGGTTATGTTCGGGGTTCTTACAACCGAAAATATTGAGCAGAGTATTGAACGTGCCGGAACGAAAGCGGGAAATAAAGGGTTTGATTGTGCAGTTGGTGCAATTGAGATGGTAAATCTGATTCGGGATCTGGAACAGTAAGGTAACGAAGAAATTGTCTTATAATTCCATGCCAGATTATAAATATGTGACCATGCCAGTTTTAAAATTGGCATGGTCGCTTTTGCTGAAACTGGGTATTTTACGAAAACCAATCTTTGCTATAATACATCATAAGCTAGCGAGAACTTAATGAGTAGAGAGAGGAAAAAGAAAAATGCAGGAAAATAGATATGAATTAAATAAACAGTTGGCACAGATGTTAAAAGGTGGCGTTATCATGGATGTCACCACACCGGAGCAGGCAAAAATTGCAGAAGAGGCAGGAGCATGTGCTGTCATGGCATTAGAAAGAATTCCGGCAGATATTCGTGCAGCAGGTGGGGTATCCCGTATGAGTGATCCGAAAATGATTCGTGGGATTCAGGAAGCGGTTTCTATTCCGGTTATGGCAAAATGCCGTATCGGACATTTCGTAGAGGCACAGATTTTGGAAGCGATTGAAATTGATTACATTGATGAGAGTGAAGTGTTGTCTCCGGCAGATGATGTATACCATATCAATAAGAATGAGTTTAAGGTACCGTTTGTATGTGGTGCAAAGGATTTGGGAGAGGCGCTGCGTCGTATCGCAGAGGGAGCATCCATGATTCGTACCAAAGGAGAACCTGGTACCGGGGATGTTGTGCAGGCAGTACGTCATATGCGTATGATGAACTCTGAAATTCGAAGAATTCAGAATATGCGAGAGGATGAATTGTTTGAAGCAGCCAAAACACTTCGTGTTCCATATGATCTGGTAGAGTATGTACATGAAAACGGAAAACTTCCGGTTGTAAACTTTGCAGCAGGCGGTGTGGCAACTCCGGCAGATGCAGCACTTATGATGCAGCTTGGTGCAGAAGGTGTCTTTGTTGGTTCCGGTATTTTCAAATCCGGTGATCCGGCAAAACGTGCAGCGGCAATTGTAAAAGCAGTTACAAATTATAAAGATGCAAAACTGATTGCTGAATTATCCACAGATCTTGGAGAAGCAATGGTTGGTATCAATGAACAGGAAATTGAGATTTTGATGGCAGAGCGAGGAAAATAAGATGGTAGTTGCAATATTAGCTTTGCAGGGAGCTTTTTTGGAGCATGGTAAGATGCTTGATAAGCTTGGGGTAGAGCATTTTGAAATTCGTCAGGCAAAAGATCTGAAGAAGCATTTTGATGCATTGATTTTACCGGGCGGTGAAAGTACCGTCATGCGAAAATTAATGAAAGAATGTGGGCTTTATGAGACAATTGTAGAAAAAATAAAAGCTGGTCTTCCGGTATATGGAACCTGCGCCGGTCTGATTTTACTGGCAAAAGAGGTAGAGGGAGGAGAACCTGCGCTTGGTACCATGAATATCGTAGCAAAAAGAAACGCCTATGGCAGACAACTCGGAAGCTTCTATACAGAAAGTGAATTTAAAGGAATCGGTAAAATACCAATGACGTTTATCCGTGCACCTTATATTGAAACAGCAGGAGAAGGAACAGAAGTTCTTGCAGAAGTAGATGGTAAAATCGTGGCTGCAAGGCAAGGAAATCAATTAGTTACGGCATTTCACCCGGAATTAAACGAGGATACCAGTGTACATGAATATTTCCTTTCTATGATTGCATAACATAAATAGAAGAAATCTCTGAAAAACAAACGATTTAGAAGAAATGTGCATATACTTGTCGGAAAACAGGCGTTGTGCTATGATAGCCATTGCAGGGAATAATTCGGGATTAAGAATGAAATCGTGTGGAAGGAGTCATACTATGAAGGAAATTACATGTGAAGAATTAAATGAAAATGCATTTGATTTAATTGGAAAAGATTGGATGCTTTTTACGGCAAAAAAGGATGGAAAGGTAAATACAATGACTGCTTCATGGGGTGGCGTTGGCGTTATGTGGGGGAAAAAGGTTGCTTTTATTTTTATCCGTCCGCAGCGCTATACGAAAGAGTTTGTGGATGCATCCGGTGAATTGTCTATCAGTATTTTACCGGAAAAATACCGCAAAGAATTAAATTATTTCGGAACGGTTTCCGGAAGGGATGAGGATAAAATTAAAAAATCCGGACTTGAGATTACGGAGTGTGACGGAGTACCATATTTTAAGGAAGCCCGTCTTGCATTTATTTGTAAAAAGTTATATAAACAGGACATGAAGGAAGAATGTTTTATCGAGAAAGAAAACATCGAACGCTGGTATAAGAATAACGATTATCATACGATGTATGTGGTTGAAATTGAAAAAGTACTTTCAGAGTGATTTTATATATTTTTTGGATGAACGTCCCAAATGAAAGAAAAATCGACAAAAAAGTTTGTGCGAAGTGATGAAAAAAAGTTTTTTTGCTTTATGAAAATTCAAAAATTATAGTTGATTTTGTACGAATCCTGTAAAATTTTTATGTGAAAAAACCCAGATGAAAAATGATTGAAAAATAGAGAAAAAGTATATATAATGTAGTCTTAAGAACGTAAAATCAGGTTAAACTGGTTATGCTAAAATATATAGTTTTACTGATTCAGTCATTAGGAGGAAATCATATTATGTCGAAGAAACTTATTATCGTAACATCACCGCCAGCATGTGGCAAAACATATATCTCAAAAGCATTGGCAAAACGTTTAGACCAGTGCGTATATCTGGATAAGGATACTTTAATTGTATTATCCAAACAGATTTTTAAAGTGGCAGGTGAGCCTTATAATAGAAGTAGTGATTTCTTTGAAGAGAATATCAGGGATTATGAATACGAATGTGTTGTAGATCTTGCATTAGAAGCTTTGGATTATAGTGACCTTGCGCTGATTAATGCACCATTTACCAGAGAGATTCGCGATTTGAATTACATGAACAGCTTAAAAGCAAAATTAGCAGAAAAAGGTGCAACCCTTTCTGTTATCTGGGTTCAGACAGATCCTGAAATTGTACATGAGCGTATGATTGAGCGTAATTCCGATCGTGATACATGGAAGTTAGAGCATTGGGATGAATATATTGCTTCCTGCAATTTTGAAATCCCGGCGGAGCTTGCTGCACCGGACAGTAAGGATGCACTTTTGATTTTCAAGAATAATAATGCAGAAGAGTTTGAACAATCTATGGTAGAGATTACCGGAATTTTGAAAGAAACCATAAGTAAATAAGAAGAAATGAGTAGCGAGGAAGAATCTTTTTAGGTTCTTCCTTTTTTTCACTAAATTGTTAGAAAAAAGTGAAAAACAGAAAAAAATTTTCCATTATCATAAAACCATGATAAAGAAAGAGGTGGTTTTATGAAAAAAAGAAACAATATGATTCGGGTAATTGCCGGATTTATGGTAACGCTTTTATTGAGTAACACAGGAGGACAGTTGCAGAAACTATATGCAAATGATGAAGTACCGAAAACGAAGGTGGCAATTACAAAAGAAAGTATGCAGGACTTTTTAGACACTTATTTTTCAGCAAATATGGATAAGTATCATGTGCCTGGGGTGGCAGTCTCTGTCGTAAAAGGAAAGGAAGAATTGCTTCATGCGGAATATGGTGTTTCTGATAAAGAAAAGAATATACCGGTAGAAGCTGATAAAACGTTATTTCCGGCCTGTTCCGTATCTAAATTGTTTACAGCGACAGCTATTATGCAGTTAGAAGAAGAGGGAAAACTGGATTTAAATGAGGATATTACAAATTATGTTGGTGATATCAAAATAAGTAATCCGCTTCAGGAGACAATTACCTGTCGTGAACTTTTAACGCATACCGGTGGCTTGGATGAGCAGTCTGAATTAAATGGAAGTACCCTGCAAATGGACAACATAAAATCTCAGAAAGATTATTTTAAGACACATATTCCAACGGTAATAAGAAAACCGGGTACAATGAGTTGTTATTCCAATATGGGTTATAATTTACTTGGCTATATTGTAGAGCAACAGTCTGGCGAAACGTATGAAAACTATGTTACAGAGCATTTATTAAATCCTCTTCAGATGACCAGTGCATCTGTAAGAATTCCGCAAGGTACGATGGCAACAGGGTATGAATATAATGGAGAAGATTACGAAAAGCAGCCATTTGCATATCAGTATACCTCTGGTTCTTCAGGAATTATTGCCAGTGTGACAGACATGGAAAATTATATGGAAATGCAGTTAAATGATGGGCTATTCGAGAATACGAAAGTCCTAAACAGTGAAACAGTTATTAAGATGCAGAAGCGTCAATTTGCAAATAATCCTGTCTTTGAGGGGATGGGATATGGATTTGTGCGTGATCGTATAAATGGAGTCCTGGTGTTAAAGCATGAAGGCGCATTACCGGGATATGCAACCACAATGTTATTATTGCCGGATGAGCAAATAGGAATTTATGTAGCAACAAACAGTTTGAGTGGTATTTGCTTTGATTTTGAAGAGGCGTTTTTTGATTATTTTTATTCTAAAGAAGAAATGAGACAGAAAATCAATGATGCGGCAGAAGATGATTTGGAATCTTATGTAGGAACCTACCGCAGTTATGATGGAATTGCCCAAACGAATTTAATGAAAATAGGAATATTAATGGAAACATCAGATTTGAAAATTTCCAAGGACAAAAGTGGGCAATTAAAAATGGAAGGATATAACCAGAAAAAAGAAAAAGAAGAAACGTTACTGTTGCCTTACCAAAAAGATGTATTTTTGCGTCAAGATCAAAAAGGATATATAGCATTTTCACGAAATGAAAGTGACGGACAAATAAGTTGTGCATATACCAATGTCAGTCATGTCGGTTTTGAAAAAGTTGCATGGTTTGAAAGTAAGAGCATTTTGCTTGGCGGATTGTTTTTGGCATTTTTGATGACAATGATTTTTGGAATTTCTTTGTTATGTCAAGGTAAAAAAGAAACCGTGTTGTCTCAGAAAATAATGTATGTTCTGGCAGGAACAGGAGGAATTCTGTCAACGGTTGGAAGCGTTGCAGGTATTTTGATTGCCATAAAAATGATAATGTCTTATGATTATAGTAGAGAATGGCTCATGAGATTGCTTTTGGGAATGGGAAATTTTGCTTCTGTCGTAGTTATAATACCGGAACTGGTTTTGCTGTTCCAAAAAGGCGGAAAAAGAAAGAAAACAATAGGAATATTTTTGCTGTTTCAATTATTGCTGGTATGGAATTTATATTATTTTCATATTTAAATTGATGCAGCAGAGAGTGAGGAAACATGAATCAGATTTTAGTAATCGAAGATGAAAAAGAAATTGCAGCATTAATAGAGAAGGCACTGAAAGAGGCAGGTTATCAAGCCTGCCTTGCCCATACAGGAGAGGAGGGACTTGCACTATTAAAGGAAAAAGAAATCGCATTGGTTGTTTTGGATGTGATGCTACCGGGAATTGACGGAATATCTGTTTTGGAGAAAATTCGTGCAGCTTATAATAATGTACCAATTATCATGGCAAGTGCCAAAGTACAGGAAGAAGATAAAATAAGAGGATTGCGGGCAGGGGCAGATGATTATATTGGAAAACCATTTTCGTTAGAAGAGCTGATTGCACGTGTAGAATCGCAGTTACGCAGATTTACTTATTTTAATAAAGGAATGCCAAAAGAACAAGTGCTTGAAGCAAAAGGACTTACGTTGGATGAAAAACATCATCGTGTAGAACTCTATGGAAAAGAAGTGAAATTAACGCCTACAGAATATGATATCTTATGGTTTTTGTTAAAACATAAAGGAGAGGTATTCAGTTCTGATGATATTTACAAGAAATTATGGGCAGAAAAATACTATGAAGGAAATAATACTGTCATGTCACATATGTGGAGATTGCGGGAAAAGATAGAAGTTAATCCGAAAAAACCGGAAATTATAGAAACTGTTTGGGGAGTGGGATATACAATTGGAGAATCGTAAGTATCTAAAAATAGAAATTATAAAAATATTTATACAGAGTATTCTTTTCGCAGGAATTTTTGTTGTATTGCTGTTTTGGATTGGTTTTAGTGTGTTTTCGATAGTTGCACCGGAACAGTTTACCGTGTTTATGCAGTGGTATAATAATAGTTACAAGGCAATGATTGCCTTTCTATTGATGGCAGTAGGACTGTTTTCTCTTATCACATTCCTTTTGCTTGTAAAAAAAATGACACCGATCACAGATGCAATTTCTGAAATTTCATTTAATATTGAAAAAGTGGCAGGTGGAAATCTTGATATTGAAATTGAAACAAAAAGAAAGGATGAACTTGGGAAATTAGCAGAAAATGTCAATCATATGGCAAAAGAATTAAAAATATCAAAGGAACATGAGGAAA
Source organism: Roseburia hominis (assembly GCF_021531695.1). GTDB lineage: Bacteria > Bacillota > Clostridia > Lachnospirales > Lachnospiraceae > Roseburia_D. The sequence goes on along the minus strand of NZ_JADYUI010000001.1, from coordinate 266,938 downwards.
AATTGCATGAAGAGAGAATCATGATGATTGCAAATCTTTCCCATGACTTAAAGACGCCATTGATGTCAATACGTGGTTATGCATCTTTGATTCAAAAGAATAAATACCAAAGCAAAGAAGAACTTGAGCAATATTGTGGTATAGTTGCAGATAAAACGGAAGAATTGAATGCATCTATCCAACAAATATTTGAGTTTTCCAAACTTAGTTCTATTGACTTTAAAATAAAAAAAGAAAAGATAAAGTTAAATGTCTTTTTGGAACAGGTGATTCTTTCTTTTACCGGAGAGTTTGAAAAAAATGAGATGAATTGTCGTTTTTTTGTGGAACCGGAACTGGAAGTTGTCGTAGATCCGTTTTTGTTGAAACGCGTGGTTGAAAATCTGGTTACGAATACAATAAAATATGCTGCGCAGGGAAAATATCTGGATATTTTTGGAAAAACGACATCGGAAGGAAAGACCTGCATTATTTTTCGAAATTATGGACCGGAGATTCCGAAGGAAGAGCAAAGTACAATATTTGAAAGATTTTACAGAGAAAAGAAAAATGGTGCAAAAGAAGGCAACGGACTTGGACTTGCAATTGTAAAACAGATTATGGAATTGCATAAGGGGACGATAGAAGTGCAGAGTGGGAAAAAATCAACAGATTTTATCCTGACGTTATAAAAAACTGGACAAACTCTTTCCTGAAAGTTATAGTAGAGATGTACGTTGAAAACTGAATATAGAAATACCGGAATAAGCCTATGAAGAAAATAAATTTTCCCATCTAGCGCCATGTACCTGAAAGGAGCGATTTCAGGTTAACGAGGAAAAGGGTTATCGAAAATTCGGCGGACGCCCTTTCGTAGATTCCGCTGCGAGATATATCGGCAAATATGCGGGTGACTGCAAAACAAATACGATATAACGGAAGATATAAATGAAAAGAGATAGGAATAAATTCATATATATAAGAGATAGATAAGGAAAGGTGAGAAAATTTATGTGTGGAATCATTGGCTATACAGGAAAGAAAAAAGTAAAGGATATTTTATTAAACGGCCTGGAACTTTTGGAGTATCGGGGATACGATAGTGCGGGAGTAGCAGTTGTTGATGAAAAAACAAAAGAAACCTCTGTCTACAAATGTGCAGGACGTGTGGCAGATTTGCGTGCTGTGTGCAAAAAGCAGGAGATAGAGGCAACTTGTGGAATCGGTCATACCAGATGGGCAACCCACGGAGGAGTAAATGATGATAATGCACATCCGCACTGTTTTGGAAAGGTGACGCTGGTACATAATGGAATCATTGAAAATTACAGGGAACTTGCTGTCGAATATGCGTTGGAAGGAAAATTGCATTCCGATACCGATACAGAGATTGCAGCAGCAGTATTTGATCATTTTTATGAAGGAGACCCGATTGCAGGTATAAAAAATGCAGTCGATAAATTAAAAGGAACCTTTGCATTTGTTATCATGTTTGCAGACAGACCGGAAACCATTTATTCGGTGCGAAATGTCAGCCCGATTGTTGCAGCAAAAACACCGGAGGGAACGATGCTTGCATCCGATGTTACAGCGATTGGCGGTTATACGAAACAATATTTTGCAGTACCGGAATATCATATTCTTGAGATGACAAAAGAGGAACTGCATCTGTTTGATTTCGATGGAAAAGAAGTAAAACCTTCTTATGTCGAGATTGATTTTGCATTAAATGTCAGTGAAAAAGAAGGATTTCCATTTTATATGGAAAAAGAAATCGCAGAACAGCCGGGAGTAATTGCAGATTTAATAGCAGGAAAAACCAAGGAAGATTTACCGGACTTTACAGAAGAAGGAGTAGCGGATCAGCTGCTTTATGAATGTGAAAATGTGACAATTGTGGCATGCGGATCGGCAATGCATGCAGGGTTACTGGGACAGTCTTTAATGAAATCTCTGGCAAAAGTTCCGGTGACGGTAGAACTGGCGTCCGAGTTTATGTATAGCGATCCGGTCATTACGAATCAGACATTGGTGATTGCTGTTTCGCAGTCAGGAGAGACCATTGATACGTTAGAGGCATTAAAATATGCGAAAGCACAAGGGGCAAAAGCTCTGTCAATTATTAACGTGCGTGGATCTTCCATTGCAAGAGAAAGTGAGGCAGTGATTTATACGAATGCAGGACCGGAGATTGCGGTCGCAAGCACAAAAGCATATACGTCACAGCTTGCAGTATTTTGTCTGTTGGCATTACGTATGGCATATGTGCGTGGAAAGCTGTCTTTGGATGAAACGAAGAATTATGTCAGAGAATTAAAAAAGGTTCCGGATGCCATGAAAGAAATATTAGGGGAGAAAGAGAAAATTCATCATATTGCAGATGGAATTTTGGAAGCAAAGGATATTTTTATGATTGGTCGCGGACTTGACTATGCGATAATGATGGAAGGTTCGTTGAAGTTAAAAGAGGTTTCTTATATTCATTCCGAGGCATATGCTTCCGGTGAGTTAAAACATGGTCCGCTTGCACTTATTACCAGCCATACACCGGTAATTGCGGTTGCAACACAGGAGAAACTCTTATCCAAAGAGGTTTCCAATATCAGGGAAGTGAAATCGCGGGGAGCGGATGTGGTTTTATTTGCAAAAGAACGAATCTTAAAAGAAGCAGGCAGGGAATATATGAGCTTTGCATTGCCGGATGTCAAAGATGAATTTATGTGTCTGGTAGCAGCAGTTGCTTTGCAGCTGTTAGCCTATTATGTTTCATCAGATAAAGGATTTGATGTGGATAAACCAAGAAATCTTGCAAAAGTAGTTACAGTAGAATAGAAGAAAAGATGGAAAATTATTTTCTTTAACCCGAATTATTCCGGTATTTGTGTATTTAGTAATAGTTATGGGCGTGGGTTGAACTGTTACGTATTTTAGAAAATTTAGAAAAAATTCATATTTGTTTTAAAATATTTGTGGTACACTAGTTGGGAATTATAACCATAAAAACTGGAAAATGCTTGATGGCTAGAACTTTTGTGAAATAGAAGAGGAATCACATATGAAGAATATAATCAAAATTTTTTTATCTGATATAAAAGGATTGGCAAAGAATTTTTTTGCGCTTGTTATTGCCATTGGTCTCTGCATTATTCCGTGTCTATACGCATGGTTTAATATTTATTCCAATTGGGATCCATATGCGAATACATCCAGTATAAAAATAGCAGTTGCGTCCGAGGACAAAGACTATACGTTAGAGGATGGTTCGGTCGTTAATATGGGTGAGGAAGTTATCAATCAGTTAAAGGAAAATGACAGTATGGGCTGGGTGATTACCAGCAAGAAAGCGGCATTGGATGGCGTACAAAGAGGTTCCTATTATGCGGCAGTTGTAATTGGGAAAGATTTTACCAGTGGAATGTATAATGCGTTGGATAGTGGATTTGTTAATCCATCTATTACATATTATGAGAATGAGAAGAAAAATGCGATAGCAACCAAGATTACTGATACGGCAGTTTCTACATTGAATACCAGTATTAATCAGACTTTTATCAAGGTTGTCGCAAGTACGATTTTTGCGGAAACCAATGAACTTTCCGGAGATTTACAGGATTCGGATGGAATTCTTACTTTGGAACAGAAGTTAAAAGACATGAATACAAGCCTTAAGGAGTATGACAGCATGATTGATACCTTTATTGCCGGAAATCAGGCATTGACGGGGGAAGTCGCTGCAGCAAATGATAAGATTCCGGGGCTTAGTGAAGAGATTACAGATACTGCGATCCATGTGACCAGTACGAATGCCAGTCTTAATGCTACGCAGGCAACGATGGCCGATTTTAACACCAATATACAGAGTGCATTAACAAAGATACAGACATCGTTAGATAAAGTATCGGAGGATATGGAGAATACGGGACTTGGTAATAAAGCAAAAGTTACGGCAGAAAGTATTACAAAAACCAAAGAAGACACGGAGACATTGCTCACACAATTAAATACCCTGAAAGGTACTTTGACTGAGATACAGGAAGAAAAGTTGGAAAATAGTATTCCATCAACGATAGAAGATAAAAAGGATCAGGTTGAACAGCAGAAACAGACAATTATAAAAGGCACACAGAGTGCTCTTGATGATGCTAATGATGAAGCAATACGAGATTTTAACAAACAGGAAGAAACTTTAGAGGAAGAGCAGATTCTGGTACGAGAAGACGAAAAAGAGGAAGAGCAGGGAGATAATAAAGCTCAGGAAACGCCTAATGAAATTGAACTTCCGAATAAGATAGAACAGCCGGACGAAATAGATATTCCACAGATTCAGGTACCAGATTCTATGGAGATAAAAGAAGAGACGAAGCAGCAGATTGAAGCTGTACTTGGTACGATTGAAACACTGCAAAATGGAGCAACTGATATTAAAAATGCGCTCGGAACAGTTCAGAATGCGATTAATAACCAGAAAAGTGAAGGAGTAGCTTCTTTAAGTGCCGGTGCAGGAAAGATAGGAGAAGAATTAAAAAACTCTATTGATGGGGATGTAGCAGGGGTGTCACAGGCACTTACTACATGCAAACAAAGCATTGAAAATATGAAAGGTGTGTATACCAGTAATCTGGTACCGGAGATGGACAATGTACTTAATAATATGTCACAGGCACTTGCAAATGTAACTAATTTACTGAATGATTTAAATAGTACACTTGGGAATATAGGAATTATTTTTGAGGGAGTAGAATCTACGGTAAATGGTGTTGATGACAGTTTGTTACAGATACAGAGTGTGATTCGTTCAGTCAGTGATAAGCTGACAGAGGTTACGGATAAGATGGATTCTGTCGGTGACACACAAAAGATGCAGACCTTGCTTGATTTACTTAAAGGAGATCCGGAAGTGTATGGAGAATATTTTGCAAAGCCGGTATCTATTGAGACAGAAGCAGTCTATCCGGTGAAAACGTACGGTTCAGCTGTAACACCATTTTATACAGTTCTGGCACTTTGGGTAGGAGGATTGTTATTAACAGCATTGATTAAAGTGAAAGCAGAACCGATAGGTCTGACAAATGTAAAGACTTATCAATTGTTTTTTGGAAGATATTTGTTGTTCTTTGTGATGGGGCAGATACAGGCGCTGGTTACAGTGCTTGGAAATATTTATCTTCTTCATTGTCAGATATTACATCCGGGACTATTTTGGTTTGCATCAGCAGTTGCGAGTTTTACGTTTACCATGTTGATTTATTCTCTGACATTGGCATTTGGAGATATTGGAAAAGCGTTTGCGGTTGTTATTGTAGTAATTCAGATTGCTGGTTCTGGTGGTACCTATCCGATTGAGATACTGCCTGATTTCTATCAGAATGTATATATCTTTTTTCCATTCCCATATGCAATTGGTGCTTTGCGTGAAACGGTGGCAGGAATGTATGGGGGAGCATATGAAACCTATTTGGCAGAGCTTTTGATTTTTGCGCTTGCAGGTCTTATGATAGGTTTGGTTCTTCGTCTGCCATTTGTAAAATTAATACATTTCATGGAAAAGCGAATGGAAGACACCAAGATGATGTAAGAAGAAAGCGGGAGAGGAAAATGAATACAGACAGGGAAAATAAATATGAAAAAATGTATGATATTTTGCTGGATTATGAACAAAATATTCATCAGAAAAATCAAAAGAAAATTCGTATCGGATTAAAATGCGTAGTTTTGATACCACTTATTTTTTTGATTCTGTTATTTTGGACAGAAAGTTCAAAAATAATTTTTCTGGTACTTTGGATTGTATCAGTGTTTGTCATTGCTACCTATTTGATTGCAGTGGAATATCAGGATTATAAGTTGCAGGAAAAGTTAAATGAACTTAATGACAGAGGCAATGTGCCGGTAGAGTCTTTGCTTGGAGAAGGAATTCTTGGAACAGAAGATATTATAAAAAACGCAATTCAAAGAATGGATAATAGTCTTAATATAGAAGAAAGGGTGCCGGATAAACATGAGGAATATAATTAAAATTTTTTATTCGGATTTGAGAAGACTCAGTACGAATGTAGTTGCAGTAGTTGTAATAATTGGTCTTAGCATCCTTCCGTCTTTATATGCATGGTTTAATATTTTATCAAATTGGGATCCGTATTCATCGAAAGCAACATCAAATTTAAAAATAGCGGTATTTTCGGAAGATAAAGGAACAAAAATAGAGGGAATTGAAATTAATATTGGTGACACAGTAATTGAGGGATTACAGAGTAATAAGGTAATTGGCTGGGTGTTTTCTGATTCGGCAAAGGATGCTACTGATGGGGTATATAGTGGCGAATATTATGCAGCATTGATTATTTCAGAGAATTTTACGAAGGATATGATGGGATTTTTGGATGGTAATGTAAAACATCCCAAGATTACATATTATGAAAATGAAAAGAAAAATGCGATTGCACCCAAGATTACATCCAAGGCCAAAACGGCGGTGCAGGGTGAAGTGAACAGTGCTTTTGTAAGTACGTTGGCAGAGGGTGTAATGAAGGTTGGAAATACGTTGGCAGATACAGATGAAAAGATTCCACTTGTAGACGTTGTGGTGACACGTATGGATGATTTGGATTCTGATTTACAGACCTATATTAGTATTATGAATTCATTTATTAGTGTGACAGATTCTGCATCCAGTTTAATTGAAACGACACAAGTTGTCATTCCGGATATTGACAATATGGTTGGAAATGGGCAGAATACGGTAAATGCAATGCAGGGAACAATCACTTCTGCGACAGGCAGTGCAGATACAATATCCGATATGGTGAGCTATAGTCTTTCTATGGTAGGGCAAAGTTTAAATCAGGTATCGGCGTTAGTACAAAATGATTTGTCTAATTTGGAAAAATATGAAGGTTCCACAACAAGCGGGCTGATTAGTGCACAGGCTATTATGCCATATTTGCAGCAAATGTTGTCATCTGCTGCATCATCTCTTACTGGATATGAGGAGATTTCAGGTCAGGTTAATACAGTGCAGACACAACTTGGGCAGATTGAAACAGATTTGAATTCGGTAGCATCTAATGCATCAGAAGGAGCAGATGCTGTCAAGGTGTTGGAAAAGCAGATTGCAGATGAAATTGAAACCTGTAAAACAAGTTTACAGGGCTTGCTGGATATTTATAATTATTCTGTAAAGCCTCAATTGCATTCGACGATGAATGAAATGCAGGGCTCTTTAAATTCAGCACAGGCAATTTTATCAGGATTGGATGGTGATTTTAGTGGCGTGACAGATGTTTTGGACGAATATGCAGATACACTTTCGAGTGGAAGTGAGGGTCTGGTGGCATCTAGGGATATGGCTGTGGAATTAAAAGAGAAGTTACGAGATGTCCGAAATGATATAACGGCACTTAGCACGGATGAACAGTATCAAAAAATCATAGATATTCTAAAGACAGATCCGGACATGATAGGAGAGTTTATGTCTTCTCCGGTTATCTTGACTACACAGCAAATTTATCCGATTAAAAATTATGGCTCTGCAATGTCTCCGTTTTATACGATTCTTGCACTTTGGGTAGGAGCATTAATCCTTGTTGCAATTATTCATGTCAAGGTAGAGCCGGAGGATGGAATTGTTGGAGTAAAACCATATCAGGCATATTTTGGAAGATATCTGACTTTTTTTATAATAGGACAGATTCAGACATTGATTACTATTTTGGGAGATTTATTTTATCTTAAAATACAGTGTCACAATCCATTTTTGTTCTGGTTTGCAGGTGCAATGGCAAGCTTTGTATTCACTTTGTTTATTTATTCATTGACGGTTGCGTTTGAAAATGTAGGTGAGGCACTTGCGGTTGTGATTATGGTTATACAGGTGGCGGGTGCAGGTGGTACATTCCCAGTTGAAACATTGCCGAAAGTCTATCAGTGTATTTACAAATTTCTTCCGTTCACATATGGAATGGATGCAATGCGTGAAACCATCGGTGGATTATATGCGATGGATTATTGGAAATGCATCGGAAAACTTGGAATTTATGTGGCAGTTTCGTTGTTTATTGGTCTTGTGCTTGCAATTCCGTTCCGAAAATTAAATCGCAAGATTGAGAAAAGTAAAGAAAAATCTGGCGTAATGATATAAGAAGGTTCTCAAGGGAAAGTTTTTAGAATTTTTCATGTGTAGAGATGAAAATACATGAGAGTGAGGAGTATTTATGGCAAGAAATATGAAGAAAGACCAGATCATTGGAGAATATATCATATTGACTCTGGCAACAATTATTCTGGATATCGGTGTGTATTTTTTTAAATTTTCGAATAACTTTTCTTTTGGCGGAGTGACAGGTCTTTCTGTACTGCTTGCGCAGTTGTTGCCACTCAGGGCAAGTACGTTAAATTTTATTATTAACATGGCATTGCTGGTTTTTGGTTTTTTATTTCTGGGAAAAGGATTTGGAATAAAAACCGTTTACGTAAGCGTGCTGTCGTCGGCTGGGTTAAGCCTTTTAGATGCTTTTGTTCCGATGAGCGCACCACTGACCAATCAACCGGTCTTAGAGCTTATCTATGCGATTGTATTGCCGGCAGCAAGTGCGGCTATGCTGTTTAATGTGAATGCTTCCGGTGGAGGAACCGATATTATTGCCATGATTTTGAAAAAGTACACGACATTAAATATTGGAATGGCATTGTTTTTGGTTGATTTAGGGATTACAATAGCAGCAAGCTTTGTGTTTGATGTTGAGACCGGATTGTTTTCATTTTGCGGTCTGATTGCAAAATCATTGGTAATAGACGAAGTAATTGAAAATATTAATCTTTGCAAATATTTTACGATTGTATGTGATCATCCCGAGCCGATTTGTGATTATATACAAAATACATTAAAGCGGGGAGCAACCATTTATCATGCAGAAGGAGCGTATGAGCATACCCAGAAGGTAGTGATATTAGCAGTTATGAAAAGAGGGCAGGCGGTATTGCTTCGAAACTATGTGAGAAATATTGAGCCGGGGGCATTTATTACGATTACAAATAGCAGCGAAATTATCGGAAAAGGATTTCGTGGTTTAAATTAAAATAATAGAAAGACGAGGAAAATGGTATGGCAGAAATTAAAAAATTACCGAAAAGAGAAGAAGTAAGAAAAGAAGATACCTGGTGTCTGGAAGATTTGTTTTCAACAGATGAAGCATGGGAGCAGGCAGTAAACGAACTGGAAGAGAAAATTGAGCATTTAAAAGGATATGCAGGACGGATGGAAGAATCTGCAGAAGTTATGGAAGAGTGCCTGCAATTGATAGATGGAGCAGAGAATTTGTATGAGAAAATTCTGGTATATTCCAATGAAAAAATGCATCAGGATATGGGGAATGCAAAATATCAGGGTTATGCAGCAAAAGCACAAACAGAAGGTGCCAGACTGTCTGCTTCGGAAGCTTTCTTTGAGCCGGAAGTGCTTGCAATGCCGGAAACAAAATTGCAGCAATATTTCGAAAAAAACAAAAAACTGGAACAATATAAAATATTGCTTGAACGGATTTTACGCAGAAAAGAGCACACTTTATCAGCAAACGAAGAAGAGATTATTGCAAAAACCTATGAGATGTCGAGTGCACCGGATGATATTTATTCTTTGTTCAACAATGCAGATGCAAAATTTGGCACGATTACAGATGAGGAAGGAAATCAGGTCGAATTAACACATGGAAGATATATCAAGTTCATGGAGAGTAAAGACAGACGGGTGCGTAAAGAAGCATTTACTGCAATGTATCATACGTATGAACAGTTTAAAAATACGATAGCTGCAACATTTACGGCAAATATTAAAAAGGCAAAATTTTATGCAGATGTGAAAAAGTATCCGTCTTCGCTTGCAGCTGCGCTTGATCACGGAAATATTCCGGTTTCGGTCTATGATAATCTGATTGATACCGTGCATCGTTTCCTGCCATCCATGTATCGTTATGTAAACCTGCGAAAAAGAGTGCTTGGGGTAGATGAATTGCACATGTATGATGTATATGTACCGCTGGTTTCCGATTATGAGATGGAAATTCCGTTTGAAAAGGCAAAAGAAATGGTAAAAGAAGGACTTGCACCGATGGGAGAGGAATATCTTAGCCATTTACAGGAGGGATTTGATAATCGCTGGATTGATGTTTATGAAAATCAGGGGAAACGAAGTGGGGCATATTCCTGGGCAGCTTATGGGACACACCCTTATGTACTTTTAAATTATTCCGGAAAATTAGATGATGTATTTACGCTTGCACATGAAATGGGGCATGCCCTGCATAGCTATTATTCCAATCAGACGCAGCCATACACCTATTCCAATTATCTGATTTTTGTGGCAGAGGTAGCATCCACCTGTAATGAATCGTTGTTGATGCAGCATCTCTTAAAAAATAGTAAAGACAAAAAAGAAAAAGCTTACCTTCTGAATCATTTTATTGACCAGTTTAAGGGAACACTGTTTCGCCAGACCATGTTTGCCGAGTTTGAAAAAATCACACATGAAATGTATGCGAAAGGGGAAGCGTTAACGGCAGAGAGTATCTGTGAAGTTTATAAAACGCTTAATGAAAAATACTTTGGAGATACTATGATTTCAGACCCGGAAATTGCTTACGAGTGGGCAAGGATTCCACATTTCTATACAGAATTTTATGTATACCAATATGCAACCGGATTTTCCTGTGCAATTGCGTTATCGAAACGTATTTTGGAACTGGGAGAAGAGGGCGTAAAAGATTATATGAAGTTTTTGACAGGTGGAAGTTCCAAAGACCCGATTGAGCTTTTAAAGCTTGCAGGAGTTGATATTTCTTCCCCGAAGCCGATAGAAGATGCACTTAATTTATTTGATGAATTAGTCAGTGAGTTGGAGGAATTATTATAATGCTGCTTCGCGTTCCGTATTATTATGAAAATTTTTTTTGTCAGGCATCAAAATGCAAACATAGTTGTTGCGTTGGCTGGGAAATTGATGTTGATAAAGAAAAAGAAAAGTATTACAAAAGCGTTCCTGGTTCTTTTGGGGAACGCTTGCGGCGTGAAATGACAGAGGATGATAAGTTTCGCCTTAAGGGAGAACGCTGTGCATTTTTAAATGAGGAAAATCTTTGCGATATCTTTATTGCATTGGGAGAAGATGCTTTGTGTGAAACCTGTTCGGAATATCCTCGTTTTTGTATTCGGTATGGTAATATTATGGAAAGAGGACTTGGACTTTCCTGTGAGGAAGCGGCAAGATTATTGTTTTTAGAAGATGTACCATTTTCTCTTGTGGAAAAAGAAGTAGAAGAACCGGAAGAGGAAGAAATGCCGGTGGAGGAAAAATATCAAAAAAATTGTGTCGGAGTAGAACAGGCACGTGATTATGCTATTCGGATTTTACAGGATCGGACGAAATCACTTGAGGAACGCATGGTTATCTATTTGTTTTTTGCAAAAGCAGTACAGGAGTGTCTTAATTATAATAAACCGGAAAAAATAGCATCCTTAATTGAAACATGGAATCCTGAAGATGCAAACAAATTGGAAAAGAATTGTGATTGCTTAGAAGCGTTTTATGAACGGGTGGCGAGTTATGAACAGTTTGAAGATGTGAATGCTGAATGGAAAGAAACACTTGCCGTTACAAAGGCGTTTATCAAAGAGCATGCAAAAAATGAAAAAGAGTATGCAGGTTTACATAAAGAGTTTCGCGCCTATTACGAATCTAGAATTTTTGAGTGGGAGCAGATTTTGATTTATTTTACTTATCGTCATTTTATGTGGTCAATAGAAGATTCCAGATTTTTCAACAGAGCTCAATATGCTGTGAGTAGCTTTTTGATGATTCGTGATATGGATATGGTGCGTTTCTTCTTAAATGGAAAAGAATATACAAAAGCAGATCGTATTGATGTGGCAAGAATTTATTCTACGGAAATCGAACATTCTGAGGAAAATGTAGAAATGCTCGCAGAAGATTTTGATTTCGAAGAAGTATATTCGTTACAAAATCTTTGCGAGCAGGTGCTGCTTTAGGACAGCGGGTTTTGTTATAAAACCTGCTGTTGCTAAACATATGCATCAAAGTTGCTTCCAACATATGGATTGACAGAAAGCTCCATGGTACGAACCAGATTATCGCCCATGCTTTCACTTGCATCCAGTTGTTTTGCCAGAATGGCAACACCGATGTCGGAACCAATGCTTGAAGCATTCAGTGCAGACAACGCAGTAGAAGTTAATACATCAATCTCCATAAAAACCTCCTTTTCGGTGCGAACTTATTTTGTTACACTTATTATGGCATGGAAAAGTTAGAAAAACAAGGAAAAAACAGAAAAATTATTAGAATGATCAGAGAAAGGAAAAGAAATGCGTTACGATGTAATTATTATAGGAAGTGGACCGGCGGGACTTGCAGCAGCAATTTATGGAATGCGTGCTCGTTTGCAGACATTGGTGATCGAAAAGCAGCCGATGAGTGGTGGACAGATTTTAAATACTTATGAAGTGGACAATTATCCGGGTCTTCCGGGAATCGGAGGATTTGAAATCGGGCAGAAGTTCCGGGAGCATGCAGATAAGATGGGTGCAGAATTTGTTACAGCTGAAGTTTTAAAGATAGAAGCAGAAGCGGATTACAAAAAGATCATTACAGAGAAAGAAACTTATGAAACGCGTACCGTTATTTTGGCGACCGGAGCTAACCATAGAAAGCTTGGCGTGTCGGGAGAAGAAGAATTGGCAGGGATGGGTGTTTCTTATTGCGCTACCTGTGACGGAGCCTTTTTCCGTGGTAAAACAGTTGCGGTAATTGGCGGTGGCGATGTTGCCTTAGAGGATGCACTGTTTTTGGCAAGAGCCTGCGAAAAGGTATATCTTATTCATAGACGCGATGAATTTCGTGGTGCAAAGGTTCTGGTGGAAGCCGTGAAAAAACAGGAGAATATCGAAATTATCTGGGATACCATTGTAGAAAGAATTAATGGAGCAGATCAGGTGGAATCTCTTTCTTTATATAATAGGAAGAAAGACAAAAGAGAGGACAAAAAGGTTTCCGGTGTCTTTATTGCAGTCGGAATTGTTCCGAATACGGAAATTGCAAAAGGTATAGTAGAACTGGATGAGAGCGGTTATATCATTGCAGGAGAAGATACCGTCACAAATGTACCGGGTATTTTCGCAGCGGGGGATGTCAGAACCAAAAATTTACGCCAGGTAATTACGGCAGCTTCCGATGGAGCCAATGCAATTACATCTGTGGAAAAGTATCTAAATATGGAAGCCCAAAATTAGCAAAATGTTCCAAGTGGCTGAGGTTGACAGAGTAACAGGGCTTTGCTATAATAACCATGTAATAAATTTAATAAATTTGTAATAAATGGGGCACAGAAACGAAATTAATTGGAGGTTTCGATGAAGAAAAAGATATTAAAATTAACAGCATGTGCGCTTTGTGTTGCAACACTTTCCGGTTCACCGGTAGTTACCTATGCAGCACCAATAGCAGGCGCTTGTGCGACGATAAATGGTGTGGATACACAGACAGCATCCGTAACAGATGTTGATACGAAGAGTGCAGATACGGCAGAGCAGACGACGAAGAATGTATTTACAACACAATCACAAGATGGTGTTGTGGCAGGAGTTACCTCTACAATTTCCAACATTCAGACAACAGGAGCCAGTGATGTAGTAAAAACGCAAGGTGCTGAAGAAACACAGGATAGTACAGAAACTGTTCGTGCAGCAGTGGCGGATGTTGTAAATAATAATACTTCTGTCGTTACCGCAGAGTTCAATGATGTTGCAATTGCAAATGTTGACAGTTATGTAAATATCAGAAGTGCAGCAAGTGAAGACAGTGAAGTGGTAGGAAAATTATATACGGATTGTGCAGCCACAGTTCTTGGACGAGAAGGCGACTGGTATCAGATTACTTCCGGTTCCTGTACCGGATACATAAAAGCAGATTATTTGATTGTCGGGGATGCTAATGCTGCGAAAAAAGCAGGAAGACGTGTGGCTTTAGTCGATACACAGACTTTGCATGTTCGTACAGCACCAAATACAGATGCTCCGATTCTTGGAAATGTTCCGCAAGGTGAAGATTTAACAGTTACAGATGAATCAATTACTGGTTGGGTTAAAGTATCTATTGAAGAAGGGGAAGGCTATGTGTCAACAGATTATGTGCAGCTTTCTACCGAATATAAATATGGAGAATCTGTAGAAGAAGAACGTGCAAGACTGGCAGCAGAGGAAGCAGAACGACAGGCAGCAGCGGCAGCGGCAGCTGCATCTGAAAAGGCAAGAGAAAAATCTTCCAATTCTAAAGACGGTAAAAATAGTAAGGATTCCGAATCCTCTAAGAGTTATTCGAAGGCTTCCGGTTCAGGTGGAAGTTCTGTTGCAAACTATGCTTGTCAGTTTGTCGGCAATCCATATGTGTATGGTGGTTCCAGTCTTACGAATGGAACAGATTGTTCCGGATTTGTTATGAGTGTATATGGTGCATATGGTATTTCATTACCACACTCCTCCAGTGCTTTAAGAGGGGTAGGATATGGTGTAAGTACATCTGATATGCAGCCTGGTGATATTGTATGTTATAGTGGACATGTTGGTATTTACATTGGAAATGGTTCTATCGTACATGCAAGTACACCACAGAGTGGTATTAAGATTTCTACTGCATATTATAGAGATATTTTGGCAGTAAGACGTATTTTCTAATGGAGAACAGAATATTGTGAAGAAAACAACCTGGAGGAAACTTTGGGTTGTTTTTTTGTGATGGTGAGCAGCTTGCAGAGAAGAAAATAGCTTAATGGTACTGCCCGCGTGCGGAGCAAAAGCTGTGCGACAATTAAGAAAAAGTGAAAAAGCAAAGGTGTTATGTAAATCAGAACAAAGTTATGTCAATCAAAAAGAGGAAAAATGCGAAAAAAAGATTAAAAAAAGTAAAGGAGTGTGGTAGAGAAAAATAAAATAGAAATAAGCAAAATGCACAAATCGTAATGGAAAGAACAAAAAATGAAAAGAGATAAAGTGGAAAGTTATCCACATTACAAAGCACGAAAAAATGGAAAAAAGGAAGTTATACACGAAGTTATACACATTATCCACAAAAAATGAGACGTTTTTATGTGGTTTACATATTAAAAGAAAAGAACGAGCGTTTTGTGAAGAAATCATAAAGTTATCGATTTTTAGAAAAAAAGGGCAAATACTATTGACATTTTCAATGTGAAAAACTATATAAAAAATAAATCTATTTGTCAGTTTATTTCCGGACAAATGCTTGAATTTGTTGTGCACATTAAAAACAATTATGGTAAACTGCAGGGAACAGGAAGTTGAACCGTTCATGAGCAGGTAGCGAAGCGCTTTACAGGCAGAAAAGATTCTGATATACTAAGACACTGTATAAGACTGCCATGCGGAAAAATTAGAAACAGAGGGCAACAATGTTAAAAAAACTGGACATTTTGGGATTGGAATTAGATAACTATACGGTGCGCGAAGCAATGTTAAGAGCGGAGACGTACTTGAATAATAATGAAATGAATACAATCGAGACGATATCAATGTCTATGCTGGAAAAGGCCGGGCATGATGAAAAAATGCGTGCTTGCTTAAAAAATCTTGATCTGGCGGTAATTGGAGAAAAGGAAATTCTTTTGGCAGCAGGGGTCAATTCCACGCAGCGCATGAAAGAGACAATAGAGAATACATTTTTTTATGAATTCATGAAACGACTGTTGCGAAATAAAAAAACCATTTATTTGTTAGGAGAAAAAGAAACAGATGTAAAAAAACTGGAAATCTTTCTGCATAATGAGTATGAAAAGGTAAGGATTGTGGGACAATACGCTATGGAGAATTGCATTGGAGATCTGGATGCAGTGGTGAATGCGATTAATGTCGAGACACCGGATCTTGTATTTTCTGTGTTGCCATCTCCTTATCAGGAAGAATTTCTAATGGAGAACAAAGGAAAACTAAGCATTGGTATCTGGTATGGTCTGGGAGAACACTATGCAACGGAGTCCCATTCCTTGTTTCGGCGGGTAAGACGATTGATTTCACGGAAAAAGTTGGAAAATAGTTTGAGCGAATATAAAAATGAAAATGAGGCATAAAAATGGAGTTATTGTTAAAACGCAGACCATTCTGGGTGGATCTGATTTTGATGATTACAGGTACGGGATTAATGGCGGTAGCGATCCAGTGCATTTTTGATCCGATTGGACTGGTAACCGGCGGCTTTACGGGTATTGCAATTATTACAAAGTCATTAACGCATGGAAAAGTTCCACTGTGGCTTGCAAATCTGATTTTAAATATTCCGTTGTTTTTTGTGGCAACTCATATAAAAGGAAAGCGGTTTGTGGCAAGGACGGTAATTGCCACAATACTGTTATCGCTTTGGTTATATATTCTGCCGGTTTTAGATTTGGCAGGTGAAGATTATGTGTTAGCTGCAATTTTTGGTGGAGTACTTACCGGTGTGGGAATGGGTATGGTATTACTGGCACGGGCAACAACAGGCGGAACCGATATGCTGGCTGCACTCATTCAGCATAAATTGCGCCATTATACAATAATGCAGGTTATTTGTATTGTTGATGGCATTATTGTTGCGGCAGGTAGTTATGTGTTTGGGATCCGGGCTGCAATGTATGCGCTTGTAACGATTTATATTACTTCAAAAGTTTCTGATGCTTTGATGGAAGGTATTAAATATTCCAAAGCAGTATTTATCGTATCAGAAAAGTATCGGGAGATTTCAAATGCCATTATGACACAGATGGATCGCGGTGTTACAGGACTGGATGCCAGAGGAATGTACTCAAAGGATAAAAAATGCATGCTGTATTGTGTAGTCTCCAAAAAAGAGATTGTAGTGTTAAAAGATATTGTCTTAAATATTGATCGGGAAGCATTTGTGATTGTGACAGATGCCAGAGAAGTGGTTGGAGAAGGCTTTTTGGAATATTAGCATAAAATAAATGCGTTTTCCTCTTTATTTTTTTGGTGTTTTGCATTAAAATATTAAAATAGAGAAAAGTTGATTTGGGGTTAAAACAGAATTTTTTGTGAAAGTTGTATATGATATTACAAGATACGATAAAAAGGAGTGAAGAATATGATTTCAAATCAAATACTTCAAAATACCATTGACGGATTGAAGAACATCACCAAAATTGATTTGTGTGTTATTGATACAGAAGGAAAAGTACTTGCGACAACATTTGCGGATTCGGATGGTTTTGTCAATCCGGCACTTGCATTTATGGAATCACCTGCGGATAGTCAGGTAGTTTCAGGATGCCAGTTTTTTAAAGTTTTTGACGAACATCAATTGGAATACGTGCTGCTTGCGAATGGTAACAGTGAAGATGTTTACATGGTAGGAAAAATTGCAGTTTTTCAGGTTCAGAATCTTTTGGTTGCCTATAAAGAGAGATTTGATAAGGATAATTTTATAAAGAACTTACTGTTAGATAATCTTCTTTTGGTAGATATTTATAATCGTGCGAAGAAACTGCATATCGAGACGGAAGTGCGAAGAGTTGTATTTATTGTAGAAACAAACCGGGAAAAAGATGGAAATGAATTGGAGAAAGTGCGTTCTTTATTTGGCGGAAAATCTAAGGATTTTGTTACTGCAGTGGATGAGAAAAATATCATTGTCGTAAAGGAACTTGCAGAAAATGAAACTTACGAGGATTTGGAAAAGACGGCGGAAGTAATCCTGAACCTTTTTAAGAATGGGGACTCAGACTGTGATGTTTATATTGCGTATGGTACGGTGGTGAATGAGATTAAAGAAGTGTCACGTTCTTATAAGGAAGCCCGTATGGCGCTTGATGTCGGAAAGATTTTCTTTGAAGAGAAGAATATTATTGCATATTCTACGCTTGGGATCGGACGTTTGATCTATCAGCTTCCAATTCCACTTTGTAAAATGTTTATCCGCGAGATTTTTGGAGGAAAATCGCCGGATGACTTTGATGAGGAAACATTGACGACAATCAATAAATTCTTTGAAAATAATTTAAATGTTTCGGAGACATCAAGACAGTTATATATTCACAGAAATACATTAGTATATCGTCTGGACAAATTACAAAAGAGTACGGGGCTGGATCTTCGGGTATTTGAAGATGCCATTACCTTTAAGATTGCGCTTATGGTTGTAAAATATATGAAATATATGGAGTCACTGGATTACTAGGAGGAATTATGATTAAGCTTGAGCATGTCAGCAAATCATATTCAGCAGGAATACCTGCTTTAAATGATATCAGTTTAAATATTAAAGAGGGAGAGTTTGTATTTGTTGTAGGGGACAGCGGTTCTGGAAAATCCACTTTGATTAAACTGCTTTTGAAAGAACTGGAGCCTACGGAGGGGAAAATTACGATAAATGGAAAGGATTTACATAAAATACGAAGAAAACAGATTCCGCGATATCGAAGAAATGTTGGGGTTGTTTTTCAGGATTTCCGTTTGTTGAAAGACAGAAATGTCTATGAAAACGTTGCATTCGCACAAAGAGTAATTGGAACTTCGACAAGAAAAATCAGAAGTAATGTGCCGACCATGTTATCAATGGTAGGATTGGCAGCAAAATATAAATCGCTTCCGAAACAATTATCCGGCGGAGAACAACAGAGAGTGGCAATTGCGAGAGCATTAGTAAACGAACCTAAGATTCTGCTTGCGGATGAACCGACCGGAAATCTGGATGAGAAAAATGCATGGGAGATTATGCGTCTTCTGGAAGAAATCAATAAGCGTGGGACGACAGTACTTGTTGTTACACATAATATGCAGATTGTGAAAGCCATGAAAAAGCGCGTGATAACAATTAAGAAAGGCGTCATTGAAAAAGACGAAGTACCGGGTGATTATAGCGATGAGGATTAGTTCGTTTTTTTATACATTAAAACAAGGTGTGAAAAATATCTGGAGTAACCGTTTGTTTTCGCTTGCATCAATTGCAACAATGTCGGCATGCATTTTTTTGTTTGGACTTTTTTACTCTATTGTTACAAATTTTCAGGCAATGGTGAAGAATGCAGAGGAAGGTGTTGCAGTAACCGCTTTCTTTGATGAGGGTATCAGCGAAGAACAAATTAAGGATATTGGTAATAAAATCGAAAAAAGAGCAGAAGTTGCAAAATTTGATTTTGTATCTGCGGAAGATGCATGGAGTGAGTTCCAAAAAACGTATTTTGAGGGAAATGAGGAACTTGCTGCGGGATTTGCAGATGATAATCCATTAGCGAATTCTGCGCACTATGAGATTTATTTAAATGATATTTCTATGCAGGATGCACTTGTTACTTATCTGGAATCCATTGATGGGATACGAAAGGTGAATCAGTCTGAAGTGGCGGCAAATACTTTGTCTGATTTTAATTCGCTAATCAGTTATGTATCAATCGGAATTATTATGATTCTGCTGGCGGTCTCTACTTTTCTTATCAGTAATACCGTTACTATTGGCATTTCAGTGCGAAAAGAAGAAATTGGAATTATGAAATTGATCGGTGCAACGGATTACTTTGTACGGGCACCCTTTGTGGTAGAGGGAATTTTAATCGGATTAATCGGTTCTGTTCTACCACTTGCGATTTTGTATGTCTTATACAGTAAACTTGTAGTTTATATTGCCGGGAAATTTTCATTTCTCAGTAATATGATGAAATTTTTACCGGTAAATCAGGTGTTTGAAACATTACTTCCGGTAGCGTTGATTTTGGGTGTGGGAATTGGCTTTTTAGGAAGTTGTATTACGATTCATAAACATTTAAGAGTATAAATAGGAACATGGGTATTCTGTGCGTTGCATGGGATGCCCATATTCAGCTTGTGGAACAAATGGCAAAAAATGGGATTTGAATGAGGATTAAATGATAAGATTGAAAAGAAAGAAAAAATACATTTTTTTACTACTGGTTAGTATATTTACAGTGATGACAGCAGGAAAGGTGTCTGCAACAGAAAAAGCTCCATCAGGTGATACATCAGTGACAAATGATTCTCTTACGAATGCGGAACAGGAAAAGAAAGAATTAGAGTCGGCATTGGAAGAAGCACAGGGACTTATTTCTGATTTGCAAAATTCAAAAGAGGATGCAGAGACAAAAATTCAGGAATTGGATACAAAAATGTCGGCAATTTCCACGCGGATCAATGAATTGCAAAATAAATTAGAGGCCAAGGATACAGAGATATCTGATACTAAGACATTGCTTACGCAGTCAGAAGCAGATGCAGCCATTCAATATGACAGTATGAAGCTCAGAATACAGTATATGTATGAAAATACAAGCAGTACCAACTATATGCAGATTTTATTGTCTGCCAGAAATGTTTCTGAATTTTTAAATTCTGCAACTTATATTTATCAGATTTCAGAGTATGATAGGCAGATGTTAGAACAGTATCAAAATACAACACAGCTGATTGCAGATACGAAGACCAAATTAGAGCAGGATTATGCAGATTTAAAAACGATGCAGGCACAGTTGGATGACCAGAAAGCAGCGGTAGAAACACTGAAAAGCCAGAAAGAGACAGAACTTTTGAATATCGGAAGTGAACTTAGTACGGCAGAAGGAGAAGCACAGGCATATGAAAGCGAGCTTCAGGCGCAGGAAGAGGTAATTGCAGAAATTAAGACACAGCTTGCGTTGCAAAAACAAAGGGAAGAGCAAAGAAAAGCGGAAGAATTGAAAAAGCAGCAGGAACAGGCCGCAGCCGTGCAAGATTCCACTGAAACCGGAGAAAAACAGCCGAGTGAAGGAAGTTCTTCGTCAGATAACGTGGCACCTCCGACTTATACCGGAGGAGTGTTTACCTGGCCATGTCCGAGCAGTAATCGTGTGACCAGTGACTATGGAAACAGACTTTCACCAACAGCAGGTGCATCTTCGGTACATAAAGGAATTGATATTGGAGCAGCAGCAGGAGCCGATATTGTGGCAGCAGCGCAGGGAGAAGTAATTTATGCCGGATATTCTGCGGCAGCAGGAAACCATGTAATTCTTAGCCATGGAAATGGGCTTTGTACAGTTTATATGCATGCCTCTGCACTTAATGTATCTTTGGGAGATTATGTGAGTGCCGGACAGGTAATAGCAAAAGTCGGAAGTACCGGAATTTCCACTGGAAATCATTTGCATTTTGGTGTCAGTTTAAATGGAGCCTATGTGAGTCCATGGAATTATTTATGATTTTTGGGAAAAATAAGGAAAAGAGAGGAAAAATGGAAGAAAAAAGAGAAGTTGGAAAAGAAGAAGAGAAAATAAATAATGTGCCGGAACAAAATAAAAGAAAAAGAGAAAAAGGCTTTCTGGCCGGATTGATTGCCGGTATTTTAGGCACTTCTGTGGCTTTTACGGGAATTTTATATATTTCGCATATGCAGGATGATACTGTTGCAGTGAATGCAACAACGCAGGAAGCAAAAGAGGTTTTTGATCAAAAGACATTAGATAAATTAAATCAGCTTATGGAGCAGATTGATGCAAATTATTATGAAGATGTCGATACGAAAAAAATGCAGGAAGGGCTCTATGCAGGTCTGGTGGAAGGATTGAACGATCCATATTCTGCTTATTATACAGAGGACAAATACAATGAACTGATGAAGCAGATACATGGAAATTTTTATGGAATTGGAGCAGGATTGTCACAAGATAAGGAAACCATGCAGGTGACGATTACAAAGATTTATGATAATACACCGGCGCAAGAGGCAGGACTTGAAGTTGGAGATACCATTGTCAAAGTGGAAGATATTGATGCGACCAGTATGGAACTGTCTGATCTGGTTATGCGTATTCGTGGAGAAGAAGGAACAACCGTGCATCTTGTGGTTTGCCATGAGGGGGCGAGTGAGTATTCTGAATATGACATCAAACGTGCGAAGGTAAATGAACAGAGTGTTGCCGGTCAGATGTTTGAAGATGGAATTGGATATATTTACGTTTCCGGGTTTGAAGAAGATACGGCAAATCAGTTTAAAAGTACCATTACAGAGCTGGAGACTCAGGGTATGAAAGCAATGATTGTAGATTTGCGAAATAATGGTGGAGGAATGCTTCCGGCAGTGACACAGATGCTGGATGATATTCTGCCGGAGGGAATTACCGTTTACATGGAAGATAAATATGGAAATCGTCAGGACTGTACTTCTTCCGGAGATACCGTGATGAATTATCCGATGGTGGTTTTGGTGAATGAATACAGTGCAAGCGCTTCTGAAATCTTTGCGGGTGCAATCAGGGATTATAATTATGGCACCTTAATCGGAACGACGACTTATGGAAAAGGTGTGGTGCAAAATACCATTGAATTACCGGAAGGAGATGCCATAAAGCTTACGATTGCCAAATATTTTACTCCAAATGGAGAGAATATTCAGGGAACCGGAATTGAACCGGATATTTCATTGGAATATGAATATACAGGAGATCCAAACGAAGCATTTGATTACCATTGCGATAATCAGGTGGCAAAGGCAATCGAAGTATTAGAAGGCGAATTACAAGAACAATAGAAAGAAATAAGAATAATGGAAAATACAAATGACTGGATTAAAGAAAAGCTGACGGAATATAGTGAGGACGGTTATCGAAAATTTACATCTTCTCTGATTCCGGGAGTGGAGCATATTCTTGGAATTCGTTTGCCACTTTTGCGGAAAATGGCAAAAGAACTGGCAAAAGGGGATTGGAGAGAATATTTAGAGCATGCGTTAGATGATGTAATGGAAGAAACGATGCTTCAGGGCATGACACTTGGGTACGCAAAGGCTTCTTTTGAAGAAAAGGAGCCTTATTTGAATTGCTTCGTGAAAAAAATCAATAACTGGTCTGTTTGTGACAGCACTTGTGCCGGAATGAAACCACAGAATGCGTTGGACGCAAAAGCATATTGGAATTATGCCTGTGGGTTGTTACAACGGAAGGAAGAATTTGTAATCAGGTTTGGTGTGGTTATGATACTGGACCATTTTATAACAGAAGATTATATAAATGAAGTGCTTCCGCTCTTAGATGGAATTGGTCATGAAGGATATTATGTTAAAATGGCAGTGGCGTGGGCCGTTTCTGTTTGTTATGTGAAATTTCCAAAAGAAACCATGCAGATGCTTGAAAATAGCAACATGGATGATTTTACTTACAACAAAGCAATCCAGAAAATGATAGAATCTTATCGTGTCTTGCCGGAAGATAAAGAAAAACTCCGTCTGATGAAAAGAAAATAACGACAAGATTGACGGGAAAAAGCATTATGGATATAATGATACCGGAACTAAATCTGCGACAATAAATAGGAAAAAAGAAAGTTGGTGATTCTGTGGTTGAGTTAGACGCTTATAAAGTAAAACTGGATTCTTACAAAAATCCGCTGCAGGAAGTGAGGGATTCACTTTGACCTCGCAAATAAGGCAAAGCGAATCGAAGAATTAGAACGAGAGATGGAAGCTCCTGATTTTTGGGATGATATTGAAGGTTCCCAGAAAAAAATGAAAGAATTAAAGAGCTTAAAAGATGATGCAGAAGTTTATGCACAATTAGAGGAAAAATACGAAGAAATAGAAACATTAATCGAGATGGGGGAAGAGGAAAATGACCCGGATCTCGTTACGGAAACAGACGAAGCCATGACAGAGTTTGAACAGACTTTTGAAAAAATCCGTATAAAAACGCTTCTTTCGGAAGAATATGATAAGGATAATGCAATTTTGTCTTTGCATGCAGGAGCCGGTGGAACGGAATCCTGTGACTGGTGTGAGATGTTGTACCGTATGTATACACGCTGGGCAAGTGATAAAGGATTTTCGGTGGAAGTTCTGGATTCTCTTGATGGTGATGAGGCAGGAATCAAGTCTATTACTTTTCAGGTAAATGGGGAAAATGCTTATGGATATCTGAAATCTGAAAAGGGAGTACATCGCCTGGTACGTATTTCACCATTTAATGCAGCCGGGAAACGTCAGACGTCCTTTGTCTCCTGTGATGTTATGCCGGATATAGAAGAGGATCTTGATATTGAAGTAAAAGATGAAGATATCCGAATTGATACGTATCGTTCGAGTGGAGCCGGTGGACAGCATATTAATAAGACTTCTTCGGCAATCCGGATCACCCATTATCCGACCGGAATTGTGGTAACGTGTCAGAATGAACGTTCTCAGCATATGAATAAGGATAAGGCAATGCAGATGTTGAAAGCAAAGCTGTATTTGTTAAAGCAACAGGAGAATGCACAGAAAGCGGCTGATATCCGGGGCGAGGTGACAGAAATAGGCTGGGGAAATCAGATCCGTTCCTATGTTATGCAGCCATATACCATGGTGAAAGATCATAGAACCGGTGTAGAAACCGGTAATGTAGATAGTGTGTTAGATGGAAAAATTGATGTTTTTATGAATGGATATTTAAAATGGCTTTCCTTAGGATGCCCCAAAGAGCTTGGGGGAGAGATAGAATAAGTTTGCAAAAAGCGGCAGACAAAATGTCTGCCGTAATTCTGTTTTAATGAGTGTTTTCCAGAAAAAGGTTGCGCAGGCAGTTTGTTTGTGTTATTATCTTCCTCGTGAGGACATGTGTAAGTGTGAAAAATACACATGATGAAAATTGAAACGAAAGCGAGGTAACAAAGACAAATGAAAGAAAAAAGCCAGTATTTCGTTTTGAAGGAAAAGGCAGTTCCGGAAGTTCTGCTAAAAGTTGTAGAAGCAAAGCGTTTGTTAGAGTCGGGCAGAGCTTCTTCTGTGCAGGAAGCTACCGATATGGTAGAAATCAGCAGAAGTTCCTTTTACAAATATAAAGAAGATATTTTTCCTTTTCATGACAATGTGAAAGGTAAGACAGTTACCATGGTGATACAGCTTGATGATGAACCGGGTCTTTTGTCAATTGTGTTAAAAACGATTGCAGAGTATCAGGCAAATATTTTAACAATTCATCAAAGTGTGCCGGTTAATGGAATTGCATCTCTTACACTCAGTGTTGACGTGTTGCCTGAGACACGGGATTTGTCAATGATGGTAGAGGAGATTGAGCGTGTGGAAGGGATTCATTATATAAAAATTCTTGCACGGGAATAGAAATTACATATAAGGAGTAAAAGATTATGATTAAAATTGCGGTAATGGGGTATGGAACAATCGGTTCCGGTGTTGTGGAAGTTTTAAATACGAATAAAGAAAGTATTAAAAAACGTGTCGGTGAAGAAATTGAAGTAAAATATGTTCTGGATTTGAGAGATTTTCCGGGCGATCCAATCGAAAAGAAAATCGTACATGATTATAAAGAGATTGAAAACGATCCGGAAGTCAGAATTGTAGTAGAGACTATGGGTGGAGTAGAACCGGCATATACATTTGTAAAAGCCATGTTAGAAGCAGGAAAGAGCGTTGCAACCTCCAATAAAGCACTGGTAGCTGCAAAAGGTGCCGAACTCATTGCCATTGCAAAAGAGAAAAATGTGAATTTTCAGTTTGAAGCAAGTGTAGGTGGCGGTATTCCGATTATCCGACCGTTAAATTCCTGTTTAACTGCAGATGAGATTGAAGAAATTACCGGAATTTTAAACGGTACCACAAATTATATGATGACCAAAATGAGCAATGAAGGTCTGGAATTTGATGATGTATTAAAAGATGCACAGGCGAAAGGGTATGCAGAGAAAGATCCGACGGCAGATATTGAAGGATATGATGCATGCCGCAAGATTGCTATTTTAACTTCTCTGGTATGCGGTCAGCAGGTAAATTTTGAAGAGATTCATACCGAAGGCATTACAAAGATTTCTGCAACGGATTTTAAGTATGCAAAAAGCATGGGAAAAGTTATTAAATTACTTGCAACCAGTAAAAAGGTAGATGGAAGTTATTGCGCGATGGTTGCACCGTATTTACTTTCTTGTGAGCATCCATTGTATAGTGTCAATGATGTGTTTAATGCTGTATTTGTTCATGGAAATGTGTTAGGAGATGCAATGTTTTATGGAAGTGGTGCAGGAAAGCTTCCGACGGCAAGTGCGGTTGTTGCAGATGTTGTTGACATGGCAAAGCATTTCGGAAAGAATATTCCGATTTTGTGGAGTTCTAAGAAGTTGGAACTGGTAGATTATAAGAAAACGTCTTCTGCATTTTTTGTTCGTACAACAGAATCGGAAGCGAAAGTAAAAGAAGTGTTTGGTGATGTTACTTTTGTAAAGGCAGAGGGAGTTACCGGAGAGACCGGGTTTATTACGAAAGTAATGACAGAAGAGGAATATGAAGAAAAAGCTGCAAAATTGGAAGGAATTAAGCAGATGATCCGAGTTGCATAGAATTGGATAGAAGAGATAAAAAGAGAGGAACTTAAGAAAATATGAACCTCTCTTTTTTCTTTTATAGGAAAGATATGATACAGTTTTATTTTTTCCTAACAGTAAGCTTCAAAATGCGCTGTATCGTTTTTTATATCTTTTTGGGCTTCTAAACGATCTGTTTCTCCGGTTAATTCAAAAAAGAAACTGACAAGTGTCTGTTCATAATATGGTTCAATCCATAAGAATCCAATAAAGCAGGAAGAAATTCCAAGTAAAAACCAGCCAAGAAAACTTAGCTGAAGTACAAACAGGTGAAAGCGATGTCCTTTTATGATAGAATGACTTTCTTTCAGGGCATCTTTTACTTTTTTGTCTGGATCATCAACCAATAAATAAGCAAAAAGTGAATAGTTATACAACACAGGAACTGCAGGAATGAGAAAGACGATTGCTAAAACAGTGGTGATGATTAAGATGAGATTGCTTTCTGTGCCACTTAAAACCAGATTTGGTGTATTTGTTAAGTAAATGCCGATACTAAGCACGATTGCCATTGGAATACATACAAGAATCGTGATTCCTAAAATTGAAAAATATCCGCGAATCAAACGATCCGGGTGGTGTGAAAAAAAATAGAAAACATCCCCAAGACCAAAAGGCTGTTTCCTTCGCATATTAAGATGCATACGGCATAGACCACAGGATAAGAGAAAAGACAGAACAGAGATAAAAATACTGGCAATATAAAAAATAATGGTCTGAGAAATACTGTTGTTCAGTGTCATATTAAAAGGGAGAATCAATAAATTTGGAATCAGGCTGACTAATACCATGCCGCTCATCGGGGTACCATAATGACCTGTTAGTGTTTCTCTGGCTAATCGTTTTAATTCTGAATTATTACGTTTCATGAGAACTCCTTTTGTATCTGTGATTTATTTTGTGGCTTATTATAGCATAAAATAATACCAGGGTCAAAGGTCACGAAATTGACAAAGAGAAAAAAGGCTTGTTATACTAAGAAAGTATAAAAGGCGCGAGTAGAAAACGGATTGCGAATGCCCGCTTTACTGGAGATTTTGGGATGGGAAAAAAGGTAAGGATGCGAAACAACAGAAAGACGGACTGGGAAAGTTCGAAAAAAACAGAAGAAAATATTGCAATAGAGAATGTATTTTATGTTGCAGGATGGTTATTTCTTGCAGTGACAGGTGCGCTTTTTTGCGTGTGGAAGTTTGCCGGATTTACAATTACTGCGTATTTACCACCGTGTATGTTTCATGCCATGACAGGCCTGTATTGTCCGGGCTGTGGCGGAACCAGGGCAGTGTATGCGTTGTTACGAGGGGATGTGGGCATGTCTCTTTTTTATTATCCGTTTGTATTGTATGCGGTGGTAATTGGCGGTTGGTTTATGATTAGTCAGACGATAGAGCGGATCAGCCGACATGCGTTACCGATTGGGCTTCGTTTTCGTTCTGTGTATCTTTGGATTGCATTAGCTCTAGTTGTTGTTAATTTTTTTGTGAAAAATATTGCACTGCTTGTTTTTCATATAAAACTTATGTAATCTGATACAGGCATCCTCCATATTCTCACTTAATGTTCTGCGTATTTGAGTTGGAGATTGCATATTCAGTGTTCGCATGAATGAAAGGCACCATCAATATACAGATTAGATATTGATGGTGCCTCAGACTATGCTGTCCATTGGACTATTCCTCACTTTCGATTTTTTCTTTCTTACACTTCTTAAGAACTCTCATTCTGCTATGATCACTTGAATTGGAATCATATAATAGGTACTGGTCTGATTCTCAATTTCTTTTTCGTTTTTTTTCCATTCATAGTTTTGCTTTCTTAAAATAGTAAGAATTCATTTTGAAAAATCTCTGCTTATTCGTAATTGTGATTAAGCGAAACTTACTCTTTCTGGTGGAATCTCCTCCTTTATTGATATTTTCTTTTGTTTTTGTAATTACATTATATCGACAAAACATGGAATTGTCAATAAGAAAAAAGAAAAAAACATATAAAACATGCTAATAAAAGAAAATTATTTATAAGTTACAAAAAAATCAGACAATTAAAAAGCGATATACGAGGATTGAGATGTGTATATATAATGTGTGAGGAAAGCTATTTCTGGCTTTCCTCATAAGCAGCACGACAGGCATGCGCGAGCTGGTCGCCACAGGAAGTCGGTTTAAATCCACAACGGATACCGCTCAATTTTTCTTCTACCTCATCAACAGTAAGACCTTCTACCAATTTTGGAATGGCAAGAAGATTTCCTGGACAACCACCGGTGAATTTGACATTTTTTACAATGTTTCCATCCAACTCAAGTTCGATTTTCGTGGAACAGGTTCCCTGCGTTTTGTATGTATAGGTCATAGGGCAACTTCCTTTCTATTTGTGATTTTAATTTCTATCAGTCAGTATAACATATTTGAATTAGTTGTGAAACCAATAATTATTTCATAAAAAATTCATAATTCGTTTACGGGATTGTGTATTGTGAAAATAAGAAGTTAGTGTTACAATTATTTTTGTTATGCAAAATGGTGAGTTTGTATACAAGCTTATGACGTTAGGAAAACAGATAGGAGTAATTTATGAAAGCAGTAGAGAAAATCTTTGGAACTCACAGCGAAAGAGAATTAAAAAGAATCTATCCAATCGTTGATAAAATTGAAGCACTTCGTCCAACAATGCAGGCATTGTCAGATGAAGAACTTCGTGGAAAAACGAAAGAATATAAAAAGAGACTGGAGGATGGAGAAACCTTAGATGACCTTCTGCCGGAAGCATTTGCAACGGTACGTGAAGCAGCAAAGCGTGTACTTGGTATGGAACATTATCGTGTACAGCTGATCGGTGGAATTATTTTACATCAGGGAAGAATTTCAGAAATGAGAACCGGTGAAGGTAAGACTTTGGTTTCTACGGCACCGGCATATTTAAATGCGTTGGAAGGAAAAGGAGTTCATATTGTTACCGTAAATGATTATCTTGCAAAACGTGATGCAGAGTGGATGGGAAAGGTTCATGAGTTTTTGGGACTGACAGTAGGTATTATTTTAAATGGTATGGATAATAAGGAACGTCAGGCAGCATATAATTGTGACATTACATACGTGACAAATAACGAACTCGGATTTGATTATCTGAGAGATAATATGGTAATTTATAAAGAACAATTAGTGCAGAGAGGTCTGCATTATGCAATTATCGATGAGGTTGACTCGGTATTGATTGATGAAGCCAGAACACCTCTTATTATTTCAGGTCAGAGTGGAAAGTCGACGAAATTGTATGAGGCATGTGATATTCTGGCAAGACAGATGCAGCGTGGTGAGGAAAGCCATGAGTTTACAAAAATGGATGCCATTATGGGGGTCGAAGTTGAAGAAAGTGGAGATTTTATCGTAAACGAGAAGGATAAGGTCGTCAACCTCACAGAAGAGGGTGTTAAAAAGGTTGAAAGATTCTTTAAAATTGACAACCTTGCGGATCCGGAGAATCTGGAGATTCAGCATAATGTGATTCTGGCACTTCGTGCGCACAATTTAATGTTCCGTGATCAGGATTATGTGGTGAAAGATGATCAGGTCATGATTGTTGATGAATTTACAGGACGTATTATGCCGGGACGTCGTTATTCCGATGGCTTACATCAGGCAATTGAGGCCAAAGAACATGTAAAAGTAAAGAGAGAGAGCAAGACACTTGCCAATATTACGTTCCAGAATTTCTTTAATAAATATGATAAAAAATCAGGTATGACCGGTACTGCATTAACCGAAGAAAAAGAGTTCCGTGATATTTACGGAATGGATGTTATTGAGATCCCGACGAACCGCCCGGTCGCACGTATTGATCATGAGGATGTCGTTTACAAGACGAAAAAAGAAAAGTTCAATGCGGTTGTTGATGAGGTAGTAAAGGCTCATGAAAAAGGACAGCCGGTTCTGGTTGGTACGATTAACATTGATACTTCTGAACTTATCAGTAGCATGTTAAAGAAGCGCGGAATCAAGCATCAGGTTTTAAATGCAAAATACCATGAACTTGAAGCGGAAATTGTAGCACAAGCAGGAGCGCATGGTGCAGTTACGATTGCAACCAATATGGCAGGTCGTGGTACGGATATTAAATTGGACGATATATCGAAAGAAGCAGGTGGATTAAAGATTATTGGTACAGAACGTCATGAGTCAAGACGTATTGATAACCAGCTGCGTGGTCGTGCCGGACGTCAGGGCGATCCGGGTGAATCCCAGTTCTTTATTTCGCTGGAAGACGATTTGCTGCGTCTGTTTGGCTCTGAAAAGTTACTGGATATGTTCAATGCATTAGGAGTGCCGGAAGGAGAGCAGCTTCAGCATAAAATGCTTACCGGAGCAATTGAAAAAGCGCAGAGAAAGATAGAAGCGAATAACTTTGGTATTCGTAAGAATTTGCTTGATTATGATCAGGTCATGAATGATCAGAGAGAAATCATTTATGATGAGAGAATGAGGGTATTGAATGGAGAAAGCATGAGAGATGTTATCTATAAGATGATTACGGATCGTGTAGAAGCATGCGTAGATACCTCTATTTCATCGGAATTGCCACCGGAAGAATGGGATGTAAATGAATTGAATCAGTTACTGATTCCACTGATTCCGTTAGAACCGGTAACACCGGAGTTTGTAAAAGATTTTAAAAACAGTAAAGAATTGAAACACAGTTTAAAAGAACAGGCAGTCAAATTATATGAGGCAAAAGAGGCAGAATTCCCGGATTCTGAGGCAGTCAGAGAGCTGGAACGAGTTATCCTGTTAAAAGTAATTGACCGTAAGTGGATGGATCATATTGATGATATGGATCAGTTGCGTCAGGGTATCGGCTTACAGGCTTATGGACAGAGAGATCCGTTGGTAGAGTATAAAATGGCAGGTTATGATATGTTTGATGCCATGATTAACAATATCCAGGAAGATACGGTTCGTCTTTTGTTCCATGTGCGTATTGAGCAGAAAGTAGAGAGAGAGCAGGTGGCAAAGGTTACAGGAACCAATAAAGATAGTGCTGCACAGAATGAACCAAAGAAGCGCGAGACGGCAAAAGTATATCCGAATGATCCTTGTCCTTGCGGAAGTGGTAAAAAATATAAATATTGTTGTATGGGAAAAGAATAATGAAAGTTCCGGTGCTTTGCGTTTTTGAAGCACCGGATTTTTCTGTCGTTTCGCAATAATAAATCTGGAAAAAAGTGTATATTTCGGCAATTACTTGATTTAGCGGAAACAATATTATACTATGGTATGGAATAATATAAAGGTAAAAGTCTGATCATAGAAGAGAAAAAGTGGAGGCGAAGGAATGTATAATGTGAGGAAAGTAACAGAAACTGTTTATTGGATTGGTGGAAGTGACCGCAGACTGGCTTTGTTTGAAAATATCTTTCCAATTCAGCGTGGGGTTTCTTATAATGCGTATGTCGTTCTGGATGAGAAAACGGTACTGCTTGATACAGTAGACAGTTCTATCAGCAAACAGTTTTTTGAAAATCTTCAATTTGTATTGCAAGGGAGAAAGTTGGATTACCTTATAGTGAATCACATGGAACCGGACCATTGTGCATTGATTGAAGAATTGATTTTGCGTTATCCGGATTTGAAACTGATTGGAAATGCAAAAACATTTCAGATGATGAAACAGTTCTTTGCGTTTGACGTTGATGCACATGCACAGATAATCAAAGAAGGGGATACTTTTGAAAGCGGAAATCATGTATTTCATTTTGTTATGGCACCGATGGTGCATTGGCCGGAAGCAATGGTAACTTATGAAGAAAAAACAAAGATTTTATTCTCGGCAGATGCATTTGGAACTTTTGGCGCATTGAATGGCAATATTTTTGCGGATGAAGTCGATTTTGAAAAGGATTGGCTGGATGATGCGAGGAGATATTATACCAATATTGTTGGAAAATATGGAGTACAGGTTCAGAATGTCTTGAAAAAGGCGGCAACACTTGATATTGCAATGATTTGTCCTCTGCATGGACCAATCTGGAGAGAAAATCTTAGCTACATACTTGATAAATATCATATTTGGAGTAGTTATGAACCGGAAGAATCTGCAGTTATGATTGCTTATGCGTCAATGTATGGAAATACCGAGAATACGGTGAATGTACTGGCAACACTTCTGGCAGAAAAAGGTGTGAAGAAGATTGCAGTTTATGATGTTTCCAATACGGATGTATCGGAACTCATTTCAGAAGCATTTCGATGCAGCCATATTGTGCTTGCTGCACCTACTTATAATGGAGAGATTTATCCTAAAATGGGAAATTTCCTCACAGATATGCAGGCACTTAATGTACAGAACAGAAAAATCGCGGTTCTTGAAAACGGAACATGGGCAGCAACTTCCGGAAAACAGATGACAGAAAAGGTCATGGCACTGAAAAATATGACAATTTTATCGGAAACAGTGACGGTAAAATCAGCATTGAAAGAAGAGCAGTATCAGACATTGGAAGTATTGGCAGACAAAATGATAGAAACGATGTAAAATAGATATAAAAAAGTACAGAACAAACATTCGATTTGTTCTGTACTTTTTTTGTTAATTCTGTTATACTGAGAGAAAAGTTGCAAAAACTATACCAGAATTATTCACAGCCACCACACAGACAAGCCACGCCAGCGTATCTGTCGCTGCTTCGCAGCTTTTGTCTGAGACTGTGTGGTGGGCGAATTCTATTCACCCGCCAAGTGAAATTATAAATTCGGCTTACAAGCAAGCTTGACGCACGAATTACAGATTTCATTTGGCTGCTGTGAATAATTCGGGCTAGATTCATAAAGGAGGATCTTTCATGGATCATTTTGTATTACATTCAAAATATCAGCCGACCGGAGACCAGCCACAGGCGATAGAGAAGCTGGTGCAGGGATTTAAAGAGGGAAATCAGTTTCAGACGCTTCTTGGTGTTACGGGTTCCGGTAAGACATTTACGATGGCGAATATAATTGCTGCACTGAATAAGCCGACGCTTATTATCTCCCATAATAAGACATTGGCAGCTCAGCTTTATGGTGAGTTTAAAGAATTTTTTCCGGAAAATGCAGTGGAATATTTTGTATCCTATTACGACTACTATCAGCCGGAAGCTTATGTGCCGTCCACAGATACTTATATTGCAAAAGATTCTGCGGTGAATGATGAGATTGATAAATTGCGTTTGTCTGCGACAGCTTCCCTGGTTGAGAGAAAAGATGTGATTGTAGTTTCATCGGTTTCCTGTATCTATGGCTTGGGAAGTCCGGAAGATTTTGAGGGCATGCTTGTTTCATTAAGACCCGGAATGGAGCGTGACAGGGATGAGGTTATAAGACAGCTTATTGATATTCAGTATACCAGAAATGACATGGATTTTCATCGTGGCACTTTCCGTGTTCGTGGTGATGTGCTTGAGATTTTTCCGGCAGATCGTGGAGATACAGCGATTCGTGTGGAGTTTTTTGGAGATGAGATTGATCGTATTGTGGAGATTGATGTGCTGACAGGAGAGATTAAGAGTAGCTTACAGCATATTTCTATTTTCCCTGCGTCTCATTATGTTGTTCCACAGGAAAAAATTAATCGTGCCTGCGATGAGATTGAAAAGGAACTGGAAGAAAGGGTGCGTTATTTTAAAAGTGAGGACAAGCTGTTAGAGGCGCAGCGGATTGCGGAGCGGACGAATTTTGATATCGAGATGTTAAAAGAAACAGGATTCTGTAGCGGAATTGAGAATTATTCGAGACATCTTGCGGGAATGCCGGCGGGGGCAACACCACATACCCTGATGGATTATTTTAAAGATGATTATCTTATTATTGTGGACGAATCCCACATTACGATTCCACAGGTGCGCGGAATGTATGCGGGGGATCAGTCGAGAAAATCAACACTTGTGGATTATGGCTTCAGACTTCCGTCTGCCAAGGATAACCGCCCGCTTAATTTTGAAGAATTTGAGAGTAAGATTGACCAGATGCTGTTCGTTTCTGCAACACCGAATGTTTATGAAGATGAACATGAACTTTTGCGGGCGGAACAGATTATCCGGCCAACCGGACTTTTAGATCCTGAAATTGATGTGCGACCGGTAGAAGGGCAGATTGATAATTTGATCGGAGAAGTAAATAAAGAGATTGCAGGAAAGCATAAAGTACTCATTACGACATTAACGAAAAAAATGGCAGAAGATTTGACGGAGTATATGCGAGAGGTCGGGATTCGTGTCAAATATCTGCATTCTGATATTGATACGTTAGAGCGGTCAGAAATTATAAGAGATCTCAGACTGGATGTTTTTGATGTGCTGGTTGGAATTAACCTGTTGCGAGAAGGACTGGATATTCCGGAGATTACATTGGTTGCAATTCTGGATGCGGATAAAGAGGGATTTTTACGTTCGGAAACTTCACTGATCCAGACAATCGGACGTGCCGCAAGAAATTCCGAGGGACATGTTATTATGTATGCGGACACGATTACGGATTCCATGCGTGTGGCGATTGAAGAAACGAAGCGAAGACGCAAGGTGCAGCAGGCATATAATGAAGAACATGGCATTACGCCGAAGACGATTGAAAAATCAGTGCGTGATTTGATTAGTATTTCAAAGAAAGTGGCACAAGAGGAGATGGAATTCGAAAAAGATCCGGAATCTATGAGCCGACAGGAATTGGAGAAATTAATCAAAGATGTGACAAAAAAGATGCAGAAAGCAGCTGCAGAATTGAATTTCGAAGCGGCCGCAGAATTGCGTGATAAGATGGTACAGCTAAAGAAAATGTATGAAGAGACAGAATAATAAGTGAGGTAAGACATGGCAGAGAAGGAACGCAGATATATCAAAATAAGAGGAGCGCGCGAACATAATTTAAAGGGAATTGACGTAGATATTCCAAGAGATGAGTTTGTAGTATTGACAGGACTTAGTGGTTCCGGAAAATCATCGCTTGCTTTTGATACAATTTATGCAGAGGGGCAGAGACGTTATATGGAGTCTCTATCTTCTTATGCAAGACAGTTTTTGGGACAGATGGAAAAACCTAATGTAGAAAAAATCGAAGGATTGTCACCGGCAATTTCAATTGATCAGAAATCTACGAATCGAAATCCGCGTTCTACGGTGGGAACGGTTACAGAGATTTATGATTATTTCCGTTTGCTTTATGCGCGTGTGGGGATTCCGCATTGTCCGAAATGTGGCAAGGAAATCAAAAAGCAGTCGGTGGATCAGATGGTAGACCAGATTATGGAATTGCCGCAGGGAACCAAGATTCAGCTTCTTGCACCGGTAGTGCGGGGAAGAAAAGGAGAGCATCAAAAGCTTTTGGAGCGTGCAAAAAGAAGTGGTTATGTCAGAGTTCAGATTGATGGCAGTTTATATGAGTTGAGTGAAGAGATTAAGCTTGATAAAAATAAAAAGCATAATATTGAAATTGTTGTGGATCGTTTAGTGGTAAAGCCGGGAATTGAAAAGAGGCTGACGGATTCTGTGGAAAGTGTGCTGGAACTGGCAGAGGGTCTTTTGTGCGTGGATGTGATTGGCGGAGAAGCTATTCAGTTCTCGCAGAGCTTTTCCTGTCCGGATTGTGGAATCAGTATTGATGAAATCGAGCCGAGAAGCTTTTCGTTTAATAATCCGTTTGGTGCATGTCCGGAATGTTTTGGGCTGGGCTATAAGATGGAATTTGATGAGGAACTTATGATACCGGATAAGAATCTGAGCATTGCAGAAGGAGCGATTCAGGTAATGGGATGGCAATCCTGTACCGATCCGTCCAGTTATACGTATGCAACTCTTACTGCACTTGCGAAAGAATATGGTTTTTCTTTGGATACACCATATAAGGAACTGCCGGAAGAAGTACGCCATATGCTGATTTATGGTACGGATGGAAAAGAAGTCAAGGTGCATTACAAAGGTCAGCGTGGAGTGGGTGTTTATGATGTGGCATTTGAAGGGCTGATTCAGAATGTGAACAGACGTTACCGTGAGACAGGTTCTGATGTGATGAAGCAGCAGTATGAAGAATTTATGCGTATTACACCTTGTAAATGCTGTAAGGGACAACGCTTGAAGAAGGAAGCACTTGCTGTTACGGTTTCTGATAAGAATATCTATGAAGTGACTGCGATGTCTATTCGCAAACTTCAGGAATTTTTGAATAACATGACGCTTACCAAACAACAGGAATTGATTGGAGCACAGGTTATTAAAGAAATTAAGGCAAGAGTTGGATTCCTGGTGGATGTTGGGTTGGATTATCTGACACTTGCGAGGGCAACCGGTACGCTTTCCGGAGGAGAAGCACAGAGAATCCGCCTTGCAACGCAGATTGGTTCCGGTCTGGTTGGAGTTGCCTATATTTTAGATGAACCGAGTATTGGACTGCATCAACGGGATAATGATAAGTTGTTAAATACGCTTAATCATTTAAAAGAACTTGGAAATACCCTGATTGTTGTAGAACATGATGAGGATACCATGCGTGCAGCAGATTACATTGTGGATATCGGACCGGGAGCAGGCGAACATGGTGGAGAAGTGGTTGCTGTCGGAAATGCAGAAGAAATCATGAAAAATCCGAATTCTTTAACAGGAGCATATTTAAGCGGCAGGATTCAGATACCGGTACCGGAAGAAAGAAGAAAACCGACCGGATTTTTGACAATCAAAGGCGCGAGAGAGAATAATTTAAAAAATGTTGATGTAAAGATTCCACTTGGTATTATGACGTGTATCACCGGAGTATCTGGTTCCGGTAAGTCCTCTTTGACGAATGAGATTTTGTATAAACGTCTTGCAAAAGAATTAAATCATGCCAGAGTTGTACCGGGGGCGCATGATGATATTCTGGGAATTGAACAATTAGACAAAGTCATTGATATTGATCAGTCTCCGATTGGACGAACTCCTCGTTCCAATCCGGCGACATATACCGGTGTATTTGATATGATTCGTGATTTGTTTGCTGCCACACCGGATGCAAAAGCCAAAGGATACAAAAAGGGACGTTTCAGCTTTAATGTAAAAGGTGGCAGATGCGAAGCGTGCTCCGGAGATGGTATTTTGAAAATTGAGATGCATTTTCTGCCGGATGTTTATGTCCCGTGTGAGGTCTGTGGCGGGAAACGTTATAACCGGGAAACCTTAGAGGTGAAATACAAAGGAAAAAGTATTTATGATGTATTAAATATGACAGTAGAAGAAGCACTTGAATTTTTTGAAAATGTTCCGTCTATTCATCGGAAAATCCAGACTTTATATGATGTAGGACTTTCTTATATTCGTTTAGGACAGCCATCAACGGAACTTTCCGGAGGGGAAGCACAGCGTATTAAATTGGCAACAGAACTTAGTAAGCGTGGAACCGGAAAGACGATTTATATTTTAGACGAGCCGACAACGGGGTTACATTTTGCGGATGTCCACAAATTAGTAGAGATTCTGCGAAGACTTTCAGATAGCGGGAATACAGTGGTTGTCATTGAGCATAATCTTGATGTCATAAAAACAGCGGATTATATTATCGACATGGGACCGGAAGGCGGAGATGGCGGAGGATGCGTTGTTGCAGAAGGAACACCGGAAGAAGTTGCCAAAGTAAAAACATCCTATACCGGAAAATATGTCAAGAAATATTTGAAAAATGAGTCCGAATGATTCACAGCAGCCTCAGACAAAAGCCGCAAAGCGGCGACAGATACGCTGGCGTAGCTGGTCTGCGGTTTGTCTGTGAATAAATTCGGAATAAGTAGTGAAGCGGATTGCGAATGCCTGTTTTACACAGTGAAAAGGTGATTTTTATTTTATGAACAGCATATCTGAAAATCACCTTTTTTGATGTTTTAATCCTATAATGTTGGGGTCAAAAGGTCGCAAACTAATTTTTGCTTGCCATATTGCACAAAGATGTAATTTGTCATTTGCTCCGAATAAAGGATATAATATTTTCTAAATGTTCTGGCAAGTGCTTGAATCGCGACCGCAACCGCCCAAGATTCGCCATCCATGGCGTGGCATGGGCTCTCATCAACATCCTGTTGCTGAGTTGCTGGAGTAGTTTACAGAACATAAAGAAAATCTAATATCCTTCATAAGTCACAAATACCAAATTCATTTTGTACAATATGACAGAGTAATGTTTTTTTTGCGACCTTTTGACCCTAACATCATCTTATATAACAAAAAAACTGATACAAAAGTATCAGTAAAAATCGGGGAGTACTTCCCAAATCCTAAAGAACTTGGGAAGCATGAGTTATGAAAAATTATATTAGCTTAATTAGCTAGTACAATAGTACTATATCGCATATATGTGAACAATACGTGAACAAAAAATAAATAAATTGTAAAAAATGTATCATGAAGTAAGGATTATGACCGAAATACAAAAAATGAAAAAAAGACTTTAAAAAAAAATGGTTATTGTATATAATAGGAATATATATGTAAGAATATGATTAAATGCATAGTTTGCCTAAAAAGGCGAAAGCTTGACATAAATTGAAGCAGATGAAAGGGGAAACAATTAATTATGGTTTCAACAGATATAGGAATTGACTTGGGAACAGCCAGTATTTTGGTATATATCAAAGGAAAAGGCGTTGTGTTGAAAGAACCGTCCGTAGTGGCGTTTGATAGAGATACGAATAAAATTAAAGCAATTGGTGAAGAAGCAAGATTAATGCTGGGTAGAACACCGGGAAATATTGTGGCGGTAAGACCGCTCCGCCAGGGTGTTATTTCTGATTACACCGTTACGGAGAAGATGATTAAATACTTTATCCAGAAGGCATTGGGAAAGAAGAGTTTCCGTAAACCACGTATCAGTGTATGTGTACCTAGTGGAGTTACTGAGGTGGAGAAAAAGGCCGTTGAAGACGCAACTTACCAGGCAGGAGCGAGGGAAGTTGCAATTATTGAAGAACCGATTGCTGCTGCAATTGGAGCCGGCATTGATATTGCAAGACCTTGTGGAAATATGATTGTAGATATAGGTGGTGGAACAGCTGATATTGCAGTAATCTCGCTTGGCGGTTCTGTAGTCAGCACTTCCATTAAAATTGCGGGAGATGATTTTGATGAAGCAATTGTTCGCTATATGCGTAAAAAACACAATCTTTTGATTGGTGAGAGAACAGCAGAGGACATCAAAATTAAAATCGGGACATGCTTTCCATTTGCTCAGACTGAGACCATGGATGTGCGTGGACGAAATCTGGTAACCGGTCTGCCGAAGACGGTTACAGTCTCTTCCGAAGAGACGGAGGAAGCATTGCGGGAGCCGACACTACAAATTGTAGAGGCGGTACACAGTGTATTGGAAAAAACTCCACCGGAATTAGCAGCCGATGTTGCTGACAGAGGTATTGTATTGACAGGTGGTGGTGCATTGTTAAGGGGTCTGGAAGAATTGATAGAAGAACGGACAGGCATCAATACAATGACGGCAGATGAACCGATGACTTGTGTAGCAATTGGAACAGGAAAATTTGTGGAATTTCTTTCTGGAAAACGCGATGATGATTAAGTTAAGCAAGTAACGAAGCGGATTGTGAATGTCCGCTTTGTATAAGATACCGAGGATACAAGAAAATGTTTTGGGGAAGGAGCATTTTACATGGTAAAGGGGTTATACACCGCATACACAGGTATGATAATGGAGCAGAACAGAATGGATATTCTATCCAATAATCTTGCAAACAGTGCAACGAATGGATATAAGAAGGAAGGCTCTACTGCTCGAGCTTTTGAGGCACAACTGGCACTTAAGATTAAAGATACATCTGATTATAATCTGCCGAAGAAATTGGGCTATGTCCATATGGGAACTAAAATCGGAGAAACATACACTGACTGGAGTCAGGGAAATTTTGAAGTAACTGATAACTCGGAAGATCTTGCGATTGCAGGAGATGGTTTCTTTGCTTTGTCTTATACGAATAAACAGGGAGAGACGACTGTCAAGTATACCAGAGACGGAGCATTTAAAGTAAATGCAGCAGGATATCTTGTTACCAAAGATGGTGATTATGTCTTGAATCAAAATGGAGCCATGAATGGTGATGCGGCAGAGGGGAATTATGTCAGAATTGATCCGACAATGCCATTCCGGGTAAATGAGCTTGGTTATATTATTCAGAATAACCAGACGATTGGAAGAGTGGGTGTTGTGGATTTTGAAGATTACAATTACTTACAGGAATATGGCGAAAACATGTATGACCTGGTTGACGGAGGACAATCTGTTGCGTCGGATGCCACGGTAGAACAGGGCGTGTTAGAGAAGTCGAATGTTAATGTTGTCAGCGAAATGGTTGATATGATTACAGTTTCAAGAGCTTATGAGGCAAATCAGAAGCTGATTCAGACGATAGATTCTACGCTGGAAAAAGCAGTGAATAATGTTGGTAAGGTATGATAAGGGGGAACGATAGTTATGATGAGATCATTATGGACAGGCGCATCAGGAATGATTGCCCAGCAGACGAATGTAGATACGATAGCGAATAATCTTTCAAATGTAAACACGAGTGGATACAAGGCGGAGAAGACAGAGTTTAAATCGTTACTATACCAAACCTTACAGACAAAAACAACGACGGCCAATGGAGAAGAAAAACCGATTTCGGCACAGGTTGGACTTGGAACGCGCGTAGCTTCTAATACTTCTATTTTTACGCAGGGAGCATTGACTGCGAATGATAGTAGTTCTGCATTTGCTATTCAGGGAAATGGACTGTTTGCAATCAAGGGACCGGATGGGGAGACGTACTATACGCGTAACGGAAATTTCCAATGGGCGAGAGATGGTGCAACGGTGAGTCTCTGTACACAGGAGGGTTATCATGTACTCGATTCAAACGGAGCAAATATCGTACTTCCGGCAAATGTGAATTCTGAGAGTGTAGTATTTGACAGCAACTCAGGACAATTTGGCTATAAGGATAATGCGGGTGCTTATCATGCCTTGAATCATAGAATAGGAATTTATCAGTTTCGTAATACAGCAGGACTTGAAAAACAGTCTAATAATCTGTTGGCAGTGACAGAAGCATCCGGTGAGGCTATGAGTGAATATACAAATAATAATCTGGAAAGAAGTAAAGTAGTACAGAATTATTTGGAAGCATCGAATGTGCAGCTTGCAGATGAAATGGTGAATTTGATTGTTGCGCAGAGAGCGTATGAAATGAATTCAAAAGTGATTACAACGTCGGATGATATGCTTGGCATAGCAAATCAGTTGAAACGTTAGCATGAGCATGGGATACCGAATAAGGAGGTAATTTTATGGATTTTTCTACAAATCCAATGGCAATGTATGCAAGTACGCAGGCAGGCAATGCAACGGCAAATTCTCTGGAAGACAAAATAAATCGGGATTTGTCGAATTCGTCAGATGAAGAACTGATGGAAGTGTGTAAAGATTTTCAGTCTTATTTTATTGAACAGGTTTTAAAACAAGTTGAGAAAACTGTGAAGTTTGATTCTGAGGAAAATACATATGCTTCTCAAATGGTAGATTATTTTAAAGATACTGCAATACAGGAAATTTCAGAGCAAATCACAGAGCAGGAAGGCGGAAGCTTTGCGCAAATGATGTATGAGCAAATGAAACGTAATTATGATATATAGAAAAAGATTTTGATAAACAGATCTTTACGTGGTGGGCTGTCGAAATTTCGACAGCCTGTTTTTTGTTGTATAGGAAATGTTTATTGAAACGTGAGAGTGTGCCTTACACGCTTTTGCTTATTATGTGAAAATTGGAGAATTTAAGTGGACTTATCCACTATGTTTTAGAATGAGCAGGACAGGAGGAAAAACAGTGGATGTTATTACCGGGTATGTAGATCATATTGTGTACCATAATGCAGATAATGGCTATACCGTGTTAAATCTGGTGAATGCAGAAGAGGAAATTACCTGTGTTGGAACGTTTTCGGCAATCAGTGAAGGAGAAAATATCGAGGTTACCGGAGAATATGTCGAACATCCGACTTATGGGCGCCAGTTTCGCGTGGAGCATTTCGAAGAAAAAGAGCCAACAGATGAATTGTCAATGGAACGCTATCTTGGTTCCGGGGCAATCAAAGGAGTTGGTACGGCTTTGGCAGCGCGCATTGTTCGAAGATTTAAAGAAGATACGTTCCGCATTATTGAAGAAGAACCGGAAAGGCTGGCAGAGGTAAAAGGAATTAGTGAGCGGAAAGCAATCGAGATTGCGGAACAGATGGAGGAGAAAAAAGAATTGCGTCAGGCGATGATTTTCCTTCAAAAATATGGAATCACATTGAATCTTGCAGTCAAAATTTATAATACTTATGGACAACAGCTTTATGGTATATTGAAAGAAAATCCGTATAAGCTTGCAGATGATATCCAGGGAGTCGGTTTTCGAATCGCAGATGAAATTGCAGTGCGGGTGGGAATTCGTTCGGATTCTGATTTTCGGATTCGAAGCGGAATTTTGTATGCATTACTTCAGGCATCGTATGACGGACATACCTATTTACCGGAAGATGAATTGTCCCGTCGTACCAGTGAACTATTGCAGGTGGACAGTGGGTTGATACAGAAACATTACATGGATCTTGCAATAGAACGAAAATTGATTTTAAAAGAAAAAGATGGTCAGATGCAAGTCTATTCTGCATCTTATTATTATATGGAAAGCAATAGTGCAGTCCTTTTGAAAAATCTGGACATCGGATATGATGTTCCGGATATTGAGATGACAGACCGGATTCGGAAAATCGAAAAACAGACGGGGGTGGAATTAGAAGAAAAGCAGGCTATGGCAGTAAAAGAAGCAGTAACTAATGGATTACTTGTCATAACCGGTGGTCCCGGAACGGGAAAAACAACAACAATAAATACAATTATTAAATATTTTGAATCAGAAGGTATGGATATTTTGCTTGCCGCACCAACTGGCAGAGCAGCAAAACGAATGAGTGAGATGACGGGATATGAAGCAAAGACAATTCACAGAATGTTAGAACTTTCCGGTGGGATGGAAGACAGAGCTGGATTTGAACGCAATGAAAATAATCCGTTAGAAACGGATGTTATTATTATCGATGAAATGTCTATGGTAGACATTAATCTGATGCATTCACTTTTAAAAGCTATTGTGCCGGGGACAAGACTGATTTTGGTTGGAGATGTAAATCAGCTTCCGAGTGTAGGTGCCGGCAGCGTGCTAAAGGACATTATAGATTCAAAATGTTTTCATGTGGTAAAGCTGACAAAGATTTTTCGCCAGGCAAGTCAGAGTGATATTGTTGTAAATGCACATAAAATTAACCTGGGAGAAGAGGTGATACTTGATAATAAAAGTATGGATTTCTTTTTCCTGAAACGGTATGATGCAGATGTCATTATAAGTGTGCTGATTCAGTTGATACAGCAAAAATTGCCGAAATTTGTAAATGCAACGCCATATGACATTCAGGTGCTTACGCCGATGCGGAAAGGCTTAGTCGGAGTAGAACGTTTGAATCGAATTTTGCAGCAATATTTAAATCCACCGGACCAAACAAAAAAAGAGCATGAATATGGAGATGG
Source organism: Roseburia hominis (assembly GCF_021531695.1). GTDB lineage: Bacteria > Bacillota > Clostridia > Lachnospirales > Lachnospiraceae > Roseburia_D. The sequence continues at coordinate 222,966 of NZ_JADYUI010000001.1, read as the reverse complement.
ATTATTTCGTGAAGGCGATAAGGTCATGCAGACAAAAAATAATTATCAAATTGAGTGGGAAGTTCAATCAAAATATGGATTTGCAATTGAGAAGGGACTTGGAATTTTTAATGGTGATATGGGGATTGTCCGGAAAATTAACGATTATACGGAAACGATGACAGTTGAATTTGATGAGGGAAGAATGGTGGAGTATCCTTTTAAAATGTTGGAGGAACTGGAACTTGCCTATGCCATTACCATACATAAGTCTCAGGGAAGTGAATATCCGGCAGTGGTGATACCATTATTAAATGGTCCGAAAATGTTAATGAACCGAAATTTGTTATATACTGCGGTTACGCGGGCAAGAAAATGTGTGACGCTTGTAGGGAACGAAAACACTTTTTACGAAATGGCAGCAAACGTGACAGAGCAAAAGCGCTATAGTGGATTAAAAGATCGTTTGACGGAGGAAAATGTTTAAGTAATAAAAAAATTAGAAAAAGTTTAGAAAAATAAAATAGACCAATTCTGTTACCTGTGTTATCTTGATTAGCAGAAAAAGATGCGTAGAAAGGCAGGTATCATACAGATTATAAAAGAAATTATAAATGGGATAAAAAAGCAAACGGTTGACCTTCTGTTTCCGAGGCGTTGTCCTTTGTGTGATGATGTACTTCCTGTTTTTGAGATAAGTCAGGAGGGTGCCTGCATTTGTCCCGAATGTAAAAAGAAATTGAAAATTGTAAAAGAGCCGGTATGTAAAAAATGTGGGAAACCGCTGGAAAGGGAACGGGCAGAATACTGCCTTGACTGTGTAAAGAAGCGGCATGTTTTTGTGCAGGGAAAAGCAGTGTTTGAATATTGTGGGGACTTGCAGCAGTCTTTATATCGATTCAAGTATGCAAATCGTAGAGAATATGCGGATTTTTATGCGGCTGAAGCTGCAAAGAGGTATGAAAAGTGGATAAAGCAACATAACATACAGGTGATTGTTCCGATTCCATTATATAAAAAGAAACAAAAAAAGCGAGGTTATAATCAGGCAGAAGTGTTCGCAAAAGCGTTGGGAGAGAAAGTCGGAATACCAGTGTGCACAGATTTGTTAACGAGAGAAAAAAACACGATTCCGCAAAAAGAATTGAATGAAACAGAAAGGAAAAATAATCTGAAAAACGCTTTTAAAATCACAAAAAATATAGTACAATTGTCATATATCTTATTAGTGGATGATATTTACACTACGGGAAGTACAATAGATGCTGCTGCTACTGTATTGCGAGAAGCTGGATGCAAATATATATATTTTATTTGTGTCAGTATTGGCAGAGGTTTTTAGGAGGATGTGGAATATGGAAGTAAAGAATTGCAAAGGATGTGGAAGACTTTTTAATTATCTCGGAGGACCACCACTTTGTCCTGCGTGTGTGGCAAATCTGGAAAATAAATTCATAGAAGTTAAAACGTATATTCGCGAAAATCCATCAGCTACGATACAACAGATTTCTGAAGATAATGATGTATCCACGAAACAATTAAAACAGTGGATACGTGAAGAGAGATTAAGCTTTACGGATGATTCTCCGATTGGTATTGAATGTGAGAACTGTGGTGCGATGATAAAAACCGGACGTTTTTGTGATGCTTGTAAGGCACAACTTCAGAATCATATCCAAAGTGCAATTGATAAGCCAAAGAAGGTTGAACCGAAAAAGCAAACAAGAGACAAAGAACGAATGAGATTTTTGGAGTCATAAATACATAAATGATAGAAAGTGCAGGATAGAAACTTCCTGTTACCATAAATCAAAAATGAGACTGTCAGATTTACGGCAGTCTCATTTTATGTTAAATTAAGCATCGGAGGAAAGGAAAGAGATGGGAAAAATCCTTTGCAATGTTTATGGACTATGTTATAATAAAAATAATGCGAGTTTGGAAACGGAGTAAATTATGATTGATGAAGAACGTGTAAAACAGATGACAAGAATGGCAATTTATGAGGAAGGCAAAGGGCGGAGTGATGTCCCGATGACACAATATTTTCGTCATGATTATATAGGTAAGGAAATGGTGAAAAGTATTTTGAGTGGGACAATGGCATTTGCATTAATATGTGCCATGTATTTGTTATGCCAAATGGAGTACTTTATGGAGAACATCAATCAGATTGACATTCTGGCATTTGGAACCGGAATATTGATAAAATATGCTATTTTTATGGTGGTGTATCTTGTTATTACTTACTTTGTGTACGATGTTCGCTATACAGTTGGAAGAAAAAATGTAAAGATGTTTTACGGACATCTGAAGAAAGTAAATAAGCTATACGAACAGGAAGAGAAAAGAAAACAGAGTGATGAATGGCAAGGTAGAATAGAAGGTTAAGAGAGCAAAATCAATAGGTGCGAGTCTTGGATTTTGGCATAGGAGGGTGACGCGTGGAGACTTTATTGGAATGGAAAGAAAAAATCAGACGTTTTTATAGTAAAAATGAAGTTTATATGGTGCCAATCATAAAGTTTTTTCTGGCATTTGTGTTGTTCCTTATTATAAATAAAAATATAGGCTATATGAAGCGGCTGGATAATGTTGCCATTATCCTTGTGCTGGCACTTTTGTGTGCTATATTTCCGGTAAATGCCATTATTTTGTTTGGAGTGATGCTTACTCTTTTACATTTATATGCTTTATCAATGGAAGTGTTTTTGACAGGTGCTGTTTTTTTTCTGCTTTTGGCATTGTTATATTTTCGTTTTGCACCAAAAGAAGGATATTATACGGTACTGACACCAATTTGCTTTGTGCTTAGGATTCCCTATGTCATGCCGATAGCAGAGGGACTATTATGTAAGCCATATGCTATTTTTTCCGTAGTCAGCGGTACTTTTGCATATTATTTTCTGGATGGAATAAAGCGAAATGAAGCTGTGTTAGGAGCTTCTTCTGAAAATGCAACTGCTACATCAAAATTTGTGGCTGCATTAAACCAATTGATTGGAAATAAGGAGATGTATCTGGTATTGGTAGCATTTGTGATTTCTATGCTTCTGGTGTATCAGATTCGGAAACTGAGCGTGGATCATGCATGGACAATTGCAATTTTAACGGGAATTCTGCTTCAGTTTGTGATTTTGTTTGCTGGGTATCTGATTCTTGGAATAGATGGAAAAGTAATCACTTTACTGGTTGGGAGTGTTGTCTCAACAGTAATCGCATTTGCTTTAAAATTTCTGTTCTTTCATGTTGATTATTCGAGGGTCGAACGGGTACAGTTTGAAGATGATGAGTATTATTATTATGTAAAAGCAGTGCCGAAGATTTCAGTAACACAGTCGAAAAAACAGGTAAAAAAATTTAATAGTAATAATAAAAAGAAAACGGCAGTGCATAAAGGAGAGCGAATTACGCGAGAAGCACTGGCAAAAGAAATGGATATTGATAAAGAACTGCTAAAATAGAAATAATAAATAACAGATAAAGATACCGAATGAAAGTGAAAAGAAAGGAGTGAACTGCATGCAGAACCTGATGGGCGTACTTGGAGCATTTAAAGAAAAGTACCTGATTTGGATGAATCTGCCAAATGTGACCAAGACGGATATTGTGGAAATCGCCATTATTGCCTTTTTGATTTATCATGTGATGCTGTGGTTTAAAAAAACAAGAGCGTGGATGCTGTTTAAAGGACTGCTTGTCATTCTGGTATTTGTATTTATTGCAGCCTTGTTCCAGATGAATACAATTTTATGGATTGCAGAAAAAGCAATCGGAGTGAGCGTTACGGCACTTATCATTGTGTTTCAGCCGGAACTTCGAAAGGCATTGGAAGATTTAGGGCGGAAAAATTTCCTGTCTTCCATTATTACGTTTGATTTTTCGAAAGAGCCGCAGGAAAAAATCAGCGAAAAAACAATTAATGAATTAATAAAGGCATGTTATGAGATGGGGAAGGTGAAAACCGGAGCATTGATTGTTATAGAGAATGAAATCCTGTTGACGGAATATGAGAGAACAGGAATTGCATTGGATTCTCTGGTGTCGAGTCAGCTACTGATTAACATATTCGAAAAGAATACCCCCCTTCATGATGGAGCTATTATTGTAAGAGGAGATCGTATTGTGTCTGCCACCTGCTATTTACCATTGTCTGATAATATGGAACTGAGTAAAGATCTTGGAACCAGACACAGAGCAGCGGTAGGTATCAGTGAGGTCAGTGATTCTTTTACCATTATTGTGTCTGAAGAAACAGGAAAGGTTTCTCTTGCAGTAGGAGGAATGATTTATCGTAATATAGATGCAGATTTTATGCGAAACAAATTGATGTTTATGAATAAGCATGAGACGGACCAAAGCCGCCTGGAGATTTTAAAAAGGAGGCTTAGAAATGTTAAAAAAACTCGGTAGAAGCATAACAAATAATTTTGGCCTTAAAATACTTGCTACGATATTTGCAATTGTTTTGTGGCTTGTAGTAGTGAATGTAGATGATCCGAAGATTACCAAGAGCTTTACAACAACAATTTCCATTGAAAATGCAAACGCATTAAGAGATATGGGAAAATACTATGAGATTGTGGATGATAGAAACACGGTTACGTTCTCAGTTTCGGCAAAGCGTTCTCTGATTGAGGATTTAAGCGGATCCGATTTTAAGGCGGTTGCAGATATGAGCATGATTGAAAATATGAATAGAGTACCGATTGAAATTTCTGCGATTCATTATGCCAATCAGACATCTATTATAACAAGAAATCAGTATCTGGATGTGACAGTCGGTGATTTACAGACACAATCTTATATTATTGTGCCGACCAGCGCAGGAACCCCTGCAAGTGGCTCTGTAGTCGGGAATGTCAGTGTTTCTCCGAATGTTCTTAAAGTTTCCGGACCGGCAGAAGTAATCGGAAAGATTGATAAAGTTACGGCAGCAATTGATGTTACAAATATGTCTATGGATATTTCAGATAGTGTGATACCGAAGTTATATGATGAAAAAGGAAATGAAATTGATACGACAAAATTAAACTTAAATCTTTCCACAGTTACGGTAGGGGCACAGATATTAAATACAAAATCGGTCGGACTGAATTTTCAGACGAGTGGGAAACCGGGGGAAGATTACCAGATAACATCAATTACTTATGAACCGCAGAATGTGCGGGTAAAGGGAACTGCAGCAGCACTAAATAAACTCGACATGATTACAATTCCAAAAGAAGTGCTTGATGTTTCCGGTATACAGTCAGATATGACAAAGACTGTGGATATCAGTTCGTATTTGCCAAATGGGGTAGATTTGGTAACCCCATCGGATAAAGACATTGCAGTTACGGTTGAGATTGAAAAGGCAGCAGTAGAGGAGTTTAACATACCAACTGCAAATATCAGCATCAATAATTTGAAATCAGGTTACAAAGTGACATTTGATGAAGATAAAGTAAAGGTTGCGATTGCAGGTTTTTCTTCCGATCTGGATAAACTGGATGCGTCGAAAGTGACAGCGGATATTGACGTTGCAGGTTTGAAAGAAGGAGAACATACGTTAAAACTGAAATTGAATTTAGCAGAAGAGTATGCGCAATCAGGAAATCAAACGGTAACTTTTACGATTGAAAAGAAATAAATTTTGGAGGAAAATGAAATGGCTAGAATGTTTGGGACTGACGGAGTGAGAGGCGTTGCAGGGTCAGAACTTACGGTGGAACTTGCAACAAAGCTTGGTCAGGCCGGAGCTTATGTGCTGACAAAAGAGAAAGAACATAAACCTACGATCATAGTGGGATGCGATACAAGAATTTCAGGAGAAATGCTTGCCAATGCACTGATGGCAGGAATTTGTTCTGTGGGAGCGAATGCTATTTATGTTGGAGTTATGCCCACACCGGCAGTTGCGTATTTAACCAGAAAACATAAAGTAGATGCAGGAGTTGTAATATCTGCTTCGCATAATCCAATGGAATTTAACGGAATCAAGTTCTTTAATGGAGAAGGTTATAAGCTTTCGGATGCATTAGAGGATGAGATTGAAGCGGTGATTCGGAATGATATGAGAGATATTACGTTTCCGACCGGGGCAGAAATTGGACGTATTGATTATCGGTTTGATATGAAAACAGAGTATATAGAGTTCATGAAGGAATGCGTTCCGGTGGATTTACATGGACTTAAGATTGTGGTTGACTGTGCAGAAGGGGCATCCTATGAGACATCAGTGAAAACACTTCAGGATCTGGGAGCTGATCTGGTTGCCATTCATGTGAGTCCGGATGGAACAAATATTAATGCAAATTGTGGGTCTACACATATGGCAGAATTGCAAAAGTGCGTAGTGGAAGAAAAAGCGGATTTGGGATTGGCATTTGATGGGGATGCGGATCGTATGCTGGCAGTAGATGAATGTGGCAATATTGTAGATGGAGATCAGTTGATGGCAATCTGCGGAAATTATATGAAAGCACAAGGAAAACTTAAGAAGAATACGATTGTGGTAACAGTTATGACAAATCTTGGATTTTCTTTGATGGGAAAGAAGCAGGGGATTCATGTGGAAAAGACCAAAGTCGGTGACAGGTATGTGCTTGAAAATATGCTTGAAAATGGATATAATATCGGCGGTGAACAATCCGGTCATATTATCTTTTTGGATGATAATACAACAGGAGATGGTTTGTTAAGTGCATTGCATCTTCTTAAGGTAATCGTAGATACCGGGAAAAAATTATCAGAACTGGCATCTGTTATGGAGGTACTTCCACAGGCATTAGTCAATGCAAAAGTACCAAATGCAAAAAAAGAAAAATTCATGGACTATGCGGAAATTTCTGCTGCAATTGAAAGAGTCGAGAAGAAATTTGATGGAGAAGGAAGAGTGTTGATTCGTCCATCTGGTACAGAACCGTTAGTTCGTGTTATGATAGAAGGAAAAAATCAGGAAGAAATTGATAAAGAGGCAGAAGAATTAGCAGAATTGATTACACAGACCATGCTTTGATGGGGACATTTTGGGAGGAATAAAAATGGTAAGTAAAAAAGTGAAGATCGTAAATCCAACAGGATTGCATTTAAGACCGGCTGGAATATTATGCAAAGAGGCGATGCAGTTTCAATCGCTTATTACATTTCGATATCGTGAAAATATGGTGGCGAATGCAAAAAGTGTATTAAGTGTATTAGGAGCCTGCGTAAAATCAGGAGATGAGATTGAAATTACATGTGAAGGCGTAGATGAAGAAGAAGCGTTAGAGGCGGTGGTACGCGCAGTGGAGAACGGACTGGGCGAGTAAGGAGTAGCTTTTATGAAAATACTAAAAATATGGGCAGGACGAATCAAAGAAAATCTGAGCCTCAAGGTAATCATTGGCTTTGTTATTATGACAGTGCTTTTCATGGTGGGGCGCTCTGTTGTCTATGTCAACGAAATTGAGCCACGAAGAGAAGATGTGTATACGGCAGATGCAGTTTCCAGAGATAAAGAGGGAACGATGCTTCCGCTAAAAGAAGGAATGACGATTACGCAGAGATTCTTATATCCGCAGGATCAGATGATGGCAGTCGGTGTAGAACTTTATTCGGATGCTTATAAGAACAAAGGCGAGTTTTCCATGAAAGTGTATGACATGGAAACGAATGAACTGCTCGGAGAAGAAAATTTTGATGCGTCAAAGCTTACGGATATGCGGGCAGAGGCAATTGATGATGTGACGTATTTTAATGTACCGATTGCAGATCACCTTTCCGGGAATGAGAATCGTTATATGCGTGTAGAATTTTCGGTATTGTCACTTTCAGAGAAATCCAGTGTTTACTTGTTTGCCAATGCAGATGAAAGCTATGAAATTGCAGATATAACGGGAGGGGAAGTGGAAGAACCTCTTAGCATTGTGGTGCGCGGTTACTGTTATCATTATGGTTACTGGGCAGAGTTCTTTAAATGGGGAACAAATGTCATTTATTTTATGTTAGCAGGCTGCTATATTCTGATTACACTGTTTCGGGCAAAACCACAGCATGTATTTATTATTGCCGGTACCTGTATGGCACTTTGTTATGCATTTCTTATTCCGCCCGGAGCAGTGCCGGATGAAATGGGGCATATTGAAACAACCTATTATTATTCCAATAAACTGCTTGGGATAGAAGAACCGGATGCGGAATCAATCTATGTGAGAAAGACAGATAAAGAAGCACTTGGAAAGATTCAGACAACACCAACGTTAAAAGAATATAATTATTTCATTTTGAATATTACACATCGGACGGATGATACGGAACTGGTGAAGATTGAAGGAACAAAAGGCACGGATAACTGGCTGTTGTATGTTCCGGCAATTCTTGGCGTGACGGCAGGACGATTGATGAATCTGAATGGAATTACGACTTTGTATGCGGGAAGATTCTTTATGATGTTTGCCTATCTTTTGTTTGCATACCTTGCAATTCGTAAGATTCCGGTCGGAAAAGCGGCAATGTTTCTGATCGTACTTTCACCGGTTTTTATTCAGCAAAGCTGTTCTTATTCCTATGATGCACTGCCAATTGAATTATCCATGTGGTTTGTGGCAGAGTTGTTCTCTGTTTTATATGAGGATCGAAAGATAAAAAGACGGGATCTTATCGTGATGGCAATACTGGCATTTTTGCTTGCTTCCTGTAAAGCGGGAACCTATATACCGGAATGTCTGTTATTCTTCCTGATTCCGAAGGAAAAATTTGAGAATCCGAAACAGTGTAAGCGCATGCGTTTGGCATTTATTGTTATTATGTTACTCGGATTTTTGATTAACAGTATTCCGTATCTTATGATGGTACTTGGTATTACAGAAGCAACAACAGAGTTACAGCAGTATTCCAATTCACTGAATTGTTATACCGTTTCTGATGTTTTGCTTCAGCCGGGAAATACGGTGCGAGTTTTAATAACCACATTTTTACAATATGCAGATTTTTACTTCGAAGGAAGCTTTGCAGGTCCGCTTGGCTGGTTAAATATTGCAATCAGTCCAATCTGGGCGTATACTATGGCAGGACTGATCTTCCTTGGTATGATGACGGTAAAAGATGAACCGGAATACATTACAAAGAAGCAGAGAATCTGGATTGCACTTGCCCTTCTTGCAACAGTTGCCATGGTAGTGGCAGCAATGTTTGTTTCATGGACAGGAAAGGGAAGCACGACAGTCAGTGGTATACAGGGCAGATATTTTACGCCGTTGTTATTTTACTTTTTCTTCTTGTTTAGAGGAAAATTCATAAAAATAGAGCATAATGTGGATGATATTATTATGTATGCAGGATTAGGATTGAATGTAATTATAATAAGTAATATATTATCAAGCGTTCAAACGGTTATGTAAGGAGATAAGAAAATGAAAAAGATTTTAGTGACAGGGTGCAATGGACAGCTTGGACGAGCAATCAACAAAGAGTACAGAGATGATGCAGTGGAACTTATTAATACAGATGTTGTGGCAGGAGATGGAATTGTAGCCTGCGACATTACAAGCATTGATCATGTCATGACACTGGTAAAAGAAAAGAAACCGGATGTCATCATAAACTGTGCGGCACATACAAATGTTGATAAATGTGAGGAACAGTGGGATCTTGCATATAAGATTAACGCAATTGGTCCAAGAAACTTAAGCATTGCAGCAAGGGAAACAGGAGCAAAACTGATTCATGTTTCTACCGATTATGTGTTTGAAGGGAATGGAACCAGACCATACACGGAATTTGATGCACCGAATCCGGTGAGTGCATATGGAAAAACAAAATACGAAGGGGAAAAATTTGTAAAGGATTTTGCTGACAGATATTTTATTCTTCGTACTGCATGGCTTTATGGTGATGGAAAGAATTTTGTAAAAACGATGTTGAAATTGTCAGAAACACATGATGAAGTCAGTGTTGTAAAGGATCAGCTTGGCTCTCCGACAAGTGCAGTAGAATTGGCAAAAATGATTCACTATTTAGAGCCGACGGAAAACTATGGTTTGTTTCATGCAACTTGCGAAGGTGATACAAACTGGGCAGATTTTACAGAAGAAATATTTGCACTTGCAGGAAAGAAAACAAAAGTGAACCATGTCACAAGTAAACAGTATAAAGAGATGAACCCGGCAGCAGCAAATCGTCCGGCATATTCTATATTGGAAGATTATATGATTAAGCTGACCAGCGATTTTCGTATGGCAGACTGGCATGATGCGTTAAAAGTGTATATGAAAGAACTGGTTTTTTAGATTAGGGAGAGCGTATGAGAGAACCGTTAGTAAGTGTATGTATTCCGGCATATAATAATGCATCATACATTAAAGAAACCATAGAGTCTGTTTTGAATCAGACATATCAGAACATTGAACTTGTAATCGCGGATGACCAGTCAAAAGACAATACGGTAGAAGTGATAAAAAGTATCAGGGATGATCGAATCAGATTATATGAAAATGAGAAAAATCTTGGGATGTCAGGAAACTGGAATCATTGTCTTGAACTATGTAATGGTGAATTTATCAAACTATTATGTGCAGATGATTTGTTGGCAAAAGATGCCATTGAAAAAGAAGCAAAAGCATTGATGGAGCATCCGGAAGTGGTGATGGCAGAGAGTGACACCCGGTTTATAGATATGAATGGCAAGTTCAAAGGAACCTATCGACGCTACCACAGCAAGGGTGCTGTGGATGGAAAAAAGATTGCAAGGGCGGGCTTTTTCTCACAGAACTATTTTGGTGCACCGCTTGCCAATATGTTTCGCAAAAGCGTCTTAGAGCAGGTACATGGATTTGATACAAATTACTACTATATTTTAGATTATGATTTGTGGATACGCATAGCGTGCCTTGGAAAGGTATATATTATACATGAGCCCCTAAATTTCTTTCGTGTAAGAAATGACTCAAATACAGGCGAGGTCATGGCAGGTGGCAAGAAAGAGGCTTATGTTTCTGAACACCGCTATTTGGTGAAAAAATATGCAAAAGAGCTTCATATGTCTGGATTTGAAATAGAGCTTAGCGTATTGATTCGAAGACTTCGTAATTTTGCGGGATTCAGCTTTTTAAAGATATTTGTACGTGATTAAACGAAACAGATTGTGTGGCTACTGCTTAAAATGTGAGGGATGCATGAAAAAAATAGCGATTATTCCGGCATACAATGAAGTGGAAAGTATTGAGAGAACCGTACATGATATAAAAATAAATGCGAAAGATTTTGATTATGTCGTGATTGATGATTGTTCGACGGACGATACAAAAAAGGTGTGTGAAGAGCTTGGCTTTCCGGTAATCAGCCTTCCGACAAACCTTGGTATCGGTGGTGGAGTACAGACCGGTTATCTGTATGCAGTAAAGCATGGCTATGATATTGCGGTTCAGTTTGATGGCGATGGACAACATGATGCGGCTTTTTTAGAAAAAATGGCAACACACTTAGAAGAAAACCAGCTTGATATGCTGATTGGTTCAAGATACATTGAATGTCAGGGATTTCAATCTTCCTTTTTACGCAGACTTGGGATTCGTTACTTTACTTTTCTGATTCGGCTTCTGACCGGAAAAAAGATTACAGACCCAACCTCCGGAATGCGTATGGTTAATAGACGCACCATGGAATTTTTTGCGAGAAGCTATCCGAAAGATTATCCGGAACCTGAGAGTGTTACCATTCTTTTGAAAAAAGGGTTTGCAGTAGAAGAAATTCCGGTGATGATGAAAGAACGAGATGGAGGAAAATCTTCTATTTCATTTTTGAAGTCTATTCGATATATGGTTCAGGTGACTTTGGCAGTGATTGCTGCAGCATTTCATAATTAGGAGGATGTATGGAAAAACAGACTTTTTGGAATCGTTGTCTTATCGTAATGACAGGTATCATGATAGGCATGCTGGTGAAATCATTTTTGCACATCGGGAGACTTGAAAAAAAAGTAAAATGGCTGTCACAACGTCTGGCGTTGATGCAGTTGAACATTCAAAAGTAATGTGTTATAATGAAAAAACTTGATAATTAAGGAGGAAATACGAAATGAGAACCTATTTAGTAACAGGAGGAGCCGGATTTATCGGTTCAAACTATATTCACTATATGTTCCGCAAATATGATAATGAAATTCGTATTATAAATGTTGACGCATTGACTTATGCGGGAAATTTGGAAAATTTGAAGGATATTGAGAATAGAGATAATTATACATTTGTAAAAGCAGATATTACGGACAAGGAAGCAATTGCAAAGATTTTTGCAGAAAATGACATTGATCGTGTTGTACATTTTGCAGCTGAAAGTCATGTAGACCGCAGTATTAAGAATCCGGAAGTCTTTGTGAAGACGAATGTACTTGGCACTGCAGTTATGTTGAATTGCGCAAAAGCAGCATGGGAATTAGAAGATGGTTCTTTTAAAGAGGGTAAAAAATTTCTTCATGTATCTACGGATGAAGTATATGGTTCTTTGCCGGATGACGGAAAGAGCTATTTCTATGAAACAACACCATATTCACCACATAGTCCATATTCTGCAAGTAAAGCATCTTCCGATATGTTAGTGAAGGCTTATATTGATACTTATCATTTCCCGGCTAATATTACGAACTGCTCCAATAACTATGGACCTTATCAGTTCCCGGAGAAGCTGATTCCGCTTATTATCAATAATGCCTTACAGGGCAAGAAGCTTCCGGTCTATGGAGATGGTATGAATATCCGTGACTGGTTATATGTAGATGATCATGCAAAAGCGATCGATATGGTGCAGGAAAAAGGCCGATTGGGTGAGACTTATAATATCGGTGGTCATAATGAGAAACGCAATATCGAAATTATCAATATTATTCTTGATACATTGCTTGAGATGCTTCCGGAAAATGATCCGAGACGTGCAAATGTAAGCAAAGACCTTATTACTTATGTAGAGGACAGAAAAGGTCATGACAGACGTTATGCGATTGCACCGGATAAAATCAAAAAGGAAGTGGGCTGGGAACCGGAAACCATGTTTGCAGAAGGCATTAAAAAGACGATTGCATGGTTCTTTGAACATGAAGACTGGATGAAGAATGTTACAAGCGGAGATTACCAGAAATATTATGCTGATATGTATCAGAATAAATAGTATCGGTACTTCAGACGAGGTGCATAATGAGTAAGAAATATTTAGTAACAGGTGCCAATGGTTACATTGGCAGATATGTTGTAAAAAATCTGTTGGATAGAGGAAATACGGTAATTGCTTCGGATTTAAATTATGATGGACTGGACGAGCGAGCAATCCGCTCTAAGGTCAATCTGTTTGGCGGAGATGCGGATATCTATCATCAATTCGAAGAACCGGATGTATGTATCCATCTTGCGTGGCGGAATGGTTTTGTACATAACCATGACAGCCATATTACAGATATTCCGAGTCATTATCTGTTTATTAAGAACATGATAGAGGGCGGTTTAAAGCATATTGTTGTGATGGGCAGTATGCATGAAATCGGATATTGGGAGGGTGCCATTGAAGAGAGTACTCCGGCAAACCCAAAATCAAATTACGGAATTGCAAAAAATACCCTGCGCCAATTGACTACGCTTTTGACAAGTCAGCATGACATTTGCATGCAGTGGATTCGAGGATATTACATTTTAGGTGATGATTTAAAAAATAGTTCTATTTTTACAAAGATTACGAAGCTGGAGCAGGAGGGGGCAGCAACCTTCCCGTTTAACAGCGGAAAAAATAAATATGACTTTATTACAGTCGAAGAACTGGCACAGCAGATTACAGCTGTGGCTTCCCAGGAAGAAGTGACAGGTGTTGTAAACTGTTGTAGTGGTAAACCCGTTTCCCTTGCAGATAAGGTAGAGGAATTTATCAGGGAACACCATTTTAAAATCAGACCGGAATATGGGGCATTTCCGGATCGCCCATATGATTCTCCGGGAGTATGGGGAAATCCGGATAAGATTAACCAGATTATGAAAAAGCAGAGTTAGGAGAGTGCATATGAAAGGGATTATTTTAGCCGGAGGTTCCGGTACAAGATTGTATCCATTGACAAAAGCAATTTCAAAGCAGATTATGCCGGTTTATGATAAGCCGATGATTTACTATCCGTTATCTACTTTGATGCTTGCAGATATCAGAGAGATTCTTATTATCTCAACACCGCGTGATTTGCCGATTTTTAAAGAGTTACTGGGAGATGGTTCCCAGCTTGGAATGGATATTCAGTATGCAGTACAGGATCAGCCAAGAGGGCTTGCCGATGCATTTATTATCGGTGCTGATTTTATCGGAGATGATGCAGTGGCATTGGTACTTGGAGATAATATTTTCTACGGACAGAGCTTCTCAAAGGTACTTCAGTCCGCAGCGAAGCGCGTGGAGACAGAAGGCGGTGCTACAATTTTCGGTTATTATGTAAGGGATCCAAGAGAATACGGTGTGGTAGAGTTTGATGAGAATGGAAGAGCACTTTCCATCGAAGAAAAACCGGAAAAGCCGAAATCAAATTATGCAGTACCTGGTTTATATTTCTATGATAATAGTGTAGTTGAGATTGCGAAGAACGTAAAACCATCTGCACGAGGTGAAATTGAAATTACCAGTGTAAACAATGCATATCTGGAAAAAGGAAACTTATCCGTAGAGACTCTGGGACGTGGATTTGCATGGCTGGATACCGGTAATCATGATATGCTTCTTGCAGCTGCAGATTTTGTATCCGCTTTCCAGAAACGTCAGGGATTATATATTTCCTGTATCGAGGAAATTGCTTATAAGCGTGGATTTATCGATAAAGAGCAGTTGATAAAATTGGCTCAGCCGTTGTTAAAGACAGATTACGGCAAATATTTAGTGGAAATTGCAGAAGGATTATAGAATGATGTGAGGCTCCATGGTGTGAGAGGCCTCTTTGGGATAGAGAAAGCGTATGCTTTTGGTGCCTATCTAAGGAGATACCTTTTCATCATGGAGTTTCCGTGCGATAACAAAGAATGAAAAGAGAGGAAAAAATCATGGGAAAAATCAAAGTAACAACAGATTGTAATGGAATTGAAGGATTAAAAGTAATTGAACCGGCAGTATTTGGTGATGAGCGCGGTTATTTCATGGAAACTTATAATTACAATGATTTTAAAGAAGCAGGAATTGACTGCGAGTTTGTTCAGGACAACCAGTCTTCTTCCAGAAAAGGGGTTCTTCGTGGATTGCATTTCCAGATTAATTTTCCACAGGACAAACTGGTTCGTGTGGTAAACGGAGAGGTATTTGATGTAGCCGTTGATTTGCGCGAAGGCTCCAAAACATTTGGAAAATGGTTTGGTGTAGTGCTTTCTGCTGAAAATAAAAAGCAGTTCTTTATTCCAAAAGATTTTGCACATGGTTTTGTTGTTTTAAGTGATGAGGCAGAGTTCTGCTATAAAGTTACCGATTTTTATCATCCGAATGATGAGGGAGGACTTATGTGGAATGATCCGGAAATTGGTGTGGAATGGCCAATGCCGGAAGGAATGACAGAAAAAGATTTAATCCTGTCTGACAAAGATAAAGTACATCCAGGTTTTAAAGAGTTTTTAGAAAGCCGTAATAAATAATACAGGACAATAGGAGTAATACGATGTCTAAGAAAAAGAAAATTTTAGCAGGAGTTTTAATCCTGTTTGTTCTGCTCGTTAATGTGTTGGTAATTATGAAACCGGCAAATCCGGAGAGCGGAACGGTTACCGTAAATATTACGGTAAAATCAGAAGATGCCAATGAATTTCAGATGTTTTATCTGTTGCCGGAACAGAAGATGCCAAAAGAATTTAGCGAAGTTCAAAGTGAGAAAGTCTGGTATGATTCCGTAGGAAAAAAAGATACGTTTTCTTTTGAGATTCCAAAGGATGTTGCATATCTTCGCCTGGACTTTGGAAATATTGCAGCAGAGACAGAAGTGACAGGGATAAATTTCAGCTATAAATTGAAAAAAATAAAAATGGACAGCGCAGAGCTTTTAAATATTACAAGAGATAATTCTGTTTCCGTAGAAGAGAATGGAAACGGTGGAATCCTTGTGGATGCAGGGAAGAAAGATCCATTTGTGGTATGGGATGTCAGTACGCTTGGAATCCCTGATATGGTGCATAGTGCGAGTCAGATTTATTTCTATGCCTTTAAGATTATCCTTCTTCTTGTACTGGATTTAGGTTTGCTTTTGATACTTACTCATTTTGAACGTATGATAAGTCTTCCAAAAGAACTGATTGAAAATCGTAAATTAATTTTAAATCTTGGAAAAAATGATTTTAAGAATAAGTTTGCAGGTTCCTTTTTTGGTACATTCTGGGCATTTGTGCAGCCGATTGTCACTGTATTAGTGTACTGGTTCGTATTTGAAAAAGGACTAAAAGCAGGTGGGCAGCTTACCGCAGCCGGAATAGAAGTACCTTTTGTACTCTGGCTGATTGCCGGTATGGTGCCATGGTTTTTCTTTTCCGATGCGTTGGGAAGTGGAACGAATGCGATGATGGAATATAGCTATCTGGTTAAAAAAGTGGTCTTTAAAATCAGTATCCTGCCAATTGTAAAGGTAATGTCAGCATTATTTGTGCACATATTCTTTATTGCATTTACGATTGTTTTGTATGCGGCATACCACTATTATCCGGATTTGTATACCTTACAGATTTTATACTATTCTTTTGCATTACTGGTATTTACTTTGGCATTGGTATATGGAACCTGTGCAATTGTGATTTTCTTTAAAGATTTGACACAGATTATTAATATTGTTTTACAGGTCGGTGTCTGGATTACTCCGATTATGTGGAATATAGATACGATGCAGCTTTCACCGGTATTGATTACAATATTTAAGTTAAATCCATTGTACTATATCGTTGCAGGTTACAGGGATTCTCTGATCAATAAGGTGTGGTTCTTTGAGCGCCCGGGACTTACGTTGTATTTCTGGGTAGTGACTCTGGCACTTTTAGCACTTGGAACTTCTATATTCAAACGATTAAGAGTACATTTTGCAGATGTATTATAGAAAGGGTTTCGTGTATGAGTGATGTTGCAATTAAAGTAGATAACGTAAGCAAAATCTATAAATTATATGATAAACCGACGGATCGTTTGAAGGAATCCCTTGGTTTTACGAAAGAAAAGAAATACAAAGAGCATTATGCCTTAAATAATGTTTCCTTCGACGTACATAGAGGGGAAACAGTCGGAATTATCGGTACCAATGGTGCCGGTAAATCCACCATATTAAAGATTATTACCGGTGTATTAAGTCCTACTCTTGGTAATGTGGAGATCAATGGTCGTATTTCTGCTTTGCTGGAGCTTGGTGCGGGATTCAATCAGGAATACACCGGACTTCAGAATGTATATTTAAATGGTACCATGATGGGATTTACCCGCGAAGAAGTAGATGCAAGATTACAGAGCATTTTAGATTTTGCAGATATTGGAGATTTTATTAATCAGCCGGTAAAAACCTATTCCAGTGGTATGTTTGTTCGTCTCGCCTTTGCGGTAGCAATTAATATTGAGCCGGAAATCTTAATCGTTGATGAAGCACTATCGGTTGGTGATGTATTCTTTCAGTCTAAGTGTTACCATAAGTTCGATGAATTTAAAGAAATGGGCAAGACAATCCTTTTTGTAAGTCACGACCTTGGAAGTATCGGAAAATATTGTGACCGTGTCGTATTGTTAAATAAAGGTCAGAAAATGGCAGAAGGTTCCCCAAAGGAAATGATTGACTTGTATAAAAAGGTACTGGTGAATCATTTTGATGGCAATGATGAGAAAAATACCGAAGAAGAGTTAAATAAAGAACTTCCGAAGCAGGAAGGAACATGGAAGAATTATCTCATGCAGAACCCGAATGTCAGTGATTATGGAGAAAAAGCGGCTGAGATTATTGACTATGCCATTATTGATAATAGAGGATTAATTACCAATAATATTCAAAAAGGAACTGATTTTAAGGTTAAAATGAAAGTGCATTTTAATCAGGATATTGAGGAACCAATTTTTGCATTTACAATTAAGGATTTGCAGGGGACAGATGTTACCGGAACCAATACAATGTATGAGCGAATCAATATGGGAACGGTAAAAGCCGGAGAAGAAAAAACAATTACCTTTGCACAGAACATGAATTTACAGGGAAAGAACTATTTGCTTTCTCTTGGATGTGTAGGATTTCGTGACAATGATTTTGCAGTATATCACAGACTCTATGATGTCTGCAATATCAATGTGATTTCAGATAAGAATACAGTTGGATTTTACGATATGAATTCTGCGGTTACGATAGAATAGATGACAAGAGCGGCATGAGCTTTTAGAAAGGAAACTGACATGAGCGAGGTTTTAGAAAAAGTAGGACTTGTGACACTGGATTATACGAATTATGGCGGAAAGGACTTATACCTGGATGGCTCGGAAGAAGAGTTGCTTCAGATTGTAACAGACTATCCGAAGGAAAAATATAACGAGGTCATTGTGGAAAAAAGTTCATGGCCGATTTTGTATCATTTATCGGATATACGTGGAAATATTGTCGAGTGGCTTCCTATCACAAAAGAAGACAGTGTATTGGAAATCGGAGCCGGTTGTGGCGCAATTACCGGGACATTGGCAGAAAAGGCAGGAAAAGTAGATTGTATTGACCTGTCAAAGAGCCGGAGTCTTGTGAATGCGACCAGAAATAAAGACTGTGATAACATTAATATTAAGGTCGGAAATTTTCAGGACGTGGAGAAATGTCTGACTGAAAAGTATGATTATATCACTTTGATTGGTGTTTTTGAGTACGGTTCAAGTTATATCAAGGCCAAGCAGCCATATCATGAGTTTTTATCTATCATAAAGAAGCATTTAAAGCCGGATGGAAAGATTGTTATTGCAATTGAAAATAAATATGGACTCAAATACTGGGCAGGTTGTAAGGAAGATCATACGGCAACTTTCTTTTCCGGAATCGAAGGCTATGTTGGTGTTGATAATGTCAGAACATTCAGTAAAAAAGAATTAAAAGAGATTGCGGATACCGTTGGATTAAAAAAACAGACATTCTATTACCCATATCCGGATTATAAGCTGCCACTTAGTATTTATTCTGATGAATATCTGCCGAAACCGGGAGAATTAAATAATAATTTCCGCAATTTTGATAATGAACGAATGGTATTATTTGATGAGACCAGAGTCTTTGATAATCTGATAAAGGACGGAATGTTTGACCAGTATTCCAATTCCTATCTTGTTATTTTGGAGGAACAGTAAATGAAAAAAATCATATATTCAAAATACTCCAATGACAGGAGTGAGGATTATAAAATAAGAACGGATATCGTCGTAGACGAAAACGGAAAGAGATATGCGAGAAAGTCACCGCTTACGGAAAAATGTAAGGCGCATATCAATGCGATGTATGACAATTATCTCGGACTTACGGAAGTTTTTCGTGATACGAATATTTTTATGAATCGTTGTGAGAAAGTCGGAGATGCGCTGGAATTTGAGTATATCGAGGGGAAAACTTATGAAGTTTATCTCGATGAATTTTTAGAAGCAGGAGATGCAGAAAAATTCATTGATGCAGTAAGAAAGTATGTCGATATTATAAAATCTGCAGCGACCGAAGATTTTGTCATGACGGATGTATTTCGGAAGATGTTTGGAGATACTCCGGGTTTTGAGGGAGCGAAGTGTCTTAAAATCAGTGACGTGGATATGATTTTCCCAAATCTTATCATTCATAGGGATGAAGAAACAGGAAAAGAAGAGTGGGAAGTATTAGACTACGAGTGGAGTTATAACATCCCGATTCCGGTCGATTTCATCATCTATCGTGCATTTCATTATTACGAAGCAGGCGAACGTCATATGCAGTTAAAAGAAATCTGCAATTTGTTTCGGCTGTTTGGAATGAACAAAGAAATCTGCAAGACTTATGAGGCAATGGAAGCTCATTTTCAGAATTTCCTGGCAGAAGGGAATACGCCACTCTGGCAGATGTACCAGAGTATCGGGAAGAAATTGCATTTCCCGGCAGGCGATATCGCAAATAATCAGGTAGAAGCCGGAAAAAGACAGGTTCATGTCATAAAAAATTATAAAGAGGAAGCTAGAAAAGCAGATTATTTTCTTAACCCGGTACCGCAAAATGGACGTATTTCCTTTGATGTGCCAGTGGACCAGGATATGGAGAACCTTGTTGTATATCCGGCAATGCGTGATTGTGCCGTTACGGTACATACGATACACACGATAGGGTTTGAAACAGAGGAAGTTTCGTTTTTACGGAATGGATTTACGACGGACAATAAAACAATTTATTATACCAGTGATGCGCCATATTTTCTCTTTACACCATTTAAAGAAGGAGTAACGGCAGTACATTTTGAATTGACGGTATCTTATCCGCATAAAGAAATCCTTTATGAAAATGCAAAACTGGTGGATGAGGTCAAAAAGGCAGAACAGGCGGCAAATGAACAGGTGCAGGAAAACGCAAAGCAAATTGCCTTATATGATGAATTAAAAACGAAATATGATAAACAATATTTTGTAGAAAAAGATCAGAGAGATAAAATCACAGGACTTGAAAACCAGTTGCAGATTTTACGGGAAGAAAATGGGCAGCTTCGTACCAGACAGGAGCAGTTACTTGGTGAAATCAATGAAATCAGTGCAAGACTGGACGTGCAGCAGCATATCAGTAATACATTGGTAAATTCTATCAGTTGGAAGATTACGAAGCCGATTCGTGGGGTAAAGAAGATAGTTCATAAATTGTTAAGGAGATCATAATGGTATTAGACAAATTGACGGCAAAGAGATTATTGATTTATTTTATCTATGATAGAGATGGCATTGTAGATGATTATATTTTCTATATGCTGGACGATTTAGATAAGAATGTCGAGGATATTTTTGTTGTAGTAAACGGAAATCTGGAAGCAAAAAGTAAAGAGCGCTTAAAATTCTATACAGATCAGATCCTGGAGAGAGAAAATAAAGGATTCGATGTCTGGGCGTATAAAGAGGCAATGGAGACTTTAGGCTGGGAGAAGCTTAAAACCTATGATGAAGTAATTCTTATGAATTATACGATTATGGGACCGATTTATCCGTTAAAAGAGATGTTTGATACTATGGCAGAGCGTGATTTGGATTTCTGGGGAGTAACCAAGTTTCATCAGGTAGATATGGATCCGTTTGGAACGGTACCATATGGTTATTTACCGGATCATATCCAGACACACTTTCTTGTATTTCGTAAAACTCTGGTAGAGTCAAGGGAATTACAGCATTATTGGGAAACAATGCCGATGATTACGAGCTATCAGGATTCTGTGGGACGTCATGAAGCAAGCTTTACAAAACGTTTTTCCGATTTTGGGTTTAAATGGGATGTTTATGTTGACTCTGAGGATTACAGGGAATTAACTTATCAGCCGATTATCGGAATGGCAAAACAAATGATTGAGGATAAGAAATGTCCATTCTTTAAGCGTCGTTCCTTTATGCAGGACTATTCTACGGTATTGCATGAGAGCTGTGGTCAGGAAGGGTATGAGCTCTTAGATTATCTTACCAATCATACGAATTATGATATGAATCTGTTCTGGGACAATATCCTGCGTTTGGAAAATCAGGCAGATATTAAGAAAAATATGCAGGCGAACTATGTGCTCCCATACAAAGAAAGTTATGCAAAAGAAAGCACAAAACAGCTTAAAACAGCACTTGTGATGCATATGTATTTCCCGGATCTGGTGGAAGAGTGTTATCACTATGCACAGTCTATGCCGGAGAATGCAGACATTTATATCACAACGAATTCTGAGGAAAAGAAAGAAAACATCTTAAAAACGTTCAAAAATTTGAAATGTAATAAATTAGATGTAAGAGTGGTTCCGAACTGCGGAAGAGATGTCGGTCCATTTTTGGTAGAATTTAAAGATTACCTGATGGATTATGATTTGATTTGTCATACCCATGATAAGAAAGTGGGACAGTTAAAGCCGGGAAGTATTGGAGCATCATTTTCCTACCGTTGTTTTGAAAATGTATTGAAATCCAAAGAACTGGTGGAAAATATCATGCAGACCTTTGCAGACCATGAGAGACTTGGAATTTTGATGCCGCCACCGCCAAACCACGGACCATACTATATTACACTTGGGTTAGAGTGGGGCATGAATTTTGGCGTGACAAAAGAGCTGGCTGATACACTAGGCATTCATGTGAATATGAATGAAAAGAAAGAGCCGATTGCACCGCTTGGCTCTGTATTCTGGGCAAGACCAAAAGCCTTAAAGAAAATTTTTGACCATGATTGGAAATATGAGGAATTCCCGAAAGAGCCAATCGCAGATGATGGTACAATTTTGCATGCAGTAGAGCGTATTTACAGCTTTGCGGCGCAGGATGCCGGATTTTATCCGGGATGGGTATTTTCTGAACTTGGTGCAGCCATGGAGATTACGAATTTAAACCAGATGCTTCGTTCTGTCAACGAAGAAATCTTCTTTAAAGGACAGGCAGCCGGAAAACACGAAGATGTTTTACTGTATCTGGATAAACGTTTTTCTATGTTGGATCGCATTTCCCAAAATACGAATTATTCTGAGGCATCTTTATATCTAAGACGTGTGGATGGAGAATTTAATCAGAATGATATCAGAAAGAAGACATTAGAGTGGGATGATGGAAGATATCGGTTAAATTTTGAAGAATTGGAAAGTTATGGACCGCTTCGCTCTCTTCGTTTTGACCCGACAGAGGCAAAGGGAATTGAATTAAAATCAATTGAGCTTACCGTAATCACAGAAGATGACAGAAATCTGGTCTTTGATCTGGATCATTTATCATATAATGGGATGCGTGTGGAAAATCATTTAGTATTTTTTGGACGCGACCCGCAGATTATGATTGATTTAGAAGAACCGGTGCTATTGAAAAAGGTCACTGTGGAGATGGAGATAGAATACGAAGTAAGCGAAGAAGCCATTGAAAAAATACAGGGAGTGTATCATTCATGAAAGAAAAGGGAAAAAGATTATTATATCTGGATTTGATTCGTACATTTGCAGTTGTCTGTGTATTTGTGGTACATTTTACCAGACAGTTTGAGTATGACGGAATAGCGAGAGCCAATGATTATAAGATTTTGCCGGATTCCTTTTTCAGTGTATATCTGGGAAGTTATGGAGTATCGTTATTTTTTATCGTATCGGGAGCTTCCCTGATGTATGTATACAAGGATAAGTTTCAGCTTGGTACCTATTTAAAAAAGCGTTTTTGGGGAATTTATCCAATGTACTGGATAGCATTTATTTTGGCATTTTTATACAATTTTTACATAAATAAGGGATTGACTTTTGCCTGTGAAAAATGGACAATTTTGTTGACGGTACTTGGTATGGATGGATATTTAAGCTGCTTTTTCCCAAACTTTTATCTTGTGGGTGAGTGGTTCATGGGATGCATTATTCTTTTGTATTTAATCTTCCCGATTTTGCGAAAAGGAGTCCTTAATTATCCGAAACTTACAGCAGCAATTTCTCTTACAGTTTATGTGCTGGGAGCATTTCTGTTTCATTCTGCGATGCCAACAGATACCTTATTTATTCTTCGTGTGCCGGAACTTCTGGTCGGAATGTATTTTGTCTGCTATTTCAACAAAATAAAACCGGTTGTGGCAGCTATTGCAGCAGGATTTCTGGCAATCTGTGCGATTTTTGATTTTTATGGAACACCGACGATATGGATTGCACCGGTTGTCGGGGTGGCATCTTTTATTGTTTTAACGTTTATTGCTGATTATGTAGATTGCAAATTGGTAAGAGGCATTACGCAGACAGTAGGAAAGTATTGTTTTGCGATTTTCCTGACACATCACTTTGTGATTGCACAGGTAATGAAACGTTTTTACTGTTTTGAACGGGAGCTTCGGGTATCGGAAGTGTGGTTGCTGTTTTTTGTATGCTGTATTGTTACGGCAATCGCATCCAAACTGTTATATGAACTAAATCGAAATGTGTGTGGAAGTATTAAGGGAATGCTGGCAAAAGAAGAGTAGTATTGATTAAAGGAAGTATTTTATGAGTCATGTAATTCAATTAATCTGGAGTTTCTATTTTCTTATCCTGATTCCGGTCATGTGTGGCATTGCGTGGAGCAAATTGCAGAAAAGGAAACAAAAGAGTTTATCCTATATCTATATATATGGTTATCTTTTGTATTTTTCTGTGTTTTACCTCTATGCAAGAATCATGTTACGAATCGGAGTGTCCTTCGGCGCGTTGGCGAAAGGATGGTTTGTGACAGGAAGTATTTTATTTCTTATAGCATTTTTTTTCGGATTTCATGATATACCAGGCGTCATAAAAGAAAATTTTGCATATGTAAAAAAGTGTGGTAAGGAAACAATAATAGTAACGATTCTTTTTATAGCGATTTCAGTCTTTTCGATTATTTTTGTTGTTCCGTCTGAAGAAGATGCTACACCGGAAACATTAATGGTCACTATGGCAACAGATACGGTTTATCTACATGATCCTTATACGGATATCGTGTATGAGGAACCCATCAGTGAACAGGCAAAAGCACCAATTGAGATGTTTTATGCATCAATATGTAAGTATACGGGAATGACACCGGTGAAGTTTGTACATGCTGTTTTGCCGGTTCCTTTTCTGGCACTGTTCTATTTTGTTTATCATAAATTGGCAGAGCGGTTGTTCCAAAAAAATGAAAAGGAAATGGAGTTATTCTTTTTATTTGTAATATTCTGTTATTCCGGTTCTATTTATGCAAAGAGGATGGGAGCGTTTGGTGTTTTTCAGAATATCTGGATGCCGCAGGCGCTGCTTCTTAATGTTGTGATGCCTTTTGTTTTTTATGAATGTGTCAATTTTATGAATTTTTTAATGACAGAAGATGTGGGAAAGCAGAAGAAATCGATAAAACGTTATATTTTAAAGTTTGTGTTGCTATTTTTGTCAGCGAGTCTTTTGCATGAGAGTGGAGGATTTTTTGTCATTTTCTTATTAACCATAAGCCTTTTGACTGTTCTGATAAGGAGGTTGTATAAGAAATGTCAGAAATATTAGATATGTTTTCCGTGATTCAGGATAACTTTATGCATATTAGTATGTGGATGTTTCCGGTCATCTTTTTTATGGCAGCATTATTTTATTTCCTATTACGAAAAGAGAAAACAAATGTGAATTTTGTATATCTTGGTCTTGGAGTTTTTATCGTCTGGCTTTTGCCATTTGCAGCGAATAATATTACTACTTTTTTTGTAAAAGAAGCATTTATGTATGGCAAAGTGTTATTTATTATTCCAATTGTTGCGTTTGTCTGTTATGCATTCACGGAGTTTTATTATCATGAAATAAAGCAAAAGAAACAGAAAAGGGTATGGTTTTTCTTGTTCGTAGTACTTCTGGTACAGACGGGATATCGTTTTGATTATGATTTTTCTGTCGTACAGACAAGGATAGATTTAAAAAAAGTGCCGGAAGAAGTAGAAGAAATTGCAGGTGTGTTAGAACCATTTCCATCTAAGTGCGTCGCACCCAAAGAGGTAGCATCTACCATAAAGGAAGTCGGAATTTCCACCAATGTATTATACGGAAATTACGTTTATGATACCACGAACGTAAAAGAGATGGTAAAAACCGCAGATGCACACGATTGTAATGTAATTATTATGAAAAAAGAAGATGACGATGCAGAATATTTAAAGAAAAAAGGTTTTGAGCATTTGCTGGAAACGGAGCATTATCAGGTATATGTGTACCTGGATAAGTGACAGGGTACAAAAGGAGGACATCATGAAAAAATTAAGTAAAGCGGCAGGAATATTTTTAAGTGCTGCATTATTATTACAAACGGATACCATGTTTGCCGCAACGGAAAATCTTCCAATCAATGAGGATTTTGCATTGGGGCTCTGCAATAATTTAGAGATACCGGAAGAGCTTGAAATCGTGGGAGCAACCAAAGAATACAAGGCCGGTGAAACAGTTGTATCTATTTTAGGAGACAGTATTTCTACGTATATAGGATATACAGATTATAATGAAGCGGGAAATTATTATGATGAAAGCATTATGCCGGCAGAGAAAACATGGTGGCTTAGCCTTTTACAGGAAGAAGGATGGTCTTTAGGAAAGAATGAGTCTCTCGGCGGTTCCTGCGTATCATGGGATGGCACAGAGGATAGTATGTATCATACCGGAAAAGATTTATACATGGCTTCTGAAGCGAGAATTGATAAGCTTGGGGAGAATGGGACACCGGATAAAATTTTTGTCTACGGAGGCACCAATGATATTCTTTCGCAGGGAAAAGTACAGATTGAAAGTAACAGTGTATCTCCGGTGTATGGTAAGGTAGATACTTTTGAAGATGCTTATTATACGATGATTAAGAGAATAGAAAAAAAGTATCCGAAGGCAGAGATTGTGTGTCTGATTCCATTTGATACTATTTGGGCTCTGGATTTTGATACGGTGGAAGATGCACAGAAAAAAGTTCCTAAGATTATCAAGGATATTTGTAAAAAAGAGGGGATTTCTTATGTGGATTTGCGTGATGCAGGAATCGAAGCAGAAAAAGATTTAATGGAAAAAGATCTGATTCATCCAAATGAGCTTGGAATGGAAAAGATTAAAGCTCATGTGCAAAAAAGTCTGGCACCGCGGCATGGACTCTGGAAAGAAGATGGTAAGTATTATTATTATGATGAAAATAGTAAGCTGGTGACAAATAAGACGGTAAGTGTGGGGGAAGAGACCTATTTCTTTCAGGCAGACGGTTCGGCGGTGACCAATCGACTTATGTATGATGCAGACGGAAAGCATAAGGTTTATTATGGTGAAGATGGCCGCAGGGTAAAAAACAGACTGGTAAAAGATGAAAAATCCGGAAATACATGGTATTTCGATCGAGATGGTTATCAGATTTTTAACGATTATGCAAGAGTAGATGGAAAAGCATATTTTTTTGATGCATCCGGAAATATGTATACAAAAAGGTCTTACGAAGATGAAAAAGGAAATATCCGGTTCTTTCATGATGATGGAACCATGATTTACAATGATTATTATTGTGATGGTGTGTATACGTATTATATGCAGTATGACGGAACGGCAATGAAGAACCGTCTGACTTATGATCCGGAAGGAACAGGACTCATTTATTTTAATGAGAAAGGGCATATGCTGTTTGATGCATTTCAATATTGCGAGGATGTGAAGTATGTCTGCTATTTTGCAACCGATGGACGTGCTTATTTTGACCAGGTTACTTTTGTAGGAGATAAAGCATATTATTTGAATGCCTGCGGTAAAATGGAGGATAGTGGCTGGTTTACCTATGCAAACGGAGTAGACCATGGTTTTGCAAACGCGGATGGTACATTGAACACCGGGGGATTTTCGCCTGACCCATGGGGAAGAACGGTATTTTACCATTGGAATGGAATGGTTGCAAGAGGATTGATTCAGGATTGGGATGGAACCTACTATCATATGGACGAGACAGATGGTCATCTTCTGGGGTCTTTCCGATAATAGACAAAGGTGCGCTTCTATGCTATAATAAGACAGTTTGATTATTATGAAGGCAGTGAGTGTTTGGAATGGAAAATAAAAGCAATACAAAAAAAGAACAGTATAAACATCTTTTGAATTTTGTAGCGAATATTGTTACTTTATTAGTGGAAGGCGGATTATTTGCATATATCTGGTATGAATATTACAGCAATGTAATATTCATGCCTTTTTTTCGTAGAGGAAATTGGGCAGTTGTAGGATTTTATGTTCTTATCATTTTTTGCTTTACGAAAATGTTGAATGGTTATAAAATCGGATATTTGAGATTGCAGGATATTTTTTTGTCACATGTTCTTGCAATATTTTTAGCTGCAGTCATGGCATATTTGGAAATCTGCATGATTGGCAGAGATTATATGAAACCGGAACCGATTTTTGCGATGGCAGGAATTGAAGTTTTGTTTATTCTTCCGTGGGTGTTTTTAGTTCGTAAGTTTTATGCATGGCTTTATCCACCGAGGAAGATGCTTGTTATTTATGGGCATTATTCACCGACAGGTCTTATTGATAAAATTAATACCAGAAAAGATAAATATAATATTTGTGCATCTGTCAGTTATACGATTGGTTATGAAAAGCTGTATCCATTGATTTTAGAGTATGAGGCAGTGGTATTATGTGATATTCCTGCGGATGCCAGAAATCAGATTGAGAAATACTGTTACCAGATGTCAGTTCGTACGTATGTAACGCCAAAGATATCTGATATTATTTTAACGGCAGCAGATAACATTCATTTGTTTGATACTCCATTATTGCTCACGAGAAATCAGGGACTTACGATTGACCAGAGATTCTTTAAACGTGCTTTTGATATCCTGTTGTCTCTTATTGCCATTGTGCTTGCGTCACCATTTATGTTGATTATTGCGCTTCTTATTAAATTGTATGACAAAGGACCGGTATTTTATAAGCAGGAACGTCTGACCAGAGATGGGAAAACATTTATGATCATTAAGTTCCGAAGTATGGGGATGGATTCTGAAAAGGATGGGGCTCGCCTTGCCATGAAAGAGGATAAACGTGTCACACCGGTAGGAAAAGTAATAAGGCGAATTCATTTTGATGAATTACCACAGATTTTTAATATTTTAAAAGGGGATATGTCTTTTGTCGGACCGCGCCCGGAACGTCGGGAAATTCATGACCAGTATGTAGAAAGAATACCGGAGTTTGATTTTCGGTTAAAAGTAAAAGCAGGGCTTACTGGATATGCACAAGTATATGGAAAGTATAATACGACGCCATATGATAAGTTGAAATTAGATTTGACCTATATTGAGAATTATTCCTTGTTGTTAGATATTAAGATGATGCTGTTGACTTTTAAAGTATTGTTCCAGAAAGAGAATACAGAGGGTGTTGATGTGGATCAGATTACAGCAGATTATCATGAATAGAAACCGGAGAATGAGAGGATAGGAAAGGAGTATAACGTGGGCTTTTCAGTGCTAATGTCGGTATATAAAGGAGAAAGACCCGAGTATCTGGAAAAGGCGTTACTTAGCGTCGTAAATCAGACCATGCAGCCGACTGAGATTGTTCTTGTAGAAGATGGAAAACTGACGGAAGAACTTTATCAGGTAATTGACGAAATCCAGGCAAAATATTCGATATTGAAACCATATGCTTTTGAAAAAAATGAGGGCTTAGGATGTGCATTAAAAAAAGGTCTTATGTTGTGTGAAAATGAACTTGTTGCACGGATGGACACAGATGATATTGCAAAAAGCAATCGGTTTGAATTACAGTATCAATACATGGAAGAACATCGGGAAGTTAAAGTGCTCGGTGGGTGTCTGGAGGAGTTTAATGAGGAAGATGCTTCTTATCATAAGGTAAAAACAATGCCGGAAGAAATGACAGTTATTTTGAAGTATGCAAGATATCGGAATCCGTTAAACCATATGACAGTCATGTTTCGGAAAAGTGCTGTTTTAGAAGCCGGAAATTATCGCGATTTTCCATATCTTGAGGATTATGATCTCTGGATTCGCATGCTGGCAAAAGGAACCTGTTTTCATAATCTTGACACGGTGCTGGTAGAAGCCAGATGCAATCATGATATTTATAGAAGAAGAGGTGGGAGAGAATATTGTAAACGATATTTGAAACTGCGCCGCCAGCAGTATGATTTGAAACTTCTTAATTTTTTCGAATATCAGGTAGCGAAGCTTCTTACGATAGGGATGACGATGCAGCCGAGAAGTATTCGGAAACTGGTGTATCAGAAAGTTTTGCGAAAGTAGAGGAAACAATGAAGCCCATAAGGATCTTACAGGTAGTGGAAATGATAAATGAAAACAGTGGTGTGAGTTCTGTAGTTATGAATTATTACAGACATATGGATCATTCCCATTTTATTTTTGATTTTATGACACATACCCCGGTTACGGATGAGATTAGAAAACAATTGGAAGAGACAGGTTCCGTTATATATGAAATGCCTGCATTGACAGGACGTAATATACCGTGTTACAAGAAAAAACTGGATGATTTTTTTCTTAAACATCAGGAATATGAAATGATACACGGGCATCTTCCGAATGCAGCAGCTTTTTATCTTAGTGCAGCAAAAAAGCATGGGATACAGACAAGAATTCTCCATAGTCATAATTCAAAAGGTGCGGATTCTTTGGTGAAACGGGTAAGAAATTATGTTTTGAACGGAATCGGAGTTTCCAAAGCGAATGTATATTTTGCATGTTCTGATCTGGCTTCTGATTATTTATTTCGTAGGAAGAAAGCAAGTGAGATAAAAATTATCCATAATGCAATTGATATAGATTATTTTTCTTATCGGGAAGAGGTAAGGAAACGTTTGCGGGAAAAATATAAGATTGAAAATAAACTGGTGATCGGTCATATGGGACGGTTTGTGAAGCAGAAAAATCATCGTTTCATTTTAGAAATTGCAAAGCAGTTAAAAGAAATACGAAATGATTTTGTGTTTTTGTTAGTAGGGGATGGTCCGCTTCGGTTTGAGATGGAAGAAGCCGTGAAGGGAGCCGGGATGCAGGAGTATTTTATCTTTACCGGTTCCGTCTTAAATCCGCAGGACTATTATCAGATGATGGATGTGTTTATTCTTCCGTCCATCTATGAAGGGCTTCCGGTGGTAGGTGTAGAGGCGCAGGCATGTGGACTGCCGTGTTTGTTTTCAGATGCAATCACGGATGAAGTAATGTTGACAGAACAGGCAGAGAAATTAGAGCTTAGAGATGCTGCATTGTGGGCGGGAAAGCTTGCAGAAACTTCGAAAATAAGGTATAAGGAAAATGCAGATGTAATAAAAAAAAGTGGATTTGATATCAAAACAGAGGCAAAAAGACTAGAAGAGATTTATTTGGAATTGATTGGGAAATAATATGAAAAAAACAGAAGTTTATATTGCAACACATAAACAGAAATTAGAAGGAGATTCCTGGCATATTCCGATTCAGGTGGGGGCAGCAGTAAACCATACGGATGTGCAGAGCGTAAAGGATAACAAGGGAGATAATATTTCGGGGAAAAATGCCAGTTATTGTGAGCTTACGGCTTTGTACTGGATTTGGAAAAACAGTAGAGCGGACATTGTTGGTTTAGAACATTACAGAAGGCGCTTTTCCATTACAGAGGAGAAAATTTGTCAAATCTTAGAAGATTATGATATGATACTTCCGAAATCCTATTTGTATCGAATTTCACTGGAAGAGGAATATAAAAAGTTTCATATTCCGGGAGACTGGGAAAGGATGAAAGAAGTTGTGCTGAAAGAATATCCGGAGTATCAGGATGCGCTTGTAGAGGTATTTAGCGAGAACAAACTCATTCCGTATAATATGTTTATTGCAAAAAAGCAGGTCTGTGATACTTATTGCCAATGGTTGTTTCCTATTCTGGAAAAAATAGAACAGGAGGATGCAGGGCAAAAAAGGGATCATTATCAGAGTCGTTATATTGGCTTTTTGGCAGAACGCTTATTTACGTTATATGTCAGAAAAAATAAGCTTCGTGTATACATTTGTCCGGTAGAGGAAAAAGAACAGAAAGGAACCGGTTTTCAGATAAAAAACTGGTTTGGACAACATATTTTTAATCCGCTGGTATTTGGATGGAGAAAGAGATAAAAATGAATGGAGAGGAAAGAAAAATGAACTTATGGAAAAAAAGACTTCGGGCACTGTATGATTATCGTTTCTTAATCAAACAGTTAGTGACGAAAGATATTAAATTAAAATATCGCAGAAGTTTTCTGGGCTATTTTTGGAGTATCTTAAATCCGTTATTGATTATGATGGTTCTGGTAATTGTATTTTCAAATATGTTCCGGTTTGACATTGCCAATTATCCGGCGTATTTAATTATCGGACAGACCATGTTTTCTTATATGACAGAAGCAACGAATCAGTCTATTTTTTCAATTACGGGCAATGCAGCATTATTAAAAAAGGTATATGTGCCAAAGTATGTTTTTACTTTATCTAAGGTTACAAGTTCACTGGTGAATCTTTTATTTTCACTTGGAGCAATGTTTATTGTATTTATCATAACAAGGGTGCAATTCTCCCTTTACATGTTTTTGATTCCGGTTGTCTTGGTTGAAGTATATTTGTTTTGTCTTGGTTTAAGTTTGTTTTTGGCGCAAATCAGTGTGTTTTTCCGGGATATTCAGTATATTTATAATGTTTTTACTACCGCATGGATGTATCTTACCCCATTATTTTATCCGATGGAACAGTTACCGGAAATGTTACAGAAACTGATTAAGATTTTTAATCCGATGTACCATTACATTAATCAGTTCAGAACATTGGTATTACAACATTGTATGCCGTCAATGGAAACATTTCTTTATGGTTTTGGAGTTGCAGGTATTTTCCTTATCCTTGGGATATGGGCATTTCAAAAGAATCAGGATAAATTTATTTTGTATATTTAATCAGTGGAGGACATATGAGTAAAGAGGATTATATCATAGATGTTTCGGATGCAACAGTTCGTTTCAATATGGCTTCAGAAAAAGTGGATAATTTAAAGGAATATGTGATAAAGCTTGTAAAGCGTGAATTGATGTTTCAGGAGTTTTTGGCATTAAAGAACATTAATTTAAAAATAAAACAGGGAGAATCCTGGGGACTGGTCGGAACAAATGGTGCCGGAAAGTCTACTTTATTAAAATTAATCTGTGGTGTTTTAAAACCTTACAAGGGGACAGTAACCATCAAGGGAAGCATGGCGCCTCTCATCGAACTTGGAGCCGGATTTGACGGAGAGCTTACCGCAAGAGAAAATATTTTTTTAAACGGTACTTTAATGGGACATTCAGAGCAGTATATGAAAGATCATTTTGATGAAATCGTAGATTTCGCGGAATTATGGGATTTCCTTGATATGCCAATTAAAAATTATTCTTCCGGAATGTCGGCAAGACTGGGCTTTGCAGTTGCTACCATGGTGAAACCGGATATTTTGATTTGTGATGAGGTATTGGCTGTAGGAGATTATAAATTTCAGGAAAAATGCCAGGAACGTATGCAGAGCATGCTGGATGGGGGAACGACATTATTGTATGTATCCCATGATATTAATACGGTAAGACGTTTGTGTGACCACGTGTTATGGTTGGAAAAAGGTGTTGTAAAGATGTCCGGAGAAGCCGGGCCGGTTTGTGATGCTTATATGAATCAGTAAAAGAATATTTGGGGAAGTAATAGGTAAGGAGTAAAAAGATGAAATATGATTATTTAATTGTTGGAAGTGGATTGTATGGAGCAGTTTTTGCTTATGAGATGAAGAAACGTGGTAAAAAATGTCTTGTCATTGATAAGCGGAAACATATTGGTGGAAATATTTATTGTGAAGATGTGGATGGAATCCATGTTCATAAGTATGGTGCGCATATTTTTCATACATCCAATAAAAAGGTGTGGGATTATATCAATCAGTTTGCAGAATTTAATAACTATAT
Source organism: Roseburia hominis (assembly GCF_021531695.1). Lineage (GTDB taxonomy): Bacteria > Bacillota > Clostridia > Lachnospirales > Lachnospiraceae > Roseburia_D. The sequence continues at coordinate 189,396 of NZ_JADYUI010000001.1, read as the reverse complement.
TAATTCGCCGATTGCAAAATACAAAGACGAATTGTATAACCTTCCTTTTAATATGAACACATTCAGTAAAATGTGGGGAATTTCTACTCCGAAGGAAGCACAGGAAATGATTAAAAATCAAATTGCAGATTTAAATATTACAGAACCAAAGAATTTAGAAGAACAGGCATTGTCTCTGGTAGGCAAAGATGTGTATGAAAAATTGATTAAAGGTTATACCGAAAAACAGTGGGGGCGTGACTGCAAAGAATTACCTTCTTTTATTATTAAGCGTCTGCCGCTTCGTTTTACCTATGACAATAATTATTTTAATGACCGGTATCAGGGAATTCCGATTGGTGGTTATACGAAGATTATTGAAAAAATGTTAGAAGGAACACCGGTGGAACTTGGAATTTCTTATAAAGAATTTCTTGCAAAAAATGGAAAGATTTTTGATAAAGTCTTATATACCGGAATGATTGATGAGTACTATGATTATAAATTAGGTGTTTTGGAGTATCGTTCTGTCCGTTTTGAAGAAGAAAGAATAGAAGAAGAAAATTATCAGGGAAATGCGGTTGTGAATTATACAGAGCGTGAAGTGCCATATACAAGGGTAATAGAACATAAACATTTTGAATTTGGAACACAACCATTTACCATTATTTCAAGAGAATATTCCAGTGAGTGGAAAAAGGGTGATGAACCATATTATCCAATCAATAATGAAAAGAACAATGCGTTATATGAAGAATATAAAGCATTGGCAGAGCAGGAAAATGATGTTATTTTTGGCGGACGTCTCGGAAATTATAAATATTATGATATGGATAAGGTGATAGAGGCTGCATTAAATAAAGTGGATGAGATAGGAGCGTAACGGAAATGAGTGATATTAAGTTATTTGTGACACATACACCGAATCGAAACACTATGCGAATTGATAATCCCTTATTTTGCAATGTGATAGCAGGAAGTGATTTTCAAAAAAGTCCGGTACCGGCTGGAGTATACCAGGATAATGTCGGAGAGAATATATCTTCAAAAAATAAATCTTATTGTGAATTAACGACGCAGTACTGGGCGTGGAAAAATGTGAAAGCAGATTATTATGGCTTTTGCCATTATCGCCGATTTTTTTCTTTTAATCCCAATAAACTTAAAAAGAATGACTGGGGAATCATAGAATATTCTGCACTGAATGACAAAGTTATGGAAGAACTGCATCTGAATGAAAAGGATATGCGTTCTTATATTGAAAATTATGATTTTTTGATAGCAGAAGGAATTCCAACCCAGAAACTTTTGGCAAAATCTGTTTATGATCATTATGAGAAAGCACCGGAGCTTCATATTAAAGATGTAAAAATATTGTTAGAGATTATAAAAGAGAAGTATCCGGAGATTTCAGATACAGCAGAAGCCTTTTTTAAAGGAAAGACCTTTTATCCCTGCAACATGTTCATTATGAAAAGGGAATTATTTGATGAGTATTCTGCCATGCTTTTTGACATTTTGGAAGAGTTTGAGAACCGGGTCGATATGAGTCTTTATTCCAGAGAAGGTTACCGCACGACCGGGCACCTGGGAGAGCGTATGGTAGGTATTTTCTATGAGTATTTAAAGAAAAAGGGCGGTTATCGTTTGGGAGAGCTGCAGATTGCCTTATTTCAGAATGCAGATGAACCGGTTGAAATAAAGGCTAAAGAAGATAAAAATGTGGTTCCTGTTGTATTAGCTGCGAATCAGAACTATGTACCAATTCTTTACACTTGTGCGCAATCTATTGTGAATCATACATCGAACGAGAGAAAATATGAAATCTACGTTTTTCATACCGATATCGAAAAAGAAAGCCAGAAGGTTTTTCATGAACAGTTGGAAAGAGACAATGTCCGATTCACTTTTATTGATGTTACCCGGCACGTTTCCGGATATCGTCTGGAGGCAAAGGAGCATATTACGACAGAGACCTTCTATCGGTTTTTGATTTTAGATATATTAAAAGGTTATGATAAGGTTTTGTACTTAGATTGTGATATGATTATCATGCGGGATATTGCAGAGTTGTATGATATAGAATTAGGAAATACTCTGATTGGTGCGGTGAAAGATCCGGATTTTATGGGACAATGCAATGGTGCAAATCCGGCTACAGGAAAATATTGTAGGGAAGTGCTTAAAATTAAGAGTCCATTTCAATATTTTCAGGCAGGGGTATTACTTTTTAATGTTGCAGAACTAAAGAAAGTTACAACCGTAAAAGAATTGCTTGAAATGTCAGATACCGGTATTTACAAATATTCCGATCAGGATATTTTAAATATAATCTGTGAAGACAGAGTAACTTATCTTGATATGGCATGGAATTTATTGGTGGATTGTAACCATGAACGCTGGCATGAAGTAATTAAATTTGCGCCATACTATATTTTAGATGAATATGAAGAGGCAAGAAAACATCCTTATATTATTCATTATGCAGGATTTTTAAAACCATGGATGAAACCGGATGAAGATTTTGCAGAGGAGTTCTTTAAGGTCGCGAGGACGAATCCGTATTATGAGCAGATTCTCTGGAACATGAACACTACATTTGCAAGTGAAGTGGCTTATGGCATAACAGCAAAAGAAAAATTAAAGCGGAAACTAAAAAAAGTTTTACCAAAGGACAGCTGGTTAAGAACGGTTGCCAGGAATATTTATTACGCGACAAAATAGGAAGCAGGTATGATACAAAGCGTTTTGTAGGTTGCCTTTTATTTGAAAAACTGGTATGCTAATTATAGTTGTCTTTGGATAATGAAACTAAAAAAGGAAGATTCATTTAAATGTCAGATAAATTTTACTATATAAATAAGCAATTAGAGCAATTGCCAGAGAAGGAAAAAGCGGTTTTACAAAAAAAACTGGATGCCATTGATTTTTCAGTTTTAAAAGAAATAGAGCGTAGGGCTACTGTGACAGAACGAGGTGTATTTGCACCGCTCGAAGCAGTAGAGGTAGATGAGATTGAAAAAAGAGCAGATGAGTTCAAAGAGATAGGCTTAAAGACGCTTCGTGACGGGAAGGTGGGTCTTGTGTTACTTGCCGGTGGTCAGGGGACAAGACTCGGCTTCGATCAGCCAAAAGGAACGGTAAATATCGGTCTTACTAAGGAGATTTATATTTTTGAGTGTCTGATGAATAATTTGATGCAGGTTGTGAAAGAAGTGGGGGTATTTATTCCACTTTATATTATGACCAGTATCAGCAATAAAAAAGAAACTGTAGATTTCTTTGAGGAACATCAGTATTTTGGTTATGATAAGTCTTATATTAAGTTTTTTATTCAGGAGATGGTACCAACCGTTGATTTTGAGGGAAGAGTATTAATGGCATCAAACACGGAGCTTGCCATGGCACCGAATGGAAATGGCGGCTGGTTTTCGTCTATGGTCCTGGATGGGATGTTAGAGGATGTGCATAAGAGAGGAATCGAGTGGATTAATGTATTTGCAGTAGATAATGTATTGCAAAAGATGGCAGATCCTATGTTTATTGGTGCAACGATTGCGTCCGGCTGTGAAAGCGGAGCGAAAGTAGTAAGAAAAGCCGCCCCGGATGAAAAGGTCGGAGTTCTATGTACGGAAGACGGAAAACCTTCTATTGCTGAGTATTATGAGATGACGGAAGAAATGGCAACTGCCAGAAAAGAAAATGGTGATTTGAAGTATGGGTTTGGGGTTATCCTGAACTACTTGTTCCGTGAAGATAAGTTAGAGCAGATTGCAAATCGACATATGCCGATTCATGTTGTGGAGAAGAAGATTCCTTATATGGATGAGGATGGAAAAAAAATCAAACCGGAAAAGCCGAATGGCTATAAGTTTGAAACATTGGTATTAGATATGGTACACATGATGGCAGATTGTCTTCCATATGAAGTGATTCGGGAAAAGGAATTTGCACCAATTAAGAATCTGCATGGAGTAGATTCTATTGATACAGCAAGAGAGTTGTTGATACAAAATGGAGTAGAATTATAAAGAATATTTGATAGAGGTGGGAAAATCTTCTCTCTGTTTGTATAAAAAGGATGTAAGTAATGAGTGAGAAGAATCATATAGAAAAAAAGGATATTTTTGATAAAATCATGTCCTTACCGGGACTTCGTATTTTAGAGCCTTTCTATAAGAAGAATAAAGAAGTATTATTGTATTTATTTTTTGGCGGTTTGTCATTTATCGTAAGTATAGCCAGTTATGCATATTTTAATGTTGTACTTGAGATAAATGAACTGATTGCCAATATATTTTCGTGGATTCTGGCAGTTGTGTTTGCCTTTGTGACGAATAAAATCTGGGTATTTTGTTCGAAAAATGATTCCTTTTTTGAATTTTTTCGAGAGATGCTTTCTTTTTTCGCAGGGCGTCTTGCAACACTTGGGATAGAAGAAGCGATTTTGCTTATTTTTATTACATGTCTCTCTTTTCCTAGTATGACGGTCAAGGTAGTTGCACAGATTGTGGTTATTTTATTAAATTATGTCATCAGTAAATTGTTTGTATTTAAAGGAAGTAAGTAGATGATAGTTTTACGTATAATAGGTTGTATTTTATTACTGATGGTCATCTTTGTATTATTGGGAAAATTGCTTTGCGGAAAAACGCATAATCCGGTTTTGGAATGGGTAGTTGGTTTCTTTGCTGTCCTTGCTCTTTTCGAGGTAATTTCCCTGCCTTGCATTTTTTTGAGACGTTCTTTAAAAGAATTATCGCTTGTGATGTTTGCGGTGATTGGGGGATTATGCTTAATTTCTTTCGTCTTACATGGGAAAGAATTGATAGAGGCGGTAAAAGAATTTCGTTGGAAGAAGCCGGAAATGTTGGTAGTTGTAGTGTTGCTGCTGGTGCTATTGCAGACATTTGTTTTAGGATTTGGTAATCATATTGATGATGATGATGCCTTTTATGTTGCAACTGCAGTTACGGCGGTTGATACGAATACTTTGTATGCATTTGATCCTTATACCGGAAGCAGTTATTATGAATTTCCAGCAAGGTATGTACTGTCGCCGTTTCCATTATTGGGAGCAGTAATAGGGAAATGGATAGGAATCCGTCCGACGGTATTTTTTCATACAGTGTTGCCATTTGTACTGATACCATTGGCTTATGGGGTCTATTTCTTAATCGGAAACAGAGTTTTTGGAGAAAACAGGGAAAAAATTGCATGGTTTTTAATTTTTTTATCTCTTGTGAATCTGTTTTCGGGATTTTCACCATGGTCGGTCGGAGAATTTCTCCTGGTTCGCATCTGGCAGGGAAAAGCAGTTTTGGCGGCAATTTTATTACCATTTTTGATTTATTTTGTTTTGTGCTATTTTGAAAAAAATTATCTGACGATAAAAGAATGGATTTTGCTGTTTGTTGTTATGGTGGCAAGCTGCTTTGTTTCTTCAATGGGAATTATTTTGAGCGCGATCATGTTAGAGGCTTTTGCGATTATGCAGGTATTTCGTTCAAAGAAGATAAAATTATTCATACAGACAAGTTCCTGTTGCATTCTAAATGTTGCTTTAGCGGGAATTTATCTTTTCATGCGTTAAATGAGGAAAACTATGGAACTATTTCGAAAAATTGCAGTATGTTTCCAGCTATATAGTGGAATGGGAGCCCAGTTCTTGTTGTTTTTATGTGCAATGTGCTTTTTGGCAATCCATGAAAAAAATAAAAAAATATATCAGATTTTAAATCAATATACGGGTTTTATTATTGCTCTGATGGTGTTTCCGGTTACGGCAGTTATTATTATGGAGTATTGCATTGGAGAGGAAGTATATTGGAGAATGTTCTGGTTGATGCCAATTCCTTTTATCATCGCGTTTGCAGGAACAGAGCTTTATGATTTACGTAAAGATAAGATAAAACGAACAGGTATTATTGCGTTTTTAATCCTTTTCATTTTGCTTTCCGGGAAGTGTGTGTATGATGAAGAGGGTACAATCATAACACCGGATAACGTGGAAAAATTGCCAAAACAGGCAGTAGAGGTCTGCAATATGATTACAGGTGATGCACAGATGAATGGCATTACTACAAAAAAAGTAGTCGTACCGTCAGAACTTTTAAGTTATGTCAGGCAATATGATGCTACTATTCAGATGCCTTATGGCAGAAATGCATTGAAAAATGAAGAATTGACGGAAAATTGCGACGAACTCTATGAAATGATGAAAGCAAAAGATGATAGTGAAATGGATTTCCTGGCGCTTTCGGAATGTCTGAAACAAGAGAACTGCAATTATCTGGTGTTAGAAAAAAAGGTTGCATCAAAGAAAATGGATCAATATGGCTATTATCAGGTGGCACAGACGGAACATTATATTTTATTTCGGTGTGATAATGTCGCAAATAGTGCAGCATTTATCTGATAAATGCTGTATGCACAGATACAAATCAGATAAATAAGAGCAAAGTATAAAAAGAGAGTTGTATGTCTTGTCGGCATATAGCTCTTTATTAATGGATAGAAATCGTTAATGATGAAGTGGTGAATGAGATAAATGGCATAGGAGTATTTGGAAAGTTTATTACTGCAAAAGGATATGCCGGGAATGCGAAGAAAAAAGCCCGCAGTTTCATGTAACATCAAAAACAGACTGATACCCAGAAGATTTTTCCAAAGAAGACTTTGCCATGGCAGTTTCACAAAGATAATAAGGAGAGCCAAAGCGAGTGAAAATACCGGAATCCATTTGCGGAAACGAATCAGACAAGATACGTTTTCTTCTTTTGTGGAAACATTCTGCGAAAAAGTCCGACCTAACAGCATGCCAATCCAAAAGCAGAAAAGACCGGTGATAAGATTGGCGTCATCCGGAACAATGAAAAAATCAAATTGCAGGTTTAAAAGATAAAGAAGCAGAATGGCAGCAGTAGTTAAAGTACGTTTTTTAGCAAATAATTTGCACAACAACGGGTAAAGCAGATACAAAATAATAATAATGGCAGTAAACCACTCTGCAACCAGGTGGTAACTGTTTATGGAATAAAAACCAAGATAACTGTCAATGCCAAGAAGTGTAAAAACGAACCGAAGTGGAGAACCACCATAGGTAAATCCATATCCATTCAGGGAATGAAGAAGATAAGCAAATCCAAAAGCAATGTAAAACATTGGAAAGATAGCTAAAAATCTCTTTTTATAAAAAGTTGTGATATTAGAAATCACTGGATATTTTACATATAAAACATAACCGGATAACAAAAAAAACAGGGTAGTGCCAACACTTCCCCAGCCACCATTGGCGTATCCAAAAAGAATGCTGTCTGTCTGATTGCCAAAATAAGCAAAATGAAAGGTAACAATAAGAAACGTGGCAAAAGCACGGATAAAGTCAAGTGATGTATTTCTTTTCAATGGAAAGTCTCCTTTTTATGTAATCAAAAACTAAAGGTAATGTACCATAAAACCATAAGAGCGTCAATGCCGGCACTTTGTTTCTGGAAAATTTTAGTGTTTGCAATGAAATGCTTTTCCTGTGTATCATTTTGTTGTATAATAAAAAAACAGTTTAAACTATTCAAGTAGCGAAGCGGATTGCGAATGTCCGCTTTACTTAGTGTTTGAAACGTTGTTAGCAATAAATTGGAAAATTTAGAAAGAAGGGGAAAAATGCATAAGAAGAAATTGGCAGTTTATATGACACTTATGGCATTAATTGCGGCTCCGACTACGATAAATGCAGCAGTTGGAGAAAATACGAAGGGTGCCACAATGGATGAAGCGGTGCTTGAGCAGGAGGATGAAGGAGCTTATCTTCCGATTGAAGAAGATGATATGGCGCCGGTTGTGGAAGATAGCATAGCAGACGATGAAAGAATGGTATTTGGAACCGAAAGCGAAGTTCCGGCAGTATTTAATCCGGTAAAGGATAATATGGGGTACAAGTTACCACAGGTCAGAAATCAGTATCCTTATGGAAGCTGTTGGGCATTTACAACGAATGCCGCGCAGGAAATTAGTTTATTAAAGGCAGGACATGGGACGATGGATTTGTCTGAATTGCAGCTGGCATATTTTACGTATCATTCTGTGACAGATCCGCTGGGAGGAACGCAGGGAGATAAGGTTACATATTCGGGAACTACAAATTATCTGAACAAGGGAGGAAATTTCTCTTATGCTACGGCAGCATTAATGAACTGGGTAGGAGCCGCAGATGAGAGTACGGTGCCATACAGTGATGCGGAAAAAAGTCTGATCAAGGGATTGGATGATTCTCTTGCTTATGATGCAGATGTCGCACATTTGCAGAATGTATACCAGATTAACATCAAAGAAAATCCAGATGAAGTAAAAAAGATGATAAAAGAATATGGCGCAGCAGCAATTACATATTGCGATAAAGAAGATCCGAATGTTTATAAGGCTGAGAATTGTGCCTACTATAATCCAGAAGATGAAACGGTGAATCATGCAGTAACGATTGTAGGATGGGATGATAATTTTTCCAGAAACAATTTTAGTCAGGAGCCGAAAAAAGATGGAGCATGGCTGGTCCGCAACAGTTGGGGTGGAAGCGACATGGAAAAGAACGGTTATTTCTGGCTGTCTTATGAAGATGCTTCCATTAGTAACACGGCATATATTATGATAGCAGAAGAAGCCTCTAATTATGACCATAATTATATTTATGATGGTTCCATTGCAAGCAGTGGCTGGGGAGGAGACAACACCGTTACAGGAGCGAATGTCTATACGATTTCTTCCGGAAGTAAGTTGGAATCATTAGAGGCGGTTTCTTTTTATGCTTACCAGAGTGTGGATGCCGATTATACGATTGATATTTATGTTAACCCGACGGATGACTCGAATCCTCAGAGTGGGTTAAAGATAACCTCAGCGACAACATCCGGAAAAACACGTTATGCAGGTTATTATACGGTTCCGTTAGAAGAAAGAGTTTTGTTAAAGCAGGGAGATAAAGTATCAGTGGTTGTAACTTTATCAAAGGAAGACGGACAGGTCTGGCTTGGCAAAGAATATGATGCTGTAACGAATTCCATTCATGCAAAGGCAAGTGCAAAACCGGGGCAGAGTTTTTATCAGTATCCAAGTGGAGAATGGACAGATTTTGGTGTTAGTAATAAGTCTAATTTCCGTATTAATGCTTATACAAAAGACTGTGATGATGTAGAGGCCTATACGGTTACATTGGATGCCAATGGAGGAACAATTGCACAAACAAAAAGAATTGTGATTAAAGATGAAGCTTATGGAGATCTTGGTACACCAACGAATGGAAGCCTTGAATTTGCAGGGTGGTATACGAAAAAAGATGGTGGAACGAAGATCAATGCCAGTGATGTTTATACATTATCCGAGGATCAGACTTTGTATGCACACTGGAAAGGCTGGGACAGAGATGGAGACCAGGTTCTTGGTGTTTATGATGAAAATGGAAAACCAATCAAAAATCAATTTGTATGTGATGGCACCTATACTTACTATATACAGAATGATGGAACACCGATGAAGAATCGTCTGACCTATCATCCGAATGGAAAGGACATTATTTATTTTGATGAAAAAGGGCATGAAGTCTTTGATAATTTTGCCAATGTAAAGAGAAGTATTTCCGGTCAAACGGTAGATGATATTTGCTACTTTGACACCTTTGGTTCTATGTATATAGACAGAACAACCTATGACAGAACAGGGATGACTTTATATTATTTAAATCCATATGGTGTGATGCAAAGAAATGGATGGTTTCAATTCTCAAATGGTGAGATTGGTTGTGCCAGAGAAGATGGTAGTTTGCTTAAAGACCAGTTTGCCTATGATCAGTGGGGAAGACTGGTGTATTTAAAAGGCGATGGTACAGTGGCAAAAGGAGTCATTAACGACGGAGTATTTAATTACCGGATGGATGAAAACGACGGACATTGTCTTGAAATATATCAGTAAGAAGTTGTAAAGCAAAAAAACAGTAAGAAAAAAGATTCCGATTTGTATTTGTGAAGTCGGAATCTTTTTTGTTTTAACAGGAAATTTTAAAATTTCTTGTGCATTTCTTAAAGCATTTAATTCTTATTTTTTTACGGTAATTCTTTGCAAAATCTGATCTGCGATATATTGCATACCGGCATCGTTCGGGTGGCATCCAACGGCACCATTGTAAATAGTGTGCATCTGACCATCATCACCTGCTACGGTTGCAGCACCAACTTTATAGTTGATGTTCTGAATTGCGGCAAGACTGATATAGTCTGCGCCGTATGCGCTACTGGCAGTTTGCTGTGCCTGCTGGATGGTTCCATTTGGCCAACAGAACTCGTCAATCACCATAATCTGTGCATTTGGTGCTTTGGAGCGGACATAACCGATGAGGTTCTGATAGTCACTTGTTAAAGTACCAAAATTTCCTGTAATATTATCTCCGAGCTGAATGGTTACCAGATCAAGATCCGCGGTAAGATATGGATCTAAGATAGAAAGCTGGCTGTTTCTGTCGGCTGCGGTTTCCCATGAAGTATAATAAATTGCATTGCTATGTACTTCGTAGTTTTGCTCTAAGGAAGAACATACTTTGTGAACAAAATCATTTTCTCTTGTGGAAGCTGCCATACCCCAGTTTCCCCACCAGATACCATCAATAACCGGATGGGTTGTTAAAGAATTTCCGATGGCAAAATAGTTAAATGCTTTTTTGTACTGTCGAATAAGATGACCGTCTGTAGGATCCATTTCATAGTACCAGATACCATCAGTAATGGTTTCGCGGGCAAACTTACCATCTCCTTTACAGTAGACAGTTCTTCCAAATAAGTCGATGTAGAACTGATCTTTTACTAAGGAACCATCGTCATAGGTAGCACCATAGTTTCCATCGGAAAACTGGAACCAGCCTTTTTGCAGAACACCATAAGGGTTCAGATAGTAAAGTTTGGTGCCCGAACGATCATAAGTAAGTTTGTCCACATACATATAACCGAAGGTGTCAAAATAGCAGATGTCATTGATTTCTTCTCCGGTAATACTTCTTTTTACATTTACAAAATTATCAAAGACTTCGTGCCCATTGTTATCAAGGTAGATGATGTTTTGACCATTTGGATGATAGGTCAGACGGTCTTTCATAGGAGTGCCATCTTTTTGTAAATAATAGGTGTAGGTTCCGTCACAAAAAAATGCATCGGTCGCCATTGTGCCATCAGGAAGATAATAATAAGTTCCGGTCCATTGGTCGCCATCATTGGAAAGCGTGTAGTGGGGAACGGTACGTCCTGCTGATTCCGTTGTTTCTGCTTCGTTCTCCTCCGGGACGATACTTTCCGTGTTTTCTTCCGTGACCGTCTCTGTGTCAGTAGCTGAGACATTCTCAGCGAAAATAGTTGTTGGTGATGCGATGAGTGCAAACGCCAATAGGGTTGCAAATAATTTTTTTCTCATTGATATATCTCGACTTTCTAAAAATTTTATAAAATATTATTTTATAATCATATCATAACTGGGATAGGTTGGCAATTATCCGGTTGGCAATGTAGCGCATACCGTCATCATTAGGGTGTTCTGCCACAGTGGCTTCCGTAATTGTATGCCATTCGTTATCTTCTCCCATAACATTGGTTCCGAGACCGGCACGATATTCGTCCGTACGGATTTCGGAAAGATCAATATAAGTAAGCGAAAAAGTATCGGCTGCCTGTTTTTGGGCTGCCTGAATCTCAGGTTTTGGCCAGCAGAATTCATCAAGTATCATGATTTGGGCATTTGGACATTCGTCTTTAATGTATTGTACTAATTCGGTATAATCCTCATTTAAGGTATCCAGACCCGTCGTAATATTTTCTCCAAGCTGAATTGTGATTAAATCTAAGTCCGGAGAAAGATATTGGTCAAGTTCAGAAAACATATCAGAGCGATTTGATTCAGAAGTTTCCCAATCGGCAAAATTATAAGCAGTGGTAGATACATCATATGTTTCATCCAGGTAGGCATCTACCAGATGTACATAATCTTTTTCTTTACTGGTTGCTGCCATCCCCCATTCGCCCCACCAGATATTTTCCATCACAGGATGAATGGTTAAGGAGTTTCCGATTGCAAGATAGGAAACATCTTCTTTTGAATCAAAGAAACCGGGTAGTTGTGAACCCTCTTCAGTGTCATTGACATCCGGCTGATAAAAAAACAGAAACCAGACGAGGGTGATAAGCAGTAATAAAATTGAGGTAAAAAGTAGTATAATAGGAAATTTTTTCTTGTACATATCAAAAGTCCATCCTTTATGTTATAATAATAAAAGTTGTTTTACCAATAGTATAGCACATTGATGCAAAATTAAGAAAAACATAAGAAAATATGAAAGATAAAATGAGTCGGTTATACTATAATGTCTAATGGAAAATTAGGAAAAATTGTAAAGACAAGGGAGGATTGTTGATGAAAAAAAGAATTGTGATGGGGGTGTTGTCTTTATTACTCAGCGTTTCGTTTTTGCCGAATCAGGTTATGGCAGAAAATATTGACGGAGCAAAAGAGACAGCAACGAATGTGGTATTAGACGAAGAACCAACAATGACAGAAGAAGAGAAAGCAAATGATCCCGCATTTGAGAGAGAAACAAAAGATGCGCCGGAGGATTTCTTTGGTGATGAAGAACTGGTCGGAAGCAGACAGACAACAATAAAATATAATAACGGGAATTATGTACATAATACAAAGTTTGATCAGGATAATATAGTAAATGGCGTAGATGTTTCTTTTTATCAGGGAAATATCAACTGGGCAGCAGCAAAAGAGGATGGAATCGATTTCGCATTTATCCGTGTGGGTTATCGTGGCAGTAAAGATGGAGTTCTTTATGAAGATGCATATTTTAAGAATAATATTGTTGGAGCAATTAATGCAAATATGCAGGTTGGAGTTTACATAACATCTCAGGCAGTGAGTGAAGCAGAAGCCGCCGAAGAAGCCAGATACGTAATGGAGCGAATCAAAAATTATAAGGTAACGCTTCCGGTTGTGATTGATTATGAATATGATGCAAATAAGACCGGCAGATTGTATACCGCGAAGCTGAGCAAAGATAAAACAACGCAGATTTGTAATGCATTTTCCAATACAGTACAGGCAAGTGGCTATCAGACAGCAGTTTATGCAAATAAGAACATGTTGGAAAATGCCATGGTACCGTCGGGATTGAATGCACAGGTGTGGCTTGCACATTATGTAACAGAAACAAACTATGCCGGGAATTACAAATACTGGCAATATACAAATAAAGGAACCGTAAGTGGAATTACCGGCCAGGTTGATATGGACTTCTGGTATGATGACGGAATTCGGAATTATGATGAAAATCTTCCGGTGAAGGACGTTTCAGCTGTTCGCTATTATAATGCGGATGGTACGGTAAAAAAGAATCAGTTTTATTGTGATGGAGTGTACACATATTTTCTGCAAAGTGATGGAAGTCCAATGGTAAACCGGCTTACTTATGATCCGGAAGGAACCGGATTAATTTATTTTGATGAGAAGGGGCATATGTTATTTGATACATTTAAATATTGCAAGGATGTTGGATATACCTGTTATTTTAATACCTACGGACGGGCAATTTTTGATCAGGTAACTTTTTACCATAACAAGGCGTATTATATGGATGCAACTGGAAAAATGCAGGCAAATGGCTGGTTTCAGTATGCGAATGGGATAGATTATGGATTTGCGAAAAGTGATGGAAGTTTACAGACCGGTGGATTCGGATTTGATGGAACAGGACGTATTGTTTATTATCATTGGAATGGAATGGTGGCAAGAGGACTGATTAATGATGGAACAACCTATTATGTGATGGACGAAAAAGACGGACATCTTACAGGTTCTTTCCGTTAGAATGCACCCTGTAAAAAAATAAGAATTAAGGAAAAAGAAAGGTACAAAATGAAAAAGAAATTTTTAGCAGCTTGTTTGATAATGGCACTTGGAATGCAGATGTTTGCCGGTCAGAGTTATGCGGCCCAGACGACAGAAACAACAGAAGAAATCATATCCGGGGAGGACTATTCTTATGTAACGGCTCCGACAGCGGAGGAAGAAGCAATGGATGATCCGGAATATGCAAGGGCGATGGGGCAGATTTCAGATGATTTCTATAGTGAGGATGAGACTTTTGTCGGAACGACCAATATGACAAGTCCATACACCGGTGGCGGGTATAATCATAATAGCCGTTTTGATGGATGTACAATTGTGAATGGAGTTGATGTTTCAAAGTATCAAAAGGACATTAACTGGGCAGCAGTAAAAGCATCCGGTATAGATTTCGCTTTTATCCGTGTTGGATACAGAGGATATGAAAAAGGTACACTTGCGGCAGACAGTTATTTTGACAGAAATATGCAGGGAGCCATTCAGGCGGGTGTTAAAGTCGGTATCTATATTTTTTCACAGGCGATTACCGAAGCAGAAGCAATAGATGAAGCTAACTATGTTATAAGCAAGGCAGAACAATATCGTAGCAGTATATCCATGCCAATTGTTCTGGATTACGAATATGCAAGTACAGGAAGTGGAGAAGGTGGAAGACTTTATAATGCGCATCTAAGCAGAGAATCAGCCACTGCGGTTTGTAATGCATTTAACCAAAAAGTATGGGAAGCCGGATATACGCCGATGGTTTATGCAAATAAGTACATGCTTGAGCATGCATTAAATGCAGGTTCTTTAAATTCCATGGTATGGCTCGCAAATTATACCAGTGAAACGACTTATCCGGGTGAGTACCAGTTCTGGCAGTATTCCAGCAAGGGGAGTGTGAGTGGAATCTCAGGAAATACGGATGTGAATTTCTGGTATTCGGGAAGCACGTCTTCAGCGGGGACTGGCAGCAGTCCGACAAACAGTTCAGGAAATTGGGCAAGTGGTGGTAAGACGGACATTAATGTGATTGGTGCCAATGCAGATCAGGAGACAGATGAGAGCGTAAAGAAGATGCGCGTTTATAATGAAGATGGTTCCTTAAAAAGAAATCAGTATTATTGTGATGGAACGTATACCTATTATCTGCAAAATGACGGAAGTCCAATGGTAAATCGTCTGACCTATGATCCGGAAGGAACCGGTCTTATCTACTTTGATGCGAAAGGACATATGGTTTTTGATGCATTCCAGTATTGCAAGAATGTAGGCTATACCTGTTATTTTGATTCGCGTGGCCGGGCAGTGTTTGATCAGATTACTTTCTATAAGGATAATGTCTATTATCTGGATGGGAATGGAGCTGTAAAACACCAGGGATGGTTTCAGTTTGAGAATGGTGTTGATTACGGATATGCAAACGATAATGGAACTTTAATGACCGGTGGATTCAGCTATGATCAATGGGGAAGAATGGTATTTTTCCATTGGAATGGAATGGTAGCAAGAGGACTGATTACGGATGGTGTCTGGTTTTATCATATGGATGAAAAAGATGGACATTTTCTTGGAAAGTTCCGATAGGATGAAACAAGAATTGTTATAGTTTAGGAGGGATGTCTGAAAAGCCGTAAGACTTTTCGGACATCCTTTTAAAAATGCAAAACTTGCTGTTTGGCTTTGCTTATGGTAAAATGTAGTTTGTATTTTTATGCGATATACAAATATAAGGAAAGAACAGGGAAAAAATGAGTTCCAATTATAAAAATCAAAACATTCAACAATGGGTTTTAGAGCATCAGGCAGATGTAGAAGAAGAGAGTGATAAAACAAGAGAAGTTGAGCTTGTTGCGAATGTCTGGCATATTGATGATGATAAAAAAGAATCGGAAACGATAGAAGAAGATAAAAAGGAAGAACCGAAAGAAATAGAGGAAAAACCGGCTGATAAGCCGGAAGAAAAAATTGATACGGATGCAATGAATCCACTTTACAGTGGACAGAGTGAGAGGATTAAACAGCTTAAGAAGAAGAAAATCTGGGTAGTGATTAATCCAATCTACAGAATTTATGCTACGGTAAAGGTGCGGACGATTTTATTTTTGCAGGAAGACAGAAGTGTAAAAAAAGCAAAGGTGAAAAAAGAAAGCAGAATTGCAAAATTTTTTGGTAAAATCAAGCGCCTTCTTGTAAAAATCAAAGATAAGATTTGCAATAAATGGAAGAATAGGAAATCTGTGATTCGAAAAAGAAATCAGGCATTTATTGCAAGTATTACTTATTCACCGGAAAAAATTGAAGCGCAGCGGAATACAAAGTTCACAAAGGATATTAAGTTCAGTGTCATTGTGCCATTATTTAATACACCGGAACGATATTTGAGAGACATGATAGAATCGGTGTTAAACCAGACCTATCCGAATCTCGAACTGTGCCTTGGAGATGCCAGTGATGCAGAACATGTGGATGAAGTGGCACGTATATGTCAGGAATATGCAAAAAAAGATGCACGCGTTCATTATGAAAAATTAGAGAAAAATGCAGGAATTGCAGAAAATACCAACCGCTGTATCGAGATGGCGGGAGGAGATTATATTGCATTGTTAGATCATGATGATATGTATCATGTAGGTGCTTTGTTTGCCTGCATGGAGCGTATTGAAAAGGAAAATGCAGAGTTTATATATACGGATGAGATGACATTTGAAAAGGACAGCATTCAAAATGTGGCAACCCTTCATTTTAAACCGGATTTTTCCATGCAGAATTTAAAAGGAGTCAATTATATCTGTCACTTGTGTGTGTTTAAGAAGACTTTATTAGATAAGACCGGAATGTTTGATGATGCATATAATGGCAGTCAGGATCATGACATTATTTTGAAACTGACTTCAGCAGCAAAGGTGGTTTCTCATGTACCTGAGATTCTATATTTCTGGAGAGTACATCCACAGTCGGTGTCTATGAATATTAATGCGAAATCTTATGCAATTGATGCCGGAAAGGCGGCTGTTCGTGATAATGAGATTCGAAAGGGAAGAAAGGCAGAAGTTTTTTCTTCCTGTATTTGCGCAACGCATTATCGGATCGAATATGATTTACAAAAGCAGGAAAAGGTATCTCTTATCATTGCAAATCATGAAGATGGCATAGCTCTTGCACGTTTGATTGATTCCATAAAAAAGCGTACTGTTTATGAGAACTATGAGATTGTGATTGCGGATATGGAAAGTACGGACAAATTGACAAAAGAATATCTTGCCCTTGCGGAACAGGAGGAAGATATTAAAGTTGTGTATACAAAGGAACGTTCTGTTTCTAAGGCATTCAATCAGGCAGTAGAAAAAGCAGATGGTACCGTATTGGTATTTTTAGAGGCTAATATGGAGATTACCAAGGCTTTGTGGTTGAATCGAATTGTTCCTTATGTTATGCAGGAAGAAATCGGTGTTATGGGACAACGGCTGGTAGATTCGGATGGAAGATTACAGGAGGCCGGATATATTCTGGGACTCGGAGAAGATAAAATTGCACTTCCGATTGAACATAACAGTCACTACAGTACACTGGGGTATATGGGAAGAATGTATTATGTGCATAATGTCAGCCTTGTTGGTCTTTTTGGTATGGCAGTAAGAAAAGAAACTCTTTGCGAAGAAGGTGGTTTTGATGAGCATTATGAAACAGCGTATGCCGGATTCGATTTGTGCCTGAAGGAATTAAAAAAGGGGAAACAGGTTGCATTGGATCCTTATGTCATTAATTATGAATATGAAAAGCCATTGAGAATGTTTGAAAATAAAGAGGTATTAGAAAAAGATAAATCTTATTTAAAAACACGTTGGGAGGAGATTCTTGCAGGGGGTGACCCATATTATAATAAGAATCTTGCCAAAGATGGTTCTTTTACCTATGACTACAAGTAAATGAAAGGTGCAGGGGAAATGAATGATTTTGATACTGTAAATATGAACAAAGCACAGAAGACCATGTATTATTTAAAAGAATATGGATTTAATTATACGATGCGCAGGGCCATGAAAAAACTCGGGTTTAAGGTAGATGAAGAATCAGAGTATATGACATGGGTTCGCAAGCACATGTGCAGTTCAAAGGAATTGGAAGAACAGAGTAAAAAGCAATTTGCTTTTATGCCGGGGGTTGCTGTATTGATTGATGGAACCGGGACGCGGGAAAAAGAGGCAGGATTTACGAAAGCAAGCTTTAAAAAGCAATCTTATAAACCGGTAAAAACAGAAATTATTACAGAAAAGATGTCACTTTCTTCCTTATTGGAACAAGAAAATGCAGAGGTATTTATCTTTGCAAATGCAGGCACAATGCCAAGGCATAATTATATTTATTCCTGTATTGCGGCTATGAATGAAAAGGTAGAGTTATTATATGCAGGGGAAGGAAAGGAAGATTCTTTTATACCGGATATGGTATATACGGATGAGGATTGCTATTCTTCTGAGAAAAAACGTTATACGAAGCCATTTTTCAAGCCGGATATGAGCATGGAGCTCTTATGCAATTTTCAATATGTAGGAGGGATGTTTGCGGTAAGACGTTCTTTACTTGAAAAGATAAAAGACAGTGATGTGGAAGTCTTTGGGAATGACTGGTATGATATCATGTTTTATCTTTTTGAGGCAACGACAAGGATTGCGCATATCCCAGAGGTATGTTTTGCAAAACATATGCCGGAAACAGACAAGTTTGTGCGTAATGAAGCACTTGATGGTAAATATTACATCGAAAGACATTTAAAGCGCACAGGAACAGAAGGAATTGTCGTAAAGAGTGAGGTTCCCGGCTTTTATCATGTAAAATATGCAATAAAAGGAAATCCGCTGCTTAGCATTATTATTCCGAATAAGGATCATATCGATATTCTGGATCAGTGTATTCAATCGATTTTGCATCATAATAATTATAAAAACTTCGAAATTATTATTGCGGAAAACAACAGTGTGGAAGAGGAAACTTTTGCATATTATGACAAAATCAAAAAAGAAGATAACCGGATTAATGTTGTTTACTGGAAAAAAGAATTTAATTATTCGGCGATCAATAATTTCGCGGCAGAATTTGCGGCAGGTGAATTGTTGCTGTTTTTGAATAATGATACGGAGTTAATTAGTCCGGACAGTTTTACAGAGATGGTAAGCTATTGTTATCGTCCGGGTGTCGGCGCGACTGGTGCAATGCTTTATTATGAAGATGATACCATTCAGCATGGTGGAGTTGTAATCAAGATTGGCGGATTTGCCGCAAATGCCTTGTGGAGCCTCAGTGACCGGGATGAGCGTTATTATCCGTATTCCGTAACAGCAAGAGAATTTACCGCCTGTACGGCAGCATGTCTTATGATGAAAAAGTCGGTGTTCCAGAAGGTGGGAGGTTTTGACGAAGAACTTTGTGTAGCGTTAAATGATGTAGACATCTGTATGAAAGTGCGAAAAGCCGGAGAACTGATTATGTTTAATCCATATGCAACGTTGCATCATTATGAGTCGAAGTCCAGAGGTTTTGAGAATACACCGGAAAAACAGGCAAGATTCCAAAGAGAGATTGCTTATTTCCAGTCAAAGTGGGAAAAAGAATTAGAAGCCGGAGATCCATATTATAATAAGAATCAGACATTGCACAGAGCAGACTATTCTATGGATTATTAAGGATTCTGTTTGCATGATATGATATAATTTGATACGATAATCAGATGGAAAAGAATGGAGGAAAGAGATGCAGTATATTTTATGCGTGGTTTATCTGATATTTTCCTTAAGTGGAATGACCTTTATGAAGTTGGGAAGTATGGCGGAAAACATGAAAGCAATTCTGGTGCCGGTGGTAAATCTCAGAATTACTCCACTGTCTTTGGTTGGATATTTGTGTTACGGGATTAGTTTTTTAATGTATACCGTAATTATCACAAAGTTTGATCTGGGTTATATTTCACCGATACTGACCGGAATTTCCAATATTGGTATTTTATTGATAGCATTTTTTGTTTTCAAAGAGCACTTTACAATGGCATCTGCCATTGGAGCAGTTCTTATTATTGCAGGTGTTATGATTATGAACTTTAAATAAAAAAGAAAGAGACAGGGAGAAAAAATGGATAAAATAGCGGTCTTGATTCCTTGCTACAATGAGAGCAGGACAATAGAAAAAGTAGTAACAGATTTTAAGCGGGTATTGCCGGAGGCAGTCATTTATGTTTATGACAATAATTCTACTGACGGAACGGATGAAATTGCAAGAAAAGCAGGTGCGGTAGTACGTTATGAACACCAGCAGGGCAAGGGAAATGTTATCCGCAGAATGTTCCGTGATATTGATGCTGAGTGTTATATTATGACGGATGGAGATGATACCTATCCGGCAGAAGCAGCACCGGAAATGATTGCGAAGGTATTAGAGCGCAATGCGGACATGGTAGTAGGAGATCGTTTATCTTCTACTTATTTTACAGAGAATAAAAGACCATTTCACAATTTTGGCAATTCTTTGGTAAGAAAATCAATCAATGTATTATTCCATACGGATATTAAGGATATTATGACTGGATACCGGGCATTCAGCTATCAGTTTGTGAAGTCTTTCCCGGTATTGTCCAAAGGATTTGAAATTGAAACAGAGATGAGCATTCATGCGGCAGATAAGAATATGTTTGTCGAGAATGTTGTGATTGATTACAGAGACAGACCGGAAGGCAGTGTGTCCAAGTTAAATACTTATTCTGATGGAATGCGTGTCATCCGTACCATTATCCGGTTATATCGTACGTATAAACCGATGAATTTCTTTGGTGCAATCGCAGCAGTGCTTGCGATTTTATCCATTGCCTTTTTGATTCCGGTGCTTGTTAAATTTTCAAGAATTGGTCTGGTGCCAAATTTCCCGACACTTTGTGTATGTGGATTTGTAATGTTAGCTGCGATTCAGGCATTCTTTTCCGGTATGATTCTACAGACAATCAGTCAGAAGAATCGTCAGGACTTTGAGATGGAACTGCAGCATATCAATGACAGAAAAAAAGGAAAGTAGGTAAGATATGGTATCATTAGCAGCTTCGGTATTTTTTGTTGTGTGTTATCTTGTGCTTGCGGGCGGGGCATATTTTTATAAAAAATCAGAAGAAAAGTTCTATGGAATCACATGGATTGCTTTGATTTTTTTGCTGATTCAGTGTTACCATGCTTTTTTGGCAGCAATTTTAAATGTCATTCATATTCCGGTGAATCTGATTACTTTCGGCATTTTTGACCTTGTTGCCGGAGCCGTTTTCTGGTTTCTTATTTATAAGAGAAAAGAGAAGCAGCAGTACATTTATGGAATTATAGATTTGATTGTAGTTGTATGTCTGCTTATTGCGGTTGTCTGGTTTGCAAAGATTCGTTATTATGGATTAGATCTTTGCATTAACTATAAAACAGTGGATCCGGCACCTCGTTTCCGTGAGGCGATGGATTTTGTAAATACGCAGGGAATCAGCAGAATGTTCTATGCACAGGTTGTAAATGGAACCATGATAGAACTTTTTGCGCCATTTGAACAGGTAGATTATTATTATCGTTTCTACGTTTTAAGCGATATTGTTCAGCTTTTCGTATCCGGACTTATGTTCTTTGGTGCAATCCGTAAATATGTCAAGGGGAAATTTTTAAGTGTTGCAAGCGTAATTGTGACAATGATCTTCCTGTTAGGCTATCCATTAAATAGTACGATTTATGGATTTACGTATCTTGGCATGGGTATCACCTTAGTGGCGATGCTTTGGGTGTTGACGGATTTGTTCATGGAAGAGAGTATCAATAAAAATCTTAATATTTTTCTTTTGATGTTAGGATGCCATGCAATGTTCCAGTGTTATGCACTGTTTATGCCGATTACCTATCTGGCAGTTATTTTTGCAATTTTCTTAAAACAGCAGAGAAAGAAAATACTGGTTTCCAAAGACACGGTACTTACCTGTCTGGCAGTATTTCTATTTCCGTGTATTTCCGGTCTCTGGTATACTTACATGGATGTGTTTGTGGAGGATGGAGTTTCGGTAGGCTCTGCAATTTCGGCGGAAGGAGCAATTTATCGCGATTTATATTCGAATTTTCTGCCGTTTTTACCATTAGCTGTTTACGGATTTTACCGCTTAATAAAAGAGAAGAAAAATAGCTTCCTTACCTGGTTTGCTCCATTGTTTGCGGCATTTACATTTGGAATGTTTGCGATGGGTTATCATAACAGATCTGTTTCTACCTATTATTTTTATAAGAATTATTATGTGTTATGGCTGGTTCTTCTGGCATTGGGATTTTATGCACTTGCCGGCTTGAAAAAAGAAGCATTAACAATGGTTTCTTTGTATTTTGGGTCATGGGCATTTGTACTTATCATGTTTTTGTCCGGATTAGAGACACGCATTTATAACAATAATCCATTATATGTTATCAGTGCAAAAGGGATGCAGTATAACGATCTGGTCTGCTTTAATTATAATACGATGAAAGAACCACCTTATGCAGAACCGCGTATGGCAATGGCTCATTTTGTATACTCTAATCTGATTGAAGGAGGGGCAACACAAAAGCCTGTGCCTTGTGCCTATAATGATGATCAGTTTTATTGGTATGAAGGCGTTACGGATCAAAGACTTTCCGATTATATGTATTGGAAATCCGATTATGATACCTTTAAAAAGAATCTGGAGGAAAACTGTGAATATGTGAGTGTAATGAGTGACAGCAGGATTTATCTGGATAATCAGGATTATTTTGACTCCATGGAACGGGTTTTTGAAAATGAGATTGGTTTTGTGGCAAGAGTAAATAAAGATTAGGTGTGAACATGGAAAAAGGAAAGCAAAAATCAGTTCAGCAGAACATGATTTATAATACATTTGGTACCCTGGTATATTATTTTTGCCAATGGGTTATTACAGTTCTTATTGTCAGAATGTCCGGATTGGAAGATGCCGGCATTCTGAATCTTGCCATGAGTGTAACTGCAGCTCCGGCAATTATAGGACTTTTTAATATCAGAAGTTATCAGGTATCTGATTTAAAAGGGCAGTATTCCGATGAGGTTTACATAAGGTCAAGACTTTATACGAATATTTTATCTTTTTTAGTCTGTCTTTTGGCTGTCATTGTAAATGGTTATTCTGTAAAGAAGGCAGCGGTGATTTTAGCATTTATGTGTGTCAAGATGGCAGAAGGAGCAGCAGATGTTTATTATGGAATAGATCAGAAAAAAGAGCGAATGGATTATGCGGGAATCTCTTTGACATTAAGGGGAATTGGTTCACTTGCGCTTTTTTGTGGTATGTTCTATCTGACAAAGAATCTTTTCCTTGCAGTGCTTGCAATGGCAGTATATTCTTTTGCAATCGTGTATATTTTTGATAAAAAGGTAAGCGAAAATCTGATGGATACAGGGAAGGAAAAGGCATCTCAAAAAGCAATAAAAAGTGTGCTTGTTACCTGCCTTCCACTTGCTATTGTTGCATTTTTAAACAATTTGTCCCTCACGATTCCCAAAATATTTTTGGAGCGTTATTATGGAGAGGAAATTTTTGGGATCTATGGTTCCGTGTCATCTCCAACGATTGTAGTGCAGTTGGCGGCAACGACATTATTCGCTCCACTGGTTCCGGTTTTGACAAAACATTTTTTAGAGAATAAAACAAAAGATTTTTTGAAAATATTAGGAAAATTTTTTGCATTAATTTTAGGAGGCACTTTACTTGCATTGATACTTTCTAAATTCTTGGCAGCATGGGCACTTGTGTTACTATACGGAGAAGTAATTGCACCATATACAGATTTATTTATTCCGGTGCTGTTTGTTGCTGTTCTGATTGCCGTTAATGCGAGTTTGTTTAGTGTCTGTACATTAATGAGGGAAATAAAGAATCAGTATATCATAGGAATTGCAGGATTGGCATCTTCGGTTCTCTTATCTGTTACAGTAGTAAAAAAGTTTTCCTGTATCGGAACAGTATGGGCGTTTTTGGGAACTTTACTGATACAGATTATCGTGCAAATGGTATTGATTGTTCGTAAAGTGAGGAAAATGAATGGGACTGATAAATAAGGCGTTAGGTGTATACAAAAGATATGGTCTTTTAGGATTTATGCTAAAATTAAATGAAAAGATACAGTCACCCATGCGTTCTTATGGGAAAAGGGTGCGTGAGTTTATGCCTACAGAAGAAGAACTTCATGCACAAAGAGAATTCTGTTTTCTGGTAGAGCCGCGAATCAGTATAATAGTACCGGCATATGAGACGAAAACAGAGTTCTTGGAAGAACTTATCGTTTCTCTGGAAGAACAAAGCTATGAGAATTGGGAACTTTGTATAGCAGATGCGAGTTCTTCCGATATTGTGGAAAAGGTTGTAAGAGAACGCATAACAAAGTACGAACGGGAAAAACCGAACTATTGTATCCGTTATCTCAGGCTTAGTAAAAATGCCGGAATTTCGGAAAATACGAATGAAGGTCTAAAGCTTGCAACGGGAAGTTATATTGGTTTCATGGATCACGATGATGTATTGGAAAAAAATGCATTATATGAGGTGGTACATTGTATCAATCAATTTCCACAGGCAGATGTAATCTATTCGGATGAAGACAAAGTATCTTATGATTTAAAACATCATACACAGCCGCATTTTAAACCGGATTTTAATCTGGAACTTTTGCGTGATAATAATTATATCTGCCATTTTCTTGTGGTTTCGAGAACGCTGTTGGAAAAGGTAGGAGGATTTCGGAGGGAATTCGATGGTTCACAGGATTATGATTTTGTTCTGCGTTGTGTAGAACAGGCAAAACAGGTGAAACATATCCCAAAGATTTTGTATCATTGGCGTATGCATTCTGCTTCCACAGCAGGAGACAGTGATAGTAAGACTTATACATTTGATGCAGGGCAAAAGGCTTTGGAAGAGCATTTTAAACGTCTTGGAATAGAGGCAGAAGTACAAAAAAGAATTGAAGTCGGATGTTTTCACATTAAATATAAAGCCGGACAACCATATAGGCAAGAAGATTTTATTTTGCTATTACCGGAAGGAGTAGTTCCGTGTGGAGATGACTGGAAGGAAGAACTTTATTCCTATTGCAGTCAGAAACGCGTTGGAATTGTGGCAGGAAAAACAATTGATACGCATGGGAAAATAAGACAAAATGGATATGTTTTTGATATGGAAGGAAATCTACGACCGGCATTTTGCGGATTGAATGCGAAGTATAAAGGGTATTGTCGCAGAGCAGTTCTCGCACAGGAGATGGGAGCAGTTTCGTTTGAATTTGCACTCATAAAGAAAGAAGCTTATGATAAAGTAGGTGGATTTGATACTTCTTTGCCGCATCCGTATATGGAACTGGATTTTTGCCTGCGATTACAAAAAGCAGGATATGCTGTGATACAGGCACCTTCTGTAACAGCAATTGTAAAAAAAGAACCGGATTTCGTGAAGTTAAGTGAAAAGGTTGTAACAAATGAAAAAAAAGAACCTGTATTTTTAACAGAAAATCAGGCAAGAGAGCAAATTCACAGTTTTTTAATAAATGAGGGGTATACTTATGATGAGGCATACAACCCGAATTTTAGTGAACAAGGCAAAACATTTGAGTTAAAATAGAGGAAACTGATAATTAAAAGAAAAGTGGGAGATGCTATGATAAAGGTATTTATATGTCCGAAATGTGGATGGCTTCGGGCGGTTTCCAGAAGAAAAAGTGTAGAATGTTTTAAATGCGGTGAAAACGAAATGGTGCCGGTAAAGCTGACATATGAGAAGTATGCCTATATGTCGGAAGAGGAACGAATGGATTATGCGAAGAGCTGGTTATATATCCATAAGAAAGCAAATTAACCCGAATTATTCACAGCCACCACACAGACAAGCCACAGACCAGCTACGCCAGCGTATCTGTCGCTGCTTCGCAGCTTTTGTCTGAGGCTGTGTGGTGAGTGAATTTTATTCACCCGCCAAGTGAAATCATAAATTCGGCTTACAAGCAAACTTGACGCACGAATTACAGATTTCACATGGCTGCCGTGAATAATTCGGGATTAATTAAATATTAAGATAATTTTTATTGTTTTTAGTCGATTTCTGGGTTACAATAGATATTACAAAAATGTTACAAAACACCCAAAAGATGTAAACGTTGAGGCGGAAAGATGTATAAGAAAGAAAGAAAAAGCTGGGCAAAGCATCTGGATTTTATTTTGCTTGATATTTTATGCCTGCAACTGGCATTTATGATATCTTATTTTATTCGTCTTGGTATTTCGTTACCATATTGGAATGAGCCGTACCAAAGACTTGCAATTATTCTTGTTTTGCTTGATATTTGTGTAGCGTTTTTTACAGAGGCGTATAAAGGAATTTTACGAAGAAATAAATTTCAGGAATTACAGGCGGTTATTATTCATTGTACCACAGTTTTTGTTGGATTACTGGTATATATGTATGCGATAAAACAATCGGCTGTCTATTCCAGACAGATGTTGTTTGTCTATTTGTTTTTTTCAATCGTTTTTGAATTTATCGGACGTATTTTATTAAAGAAAAATATACGAAAAAGAATTTTAAACAGCCGTTATCGTTCGGTCATGATTATCGTTACCACGAAGGAATGTGTGGAAGAATGTCTTAAAAATTTTGAAAACATGGAATATACAGAATTTTCTGTAAACGGCGTGGTCGTTGTAGACGAGCAGTTAAAAGGAACAACCATCAGAGGAATTCCCGTGGTTGCCAATGCGGATGATTTTTTTGAATATGTGCGCACGAATGTGGTCGATGAAGTATTTATTAATGGAAATACCAGACAAAGCAGTGAGGCACTGGCAAACGATTTGTTGGAGATGGGTATTACGGTTCACTATAGTCTGGTTAAGGAAACACAAATGGTGTCAAATCGTGTAATTGAAAATCTGGGGAATTATCTTGTGCTTACTTCAAGCATGAAAATTGCTTCACCGAGACAGCTTTTTGTAAAGCGCCTGATGGATATTGTGGGAAGTATGATCGGACTCATTTTAACAGGAATTGCTTTTCTTATTTTTGCACCAATCATTAAAAAGCAGTCACCGGGACCGATTTTTTTCTCACAGGTTCGTGTCGGAAAAAACGGAAGACAGTTTAAGTTTTATAAGTTTCGTTCCATGAATGTAAATGCTGAAGAGCAAAAGAAGGATTTGATGGCTCAAAATGAGATGGAAGGTCATATGTTTAAAATGGCAGATGACCCTAGAATTTTCCCGATTGGAAAATTTATGCGAAAATATTCTATTGATGAATTGCCGCAGTTTTTCAATATTTTAAAAGGAGATATGAGTCTGGTCGGGACAAGACCACCAACGGTAGAAGAGTTTGAAAATTATGATTTGAAGCATAAAGCGAGACTGGGAATCAAGCCGGGACTTACCGGAATGTGGCAGGTGAGCGGCAGAAGTGAAATCAAGAACTTTGAAGAGGTCGTAGGACTGGATACTTATTATATTTCACATTGGGATCTGGGACTTGACATAAAAATTCTTTTAAAGACGATTCAGGTGGTATTGACAGGACGAGGATCAGAATAAGATGAAACACGTATTTATCATTGGTTCGAAAGGAATTCCCGCAAATTATGGTGGATTTGAAACTTTCGTAGAACATTTGACGAAGGGTAGCAAAAAGGATACGATTCAGTATTACGTTGCCTGCATGGATGACCATGAAGAAGAGGTTTCCTATAACGGAGCGAAATGTTTTCATATAAAGGTTCCCCCGATTGGACCGGCAAAAGCAATTTATTATGATGTGAAGGCATTTTTGTGGTGTCTTCACTATATGAAAAAGAATAAGATAAAAAATGGCATCATTTATGTACTTGCCTGTCGAATCGGTCCAATGGCAGGCTGGCTGGGGCGAAAGTTAAAATCATACGGTGGATTATTTTATGTAAACCCTGATGGTCATGAGTGGAAACGGGCAAAATGGAATTACTGGATTCGGAAATATTGGAAATTTTCAGAAAAGTTGATGGTAAAACATGCAGATCTTTTAATTTGCGATTCGAAGAATATTGAGAGCTATATCCAAAAAGAATATAAGAAATATGCACCAGAAACAACTTACATTGCTTATGGCGCAGAGGAAGACAGTAAGAAGAAGTTTGAGGAAAATAAGCTGTTTCAGTGGTATCAAAAGCATCATATCCGCGAGAATGAGTATTATCTTGTGGTTGGAAGATTTGTACCGGAGAATAATTATGAGACGATGCTCCGTGAATTTATGAAAGCAAAGACAACGAAAGATTTTGTACTTATTACCAATGTTGAAAACAATAAGTTTTACCAGAAATTAAAAGAACAGACCGGATTTGATAAGGATAAGCGCATCAAGTTTGTGGGAACCGTCTATGAGGAAGAACTGTTACAGCAGATACGAAAACATGCCTATGCTTATTTGCATGGTCATGAAGTGGGAGGAACGAATCCTTCCCTGTTAGAAGCACTCGGCAGTACAGAGATGAATCTGCTTTTGGATGTCGGATTTAATTCAGAAGTAGCGGAAGATGGAGCTTTATACTGGAATAAAACACCGGAAAGCTTAAAGACTTTAATTGAAGAGGTGGATACTTTTTCCGAGGAAAAGCGGAAAACATTTGGGAAAAAGGCAAAAGCGCGGATTCGTGAAGCATATAGCTGGGAATTTATTGTAGAAGAGTATGAAAAGCTGTTTGAGAATTCGGTATCAGAAGAAAATCCCAGGCTAAAAGTATAAATGGGCAGTAAAGGAAAATCAGATGGAAAAAAAAAGACTGCGGATATCAGTTGCGATGGCATCTTATAATGGGGAAAAATATATTAAAGACCAGATAACATCAATTCTTGATAATCTGGATGAATATGCAGAACTTGTGATTTCTGATGATGGTTCTACGGATGAAACAGTTGCCATTATAAAAGAAATAGCACAAGTTGATGAAAGGGTAAAGTTGATTTCAGGTCCGGGAAAGGGAATCAAGAAGAATTTTGAACATGCAATTGCACATTGTATGGGGGATTATATTTTCTTAAGCGATCAGGATGATATCTGGGCAAAAAATAAAGTTAAAGTGGTTATGCAGATCTTTGAAGAAAAGCAATGTTCCTTAGTGATGCATGATGCAGTTGTTGTGAATGAAAATCATACCGAAGAAATCATGCCGTCTTTTTTCGGCTACAGAGGTTCTAAGACAGGAGCATTTGCCAATCTTGTAAAAAATTCTTATATGGGATGTTGTATGGCATTTAAGAGTGAGCTGAAAGAATGGATTCTACCGATTCCCGATGAAATCCAGATGCATGATCAGTGGATTGGAATTTTAAATGATTTAAAAGGAAATGGAAGCTGTCTTGTGAAAGAGAAATTGCTTTTTTACCGTAGGCATGAGGAAAATAATTCTGATTTTTCGCGAAATACCGTACCGGTTATGATAAAAAATCGTTTGATTTTTGTGAATGCCCTATGGAGGCGGTTACACCCACGGAAAAGATTAAAAAACTCTTAAGAAAACGTCAAAGAATTGACACAAAATGGTATTTATTATATAGTTATTAGGTCGTTTGTCAGAATACATAGGAAAGAATGGAGATAAAGTATGAGCGAACAGAACGAGAATAGAAACAGACCGTCCGGTAAAAGACCGTCTGCAACACATACATCAACAAATGGAGCGAATCGCCCGGTCAGAAATGGGAATAGCAGTTCTCATACGCAAGGGCAGAATGGGCAGAGACGTCGCCCGGTACAGGGACAGAACGGACAGGGCAGCAGACGTCCATCAGGAAGCAGACCGAATCCGAATGGAGGAACTTCTCATCAGGGTAGCCGTTCCAATTCGAATCGTTCACAGACTACAGCTCAGGGAAATATAAGATCAGAAAGAACAGGCACTGTACCAAAGGGAAAGGTGGCAAGCAAAAAGAAGCGCAGGAAGAGACGTATTATTCTCTATGTAGTTGAAATTGTAATATTGCTGTTGCTTTTGGGAGTATTGTTTGTATGGACAAAGTTAAATAAGATTCACAAAGCAGATGATTTGTCGAAAGAGGAGCTAAAGATTAACGAACTTGACAGTGAAACCAAGGAATTGTTGTCCGGTTATACCAATATTGCATTGTTTGGACTGGACAACCGTTCCAATGGAGATTTCGATACCGGACGAAGCGACTGTATTATGATTGCAAGTATCAATAATGATACCAAAGAAGTGAGACTTGTATCAATTTATCGAGATACATTTCTGAATATGTCAGATGACACATATTCCAAGGCAAATGCAGCTTATGCGGCGGGTGGACCAAAGCAGGCGGTTGCAATGCTTAATATGAATCTGGATTTGAATATTAAGGATTACGTGGCAGTAGATTTTAATGCTCTTGTAGACTGTGTAGATGCACTTGGTGGAATTACATTAGAGATTACCGATGAGGAGGCTGCCATCATGAATGGTGAGACAGGCCATCAGGATTATATCGCTGAAATCGAGCAGGTAACAGGGAAAAAATCAAGTCATTTAAAGAGTGGTGGAACCTATAATCTGGATGGAGTACAGGCAACTGCTTATGCACGTATCCGCTATACAGCCGGAGACGATTACAGACGTGCGCTTCGTCAGAGAACTGTTTTGACTAAGATGATAGAAAAAGCGAAGAAAGCCGACCTTACTACTTTAAATAAGATTGTGGATGGGGTGTTTGACGAGGTTTCAACAACCTATTCCAATAAAGAGATTATTGCAATGGCAGCTTATCTGCAAAGCTATGAATTGGCAGATACGGCAGGTTTCCCATATTATAAAAACAGTGGAAATGTCGGAAAACAGGGGGATTGTGTTATTCCTTGTGACCTGGAAACCAATGTTATTGCATTACATGAATATCTGTTTAAAGATGAGACTTATACACCATCCAGTAAAGTTACGGGTATCAGCGAAAAAATTGCAAGTAAGACAGGTTATACCGCAGATGATGCAGTGAAGACTTCAGATCCTACCGAGAAGGAACCGTCAGAGTCAGTTGGAGATACCGAAGAAGACACTGAGGAAACAAATACAAAAGAGTAATAGAGATAAAAGGAAAGTCTGCTTCTACAGAAATGTGGGGGCAGACCTTTGTCGTATCATAGGAAAGGAAGAAAGAGTATGTGTGGAATAGTTGGTTATATCGGAAAAAAGCAGGCAGCACCGGTTTTGTTAGATGGATTGGAAAAATTAGAATATCGTGGCTATGATTCTGCCGGAATGGCAGTTTATGATGGAAAGCAGATTAATATCAAAAAGGCAACCGGACGCCTTAAGGTTTTAAATGAATTGACACATGGCGGAGAATTGCTTCCTGGTACTGTGGGAATCGGGCATACCAGATGGGCAACCCATGGAGAGCCGTCAGACGTTAATGCACATCCGCATTTTAATGCAGACCGGACAATTGCAGTGGTACACAATGGAATTATTGAGAATTATTTAAAGTTAAAAAATACTTTAATAGAAAGAGGTTATAAGTTTTTATCTGAGACAGATACAGAAGTAGTTGCTCATTTGTTGGATTATTATTATAAGAAGTGCAAAAATCCGTTAGAAGCAATTACAAAAGTAATGCATCGTGTGGAAGGTTCTTATGCACTGGGGATTCTATTTTCCGATGAACCGGATGTAGTATATTCCGTTCGAAAAGACAGCCCTTTAATTGTAGGAAAAGGCAAGGACGGCAATCTGATTGCATCAGATGTTCCGGCAGTTTTAAAGTATACAAGAGAAGTATATTTTATTGAAAATGAAGAAATTGCCCGTTTATCGGAAGATACCATTGAATTTTTCAATGTCGATGGCGAAACAATAGAAAAAGAGCCAAAGATGATTGAGTGGGATATTAATGCAGCTGAAAAAGGCGGGTATGAGCATTTCATGTTAAAAGAGATGTATGAGCAGCCAAAGACAGTGCGCGATACGTTAAATCCGCGTATTAAGGACGGGAGAATCGTTATTGATGAACTTGGAATGACAGATGAAGAAATCCGTGCAATCAAGAAGATTCATATTGTGGCATGTGGCTCTGCCTATCATACCGGTGTGACCAATAAATATATTTTTGAAGGAATGGCAAGAATTCCGGTGGAAGTGGATGTCGCAAGTGAATTTCGTTACCGGAATCCGATTTTAGAAGAAGGTACATTAGTTATTATTATCAGCCAGTCCGGTGAGACAGCTGATACGTTAGCAGCACTGCGTCTTGCCAAGGAACGTGGTATTATGACACTTGGAATCGTGAATGTGGTCGGAAGTTCAATTGCCAGAGAAGCAGACAAAGTAATGTATACCTGGGCGGGACCGGAAATTGCGGTAGCAACGACAAAGGCATATAGCGCACAACTGATTGCACAGTATCTGCTTGCAATCAAATTTGCGGAGGTGAGAGGTACCATTAGTGCTGAGCAGGTAGCAGGGTATATCACGGATTTGAAAAAACTGCCGGATCAGATTGAAATGCTTTTGAATAATAAAGAAAAAATTCAGCGTTTTGCTAACCGCTATATTGCAGCGAAGGATGTATTCTTTATTGGAAGAGGAATTGATTATGCGATTTCTTTGGAAGGCTCTTTGAAATTAAAGGAAATTTCCTATATTCATTCGGAAGCATATGCAGCCGGCGAATTAAAGCATGGAACAATTTCTCTGATAGAGGATGGAACTTTAGTTGCGTCTGTTGTAACACAGCCGGATCTTTATAAAAAGACGATCAGTAATATTGTTGAAGTTCGTACCAGGGGCGCGTTTGTACTTGCAATTACCAATGAGGAAAATACTGAAATTGAAAAGGCAGCGGATTATGTGATTTATATTCCACAGACGAATCCTTATTTTACAAATTCGCTGGCAATTATTCCACTCCAGTTGTTTGGCTATTATGTAGCGGTTGGCAAGGGATGTGATGTAGATAAACCGAGAAACCTCGCAAAATCGGTTACAGTCGAATAGTTAAAAAAATAAACACCTTCTTATCACAAAAAAGTCACAATTGTGGCATAGACTGTAAAACATAAAAGATGAAAGCAATGGATGCGAAGGCGAAAGGAGAGATAAAGATGGATTATAATCAGAATAACAATTCTTCCTCTTATCAAAATACAAATTACAGTACGAACACAAATAATGGGACTTATGGAGGAACACAGCAGCAGAATACAAATTCTTGGAGTGCCAATACTTATCAAAATGGAAGCAATCCGTATAATGGTATGAATACGGGAAACGGAACGTCGAAAAAGCCTAAAAAAGAAAAGAAACATGGTGGTTTTGGAAAGACGCTTGCGAAAGTCGCAGCAATTGCTTTGGTTTGTGGTCTGGTAGGTGGTGGTGTTTTTGCCGGAACCAATCATGTGATTAGTAACGTTCTTGGTAAGGATACCGTAAAGACAGCCAATATTGGTGAAAATGGCAAGGATGCAGAAAAAGAGACAGAAAAGAAAGCAGAACTAAAACAGGCAGACAAAAAAGAAAGCAATGCAGTCACAGGATCTGATACGACAGTCTTAGATGTTTCCGGTATTGTAGATGAGGTGATGCCATCTATTGTTGCAATTACTAATATGAGCGAAACACAGTATCAGAATTTCTTTGGACAAAGAGGAACTTATGAGAATGAAAGTTGTGGTTCCGGAATCATTGTAAGCGAAAATGATGAGTACATGTATATTGTAACAAATAACCATGTGGTTGAAGGAGCAAAGACGTTAACGGTGCAGTTTATTGATGATTCTACGGTAGCAGCCGAAGTAAAAGGTACGGATGAGTCAAGTGATTTGGCAGTGATTCAGGTGAAGAAAGGCAGTATGCAGCAGGAAACCCTAAATCAGGTGAAAATAGCAACACTTGGTGATTCAGATGGCTTAAAGGTTGGGGAACCTGCAATTGCAATTGGAAATGCATTGGGATATGGACAGTCTGTTACAACCGGAGTGATCAGTGCATTAGATCGTTCCGTTTCCATGCAGGATGAAAGTACCGGGGAAGCAATTACAAATGAATTAATCCAGACAGATGCAGCAATTAATCCCGGTAATAGTGGAGGAGCTTTATTAAATATGAGCGGAGAGGTTATCGGAATCAATGAGGTCAAGTATTCTGATACTTCTGTGGAAGGAATGGGATATTCCATTCCGATTTCGAAAGCCGCATCCATTATTGATAACATTATCAATCGAGAAGTAGTAGATGAAGCATATCTTGGTATTAATGGTGTCAATGTGACGACTCAGATTGGTTCTGCTTATAATATGCCGGAAGGTATTTATGTTGCACAGGTTGTTTCTGCTTCTCCTGCAGAGGCAGCGGGAATTTATCAGGGTGATATTATTACAAGCTTTGATGGTCAGGAAGTAAAAACAATGTCAGCATTAAAAGGAGTCCTTGCGTATTATGAAGCCGGAAGTCAGATTACGATAACATTACAGCGTCCGATCAATGGACAGTATGTGGAACAGAACATTACGGTTACACTTGGAAATAAGCCGCAGCAGTAAAAGCGACTAACTACTTTTGATTTTAATATTATAAATAGAATAGGAAGTTGATTTGTAAACAGGTGACAGAAAAGATTGGAAAATATCCAGTCTTTTTTGTTGTATGGGAAATTTGAAGATGCACTTTTAATGCTTGTTAAGAAGTGGAAAATGTGCTAATATGAAATCATATTGTAAGATTGCCGAAGGCAGTCTTTAGTTTGTTGGAGGGCGACTCATTATGAAGAAAAAAAAGATTGTAATTGCATTAGGACATGAAGCGTTAGGAACAACACTTCCTGAGCAGAAAAAAGCTACAAAAAGAACAGCGAAAGCAGTCGCTGATTTTATAAAAGATGATTATCAGATTATTATTTCACACAGCAATGGACCGCAGGTAGGAATGATTCATACGGCAATGTCAGAATTTTGCCGAATTTATCCGGAGTATACGGCGACACCGATGAGCGTATGCTCTGCTATGAGTCAGGGGTATATCGGATACGATTTACAGAATGCGATTCGTACGGAATTATTGAATCGTGGCATTTATAAGACAGTATCTACCGTTTTAACACAGGTTTGTGTTGATCCTTATGATGAAGCCTTTTATCATCCGACGAAGGTTATTGGACGTGTTATGACAGAAGAAGAGGCAGAGGCAGAGGAGAAGAAAGGCAATCATGTGGTGAAGACTGACGAAGGATATCGCAGAATTGTTGCTGCTCCAAAGCCGATTGATATTGTTGAAATCGATGCCGTTCGTGCGCTTAGCGATGCAGATCAGGTCGTAATCGCCTGTGGAGGCGGTGGAATTCCGGTCTTAATGCAGGATAATAATTTAAAAGGTGCCAGCGCGGTTATTGAGAAGGATTTAGCGGCAGGAAAGCTGGCGGATCTGGTTGATGCTGATACCCTTGTCATTTTGACAGGAGTAGAGAAGGTCTGCCTGAATTATGGAAAAGACAATGAAGAACCGATTGATACGATGACAGTTGCAGAAGCAAAGAAATATATGGAAGAGGGACAGTTCGAGGAAGGAACGATGCGCCCGAAGATTGAGGCTGCCATTGAATTTATCGGAAATTCTGCAATCAGAAATGTACTGATTACAAAATTAGAGGAAGAACATGATGGCGTGAACGGAAGCAAGGGAACGCTGATTCATAAATAATACGAAAGGGCAGTTTCGCCATATGTTAAGTAACAAAAAAGTACAGATATTGATGTCCACCTATAATGGAGAACGGTATCTAAAAGAACAATTAGACAGTATTTTTGCCCAGACGTATCCGAATATTGAAGTATTAGTTCGTGATGATGGTTCGAAAGATGGTACGCGGGAAATATTAAGAGAATATCAAAAAACACATCCGAATTTATTTGTATATGAAGAAAAGAATGAAGGATTGACAAAAAGTTTTCTTGAGTTGATTCAAAAATGTGATGCAGATTATGTTTCTTTTTCAGATCAGGATGACTACTGGTTGGAAAATAAGATAGAAGTGGCAGTAGAGAAGTTAGAGAATATTAAGGGACCTGCTTTATATTGCAGTAACCAGATTCTGGTGGATAAGGATTTGAATCGTTTGCCGGAAGGCGTGATTCCGGATAAAACACCGGGATTTGGAAATGCCTTGATTGAAAGTATGTGTACCGGTTGTACAGCAGTAATGAACCGGGAATTAATTAATGAGGTGAAAGGACATTTGCCGAAGAATGCAATCTGGCATGACTGGTGGTGCTATCTGGTGGCATCGTATCTTGGGACGGTTGTTTTTGATAAAGGTGCTTATATTTTATATCGTCAGCACGGGGACAATCAGTTGGGGTCAAGCCGAAGTACCCTTGTAATGATAAAAAATAAGTGGAATTTTTTGCGAAAGACAAGAGGGATGCTTGGAAAGCAGATTGCAAATTTTAAAGAAGAATATCGTGGAAATAAAGAAAAAGATGAGCTTGTGGACTTACTTCTGGCTTCTAAGACAAGCTTTCCTGCAAGAATTAAGCTGGTTTTTAACCGTAAATTATATAGACAAAGACCGCTGGATAATCTGGTCGTAAAATTTTTATATC
The DNA here is from genome assembly GCF_021531695.1 of Roseburia hominis. GTDB lineage: Bacteria > Bacillota > Clostridia > Lachnospirales > Lachnospiraceae > Roseburia_D. Next base: position 152,867 of record NZ_JADYUI010000001.1, on the reverse strand, counting down.
TGTTTAATCGAATGTTATAAAAAAAGGTTTGCCCTATTTCAGGCAAACCTTTTTGTTGTTCTTTATCCCATTACAACTTCTACATGTACTTCTTTTTTTGTTTTGTCATATGGAATCATGTTTCCTGTAACAGCTACGCCATCAACAGTCATGCTCTTGACACCCTTTTGGGCACCGTTTGGATTTTTAACCGTGATATGGTAAGTAGCACCTCTAAAGTCACGTTTTGCAGTAAATCCGTCTAAGGTAGAAGGAATACAAGGATCAATAACCAAACCATCATAATCAGGACGAATACCTAATATGTACTGGGATACATCAAGGAAAGTCCATGCTGCGGTTCCCGTGAGCCAGCTGTTTTTCGCTTCACCAAAGTTTGGAGCATCCTTACCGGCAATCATCTGAGAATATACATATGGTTCTGTACGATGGATTTCACTGATGTCTTCAATATAGGCAGGACAGGTTCTGGTATATACCTGCCAGGCACGATTTCCACGTCCGACAACGGTTTCTGCGATAGAAATCCATGGATTATTGTGACAGAAGATACCGGCATTTTCCTTATAACCACCAGGATAAGAGGTGATTTCACCAAGTTCTACGTGATATTTTGTATAGCAAGGCTGCAACAGAACAATACCGTACTTGGTATCCAGATATTTTTCTACAGACTGCATCGCCTGCAAACATTTGCCCTCTTTTAAGCCGATTTCAGCCATAACACAAAAGCCTTGTGGCTCAATAAAGATTTTTCCTTCTTCACATTCTTTTGAACCGATTTTTTGTTTGTAGTGATCGTAGGCACGCAAATACCATTCGCCGTCCCAACCTGCATCTAATACCGTTTTTTCCATTTCATGAATGTGTTTCTCTGCTTCGGCTGCCTCTTCCTGTAATCCTCTGTGTTTGCAGATTTCTACATAATCTTTGCCGTATTTTACAAACATACCGGCAATGAAAACAGATTCGGCATTAGGACCTTCTGATGGACCAAAAGTCTGGAATGATTCTCCCGGTTCTTCGGAGAAGCAGTTTAAGTTCAGACAGTCATTCCAGTCAGCACGACCGATTAAAGGAAGTCCATGAGGACCTAAGTGGTTTACCGTGTAATTGAAAGAACGTCTTAAATGCTCCATAAAATCGGTTGCTTTGGTCTCATCATTATCATATGGAGTGATTTCATCCAAAATGGAATAGTCTCCGGTTTCTTTAATGTAAGCGGCAGTTCCCGCAATAAGCCATAGAGGATCATCATTAAAACCGCTTCCGATATCGGAATTTCCCTTTTTAGTCAGAGGCTGGTATTGATGATAAGCACTTCCGTCTTCAAATTGTGTGGAAGCAATATCAAGAAGTCTCTGTCTTGCACGATCCGGAATTAAATGAACGAAACCGAGTAAATCCTGGCAGGAGTCGCGGAATCCCATACCACGTCCGATTCCTGATTCAAAATAGGAAGCAGAGCGGGACATATTAAAGGTAACCATACACTGGTACTGATGCCAGATATTTACCATACGATCCAGCTTTTCTTCGGAAGAAGAAATTGTAAAATGATCTAACAGGCTGTTCCAGTAAGCTTTCAAATCAGCTAATGCCTGATCCGCTTTTTGTGTGGTGTCGAATTTTGCAAGCAAGGCTTCCGCAGGTTTTCGGTTTACCTTATTTAAGCCCTCCCATTTTTCGTCTTTTTTATTTTCAACGTATCCTAAAACAAAGACATAATCCTTACTTTCCCCAGGTTGTAAGGTAATATTAAGCTGATGAGAAGCAACCGGTCCCCAGCCACTTGCAACGGAATTTTTAGATTTTCCTTCTTTTACAACAAGTGGACAGCTGTTTTCTCCATAAGCACCGAGAAACGTATCACGGTCAGTATCAAATCCGTCAATGTCAGAATTTACGGAAAAAATAGCATAGTGATTTCGGCGTTCCCTATATTCCGTTTTATGGTAAATAGTAGAACCATGAATTTCAACTTCTCCGGTACTGAAATTACGTTGGAAGTTGGTCATGTCATCCATTGCATTCCACAAGCAGAATTCTACATAAGAAAAAACAGTAAAGCTCTTTGTTTCTGCGGATTCATTTTTTAAGGTAAGTTTGTTGACTTCGCAGGAACTTCCCATTGGTACAAAATCGGTTAAGGTTGCGGAAATTCCGTTCTTTTTACCTTCAAAAATGGAATAACCAAGACCGTGGCGGCATTTGTAATCATCAAGCTCTGTTTTACTTGGCATCCAGCCCGGATTCCAGATTGTGTCTCCATCTTTGATATAGTAGTAAAGACCATTGCTGTCAAGTGGAACATTGTTGTAACGATATCTCGTCAGACGAAGAAGCTTTGCATCTTTATAAAAGCTATAACCGCCGCAGGTATTGGATTTTAATGAAAAAAAATCTTCACAGCCAAGGTAATTAATCCAAGGCAGTGGGGTGCGTGGTGATGTGATAACGTATTCCTTATTTTCATCATCGAAATGTCCGAATTGCATATTAGTAACCCTCCTAAATAATTTCCGAAAACGATTAAGTAAATCAATCATTAACAAAAAGTATATAGGAGAAAAAGAAAAAATGCAATGTCAAATTCATAAAATTTTGAAATATAGCATGTTATACAAAAAAGAAAAAATACTTTTGTAAAAAAGAGACATACCAAAAATATGACATAAAATACAGAGAAAAAATCAGTGAAAAACAACAAAAAGCAGAAAAAGTTGTAAAATTCATTGATTTTCTTTTGAAACTGGGGTATATTAAAAATACGAAAACGATTAAGCAATGAAATGAAAATTAGGGGAGTCACAATGGTATCTTTAAAGGACATTGCAAGAAAATGTGGGGTTTCTACCGCCACAGTAAGTAAAGCATTAAATGATCAAAAGGATATAGGGGAGAGCACAAAACACAGAATAAAAGAAACTGCGGAAAAAATGGGATATTTTCCAAATGCGGCAGCACGTGCATTAAAGACAAACCGTTCTTATAATCTTGGAGTACTTTTTAAGGAAGAAGCGGGAAGTGGCTTACGGCACGAGTATTTTTCGGGTGTCTTAAATGGCTTTAAGAGTCAGGCAGAGTCTCAGGGATATGATATTACTTTCATTAATACAGCATTTGAAGGACGTTCCATGTCGTATTATGAACACTGCCGATACCGGAATTTTGAAGGAGTTGTTATTGTATGTGCGGATTATAGTGATCCGGATGTAATAGAGCTTATGAACAGTGATCTTCCGGCGGTGACAATTGACTATGTGCATTTTAACTGTACAGCGGTAAGTTCTAATAATGTAAAAGGAATGGAAGATCTTGTTCGTTATATTTATAGTAAGGGGCATCGGAAGATTGCATATATTCATGGTCAGACATTTTCCTATGTTACCAAAGAGCGTCTTGCAAGTTTTTATCGTGTGTGCGAGGAACTTAAGATTGATGTTCCGGAAGAATATATACGAACGGCAGCATATTTAGAGACGAAAGATGCTGCGCTACAGACAAGAGAACTGCTTAAATTAGAAGATCCACCGACCTGTATTATTTATCCGGATGATACTTCATTAATCGGAGGAAGAAATGTGATTGTTGGGGAAGGACTTCGTATCCCGGATGACATTTCGATTGCCGGCTATGATGGAAGCCGTATGTCGCAGTTATTGTATCCTAAGATTACAACGATTGAGCAGGATACAGATGGGATAGGAAAAGAAGCTGCCATTCGGCTGATTCAAAGTATTGAAAATCCAAAAACGACTCTGGTGGAGCAGATAGTGATTGAAGGTACTTTGCTAGAAGGGCAGTCGGTCGGACAACTTAAGATATGATACAGAAACGTCGATGATGATATCGGCGTTTTTTGTTGTATTTTTTATCCTTTAAAGTTATACTGAAAGAGCAAATTTGCGTACTGCTTTGGAGGAGTGGGAATGAAAGAGTTTTTATATAAAATTGTAGAATATATTGCGAAGATACATAATTTTATTATGAGACTGAATGACAGGTACGAATACAACTTTACAGACAAACAGTTGCATTTTTTTGTGATTGGAATTCTTGGAATGGCAATGATTTTTGTGTTTTATCCGTTGTTTAAATGGCTGGCAAAGCATAATCATGTCATGGTGATTGCGTGGATTTATGTTTTTACATTAATTATTGTTATTACTTTTGCAATTGAAATTGGTCAGAAGGTAACGAATACCGGGACTATGGATTTTGCAGACATTGTGTTTGGCGTGGTCGGATTCTTTGTCATGTTTGCAATCTTTGCATTGCTTCGAAGTATTTATCATGGAATTTTAAGATTGATTGGTCATTTTAAAAAATAGAGACAAAGGGAAACAGATCATATGGCAAAAACAGATGGGAAGAAATATTTATGTGCTGCGATGCTGGCACATGTGGATTCAGGAAAAACGACGTTGTCGGAAAATATATTATATAAGACAGGAAGCATACGAAAACTTGGCAGAGTAGACAGCAAGGATACCTTTTTGGATCACTATGCTTTAGAACGGGCACGTGGTATTACAATTTTTTCAAAACAGGCAAGGTTTTCACTGGGAAATACGGAAATTACGCTTCTTGATACACCGGGACATGTGGATTTTTCCGCGGAAATGGAACGGACGCTTTTAGTACTTGATTATGCGTTTCTGGTCATAAGCGGGGCAGATGGTGTGCAGGGACATACGAAAACACTTTGGAACTTATTGCAAAAATACCAGATACCGGTTTTTATTTTTGTAAATAAAATGGATCAACCGGGGGCGGATAAGGCAGCTTTACTAAAAGAATTAAGAGATACTTTCGGGGATGGCTGTGTGGATTTCAGTGAAGAAGCGGCAGAAGATTTTGAAGAAAATATTGCGGTATGTGATGAGAGAGTATTGGAGAAATTTTTGGAAACCGGAGAGGTAACAAAGGATTCCATACAAGAATTGATACAGCAAAGGAAATTGTTTCCCTGCTATTTTGGCTCGGCATTAAAATCTGTCGGTATAACAGAATTTTTACGAGGAGTAGAAACTTATACCAAGGCACCTTTGTACGGGACAAAATTTGGGGCACGCGTATTTAAGATTACCAGAGATGAGAAAGGAAACCGCCTGACATTTTTAAAAATTACAGGCGGAAGGTTAAAGGTAAAGGAGATACCGGAAGGATTGACGGAAAAAGTCAATCAGATCAGGCTTTATTCCGGTGAAAAATATGAAACAGTACCGGAAGTGGAGGCGGGGATGATCTGTGCAGTGACCGGACCGGAAGAGACGGTATCGGGTATGGGACTTGGAAGCGAGAAGGACAATCATCTGCCGTATTTACAGCCGGTGCTTACGTATCAGATGATTTTACCGGAAGATATGAGTGCTCAGGAAATGTTACCGAAACTTCGGATGTTAGAGGAGGAAGAACCGGAGCTTTCGGTTGTCTGGAATGAAAAGTTAAAAGAGATTCTGGTAAAGGTCATGGGGGAAGTCCAGATTGAAATTCTAAAAAGCCTGATTCTGGAGCGCTTTGGTGTTGCGGTAACATTTGGAACGGGAAGTATTGTATATCGGGAGACCATTGCAAATACTGTAGAAGGGGTAGGACATTTTGAGCCTTTGCGTCATTATGCAGAGGTACATCTTCTGTTAGAACCGTTAGAAACCGGAAGTGGACTGGTGTATGAGACGGATTGCAGTGAGGATGTGCTTGCTAAGAACTGGCAGCGTTTAATCCTCACGCATCTGCAGGAAAAAGAGCATATTGGAGTTTTAAGTGGTTCTGCAATTACCGATATGAAAATTACTTTAATAGCGGGCAGGGCGCATTTAAAGCACACGGAAGGCGGAGATTTCAGGGAAGCAACTTACCGTGCACTGCGACAGGGACTGATGCAGGCTGAGAGTGTATTGTTAGAGCCGTATTATGAGTTTCAATTAGAAGTGCCGGAAGAATTTCTCGGAAGAGCCATGACAGATATTGACAGACGGTTCGGAAAAGCGGAAATACCGGAAACCAGAGAGGGGATTGCCTGCCTGAAAGGAATGGCACCGGTCATCTGCATGCAGGATTATGCGAAGGAAGTGGCTGCATATACCAAAGGATTTGGAAAGCTGTTTTGTACGGTAAAGGGCTATTATCCATGTCATAATGCCGAAGAAGTTCTGGAACAAATTTCATATGATCCAAGAGCTGATTTGGAAAACACACCGGATTCGGTATTCTGTGCACATGGAAGTGGGTTTGTTGTTCCGTGGTCAGAAGTTTTTACGTATATGCATGTAGAAAGTCCGTTATCTAAGAAGAAAAATGAGCCGGATGATGGAAAAATGCAGGAAAAAGCATCTTTTTCACCAGAGGAAGAATGGTTAGATCCGGAAGAAATTGATGCAATTTTAGCAAAAACCTATCATGCAAATAAGAAGGATGACGGTAGTACAAAAAAATGGTCAAAACCGAAAAAGAAAGAGGTGTACCAGTCTTCCGTTGTATATCGGGCAAAGTCTGCAGTTTCTAAGGAAGAATATCTTTTGGTAGATGGGTATAATATTATTTTTGCATGGAAAGAATTAAGTGAGCTTGCGAGAGAAAATTTAGATGCGGCAAGAGGTCGTCTTCTTGATATACTGTGTAATTATCAGGGAATCAGAAAATGTAACCTGATTGCGGTATTCGATGCTTACCGAATTGAAGGACATAAAACCGAAACACTTGATTATCATAATATTCATGTCGTATTTACGAAAGAGGCAGAAACAGCCGACCAGTATATTGAAAAGTTTGCATATAAAAATGCGAAAGAAAAACGGATTACAGTAGCAACTTCGGATGGATTAGAGCAGATTATTATTACCGGTGCAGGTTGTAATCTGTTATCTGCCGGTGAGTTTGAAAAAGAAGTGGCTCTTGCGTGTCAGACAATGAAAGAAAATTATGTAAACCAAATACGACAGCAGGAATTGAAAAATACAAAAAGGTATTTGCTTGATGAATTATCCGAAGAAGAAAAGAAGAAAATTTCGGATAAGCAGTAACTTGTGAAGCTTTTTTTGATATGTTAAAATATTTTCGTATCATGATGAAAAATAATAGCAGGCGATAGGACAGGGAGGATTTTAAAATGGAACAAAGAATTTCCGGACATACAGGACTTTTGGGATTAATTGGCTCACCGGTTGGACATTCCGGCTCACCGGCAATGTACAATTACAGTTTTCAGAAATTAGGTCTTGATTATGCTTATGTAGCATTTGATATAAAAATTGAAGAAGTGAAAGATGCAATTGCAGCAATGAAAACCTTTAAAATGCGTGGTATGAATGTGACGATGCCGTGTAAGACGGAAGCATTAAAATATATGGACGAGCTTTCTCCGGCAGCCCGTATTATCGGGGCAGTCAATACAATTGTCAACGATAATGGCAAACTCACCGGTCATATTACGGATGGAGAAGGGTTTGTCAATAACTTGAAAGATCACGGGATTGATATTAAAGGCAAAAAGATTACCGTAGCAGGCGGCGGAGGGGCAGCAACCGCCATTCAGGTTCAGTGCGCTTTAGATGGAGCAAGAGAGATTTCTATTTTTAATATTAAGGATGCTTTCTTTGAGAGAACACTTCATACCGCAGAAAAGATAAGAAAAGAAGTGCCGGGAATTGTTGTTAATGTATACGATATTGCGGATACAGAAAAAATGACAGAAGAAATAAAAAGTAGTGATATTTTTGCAAATGCAACAATCGTTGGAATGAAGCCGATGGAAAATGAGAGTGTGGTAAAAGACGTGAAGGCTTTTTATCCGGGTCTTGTTGTGGCAGATGCGGTGTATAATCCAGAGGAAACGAAATTGCTTAAGGAAGCGAAAGAGGCGGGCTGCACCTGTATCGGAGGAAAAGGAATGCTGCTTTGGCAGGGTGTTGCGGCATTTAAACTTTTTACAGGAAAAGATATGCCGGTAAAAAAAGTAAAAGAGTTATATTACAGCTAGAAAGGAAGATTATGCGAAATATCGTAGAGGTAAGAGGTGTTAAAATCGGAGCCGGAATCCCTAAAATCTGTATTCCCATTGTTGGAAAAACCAAAGAAGAAATTTTTGCATCGGCGAATCGGGCAAAAGAAGCTTTTTGTGACGTGGCGGAATGGCGCGCTGACTGGTTTGATGAAGTTTTCGATTTTGCAGAGGTCGAAATGGTTTTACAAAAGCTTCGTGTGATTTTGGCAGAAATTCCGTTACTTGTTACGTTTCGAACGAAGAATGAAGGTGGAGAAAAAGCAATTTCACCGGAAGATTATATTATATTTAATCAAAATGTAATAAAAACAGGATATGCGGATTTGGTGGATGCAGAGATTTTTTTCGCGGATGACGTGTTAAAGAAAATTGTATCAAAAGCACATTCCGTTGGTGTAAAAGTCATTGCGTCAAATCATGATTTTTCTAAGACACCACAGAAAGAAGAACTGGTAAGGCGTTTAAAAGACATGGAAGAACGGGGAGCAGATATTGCGAAAATTGCAGTAATGCCGGAATATAAAAAGGATTTGCTCACGCTTCTTGCTGCTACAGAATGTGCGGCAGAAGAAATGCAAATACCGGTTGTTACGATGTCCATGGGTGAAATTGGGTTATTAAGTCGTTTATCGGGAGAGATATTTGGCTCTGCACTTACGTTCGGAACAGCAGGAGCCGCGTCGGCACCGGGACAGATGGATGCCGTTGAGCTTCGTAAGATTTTAACGATAATACATAAGAACAGTGAAAAGGAGCAGATAAATGGGTGAAATAGAGCGTAATATTTTTTTGATCGGTTTCATGGGTGCCGGAAAGAGTACGATTGCAAGAGAACTGGCAAAAGAACTAAAAACAGAGCGGATAGAAATGGATCAGATGATTGTAGAACAGCAGAAAATGCCGATTTCTGAAATTTTTGATCAGTTTGGGGAAGAACATTTCAGGGATATTGAGACTGAACTGGTAAAAGAGTTAAAGAATAAAAAAGGTGTTGTGGTTTCCTGCGGTGGTGGAGCGGTACTTCGTGATGAAAATGCGAGACTCATGAAAGAAAATGGCAGGATTGTATTACTGACAGCGACCCCGGAAACAATTTATGAACGTGTAAAAAACAGTACAGACCGACCAATTTTAAATGGAAATATGAATGTGGAATACATTAGTTCTTTAATGGATAAAAGAAAAGACCGTTATTTTGCAGTGGCAGATTATGTAGTGGCAACAGACGGAAAGAGTATAAAAGAGATTTGTACAGAGATTATCGCAAAATTACAGGAGTAAAATTGAAAAGCGATATCGAAAGAGAACCAAATTCTTTATGTGGCATACACTGGGAATAGGCAGGAGGATTTGGTATGGAAAAGAAAAGATTTCTAATTTGCAATATGGATGAAAGGCAGCAGTATCTGGCAGAAATATTGCAAAGGACCGGTGATGAAGTAGTAGAAGAAAATGAGTTTGATGAGAGCGAACCATTTTTTGGAATGTTACTGCCGGTTACACAGACGGATGAGTATTTCAGGCGATTGCAGGGACATATGAAAAAGGGCATGTATATTTTTGGCAGTAATTTTTCAGAGGATGCCAAAATGTGGGCAAAGACCATGCAGTTTACGCTTGTAGACTATATGAAAGAACCCGGTGTCGCAGAGAAAAATGCTATCGCAACGGCAGAAGGTGTCATTGCAGAAGCGATTACAGAGATGAAACAGAATTTAAGCGGAAGCAAATGTCTTGTAGCAGGTTATGGAAGATGTGGCAGCGTAATTGCAGAGAAGCTTCTGGCATTTGGCTGCGAAGTTGCGATTCTGGAGCAAAGCAGGGAAAAATGTACCTTGGCAGAGCAAAATGGCTGTAAATGGGAAAAGGATGTCGGGCTTTTACAATATGATTTAATCATAAATACAGTTCCGGCATTGATTTTTGGGGAAAGTCTGCTTTGTACTTTAAAAAAGGATGCAGTGATTCTTGACATTGCTACAAAGCCTGGTGGGGTGGACTTTTCTTATTGTGAAAAAAATAACATAAAAGCAAAACGATGTCCGGGGCTTCCGGCAAAATATTCACCGAAGACATCAGCAGAAGTTTTGGCTGAGGTGGTTCGAAAATATGAAAAAAGCGGGGAGAGGCAATGAGTGGAAAAGAACGTCTGACGGTTGGTTTCGCTATTACGGGTTCTTTTTGTACTTATGAAAAAATAAAAGAAGTGTTACGGATATTGATGAAACAAAATCTACATGTAATTCCGATTTTTTCGGAAGAAGCAAGAGGTCTTGACACCAGATTTGGTAAGGCGGAGGATTTTGTAAAAGAGGTACGAGAAATAACATCGGAGCAGGGAATTTGTACGATTCCGCAGGCGGAGCCGATTGGACCGTTTGGATTTCTTGACATTTTGGTGATTGCACCATGTACGGGAAATACACTTGCAAAATTATGTAGCGGGATTACGGATACACCGGTTCTTATGGCGGCAAAGGCACACTTACGGAATGAAAAACCATTATTGATTTCTGTGTCCACGAATGATGCGATGGGGATGAATTTTAAGAATATCGGTGCGCTTTATAATATGAAACATGTATATTTTGTGCCTTTTGGACAGGATGATTGGACGAAAAAGCCGAATTCTTTGATTTCTCATGTGGAATTGATTCCACAATCCATCCAGGCTGCACTTCATGGGAAACAGCTTCAGCCGGTTTTGCGGGCATATCAGTAATTAATGTAGCAAATAATAAGTAATTGGCAGTTTGACGCGTCTGTTTTCGTGATAGAATTAATCCCAAAGCTTTGAGTAGCCACTGCTACACTTATATTTGTGGAGCAACATTCTCAGAAAACATTCAGTGTCAAACTTAGCCAAAACTTAATTTTTGTGTCATATATTCTTAATAAATGGAAATACACAATTTATAAATCAGGAGTTCTCTTAAATCAGGAGTTCTACCTGATATTTTTTTAAAAAGTAATCGAATTGTAAAAGATAAGCAATCATCTGTGGACCCGCCATAAGCTGGCCATACCAGGGAGAGCCATAGTCTTTTGGATTTTCTAAAAAAGCATACACTGCGGTTTTATCAAGAAGAGGAAGGAGTGGGGAAGAAGAATCCTCTAATACTGTAAGCAAACGTCCGGTTAATAACTGTTCATATTTTGGATGATACGTCTTGGGATACGGGCTTTTTTGGCGAAATAGAATTTCGTCAGGGAGAAGTCCCCGCACTGCCTGCCTTAAAACATTTTTTACCACACCATCTTTTGCTTTCATTTCCCATGGAATATTAAATACGTAGTCAACCAGTTTTTTGTCTGCAAAGGGAACTCTTGCCTCTAAGCCGTTTGCCATGCTGGTGCGATCCATACGGTTTAAAAGTGTCTGCATAAAAAAGCGGATATTAAGATAACCGATTCGTCGCCGATTGGTTTCGGTTTCATTTTCCCATGGGAGGGTTATGACTTCAGAAATAGCCTTTTCATAAGCACAATTTACATATTCCGGTAAGGATAAGCAGGATAAAAGCTCTTTGTTTAACAGGCGGGTACGGAATTGTAAATCCGGTGTCCATGGAAAGGTGTGAGCGGATAAAAAATCTTTTCTGTGAAACCATGGATAGCCGCCAAAGACTTCGTCAGCACATTCTCCGGTCAGGACGACTTTATGTTCTTTGGAGACCTGTTCACAAAAATATAGAAGCGAGGAATCAATGTCTGCCATACAGGGAAAATCATGGGCATCTACCGATTTTTTTAAATAGTCTGCCTGAATTTCGTTGGAACAAAAGAGGTAATGATGTCTGCTGCCTAAAAAATGGACCATTTTATCAACATAAGGGCGGTCTTCGGATGGTTGGAAGCTGTTTGATTGAAAGTATTTATGATTTTCTTCAAAGTCAAAGGAATAGGTATGTAATGTTTTGCCTTGTTTTTTTAATTCTGTTGCACAGATTGCAGAAACAAGACTGGAATCCACACCGCCGGAAAGAAAGGTGCAGATAGGAACATCAGAGATCATCTGACGTTTTATCGCATCGGTCAGAAGAAATCTGGTTTTTTCCAGGGTGTTTTCATAGGAATCTTCGTGAGGGCGGCTGGTTAAGGAAAAATAAGTGGTTGTATGGAGACCTTCTGCACTTACGGTAAGATAAGTACCGGGAAGTACCTCATGAAAGCCATGGAAAATGCCATGTCCGGGACTTTTTGCCGGGCCAAGCCCGAAGAGCTCGTTTATTCCGTCTTTTTTTAAAATTGCCCGAACACCGGGAAAGCAAAGAATTCCTTTGGGCTCGGAGGCAAATAGGAAAGTACCGTTTTGCGTGCTGTAAAAAAGTGGTTTTACACCAAACGGATCACGGAACAGAGTTAAACAGGTATGCCGTTCATCATAAATGGCAAAAGAAAAGATGCCATCTACCTCTTTTACAAAATCGGCACCGAAGGTCAGATAGGATAACAGTAACAGTTCGGTATCCGAATTGGTGGAAGGAAAAACCTGATGTGTTTCTAAGCGTCTCCTTAATTCTTTCGTATTATAAATTTCCCCATTATAGACAATGTGAAAAGGAAAAGAAGCTAAATTTCGCTGCATGGGCTGGTGACCGCCCGAAAGGTCAATGATGGATAGTCTGGTGTGTGCGAGCCCACAATTCTTTGTTAAAAAAATATCAGAGTCATCCGGACCTCTGTGGGCAAGCGATTGTTTCATTTGGGAAAGAATCTCTTCATAATAAGATCTTTTTACATTAAAATCCATAGATGCGTTAAAAAAGCCCGAAATACCGCACATAAAGCACCTGCTTTTCTTGTATTTATCAAGAATTTATGAAAGTAAGAAAGAAAAAATGCAAATTTTTTTCATTTCCTTATAAAATCCTAAGCCCGAATTATTTACCTGCCAAAAATGGAGCACAAGTCATTTTGCGATTGTGTCTGAAAGAGAAATAATTTGAGATATTTATTTTGAATTTGAAAAAAATAAACGAAAAATAGAAAAAATAGCAAGAAAAAAGTAAAAATGCACAAAATTTGCCTTCTAATCCAATCAATGATATAATATATTAATAATCGTATTGCTTGGGATTAGAGGAGGAATTATTATGGCACAAAAGCAGAACTCGTTGGTATTTACGAATGATAATTGTATTGGCTGTAACCGTTGCATCAGTGTCTGCAGCTGTATTGGAGCCTGTATTGCAGAAGAAGAAGATGGGAAAAAGCGTATCTCAGTAGATCCGGATAAGTGTGTTGCATGCGGAGCATGTTTTGATGCATGTGAGCATTGAGCCAGAGAATATCTCGATGATACTGAGCGCTTCTTTGAAGATTTGAAAAAAGGAGAGAAAATCTCTATTTTAATTGCACCGGCATTTCGTGCAAATTATCCGAATGAATATGAAAGAGTATTAGGTGGTTTGAAACAACTCGGAGTAAACCGCATGATCAACGTTTCTTTTGGCGCAGATATTACGACATGGGGATATCTGAATTATATTAATCAATATGATTTTAAGGGTGGAATTTCTCAGCCATGTCCTGCAGTAGTAGGCTATATTGAACGTTATATCCCAAGTCTGATCCCAAAGCTTTTCCCGGTGCAGAGTCCGGTTATGTGCGCAGCAATTTATGCAAAAAAGGAAATGGGAGTTACGGATAAGCTTGCCTTTATCAGTCCGTGCATTGCAAAGAAGCAGGAAATTGACGATCCCAATAATGGAGACTATATTTCCTATAATGTAACATTTGATCATTTGATGAAATATATAAAAGAACATAAGATTTCCGGTCCAAACTGCACAGACGAGATAGAATATGGACTGGGTTCTATTTATCCGACTCCGGGTGGATTGAAGGAAAATGTATACTGGTTCCTTGGGGAAAGTGTATTTATTCGTCAGATAGAAGGCGAAAAGCATATGTATGAATATCTTGAAAAAAACAAGAATAAAATTGCAGAGGATAAGACACCTTACCTGTTTATTGATGCGTTAAATTGTGGGCAGGGATGTCTTTATGGAACGGGAATTGAACCGGAAAAAGAGGAGAATGATGATGCACTTTATGCATTACTTAAGATTCGTGAGGAATGCAAAAAAGATAAAGGAATGAATGCATGGGCAAAGAAGCTTTCGCCGAAACAACGGTTGAAGAAATTGAATAAACAGTTTGAACATTTGAAATTAGAGGATTATTTAAGAAAATATACGGATCGCTCTGCACAGTGTACGCATCAGATGCCGGATGAAAGGCAGCTGGAAGAAGTATTTGCATCCATGAATAAGACAACAAAGGAGTCAAGAGGAATCAATTGTGCTGCCTGTGGATACAACACCTGTAAAGAAATGGCGGTGGCAATTTTTAATGGATTTAATAACAAAGAAAACTGTGTGCATTATATTAAACACGAAGTAGAAGTAGAGAAAGAAAAAGCAAAGGAACTGGAAACTGAGATTGAGAGTAAAAAGGAACTGTTGGAAGAGCAGCATCAGAGAATCTTGGATACGATTGGTGTTATTAATGAGGAATTTGCAACACTGTATCAGTCGGTAGATGATATGGCAGCAGGAAATGAAAATAATGCGAATGAGAGTACAGGTATTTCCGGTGATATGCAGGACGTGTTTACATTTTGTGAGAAACTTGGTACAGCCATGGATGAGATTGCAGAATTGTTAAAGGAACTTACGAGAAATAATGAAGAAGTTGTTTCTATTGCATCTCAGACAAATCTTCTCGCTTTAAACGCAAGTATCGAAGCAGCAAGAGCCGGAGAAGCCGGACGTGGTTTTGCAGTTGTCGCAGATGAGATTAATAATCTTGCAACCAATTCAAGAGATACAGCAAATAAGAGCAACGAGAGCCAGATTGAGATTTTGCAGTCTGTTGCGTCTATTGCAGATGATACACAGAAATTAATGGAAATTGTGCATGCAGTGAATGACAGGACCCAGAATCTGGCAGCTTCTGCAGAAGAAATCGCAGCTTCTACTCAGGTGATTCTGGATGCGGCAAATCACGTAAAAGAAAGTCTGAAGTCGCTGGTGGAATAAAAATCAAAAAGAAATTTTTGAATGAGAATCTTCCTATATATAATGCAAATTAGAATTTGTAAGAATGAAAAATGAATAAATGTAAAAAATGCATTAAAAAAACAACGAAAAATAAAGTTATGGGAAGTATAAGCATGCATACATATGCAAAAAAACTTATAATATCACAAGATGAGATAATGTAAAAGTCCCAGAATACAAGGGCTTTAAGGAAAGAAAAATTGAAAAATAAATCTTGACAGATGAAGCAAAAGGTTTTAAACTTTCGGTTATGTAAAGTTTGTTTAAGAGATTTGTTTTTTTGAAATCAAGAACAGAGTGTATTTTGGTTTTAGAGTAGGGTATGACACAAGGGAGTGTATAGGTTGTACTATGCATTCCCTTTTTTTTGCCAGACCAGGAAAAAGACAATCGTATACGACAGACGGACATAGAAATATTTTTTTAATACTATTAAGGAGTGGATAATTTTGAGCAAGTATATTGTAAAAAGAATTGGTCTTGCAATTGTGACGATATTTGTTATCAGTATCATAACTTTCTTCGCAATGAATGCAATTCCGGGAGGACCATTCGATTCCGAAAAAGCAACGACACCGGAAGTAAGAGCAGTGTTGGAGAAGCGATACAATCTGGATAAACCATTAGTAGAACAGTATGTAATTTACATGAAGAATGTGTTACATGGTGACTGGGGTGTGAGTTTAAAAACCGGACGTGATATTGGAAAAACATTGTTTTCCAGTTTCGCAGTGAGTGCAAAACTTGGTGGAATGGCACTTCTTATTTCTGTTATCTTTGGTGTGGTGCTCGGCAGTATTGCAGCATTGATGCGTAATAAATGGCCGGATCGTTTGATCGTATTTTTTACAACACTTATGACGGCAATGCCTAGTTTCGTTTTAGCAACGTTCTTATTATATTTCTTCTGTATCAAGCTTGGCTGGGTACAGGTATGGAGTTCACAGTCTCATAATTATTTATTGCCGGTTATTTCTTTATCATTATATCCGATGGCATACATTACAAGATTGACAAAAACGAGTATGCTGGATGTTCTTGGACAGGATTATGTAAGAACTGCAAGAGCAAAGGGAGTTTCCCAGCGAAAGGTAATTTTTAAGCATGCGCTCAGAAATGCGTTAATTCCGGTTGTTACTTATATTGGACCTGAAATTGCTTTTATTATTACCGGTTCCATGGTTGTAGAGAACATCTTTACGATTGGTGGATTGGGAGAAAAGTTTGTATCCTGTATTTCAAACCGTGATTATACGATGATTATGGCAACAACCTTGTTCCTTGCAACAATCATGGTCTTTGCAAATCTGCTTACTGATATTGCATACAAACTTATTGATCCAAGAATCAGCTTAGAGTAGGAGGATTTGAAATGTCAAACGAAAGTGGAATGCCGAAGAAAAATATACTAAGTGCGCAGATTGATGTAAGCAAGTTTGAATTAGCGACAGAAGAAGAAAAGAAGCAGCAGGATGTTATGAGCGAATCTACCACCTTTTTTAAAGATGGTATGAGACGTCTTAAGAAAAATCCGCTTGCAATGATAAGTATTGTTGTTCTGATACTCATTTTGCTGGTTATCATTTTTGCACCAAAGGTTGTACCATACAAATATTCAGAAATTATTACAGTAGATGGCGTAAGAGATAAGACAGCGAAGAATTTAAAACCATTTACTTATTCTAAAATGGAACAAAGCTACATTGATAAAGGTGGTAAAGTATTTCCACATATTTTTGGAACAGATGAACAGTGCCGTGATTATTTTATTCGTGTTGTTTATGGAACGAGAGTTTCTTTATGTGTAGGTTTATTTGCCAGTGTTATTGTTTTGGTAATCGGTGTATTATATGGTTCCATAGCCGGTTATGCGGGCGGTAAAGTTGACCTTATCATGATGCGAATTGTAGATATTATTTATTCCCTGCCGGATACTCTTATGGTTATCCTGTTAAGTGTTGTTCTTGGTGCGACACTGGGGGAGGCAATTAAAGGAACCGTTCTGGCAAAGCTTGGAAGTAACATGCTGTCGTTGTTCGTAGTTTATGCTTTGCTTTACTGGGTAGGTATGGCACGTCTGGTACGTGGTCAGATTCTTACGATTAAGCAGAATGATTATGTACTGGCGTCAAAAGCCATTGGTACACCGGCAAGCAGAATTATCCGCACCCATATTTTACCGAACTGTCTTTCTGTTATCATTATTTCAACAGCATTACAGATTCCGTCAGCAATCTTTACGGAGAGTTATCTGAGTTTCTTAGGGCTTGGTGTACAGATTCCGATGCCATCTCTTGGTTCTCTGGCAAATTCCGCACGTGGTGGACTTGCAAGTTATCCATATAAGATGATTTTCCCGGCACTTACGATTGTATTAATCGTATTGGCATTTAACTTATTGGGTGACGGACTTCGTGATGCATTTGATCCGAAGCTTAAGAAATAAGGGAGGCAGATACAGTGAGCGAGTATATATTAGAAGTTAAAGATTTACATACATCATTTTTCACAGATTCCGGTGAGGTAAAAGCGGTAAACGGTGTTTCTTTCACTTTGGAACCGGGGAAAACATTAGGTATTGTAGGAGAAAGTGGTTCCGGTAAGAGTGTTACGGCATATTCCATTATGCAGATTCTTGCAGATACCGGTAAAATTACAAGCGGTGAAGTCCTGTATAAAGGGGAAGACATTACAAAATGGGATAAGAAGCAGATGCAGAAGTTCCGTGGCGAGAAATGTTCTATTATCTTTCAGGATCCGATGACCAGTTTGAATCCGGTTTATACCATTGGAAATCAGTTGATGGAGGCAATTTTACTTCATACAGACAGAACAAAAGAACAGGCAAAAGCGCGTGCAGTAGAGATGCTTGAGCTGGTTGGTGTGAATGAGCCGAAAAAGCGTTTGAAACAGTATCCACATGAATTGTCCGGTGGTATGCGTCAACGTGTCATGATTGCGATGGCGCTTGCCTGTGAGCCGGATATCTTAATTGCCGATGAGCCGACGACTGCACTTGATGTTACGATTCAGGCACAGATTTTAGAGTTAATGCAGGAATTACAGAAAAAGCTTGGGATGGCAATTATCATGGTAACGCATGACCTTGGTGTTATTGCAGATATGTGTGATGAAATTATTGTTATGTATGGCGGACGTGTCTGCGAACGTGGAACGGCAGAAGATATTTTCTATCGTCCGTGTCATGAATATACGAAGGGATTACTTCGTTCCATTCCAAGTGTGGAACGTATGAAGGAACGTCTGGTTCCGATTGGTGGTACACCAATCAATCTGCTTAATATGCCAAAGGGCTGTGCATTCTGCACCCGTTGTGATAAGGCAATGAAGATTTGTCTGGATACTGTTCCGGAAGAAATAAGAGTAAGCAGTACACATCTGGCAAGCTGCTGGATGAATGTAAAAGCTCAGTATGAAGCCGAAAACGGAGGTATGAAGAATGAGCAGTAATAACAAGAGTGAATATATTGTAGAAGTAAAAGATTTAAAACAGTATTTTCCGGTAAAAACAGGATTCGGAAAAACAGTTCCTTTAAAAGCAGTGGATGGTGTTTCTTTTGCAATTAAGCCGGGGGAGACATTGGGACTGGTTGGAGAATCCGGTTGTGGAAAGACCACGGTTGGTCGTTCTTTACTTCAGTTATATAAGCCAACCTCCGGAGAAGTTTATTTTGATGGGGAATTGGTTACAGATAAAAACATTAAATCTTTACGAAAAGAGATGCAGATGGTATTTCAGGATCCATATTCTTCCTTAAATCCACGTATGACAGTAGAGGATATTATCGGAGAGCCTCTGGATGTACATAAATTATATAAAACAAAAGCAGAGCGAAGAGAAAAAATATTGGAACTTATGGAACTGGTTGGACTGAATGCAGAGCATGCAACCCGTTATGCGCATGAGTTTTCCGGTGGACAGAGACAGCGTATCGGTATAGCAAGAGCACTTGCCGTAAACCCGAAGTTTATTGTATGTGATGAGCCGGTATCTGCACTGGATGTTTCTATTCAGGCACAGGTCATCAATATGTTTGAAGACTTGCAGAATAAGCTTGGAATTGCATATTTATTTGTTGCGCATGATCTTTTGGTTGTACATCATATTTCTGACCGAATTGCGGTTATGTATCTTGGTAAGATTGTTGAGATTGCAGATGCAGATGAGTTAAATGAAAATCCGATTCATCCATATACAGAATCTTTGCTTAGCGCGATTCCGATGCCGGATCCAAAGATGGCAAAGGAAAGACAGCGTATTGTATTAGAGGGCGATGTGCCAAGTCCGATGAATATGCCAAGTGGCTGTGCATTCCGGACCAGATGTCGTTATGCAACAGAGCAGTGTGCAAAAGAGTGTCCATCTTTAAAGGACAGAGGAAATGGTCATATGGTGGCATGTTTTAATAAGTAGTATTAATCATGCAAAAGCATGTTTAATAGATAGTATCTAATAAGGAGGAAAAATTATTATGAAAAAGAAATTAGTATCTGCGATGTTAGTGGCAGCTATGGCAGTTAGCATGCTTGCCGGTTGTGGTTCTTCAGCAAGCAGCAGTGATAGCACCGGTACATCAGCAAACAGCAGTTCAGACGCAAAAGAAGACGTAGCATCTACAGAAGGTTTAGCTTCTACTTCTGACGGAACTACACTTCGTATTAACCTTGCCAGCGAACCGGATAAATTGGATCCGGCACTTAACAGTAGTGTAGATGGTGCAGCTTTGGCAGCAAACAGCTTTGTTGGTTTATTTGTTTTTGATGAGAACAGCGAAGTACAGCCTGCATTATGTGATTCTTACACAGTAAGTGAAGATGGTCTGACTTATGTATTTACTTTAAAAGATGGTTTGAAATGGAGCGATGGTTCTGATCTTACTGCAGCGGATTTTGAATATTCCTGGAAAAGAGCAGCAAATCCGGAAACTGCAGCAGACTATTCTTACTTATTCGATGTATTTGCAACTGCAGATGATGGTTTAATCAATGTAAAAGCAGATGGAAATACATTGACAGCTACTTTAAATGCTCCTTGTCCATATTTCCTTCAGTTATGTGCATTCCCTGCATTTATGCCGGTTCCACAGGCAGCAGTAGAAGCAGCCAATGCGGATGGAACAAATCCGGGTGCATGGTGCCAGGAAGCAGGATTCGTTTCTAACGGAGCTTTCACCTGTACAGAATGGAAACATAATGAGTCTATGGTATATACCAAAAACCCATATTACTATGATGCAGACAATGTGAAGCTTGAAAAATTAGAGTATATGTTATCTGCAGATGATACAGCAATCTTCTCTGCTTACAATGCAGGTGACCTTGATTTCATTGATACAGTACCAACTGATGAAGTACAGTCTGTTATTAATAATGATGATTTCTATGTTGTAGATCAGTTAGGAAATTATTACCTTCAGTTTAATGTAAATGCAGATATGTTTGATGGTATGTCAGTAGAAGATGCAGCTACTTTACGTCATGCACTTGGTATTTTGATTGATCGTGATTACATTGTTACCAATATCGGTCAGACAGGTCAGCACGTTGCAACAGCGTTCGTTCCGGAAGAAATGAGCGATGGTAATGGTGGAGTATTCCGTGAAAATGAATATGATTATCCGGATAAAGATTCTAATGGATATTTCTCAGCGGAATATGATTTCGAGGCAGCAAAAGCAGAAGCTCAGGAATTATTAGAGAGCATTGGATATGAATTTGATGATCAAGGTATGTTAAGCGCAGATACTCCGATTTCTCTTGAATTCTTATTAAATGAAGGTTCCGGTAACCAGGCAATTGCAGAAGCAATTCAGTCTGACTGGTCTTCTATTGGTATTGAATGTAACATCAAGACAGAAGAGTGGGATACCTTCATTAATGATCGTAAAGCCGGCGCATTCTCTATCGCAAGAGGTGGCTGGGTTGCAGATTACAGTGATCCGATTAACATGTTAGAGATCTTTACATCTGATTCCGGAAACAACGATACACAGTTTGGTAAAGATCCATCTAATACAGCAGCACCGGATTGGACAAAATATGATGAACTTATTAATCAGATTCGTACTACAACAGATTTGGAAGGCCGTGTTGCTATGATGCATGAGGCAGAAGATATGTTGATGGATACCTGGGCAGTTGTTCCGCTTTACTATTACAATGATTTGTATATGTGCAAGACAAACGTTTCAGGCGTTTACAGTGACGTATTCGGAACAAAACATTTCCAGTATGCTACAATCAACTAATCCAAATTGATAGCAGTGAGAGGAGAGACCGCATCCGCGAATTTCGCGGGGCGGTCTTTTGCCACATATAAAGCAGGAGGTTTTTATGGATAAGGAAAAATATCTTACTTATATTTTAGAGGAAACAACAAAGATTTTGTCAATTGACAGCCCAAGCGGTTTTACGAAAAAGGCAGCTTCTTATGTGATGCAGGAATATGAAAAATTCGGCTATAAGCCAACACAAACTGTAAAAGGCGGTGTCATCTGTGAAATCGGTGGGGAAGGGAATGCTCTTTTTATGGAAGCACATATGGATACACTTGGTGCGATGGTGTGCGATATTAATGCAAATGGTTCCTTAAAACTTTCACCGCTTGGTGGGATGAATCCCAATAATGCAGAGACAGAAAACTGTATGATTTATACCAGAGAAGGAAAAACTTACAGTGGAACATTTCAGTTAAAGAATGCTTCGATTCATGTAAATGGGGAATTCAATAAGACGGAAAGAACTTTTGATAGCATGGAAGTCGTTTTGGATGAAAAAGTTTTCTCAAAAGAGGACACATTAAAACTTGGCATCATGACAGGAGATGTGGTATGTTTCGATCCTCGTACAAGAATTACTGAGAGTGGATATATTAAGAGCAGATTTTTGGATGACAAATTAAGCGTTGGTATATTACTTGGATTTGCAAAATATGTAAAGGAAGAAAAAATCAATTTACCGAGAAAAGTATATCAGCACATTACGGTTTATGAAGAAGTTGGTCATGGTGGAGCAGCTTCCATTCCGGATGAAGTCACGGAAGTTCTTTCGGTAGATATGGGCTGTGTGGGAGAAGGTCTCACCTGCAGTGAGCATCAGGTTTCTATTTGCGCAAAGGATAGTCGTGGACCTTATGATTATGATGTTGTTTCAAATCTGATTGCAGCAGCGAAAAATGCAAATCTTGATTTTGCGGTTGATGTTTATCCTTATTATGGATCAGATGCTGATGTGGCACTGGTTTCCGGACATGATGTAAAACATGGACTGATTGGTTCCGGTGTGTATGCCTCTCATGGATATGAAAGATCACATAAAGATGGTGTATGGAATACTTTCCGACTATTGACGGAATACTTGCACAATTGAAGGAAAAGAAAGGAAGCATTATGAAACAGATTTTGGTAATTGCCACCGGAGGAACCATTGCATGCCGTTCCACAACGAATGGTCTGGTTCCACAGATTGCGATGGAAGAATTTTTGAATTATGTACCGAAAATCCATAGTATGTGCGAGTTGCATGCCATCCAGCTTATGAATCTTGACAGTACCAATATGCAGCCTAAAAACTGGCTTCAAATCGTTTCGGTGATCAAAGAAAATTATGAAAAATATGATGGATTCGTGATTTTACATGGAACGGATACCATGGCATATACGGCGGCGGCACTTTCCTATCTGATTCAAAACAGTCGTAAGCCGATTGTTCTTACCGGAGCACAAAAACCGATTGATGAAGACATTACAGATGCAAAAAGTAATATCATACAAAGTATTTTATATGCGACGTCCGATGCTTCGACAAATGTAAACTTTGTGTTTGATGGAGAGGTTATTGCAGGTACCAGAGGCAGAAAAATCAGGAGTAAGAGTTTTAATGCGTTTACGAGTGTGAATTTTCCACACAAAGCAGTGATTCGGGATAACAAAGTGTTTCATTATATTGAGGATACCACGAATCAGCCGGTAAAATTTTATGATGATTTAAATGACAGTGTGTTTGTGTTACAGTTGATACCTGGTATGACAGCAGATATTTTAGATTATTTGAAAAACCGTTATGATGCGGTTATAATAGAGGGGTTTGGAGTAGGTGGAATTCCAAACTGTGAAGAAATGAAGTTTAAGGAAAAGATTGAGGAATTACTTGATGCCGGAATGGAGATTGTCATTACAACACAGGTTCCGATGGAAGGAAGCAATCTTGATATTTATGAAGTTGGACGGACTTTTAAACAAAATGCAAGAATTTTAGAAGCATATGATATGACAATTGAGGCAATCGTTACAAAACTCATGTGGATTTTAGCAAACAGCTATACCCACGAAGATGTGCGAAAGCTTTTTTATAAAAAAATTAACTATGACATTGAACGCTAAATACTATGTCGGAAAAGGGGAATTTTTATGGTGACAGAACGTCTTGCAAAATTAAGAGAATTGATGAAAAAAAATAAAATGGATGCCTATATGATTGTGACGGATGACTTTCATGGTTCCGAATATGTTGGAAGTCATTTTAAATGCAGAGCCTTTATGTCCGGTTTTACCGGTTCGGCAGGGACTTTAGTAGTGACACAGGATATGGCGGGACTCTGGACGGACGGAAGATATTTTTTGCAGGCAGAAAAACAGTTAGAGAATACAGGGATTGATTTGTTTAAGATAGGAAATCCGGGTGTGCCTACGGTACATGAATTTTTGATAAATAAGCTGGAAAAAGATCAGACCCTTGGGTTTGATGGACGAACGGTTAATGCAAGAGAAGCACTTTCTTTAAAGGAAGATCTGTCAGACAAAGGTGCAAAGGTTGTGTCGGAAATTGATCTGGTGGATGAAATATGGGAAGATCGTCCTGCATTATCGAAAGAGCCGGTAACACTTTTAGCAGAAAAGTACGCCGGAGAATCCAGAGAAAGTAAGATTAAAAGAGTGCGTGCGGTGATGGAAGAAAAAGGAGCGGATACGTTTGTACTGACTTCTTTAGATGATATTGCATGGCTTCTTAATATCAGGGGAAATGATGTTGCCTATAATCCGGTTGTATTATCCTATCTTTTGCTTGGCAAGAAGGAAATCCGCCTGTACTTGAATGAAAGCGTTCTTGGAATCGAAGAAAAAGAAGAACTTGAAAAGGCAGGAGTTTCTTTTTATCCGTACAATGCCATTTATGAAGACTTGAAGAAGCTTAATTTGAAAAATAAAGTTATGCTGGATTTGTCAAAAGTAAACTTCTCTATTTTAAATAATCTTCCGGATGAAATCAAACTTCTTGATCTGCCATGTCCGACCGTGCTTATGAAAGCAGTAAAAAATCCGGTGGAAGTGGAAAATGAAAAGAAGGCACATATCAAAGATGGGGTTGCTATGTGTAAATTTCTGCATTGGTTAAAAACCAATGTGGGTAAAATTGAAATGACAGAAATATCTGTTGCAGAAAAACTTGAAGAATACAGACAGATGGGAGAAAACTATAGAGGGCAGAGTTTTGATCCGATTGCAGCATACGCTGAACATGGCGCAATTGTGCATTATTCTGCAACAGAAGAAAGCAATGCAAAGATTCAGGCAGACAGTTTTTTGCTTTTGGATACCGGAGGACAGTATTTGGAAGGAACCACAGATATTACAAGAACCGTTGCACTTGGAAATATCACACCGGAAATGAAAAAATACTTTACGGCAGTGTTAAAAGGAAATTTGAATCTGCTTTCTGCCAAATGCAAAAAAGGTTGTACGGGAATCAATTTTGATTATCTTGCAAGAGAACCGCTTTGGGAAATGGGAATGGACTATAATCACGGAACCGGACATGGGGTTGGTTATTATCTGAATGTTCATGAAGCACCAAATGGTTTCCGTTATAAGCAAGTGCCGGAGCGCAATGAGAGCGCAGCATTTGAAGAAGGTATGATTACTTCGGATGAACCAGGGCTTTACCTGGAAGGAAAGTACGGAATCCGTCTGGAAAACTTAATTGTGTGTGAAAAATATATGGAAAATGAATACGGTGAATTTTTACAGTTTAAGCCGCTTACATTTGTACCGTTTGACTTGGATGCGGTAGAACCGTCTCTTATGACAGAAAAGGAGAGGGACCGCTTAAATCGGTATCATGCAGAAGTATTTGAAAAAATAAGTCCGTATCTTGACGAGGAAGAAACCGAATGGCTTCGTCATGAAACCAGAAGAATCTAGTGTCGCGTTCTCAAATGAACCAGACCATATACTTGTCTGAATTTTCATCTGCTGTGTTGTCCTTAATCGACGTAGCCACCGCTACGCCTCATTCCTCCGCCTTGCATATGGAGAATTCATACTGCGTATTTGGTCTGATTATTTGAGAAACGCTACACTAGTACAACGAATATAAATTCTGTATTTTTATCTTTGGACATAAACAATGTCAGGAGATAGAGATACAGAATTTTTTTGTTGTATAGGATTCGGGTGCTAAAAATGAATTATGTAAATCAATATGAAAAGAAAGGAAAAAAGAAGAAAGAAAAAGAACAAGAAAGAATAAAAGTGAAATAGAGAATAGAAACATGAAAAATATATAAAAAAGTAGAAAAAGATAATAAAAAAGAGAAAACCATAGAAAATAAATGTAAATATATCTATATAAAAGAAGTAACATGCAAAAATAGTAAAATGAATGTTTACATAAGAAAATAAATGAAATATAATGAAAGAATAGTGGCAGAAAGGAGGAAATTTGCATGTTGGAACAAAAATGGTATACCGTTGCAGAAGTTGCGAAGATGACGGGACTTACAGATCGTACAATTCGCAATTACTTAAAAGACGGCACGATGCATGGAAAAAAGATTGGCGTGCAGTGGCGTTTTACCGAAGATGATATTAATGCCTTGTTTCAGGATGTGGATTTCGGACAGAAGCTTACAAAAGCGGAGAATAATTTGTTAGAAGTGTTTTTGAGGGAAAAGAAGGAAGCAGTATCGGAATGTTCTGTTTTGGATATTCCTGAAGTTCAAAGAGAAGCCTGGGATACATTGCTTGGCAAAATAGAACAGGAGATACGAAAGAAGCAGGATGAAGTCAGATTTGCATGGGAATATGATGATGAATCCGGTATGCTTCGGGTTGTGACAGTGGGGGAACCGAAAATTGTCCATAAAATGACAGACAGGATAAAAAAGGAACTGAAAGCAAATGCAGAATGATTTGGCACACATGGTTGCAGAACGATGTATCGATTATTATTACGAGAAGATACAGGAAGAAAATCTTAGAAAATATAATAGAATCCAAAAGAGAAAAGAACTACGGATGAAGAAGTATAAGACCTGTGGTTTTGTTTGTATACTTTTTATTTTAATTCTGATGTGTATGGTGTTACTACAGATGGAAACAAAAGTGCGTAACCAGTCAGAGAGAGTGGCTTATCTGCAAACAGAGTTAAATTCTGTTATAAATGAAAATGAGGATACGAAAAAGCGGCTGATGAATATGACAGATTATGAGTGGATTGAACAGGAGGCGTTAAAACTCGGAATGTGTTATCCTTCAGAAAAGAATGTTATTTACTATGAAATACCAAAAGATGATTATATGATTCAGACGGAGGAAATACCAGGTAAGGAGGAAAAATGAAAGGACTTGTACATTTATATGAAGGGGACGGAAAGGGAAAAACAACAGCAGCAGTAGGGCTTAGCATACGTTTTGCCGGTCATGGGAAAAAGGTGTTATTTACACAATTTTTAAAAGATGGTTCTTCCGGAGAGATTTCAGTACTGGAACAAGTAGATGGGATTACGGTCTTTTCTTTGAAACAAAAATTTGGATTTACATTTTGTATGACAACGGATGAGAAGAAGGAAGCAGGGGAGGCATACCGTAAGTATTTTGATGAAATTGTAAAAAAGGTAGCGGAAGAAGATTTTGAATTGCTGGTATTAGATGAGGTCATTGATGCCTGTAACAGTGGAATTTTGCCGGAAGAAAAGCTTTTGGAATTTCTTAAAAATCGAAAAGAAACCTTGGAAGTAGTGCTGACTGGGAGAAATCCATCCGAAAAATTGACGGAATATGCAGATTATTATACAAAATTGCAAAAGATAAAACATCCATTTGACAAGGGGATTGCTGCGAGAATGGGAAGTGAGCGATGAAATACTTGCGAAATAGGCAAAAATCAAGTAAAATAAAGGAAATACAGGTATTGAGTTGAAGAAGGATTATTTATGATAGAAGCAGTATATGAAGCAATCAAGCAGCAAAAAGATGTGAGAAAGAACCTGTCTTTGTTTCGACAGTGTTTAAAAGAAGAAACGCCAAAGGTAGAGATACAACCGGAGGTTTTTATAAATTTGCTTTCCGATAGCGATGCAAAAGTACGAAAAAATGCGGCATTAGCGCTCGGAGATATCGAATGTGAGGAAGCACTTTTTTCCCTTTATCACGCCTATGAAATCGAAGAAAAGAATTTTGTAAAAAGTTCGTATCTTATTGCGATGGGGAAGCTTGACTGTAAAAAATATTTGCCTGATTTTAAAAGAAGATATGAAAATTTGTGTGCGATTGTTCCAACAGAAGAAGAGAAAAAGCATGTGAATGAACAGATAAAAGAACTGGAAAAAATCTTTTTAAAATATGAAGGACGAACGAAGCACAAATTTACAGGTTATAAGGAGAAAAATTCTATACTGCTTACGGTATCAAAAGAATGCAGAGAGATTGTATGCGAACAGCTTAAAAGAGAAAAGACGCAGATGCATCCATTGGGAGTTGTAATAGAGACAGCAGATTTAACACCATATTTGTATTTGCGGACCTATCGAGAATTGCTTTTTTTATTAGACTGCAGTAAAAAGCTGGAAGGAAATCCGGGTACGATAGGAAAGGAATTGGCCGAAAGTAATCTGCTCGAAAAATTAGAGAAATGCCATGAAGGTGCGGCACCTTTTTATTTTCGCTTAGAGATAAGGAGCAGTCAGCCACTGGATAAGCGTACCGTGTTTGCAAAACGAATTGCTGCGGTATTGGAAGAAAAGAGTGGCAGAAGACTCATTAATTCGACTTCTGATTATGAAGTTGAGATTCGGCTTTTGCAGAGTAAGGATGGATATTTCTTTCCGTGTGTGAAGTTATATACAATACCGATGAGACGTTTTTCATATCGAAAGAACAGTATTGCGACGTCCATTCATCCGGCTACGGCAGCACTTATGATGGAGATAGCAAGACCGTATCTGCATGAGGGTGCACAGGTATTAGATCCGTTTTGTGGCGTCGGAACGATGCTGATTGAGAGGGACAAGTTTATTCCGGCAGGAGATATGTATGGTACGGATATATTTGGAGAAGCGATTGAGAAAGCGCGAGAGAACACAGCATTAGCGGAGAAAAAGATTGCGTATGTTAACAGGGATTTTTTTGATTTTACACATGAATATCTGTTTGACGAAATCATTTCGAATATGCCGGTAAAAGGAAAGAAAACCAAAGAAGAACAAAGTGCCTTCTACGAACATTTTTTTGAAAAAGCAGCAAAACATTTAAAAGAAAATGGAGTTATGGTTTTATATTCTAATGAAAAAGGATTTATCAAACGACAGATGCGTGTGGATAAAAGGTTTCATTTGTTAAAAGAATATCTGATGCGTGAGAAAGATGAATATTATTTGTTTGTGATACGATTTAAGGGGGAGAATGCATGAGATACGATACAAAGGATGGGACAGCCTTAGAGTACAGTATGATTGACAGAAATCAGATTCAGGAGGTTCAGGACTATTTTTGTGCGGCAAGCAATATCTATGCAGTGTGTGTCAGCAGAAAGCATGGAGCAATTACTGCTGTATATGGCACAAAAGAAGAAAGAGAATGGCTTGGTGAGAGAGTAGATGAAAAATACTATTCGATTCTTAGGGATAAGCTGAATTCTTCTGCCATTGAAGAAGTTGCAGAAGAG
The DNA here is from genome assembly GCF_021531695.1 of Roseburia hominis. Lineage (GTDB taxonomy): Bacteria > Bacillota > Clostridia > Lachnospirales > Lachnospiraceae > Roseburia_D. Next base: position 123,830 of record NZ_JADYUI010000001.1, on the reverse strand, counting down.
TGGGTGTATGACGGAAGAATTAAAATATGTGGTGTTTCTGTTAAAGTAAATCAGAAAATTGTTGCAACCTGGTTACTGGCAGGAATCATAAAGGAGAAGGAAGACGCAACAAAGCCTTATCCGGATTATATTATGACTACGTCAGAAGAACGTTTTGACAAGGCTGTTAAATTTTTGATCACAATCTCTAAGCAATATCTTGCCGCGAAATTGGATGAGGCATTTGCACAGGAGGCATTTTCAAAAAGTTTACAGGAACGAAAGCGTACAGAAGAAGAACTATTACGTAATGAGACAATGACTACGATTGTACAGGAGCTTGGCAGTGAGAAAACATTCGTGGAAATCGGGGAAAAAATATTACATGAAGTCTGTCATTTTTTAAAAATCAATCGTGCATTTCTGCTTCATATGCAGGAAGACGAAGAAGCAGTTGATATCATTTGTGAATATGCAGAAGAAGATTTGGAACCATGGAAGGAAAAAGGGCAGGGAATTCAGGTGGAAGAACTTCCATTCTGGACGGGAAAACCCTTTATTATTTCTTCGGATGTACCGCTTCCGGCAAAATTTCAGCCGTTGTTTCAATGTGTGGGAATTCGTGCGGCAATCTTATTCCCGATTGAAGGCAACCATGGGTTCAAGATGTATGCCTGCTTTTGTCAGACGAAGCAGGACAGAGTCTGGGATACTACAGAAATTAAGTTTATCAACGATTCCAAGCAGGTACTTCAGAGCATATTAACAAAAAGGATTACCAGAGATTCCCTGACCAGTTCTTATGCAGCTTTAGAAGCTATTTTGGAGAATGTAGGATGTGCAATTTATGTGGTTGATCCGGCTACAAAGCAGAGGTTGTATGCGAACCAGCAGTTTCGGGAGATGTTTCCGAAGCAATGTGATCTGGAAGAGTTTTATACGCTTTTAGATGAAGAATATAAGGAACCTGACAATGGAAAGAGCAGTGAAGTTTATTCGGAACTATTGAAGCGTTATTATGACTTTTTCTATATCAGAATTCAATGGGTAGATGGGCGAGATGTTCTTCTTTGTACTATTTATGATGTAACGGATAAAAAGCTTTATCAGCAGAAAATCGAAAAGCAGGCAAACAATGATTTCCTGACCGGACTTTATAATCGCATGCGTTGCGAGCAGGATTTGGAAGAGTATGTAAAAAAGACAAAAGAAGTGAACGGACAGGGGGCTTTATTATATATTGACCTGGATGATTTTAAACATATTAATGATGGATTGGGACATCAGTATGGAGATGTGTTGTTAAAAGCAATTTCTCACAGTTTACAGCGAATCACGGGAATTGAGACAACGTGTTATCGTATGGGCGGCGATGAGTTTATCATCATTGTTTCACATTATTATTTCAATATGTTGAATCAGATTATTGAAGAGATTGGAAATATCTTTTTAAAACCATGGTTTTTAAAAGGAGCAGATTATTACTGTACGATGAGTATGGGAGTAGTTTGTTTTCCGAAAGATGGTGAAAATGTCCAGGATTTAATCAAAAAGGCGGATATTGCTTTATATGAAGCCAAGAAAGCAGGAAAGAACCGAATTGAATTTTATGATGAAACGGTAGAAGTGACATCAATACAACGTCTGGAATTAGAGAAAAATATGCATGATGCAACTTTAGATTCCTGCAAGGAATTTGAAGTCTACTATCAGCCAATTATTGATATTACAGGTTCTGAGCCTCATTGTGCAGGAGCAGAAGCATTGATAAGATGGAATTCTGAAAAAATGGGATTTGTTTCTCCGTCTGAATTTATTCCACTTGCAGAGTATTTAGGGTTGATTAATCCGATTGGCAATTTTATTTTAGAAGAAGCCTGCAGACGTTGTAAATACTGGAATGATATGGGACACCCGGAGTATCGTATTAATGTAAATCTTTCGGTCGTTCAATTGTTACAGAATGATATGGTCGATCGCATCAAAAAGATTATTAAAGAAACAAAAATCAAGCCGACGAATCTGACACTTGAGGTGACAGAAAGCCTTGCAATCAATGATATGGCACGTATGAAACGAGTTTTGGCGCAAATTAAGCAGCTTGGGGTCTGGGTGGCGTTAGATGACTTTGGAACAGGCTATTCGTCTTTAAATCATATCAGAGAGCTTCCGATTGATGTGATAAAAATTGACCGTTGCTTTGTAATTGATATTGGAAAAGACGATTATTCTGAAGTGTTTGTCAAGATGGTTTCTGAGCTTGCGGAAACCATTGGCGTGAAGATGTGTGTAGAGGGTGTGGAAAAAGACGAACAGCTTAATAAGCTAAAAAATATGAAAGTTCAGTATATTCAAGGGTTCTATTATGACCGCCCGATGCGTGTTACTGATTTTGAAGATAAATATCTATAAAGTTTAAAAGTCATACGTTTTTCTGTCATAAGGAAACGTATGACTTTTGACTTTAGTATCATTTGCGCGTATTTTTTATTACTGAATATCAAGCTCAATCGGGCAATGATCAGAGCCCATAATAGTGGTTAATATCTTAGCATCTGAAAGTCGTTCTTTTAATGCTTCTGAGGTTAAAAAGTAGTCAATACGCCATCCTGCATTTTTTTCTCTGGCACGGAAACGGTAGGACCACCAGGAATAAATTCCCTCTGTATCCGGATAAAAATAGCGAAAGGTATCAATGAATCCATTGGAAAGCAGAGTAGAGAATTTTTCACGTTCTTCATCGGTGAATCCTGCATTCTTCCGGTTATTTTTCGGATTTTTCAAATCAATTTCTTTATGCGCCACGTTTAAATCTCCACAGAGAATGACAGGCTTTGCCTTTTCCAGATTTTTTAGATAAGCAAGAAAATCATCTTCCCATTTCATGCGATAGGTCAAACGTTTTAATTCTGTCTGGGAATTTGGCGTATAGCAGGTAACGAAATAAAAATCCGGATATTCTAACGTAATGACACGACCTTCTGTGTCATGTTCCGGAATACCAATTCCGTAAGAAACGCTAAGTGGTTTTTCTTTTGTAAAGATTGCAGTGCCCGAATATCCTTTCTTTTCAGCATAATTCCAATACTGGTGATAGGCTGGTAGTTCCAGTTCAATCTGTCCTTCTTGTAATTTTGTTTCTTGTACACAGAAAATGTCTGCATCTATTTCTTTAAAAAAATCTAAAAAGCCTTTTTCTTTGCAGGCGCGAAGCCCATTTACATTCCAGGAAATAAATTTCATAATGCCTCCTTATTTAAATTCTGATTTATCCCTTTATCCCCATCTTCTTGCCCTTCGTACAAGAAGCATCCCTCGCTTTAAAGAGCTCGGTCAATTCTGATTTATACATTAGATGAACTAAGATCATGTACTGCTTCTTTTGCAGAAAGTTTCTTAGAAACACCAGAAGAAAATGCGCCTGTAAAAAAGCCCTGGACCGTCTTTCTTGTTTTTCTAAGAGTCCGCCGGAAAAGCTTCGATTACAGTGCTGCTCCCACAACTCGCCTTGCAGACAGTGGATTTTTGTACGTTCTTGTGCTCACACATGTGTCCGCAGCATGATTGCTTTCCCGGCTTTCACTCTAAGAAAAACAGCGAAAGACTAGAAGGTCTTTTTTACAGGCGCATTTTCTTCTGCTGTTTCAGCAAGACATACATGTGAGCAAAAGAAGCAGGGATATACGTTTCATTGCTTTTTTCATGTTCAAATTGAAACGATATTTTTTGGAGAATGCGAAATGGAAAGTATTTTCCAGGCGTTGCTTGTCATCTTGCATAAAATCATTTCAGTCTTTGTGACTGGTGAAGAACATTAGATTTCGTTAATGTTCTGTAGGTATCAAGCAATCCGGCAGCATGGATGCTGACGGAAGGCTGAACTTAAGCCCGGATGGCGAATTTCAGCCGTTTGCGGTCGACTTAATATATGTTTTCAGAACATTTACAAAATCTTATGTCCGTAACCTCGGAACAAAGAATGAAATGATTTTATGCAAGATGGCATTCGTAAACGTTGAAAATTACATTTTTACTATTTCTGCAAATCAGAATTTATATGTTATTTTTACCACTATATTATACGGGATAGGAGTGGTTTATTCAAGAAAGACAATTTGATTTTTTATGCTTTTCGTAGTAGAATAAATGATATGGAGGAATGTAGTTATGGATTGTTTGGGAGATATTGAACTATGTAAAATCGCAGATGTAAAAGTAAAAGAAAAGGTTATGTTTTTACTGATTCGAAATCGCGTGCCTTATGCAGAGCGATGGGATGAAGTTCCTTTTCTTAAGAGGGCGAAATATCATGGTGCAAAAGAAGTATGTGTGATTTTAACACATCCGGAACATAAAGATGAAGCAGTTAAAATGATACATACGCTGGATAAAGAAATTCAAAGTCAGATTATTATGGATTAGTATTACAAGAGAAAAGTTCAGGGGGAATGTATATGAGAAAAGCAGAGATTAGCAAGGCACTTGAGGTTTTAAACCGCATGAAGGATCAGAATCTCGAGGTCAGCTTTGATGATATGACTGCAGAAAGAACGATTCAATTAGCAATTGAAGCATTAGTTATGCAGTATGATAAGGCAGATTAAAGGAAAGATTATGAATATAGTAATGTTATTGCGACCGAAAAGTGAGGTCGCTTATGTATATGAAGACAATTCGTTAAGACAGGGACTGGAAAAAATGCGAAGACATGGCTATACTGCCGTGCCTGTCATAGACAGAGAAGGCGGTTATGTGGGAACGGTCAGTGAAGGAGATTTCCTATGGCATATGATAGATTATGGAGATGCCGATATTCGCAAACAGGAAGCATATCAGATTAAAAATATTTTGCGTAAAGACTGGAACATGCCGGTTAAAATTGATGAGACCATGGATGAACTGCTGCTTCGTGTCATGGATCAGAATTTTGTGCCGGTGGTAGACGACAGAATGCGATTCATGGGCATTATTACGAGAAAAGATATCATAAAATACTATTATGATAAAAAGGATCAAATGAGATGATAAAAGCAGTTATTTTTGATATGGATGGCACTTTGATCGATACGGAAAAGCATCTGGTAAGATGCTGGTGTGCGGCAGCAAAAGAATTCGGTTATCCAATGAAGCGGGAAGATGCGTTTGAGATTCGAAGTCTTGCGGCAAAATTTGCAGAACCACATTTAAAAGAAAAATTCGGTGAAGATTTTGATTATGTGAAAGTCAGAAATCGCAGAAAAGAAATGATGAGTGGGATTTTGGAAACAAATGGAATCGAAAAAAAGAAGGGAGCGGATGAACTTCTTGATTTTTTGAGAGAAAGTGGCATTAAGACAGCAGTTGCAACAGCGACAGATGAAGTGCGTGCAAGAAAATATCTGACCGAGATTGAATTATATGATAAATTTGATCAGGTGATTTCAGCAACGATGGTAGAGAATGGAAAACCAAAGCCGGATATTTACAGGTATGCATGCGAACAGATAAAAGAAAATCCGAAAGACTGTATTGCAGTGGAGGATGCACCGAACGGGATTCGCTCTGCAATTGATGCAGGGCTTAGAACGATTATGGTGCCGGATTTGACACCACCGACAGAAGAGATGCAGAAAGAATTGTTTGCAGTTGCAGATTCTTTACTGGATGTGATTCAGATTATAAAGAATTTTCAAAAGGAACAGAAATAGAAACGACGTATGTAAAGAAATGCATACGTCGTTTCAAAATTAACAGATAAATAATTCCAGTACAAAAACAATGATGCAGGAAAACAGGGCAACCTGAAACAGGCTTTTCCCACGCCATGCCAGGAGAATACCGATAATCAGTGCTGCCCATGCAGAATAGATACTGCCGGTTGCGTCTAAGATGGCAGGGAATGTCATAACAGCGAGTGTGACATACGGAACATAATATAAAAAAGAACGTATGGTGGTATTTTTAATTTCTTTTCGAATCAGAGTAAGTGGAAGCACACGGATTAGGTACGTAACGAGTGCCATCGCAGCAATATATACATAAACATTAAGATTCATTTGTCACATCCTCCTTAATCGGGAATAAGATAGCAGCGGCACCGGACAATAGAATTGTTAATAAAATAATCCGCACGCCGGAGGAAATTTCGCTTACAATCGGTAAAATGCCAAACAAATAGCTTGCCAGCATGGAAATGATGATTAATACGAGCAATGTTTTGTTTTTTCTTGCCGGTGGAACAATAATGGCAAGGAACATCGCATAAAGGCTTACGCTTAAGGCATTTACAATATTAACCGGCAGGACGTTTCCCATCAGGCAGCCAAAGTAAGTGCCGAAGGCCCATGCGGGAGCACCGAGTGAAATCATACCATAGGTATAAAATGGATTTAAGGTTTTTGGGACAGAAACAGAAAGTCCGAAAAACTCATCCGTTAAATAAAAGCCGAGTAGCAGTCTGTGATGTAAAGGGGTATCCGGCGAAAGCTTCTGACTCAATGCACAGGACATAAGAAGATATCTTGCATTTGCAATTGCCTCCATAAGGACAACCTCAAGAAGTCCTGCACCGGCAGCCATCAGGGTAAAACCTGCAAATTCTCCGGCAGAAGCATTGATTAACATACTGGTTACCATAGATTGAAAAGCACTAAAGCCCGCATTTTTTGCTGCAATACCAAGTGTAAAGGAAACAGCAAAGTAGCCTAATGCAATTGGTATCCCATCTTTAAGACCTTTTTTGTACCAGGTCATTCTAGATTCGTTCATTTGTAATCCCCCGAAATATAGAAAATAGTAGGAAACAAGTTTCCGTGCCAGAGGCACAGGGCAGAAAGCCCTGCCAATTATTGTAGCGTTTTTTTTGTGGTTCGTCCAGTCTGTATTGACAAAAGCTATGAATCCGTAGCAATATAAAATATAGTGAATATATGTGATGGTATTGTTTTAAAATGCCGGGTATCGCATAATAATAGCATGGAGACATGGAACTATGAAGGAACAGGAATTTGTTATTTTGTGGCAAAAAATAAAAGCTAAGACAGCAAAATTACTTCGCGTATATGCAAAAGAGCCAGAGCTTATGCTGCCGGAAACGATAGAAGGTTGTCTTCTTACTGAGATCGCACCCTATTGTTTTGCAAAAGCAGAACATTTGCCTGAGTCAGAAATTCTGGTGACAAAGGTCGCAGTAATGTGTGAAAATGACGAGGTTTACATAATAGAAGAAAAACGCGTTACAGATGAAAACATGAGGCAGACAGCGGAGAAATTTCGCGTTTTTTGCGGTGACTATGTAAAGAAAATCAGTTTGCCGCTTTCGGTCATTGCAGTTGGAAATCTGGCATTTTATAATTGTGTGAATTTAGAGGAATTGTCTATAGGAAAAGCAATGCAGGAAGTGGGAAGTGATGCATTTATGAATTGCAGAAGTCTATCTACACTTCTGGTGCATGGAAATGTCAGGGAGAGGTCTTTTGTACAGCAGATATTAAGTCAGATATCATCCGGTATTGAGGTGGTTTTTTGTGAAAAAACAAAGCAGGTAAAGATTTTTTATCCGGAGTATCAGGAATTTTATGACGAGATTGCACCGGCGCATATTTTTAGACGAAAAATGGAAGGGGAAGGCTTTCGGGCAAGACAGAGCTTTACAGATGGCGTTGTGGATTTGGCACGTTATGATTTGATCTTCCCGCGTGCCTGTGTAGAAGAGAATGAGGATACGCTTTTGCATCTTGCCATGGACAGGCTGCTTTATCCGGTTGATTTAAAGAAAGCAGCACAGTTACTTTATGAAAATTATGTAAAAGAACATGCTGAGGCACTCATGAAAAAGTTGATCAAAGCTCATGCACTTTTTGAGATAGGCTTTTTGTGTGAAAAACAATATGTGAGTGAAGATGTGATGGAAAAAGCGATTGCAGTTGCAACTGATTGTGAATGGGCAGAAGGCGTGGCGAGTCTTTTAGAGTGGAAACGAAAATTTTTTCAAAAAGAAGGGAAAGATCGTTATACTTTTGACGAATTTTAAGTTTTATTTGAAAGGGAAATAAGTATGTCACAAAGTGATTGTGAATCTCGGGTTTGCCGTAGAAAAAGGAAAGGGAAAATGACATGGAGCATGTAGAAACACAGGAAGAATGGGAAAATAGAATGTCATTCAAGGTACTTGATTTTGTGAAAAAGGAATTGTATTTTGATTTACGTTTTCTGGAAATGGCATTTCGTATGCTTACTCCTGTGCCACAGAAAAATATAGGAACGCTTGCAACAGATGGAGGGAATCTTTATTTTCCATCCGAATGGCTGATACAGATTTTTAAAAGTAATGCACCTTATTTAAACAGGGTTTATTTGCATACCATTCTTCATTGCCTTTTTTCCCACCTGTGGATCGGGCAGAAACGGAATCGTCTGCTTTGGGGAATAGCATGTGATATTGCCGTGGAATATACGATTGATGGGCTTGATAAACCTTCCACAAAACGACCGCTTTCCTGGATAAGACAACAGTTTTATGAGCAGTTACAGAAAAGAGAAGACGGGATTTCGGCAGCAGTGATTTATCGGATGCTTTTAGAAAAAGAAGAGGATGAGCTGAATAAACTTCATGTAGAGTTTTATACGGATGATCATCGTTTCTGGCCGAAGGAAGAACAGCTAAGTGCAAAAGAAGCAGAACAAAGAGAGCAGTGGAATAAGGTAACGAGACAGACAAGTTTGTTGCAGAAGAGAAATGGAGAGGAAAAGGAAGAAGGGGAAAGACTTCTTGCAGCAGGACTTAAGGCAGAAAAAAGCAGACGTAGTTATCGGGATTTTTTGAAAAAATTTTCGGTGCTGCGGGAGGAAACGCATTGCAACCTGGATGAATTTGATTTGAATTATTATACATACGGGCTTCGTGTATACAAAAATATGCCATTGCTGGAACCGCTAGAAAGCCGGGAAGTAAAAAAAATCAGGGAATTTATTGTGGCACTTGATACCAGCTATTCGACAAGCGGAGATTTGATCAGGCATTTTTTACAGGAAACGTTTGCAATTTTGACGGAACAAGACAGTTTTTTTACACATTGTAGATTGCATATTTTGCAATGTGATGAAAGAGTGCAAAAAGATGAAGTGGTGGAAAAGAAAGAGGAACTGCAGATGCTTTTGAATCATTTTACGGTAGTTGGTGGTGGTGGAACAGATTTTCGCCCGGCATTTACTTATGTAAACCAATTAATAAAAAACGGAGATTTAAAAAATCTGGGAGGATTACTTTATTTTACGGACGGAAAAGGCATTTATCCAAAGAAAAAGCCGGATTATCAGACGGCATTTCTTTTTCTTGGTGATTACGAGGAGGAGAATGTTCCACCATGGGCAATGCGACTTCAATTGGAACCGGAGGAATTTTTAAAAGAACAGGTAAAAAAATAAGACAAGGAAAGAATTGGAGAATGAGATGAATATCAAAGAAGCAAAAGAAGAGATTAAGCATACTGTGATGGCATATTTAAAAAAGGATGAAAAGGGCAAATATCGGATTCCTGCAATACGACAGAGACCGATTTTATTGATGGGACCACCCGGAATCGGAAAAACACAGATTATGGAGCAGGTTGCAAGAGAGTGCAAAATTGGTCTGGTTTCTTATACGATCACGCATCATACCAGACAAAGTGCGGTCGGATTGCCATTCATTAAGGAGGAAAGCTTTGAGGGCAGGGATTATTCCGTGACGGAATATACCATGAGTGAAATCATTGCAAGTATTTACCGGAGAATCAGAGATTACGGAAACAAAGAGGGTATTTTATTTATTGATGAGATTAACTGTGTTTCGGAAACACTTGCACCTACTATGCTGCAGTTCTTACAGTGTAAAAAATTTGGAAATCAGGAAATTCCGGAAGGATGGATTATTGTTGCGGCCGGAAATCCTCCGGAATACAATAAATCGGTGCGGGATTTTGATATGGTGACGTTAGACCGTGTGCGGGAGCTTGACGTGTCTGCTGATTTTCGTGTCTGGAAGAGCTATGCAATAAAGAAACGTCTTCATCCGGCAATTTTAAGCTATCTGGAACTTCGACCAAAGAATTTTTACCGTGTGGAAGCGGATGTAGATGGGCTCAAATTTGTGACGGCACGAGGATGGGAAGATCTCAGTAATTTAATTGAATTATATGAAGAGATGCAGATACCGGTGACGGAAGAAGTGATTGGGGAGTTTTTACACCATGAAGATGTTGCCTGTGATTTTTCTGCGTATCTTGATTTGTATCACAAATATGAGGATGATTATGGCATAGCAGAGATTTTGGAGGGACGTGTGAAATCTACAGTGTATGCCCGACTGGAAAAAGCAGCATTTGATGAAAAATTTAGTGTGATTCATTTACTTTTGGATGCACTTTTTGAGCATTTTTACAAGGTGCAAACAAAAACACAGCTTACGGACGTATGGTATCAGTTCTTAAAAGAATATCGTACCAATGTAGAAAACGTACCGGAACCAAAGGAATATTATGTAAACTTATTAAACCAAAAGAAGAGCCGGTTCGAAGCAGAGAAAAAGGCTGGATTGTTGAGTGATGATGAGATAAAAATCGAGGAAAGACTGTTTGGGTGTCTTGCAGAACATTTTCCGGAAGGAAACGGGGCAAAAGAGTGCTTTTTAAGTGCAAAAGAAGGCTTTGATAAACAAAGAGAAACGCTTGCCAAAGAAGAAAATGTGGTACTTACTGCTTTAAATTATGCCTTTTCTTTTGTAGAAGAGGCATTTGGAGCAGGGGAAGAAATGGTGCTTTTTGTGACGGAACTTACGCTAAATGCAGCATCATCGTTGTTTTTGTCACGTCATATGGTAGAAAAATATGAACAGTATAGAAAAGAGCTTTTAGTTGGGACAAAGAAAGCGGAATTACTGACGGAATTGCAACGGTAAATTCGGATTTAATAGTAAAAATATATTTTTCAACGTTTACGAATGTCATCTTGCATAAAATCATTTCATTCTTTGTTCCGAGGTTACGGACATAAGATTTTGTAAATGTTCTGATAGCATATAGGAAAGTCGACCGCAACCGGCTGAAATTCGCCATCCGGGCTTAGGTTCAGCCTTCCGTCAGCATCCATGCTGCCGGATTGCTTGGTACCTACAGAACATTAACGAAATCTAATGTCCTTCACCAGTCACAAAGACTGAAATGATTTTATGCAAGATGACAAGCAACGCCTAGAAAAGTATATCCCTGCTTCTTTTGCTTACATGTCTTGCTGAAACAGCAGAAGAAAATGCGCCTGTAAAAAAGACCTTTTCGTCTTTCGCTGTTTTTCTTAGAGTGAAAGCCGGGAAAGCAATCATGCTGCGGACACATGTATGAGCACAAGAACGTACAAAAATCCAATGTCTGCAAGGCGAGTTGTGGGAGTAGCACTGTAATCGAAGCTTTTCCGGCGGACTCTTAGAAAAACAAGGAAGACGGTCCAGGGCTTTTTTACAGGCGGCATTTTCTTCTGATGTTTCTAAGAAACTTTCTGCAAAAGAAACAGTACATGATCTTAGTTCATCTAATGTATAAATCCGAATTTACTTAGAAAAAAGAAAGGATATTCCAATGAATACAAAATATCAAAAAACAATTATCGCATGTTTTGTGGGATTTATTGTACAGGCGATTGTAAACAATTTTGTCCCATTATTATTTGTGACCTTCCATCAGACTTATAAGATTCCACTTTATCAAATCACTTTTTTAGTAACAATAAATTTTGGAATTCAGTTAGGAATAGATCTTTTGTCTGTTACATTTGTGGATCGTATAGGATATCGGGCGTCTATGGTATTGGCACATGCTGCTTCTGCTTTAGGTTTGATATTTCTGGCGGTATTGCCTGATTTATTATCAAGTCCATATATTGGCATTATGATTGCCATTATGTTTTATGCAGTTGGAGGAGGATTACTGGAAGTACTTGTTAGTCCTGTTATGGAGGCTTGCCCGACGGACAATAAAGAAGCCGCAATGAGTCTCCTTCATTCTTTCTATTGTTGGGGACACGTTGGAGTTGTTTTGATATCCACGATATTTTTTGCCGTTTTTGGCATACATAATTGGAAATATCTTGCTATTATCTGGGCTATGGTTCCTATCGTAAATATGATTGCATTTATTAAAGTTCCTATCGCAAGTTTAACCCAAGAGGGCGAAAGGGGAATGACAGCTAAGGAACTTATAAAAAACAAATTATTTTGGATATTAATATTACTTATGGTTTGTGCCGGGGCTTGTGAACAGGCGGTAAGTCAGTGGGCATCCACCTTTGCAGAACAAGGCTTAGGAGTATCAAAAACAATTGGAGATTTAGCCGGTCCCATGTTTTTTGCAATTATGATGGGGACATCACGAGGAATTTATGGAAAATTTGGTGATAAACTTTCCCTTGAAAAGACGATGGCCGGATGCGCATTTTTATGTCTGGGCTCGTATTTATTAATTTCGCTTTCGCCGGTACCGGCAATTAGTCTGCTCGGATGCGGAATCTGTGGATTTTCCGTTGGCATTATGTGGCCCGGGACTTTTTCAATTGCTGCAAAATCAATGCCAAAAAGCACGGCATTATATGCATTGCTTGCGTTGGGAGGGGATTTAGGGTGCCTGGGAGGACCTACTTATGTAGGGGTATTTTCCAGTCTGTTTCATAATAATCTGCATATTGGAATTCTTTTTGCAATTGTATTTCCGATACTGTTGATTTTAGGGCTTTCTATGCAGAAGCAAAAACGAAAACAAAACCAGTAGAGCAGTGGATGGAGCGGTTCATGAGCAAGTGGCGAAGGATTGCGAAGGTCCGTTTTAAAAAGTGACTTGACAAAATTGGAAAATGATAATATATTACTCTAAAAGGTAACAAGTTACGTAAAAGAATGTGAGGAATACGAAATTAAAAAAGTACGAAAAGTTATTTTGATTCTGGTCGGCGTGATAGCGGCACTTTTTTTAATCATTGCGATTGCTATGGGAGCAAAGATGAGAGAAATACAGAAAAGTATGGAGTCTGTGGAAACGGTGTCGATTGACATGAGCAAGGTAAAAGATGGGAGTTATACAGCGGATACGGATTTAGGACTGGTCAAAGTAAAAGTAGAAGTTATGGTAGAAGCTCATCAGATTAAGACAATTGAGATTTTAGAACATCAGAACGGAAAAGGAAAACCGGCAGAAGCTATTATAGATGAGATGATAGAAAAGAATACAGATGAAGTAGATGCCATATCCGGGGCAACCTGTTCGAGTGTGGCAATAAGAAGCGCAGTAAATAAAGCATTACAGGAAGGATTGGAAAAATAATTTATGAAAAAAATTGTGATTTATGAAAGTGCAACCGGATTTACAAAAAAATATGCCGAGTGGATTGCAGAAGAATTACAGGCAGAAATAAAAGATACCAGAACAATGAATGGAGTAAATCTAACAGAGTATGATCTGGTCGTGTTTGGCGGCTGGCTTATGGGCGGCAGAATCAGTGGATTAGAAAAAATTCAAAAGCAAAATACGAAGAAGCTGGTGGTGTTTGCAACAGGAGCGTCTTTAGATACAAAGGAACTGGTAGAAGAAATAAGGAATGCGAATTCGCTAAGCGGAATTTTATTTTTCTATTTGCCGGGCGGAATGCATTACAGTCAACTTGGATTTATGAAAAAAACGATGTTAAAAATGGTGAAAAAATCAATTACGAAAAAAGAAAATAAAACAGAAGCAGAGCTTCATATGGAAAAAGTGATTTGTACAGATTTTGATATGACAGATAAAAAATACATAACACCATTGCTTGAAGCCTGTGAGGAGAGAGAGTAATTCGAGAAAAGAAAAGATCCCGGAAACATATTATGATGTTTTCGGGATTTTCCTATTTGTTATAAAAAATTTTTGAATAAGGTTAAATGGTAATCAATTCATACTGATCTGTTCCAAGTCCGATTTTTATCGCATGGGCAAGGCAGGATTCCCATTCGGCATCCGGATGTGTCATGTGAAAATGTTCGTGATTCGTATCTTCTGTATGGGTTTCTAAGTTTTCTCCAAGAATGCTTTCTTTGACCGGAGCCATTTTGTTACATAAATCTACGCAGGCTCTGTCTAAAGCAACCGGGTCAAAGGATGCCAGCATACCGATGTTAGGGATGATTGGAATGTCATTTTCAGAATGGCAGTCACAGTTTGGAGAAACATCGCAAATAAGGGAAATATGAAAGCACGGACGATTCTGGCAGACGGCTAAACTGTATTCTGCCATCTTGTAGTTTAATAATTTGACCGAGTTATCATTTCCGCCTGAAATGGCATCCTTTGGACAGACAGCAAGACAGCGACCGCATCCAACACATTTTTCATGATCAATATAAGCTTTTTTATCTTTGATCACAGGCCCGCCATGTGCACAGATCTTGTCGCAGGAACCGCAGCCGATACATAAGGACTGGTCTACAATTGGTTTGCCATCATGGTGTTGTTCCATCTTACCGGCTCTGGAGCCGCAACCCATTCCGATATTCTTAATGGCACCACCGAAACCTGCCATTTCATGTCCTTTGAAATGAGTTAAGGAAATAAAAACGTCAGCATCCATGATTGCCTGCCCGATTTTAGCCTCTTTTACATATTCTCCATTCACAGGAACCAGTGCTTCGTCTGTTCCCTTTAAACCATCACCAATAATAACATGACAGCCGGTCTGAAAAGGGGAGAATCCATTGACATACGCCGTGTCCAAATGATCCAAAGCATTTTTCCTGCTTCCGACATATAAGGTATTACAGTCAGTCAAAAATGGTTTTCCGCCAAGTTCTTTTACATAGTCGGCAACGACTTTGGCATAGTTTGGACGAAGAAAGGCAAGGTTTCCGTATTCACCGAAGTGAATTTTAATTGCTGCATATTTATCTGTAAAATCAATGGTTTCAAATCCTGCCGTTTTCATTAAACGATGCAGTTTTTGCAGTAGATTTTCATGTCCGGTTGCTTTAAATGAAGTAAAATATACATTTGATTTTTCCACTTTTATATTCCTCCCAACAGGTAAAAATTTTTCTGCTACATTAATCCGATAACATTATGTTATCATAAGATAAGTTCTTCGTAAATAGCGTAAAACGCGGAATTCGCAAGGGGAATCTGGAAAATAAGTTGTAAGAAAATAGGCCATATGATACAATAAATAATAAAATAAAAACAAGGTCGAATTATTCAAACAGCCTCAGACAAAAGCTGCGAAGCAGCGACAGATACGCTGGCGTAGCTGGTCTGTGGCTTGTCTGTGTGGTGGCTGTAAATAATTCGGGACAAGGTATTTTTTTTAAAGAAAAGTCAAAAAGTAAGAGAAGAAGATTTTTTACAGGAGGGTGAAAAATGACAATAGCACAAATCTTGGCAGTTCTTATTTTTGTGGTAATGTTTGCGTTAATCGTTTCTGACCGGATTGAGAGGGAGTTCGTTTCGCTTGGGTGTGGAGCATTAACGCTGATTTTAGTTTTTGGGGTATGTATGCGAAGTAAGAATGCCATTATAGAAACGTTGAATATACAGAGCATTTTTACAAAAAGTTTCTGGTATGCAAAAGCGGGAGCCGAAGAATCTTCCATGGGAATCAACTGGGCTACGATTATTTTTATTGCCGGGATGATGATTATGGTAGAGGGTATGGCAAAAGCCGGATTTTTCCGATGGCTTTGCATGCGTCTGGCAAAGATGGTTCATTACAAACCAATCCCTTTATTTGTGACATTTATGATTATGTCGGCACTGCTTGCCATGTTTATTGACAGCATTACAGTTATTTTATTTTTGGCGGCAGTAACGGTAGAACTGGCAAGACTCTTGAAGTTAGATCCGGTTCCAATGATCATTTCAGAGGTGTTTTGTGCAAATCTTGGTGGTTCCGCTACGATGTGCGGGGATCCGCCGAATATTATTATTGGAACGGCACTCAAGTATTCTTTCTGGGATTTTTTGGGGAATACAGGAATTATGGCAGGGCTTAGTCTCGTTATCGTAATTTTTTATTTCTTTATGGTATATAGAAAAGAATTATTATTAGAAGAAGCAGAAGCGATTCATCCGGAGATGTTTCCGGAACCTGCCGAAGCAATAAAAAGTAAAAAAGATTTTAGTATAAGCTGCGTTATTTTTCTGTGTGCGGTGGTACTTTTGGTTACACATGAGGAAACGGGACTTTCGGTGGCGTTTATCGGTACAGTGATAGCACTGGTCACATTAATTACTTCCGGAAAGAATGCCTTGGAATTAATAAAGAAAATTGATTATAAGACATTACTGTTTTTTATTGGACTTTTTATTGTGGTCGGAGGATTAGAGCAGACAGAAATACTGGAAAAGATTGCAGCTTTTATTGGAGAGATAAGTGGAGGAAACCTGAAGTTAATGGTGGCAATCATTATCTGGATTTCAGCCATTGCAAGTGCTTTTGTAGATAATATTCCGTTTGCTGCAACGATGATTCCGATTGTAAAGAGTCTTGCGGCGGCACAGGGTGTGGAACTTAGCACACTTGCATGGGCGTTATCAATGGGTACGGATATTGGTGGAAGTGCAACACCAATCGGTGCTTCTGCGAATGTAGTTGGAACTTCCGTAGCAGCCAAAAGCGGATATCCGATCAGTTGGGGAAAGTATTGTCGTTCGACAGTACCGGCGACGATAATTGTGCTCGTTGTTTCTATGTTATTCATTTTTGGACGTTATTGTTAAGCGAAGACACAGGAAACTGATATGAAAATGGGAGGGAGCAGTATGCAAAAACAGGTGATAGTTGCAATCAGCAGAGAGTTTGGCAGTGGCGGTCATGCGATTGCCGAACAGATTGCAAAAGATATGGGATTAAAATTATACGACAGGAATATTTTGGAAGAAATCGCTGAAGAAAAGAGTACAAAAGCAGAAGTCTTAGAGCAGTATGATGAAAAGCCGAGAAATTACATTTTGACAAGGCGTGTGCGCGGATATTCAAATTCAATGGCAGAAAACCTTGCGGAAATGCAGTTTGAATATATTAAGAAAAAGGCAGAGAGTGGAGAGTCTTTTGTGATTGTCGGACGTTGTGCGGAGACGGTTTTACATGGGACAGAAGGGCTTATTACGATATTTATTTTGGGAGACCGTCCGGTGAAAATAAAGCGTATCGAGGAGAAATACAAATTGTCTGAGGCGGAAGCAATAGCGAAAATGAATCGTCATGATAAGCATAGGAAAATGTATCATAATAAATACTCCAAATACAAATGGGGAGATTCCAGAAATTATGATGTGTGCCTTAACAGCAGCAGACTTGGTGTGGAAGGAACCGTAAAGGCATTAGAAGAGTACATAAATGACAGAATACAAAAAAAAGACAGCGAGTAGTGTTGCCGATTAAATATTTAAAATGAAAATAGGGTAGGAGGCTAATCCATGAATGGTTAGCTTCCTACCCCGTTTTACTTTCTATTTTTGTATCATTTTTAATCGCAGGATGGGTTTGAAGTAGGAATACGTTTGCTTTCTTTCTTTTCAAAGCAGGTCAGGATTACAACGGTACCGAGAATGCATAGAAAACCAATAATATCTGCCGCTGTAAAACTGGTATGCAGCCAGAAGAAAGAAATAATGGTGGCAGAAACCGGTTCTAAGGTTCCGACCAAAAGCGCTTTATCCGGACCGATACTGCTGATTCCCTTTAAAAAGCAAAGGAAAGCACCGATGGTTCCAAGGAAAATGGTTAAGGCTAATGCAATTATCGCTTTAAAATCAATCGGAACATAAGCATTCCATGGTCTTGCAAGTACCGTAAAGAACAGCCCGCCAATTAACATGCCATAGCCGGTAACGGCTGGACTTCCCCATTTTTTGACGATGTCTTCGGAAAGTGTGGAGTAAAATACCGCACCGATCGCCGCACAGATTCCCCAGAAGAGCCCACTTTTGGATAAAGCCATTTTAGCAGGATTTCCATGTGTTGCGATTAAGAATACACCAGCCAGAGCTAAAAGTATGCAGCAGACTTCTTTGATTTCCGGTTTCTTCTTTTGCGTTATGCATAGAAGAATCGGAGCAATAATTACACTTAAAGTCTGTAAAATGGTAGCAGTTCCCGAATTTGAATATTTGATTGCAGATAAATAAGAATACTGACAGAACAGTAGTCCTAAAATTGCAAAAAGGACAAGGCGCAGCGTGTCGCCTTTGTTTTTAAAAATTGCAAATGCCTGCTTCTTTTTCCGAAACAGAGTAAATAGAAGTAAGAAAAATCCTGATACAAGCATACGTACCATGGTAAGCCATGCCGCATCTAAGTTGTAATTCATAAAAAGATACTGCCCGAGGCAGCCGGAAAAGCCCCAGCAGGTAGCACCAAAACTGGATAATAGTAAACCTTTACGATAACTTTGTTGAGCCATTTTAACAGAATCCCCTTTATTTTTAGCAACAAAATAATTGCGCAATGAAGAAATAGTATTTTGCGCAAAGCATATTGTAGCAAAAATAGAAAGAAAAGGAAAGAGAAAAATCTAACAATAGAACAAAGAAGGGGAAACAAAAACAATATAATATGTTATAATACTTAGCATGATTATCAAATTAGAAAATGAAAAGGAACGCACGGAACTTGAAGTGTTGATCCGATATAATGAAAAATTGCATAGAGTAAAGAAAATTGAAGAGATGTTGCGGTCAGTAGATTGTAAAATTCCATGTAATAAAGAGAAAAAGGAGATCTGGGTAGCAGGGGCGGATATTTATTATATTGAGAGCGTGGACAAACATTCTTTTGTTTATTGTGAAGACGAAGTATATGAGACCGAATTACGGCTTTATCAATTAGAAGAGGAATTGCTGGCGGCAGGATTTGTCCGAATCAGCAAATCCTGTCTGGTAAATATACAGGTATTGCAGAGTATTAAACCATTATTGAACAGCAGACTGGAAGCGGTGTTAATCAATGGGGAAAAACTCACAGTAACGAGAAAGTACATTCATGCCATTCGGGCTGCATTGGAGGGACATTAAATGAAAAAGAAAATAACAGGCTGTCTTGCAACGACGGCTTTGACGATTCTGGTACTTGGAATTGTTGCACTGCTAAGCGGAGGA
The DNA here is from genome assembly GCF_021531695.1 of Roseburia hominis. Lineage (GTDB taxonomy): Bacteria > Bacillota > Clostridia > Lachnospirales > Lachnospiraceae > Roseburia_D. The sequence continues at coordinate 104,733 of NZ_JADYUI010000001.1, read as the reverse complement.
CATTTTTTGTGTATTGAGACAGTGTATCAGATTTTATTGGCAAATGTATTAATTCATGGTTGGATTTTTGTGGTACAGAGATTTGAAAGTCCGTATTTTTTAATGGAAATCACATTGGAACTGGGAGGAGTACTGCTTTTATTGATTGGACTGGGTTCGCTTTTTTCCTGGTATGAGAGTGTGTCGGTTTTTACTTTGATTCTTATGGGAATTATTGTGTATGTGCTTGGGTGCGTGATTCAGGTATTTCAGATACAAAATGATTTGGATTACATTAATGATAAATTGGCGCAAAAAGAGAAAAAACAATAGGGGAATCCGGTTTTTATGCATCTTGGTTTCGTTTTTCTGTAACTTGGGAGTACAGTTCTTGCAAAGATAGGATTTGTAAGATATGGTAACGGCAGAATAAATTACAGAGAAAGGAAATAGAGATGAAAACAATCATAAAGGCAGAGGGAATTTACAAAACATTTCAGGACGAAGAGGAGATATTGAAAGGAGTTCAGCTGGAGGTAGAAGAAAATACCTTTACGGTGATTTTAGGGCCAAGTGGTTCCGGGAAAAGTACACTGTTAAATATTATGTCCGGTATGTTAAAGCCGACAGCAGGAAGAGTGTGGTTTCGCGGGGAAGAAGTGACATCACTTCGCGAAAATGATCTGGCAAAATGGAAACGAAATCATATTGGGAATATTTTTCAAAATTACTTATTGTTAGAAAATCTTACCGTGCGTGAAAATATTGAAATAGGAAAAAGACAGAAGCCAACGGCAGATGAGGAAAATCTTGATTTTGATGAATTGGTAAAAATGTTACAAATTGAAGACCTTTTGGATAAGTTTCCGGGTCAACTGTCCGGGGGACAGCAGCAAAGGGTTGCAATTGCAAGAGCTGTGATAAAGAAACCGGAAGTGTTGTTTTGCGATGAGGCAACCGGAGCATTGGATGAAGAAAACAGTAAAAAGGTAGTAGGACTTTTACATGAATTAAAGAAACGATATGGAATCACTATTTTGTTTATTACCCATAATCATCAGATTTCGTATACGGCAGACCGCGTTATTACGATAAAGAACGGACAAATCAGTCATGACTATATAAATGAGTCTCCGATAGAAGCAAAAGACATGGTGTGGGAATAGGAGGCATTTATGAAATTAGTAGAAAAACAGTTATTTCAATCGTTATTAAAAAATAAAGTATTTGTGTTTCTTATGTTTTTACTTTCTGTATTTACCTCATTTATGTATTTCTTTGTGCGTTTTTCGATTGATGTGAATTATAAAAGATTACAAAGCATTGCAGTGTTAAATGAGAAACAACAGTTATATTGGACTGCACTTACCTCGAATATCAGTCTTGCAAGGAGCTTCTTGTTTGGCTTTCTTTTACTGACGGGTTTTGTGGAATGCATGTTTTATTATCGATTTTTTAAAGAGAATAAAAAGCAACTTGGATGTTTAAAGACCATTGGCTATACAGACAGTGAACTGGTCAGAGTGTTTTTAAAAGCAACCACAGTAGTGGCAATTTCAGGTGCAGTAACAGGATGCATTGCAGGATATTTTGCATCCGATATTTTGATCAATGCGAATAAAACTACATATTTAATAGAAAACATACAGAAGGGAGTTTCTTTTTCAACGCTTGGGACAGGTCTTTTGTTTCCGTGTCTGGTATTTTTGATTCTTACTTATATTATGTATGGGATGGTTCGGAAAAAAGAATGTGCCGTTTTGATTACGGAAGCATCAAATCAAAGCAGTTGTGGCAGCGTACTTCGTATGGCAGACAGACTATCTATGCTCTTTCCGAAAAAGCAGCGGATGCCGGTTCGCCTGGCACTTCGAAATGTGATGGCACTTATTTTAATGTTGTTATCCGTTTTTACGATGCTTATTATGTTTAACCTTGCCTATGCGTTAAATAAAAGCAGTGAGTATATCAGTGGTGCACAGATGGAAGGAAGATATTATGAATCAGAACTAAGATATGATTTCATGATGCAGGCGTTGTCAGAGAATCTGTCTGACGGACAGGCAGAGGTTACGACTTATAGTAAGAGTGCTTGCGAATTACAATTTGGGAAAAAGAAAGATTCTATGTTACGCCAGACAGTGGGGGCTTTTGATGAGAGCCAGAAGCTATTTGAACTTATAGATAAGAAGGGAAAAGTAATTCCATTTCCGAAAGAAGGAGAAATCGTGGTAAGCGAACATATTGCCACGGTATATCATATGAATCCGGATGATATTGTTAAAATCCGGATTGGAGAAGAAACAGAGGAATTAAAAATAACCGGTGTTGCAAGAAACGCAGAAAGCAACTGGGTTTATATGCAAAAAGAACAATTAAATCAAATGCTTGGCTATTCAAAAGAGGCATATTGTGGTATAGTTAGTAACGCAGTTCTTTCGGACGAAGATGCACTTGTGATTACAAGGGAAGAACGAGAGAAAGAACTTTTACGCAATAGTGTATCGAATCAGACGAGTGCAGTGATTGTTCAGGTAATGGGATGTGTGATAGGTTGTATTTTGCTATTACTTGCAGTTGCATTGAATTTTAATTCCAATCTTTCGGATATGAGAATTTTACGGATGCTTGGTTATAAAACGAAGGAAATCAGACATCTTCTGGTAGATGTCTATAAGCCGGTGATTCTGGTTGGCTTCTTTTTATTTTTGTTACCGGCATTAGGGGTGGTAAAAATAATATTAAATTCTCTTTCCATGCAGATTGAAGAATATTTGCACTTTGAGACCGGAGTTGGAATTAATCTTCTCATTTTTGGAATCATCTGGGTTATTTATTTTGCGATACAGGGATTATATGGGAGAGAAAAGAGGAAAAGATGAGAAAAATATTAGTGACGGGCGGAACTGTATTTGTAAGTAAGTATGTGGCAGAATATTATGTAAACCAAGGAGATGAGGTTTATGTATTAAACCGTGGACATAAAAAGCAGCCACAGGGTGTGAAGCTTATCGAAGCAGACAGGCATGAACTTGGAAGTGTATTAAGAGATAAGGTATTTGACGTGGTGCTGGATGTGACAGCATACACGAAAACAGATGTGACAGATCTGTTGGATGCATTAGGTGATTTTAAAGACTATATTTTCATCAGTTCGAGTGCGGTTTATCCGGAAACGGCAAAACAGCCCTTTGTGGAAGAAGAGAAAACGGCTCTCAATAAGTTCTGGGGTGATTATGGTACGAATAAAATCGAAGCAGAACAGGAATTATTAAAAAGAGTGCCGCAGGCATATGTGTTGCGTCCGCCTTACTTATATGGAGAGGGAAATAACGTATACCGGGAGGCATTTGTATTTGAGTGTGCACTTAAGAATCGTAAATTTTATCTTCCGAAGGATGGAAAGATGAAGTTACAGTTCTTTCATGTTGACGATTTGTGCAGGATGATAGATGCTTTGCTCGCGAAAAAACCGGCGCAGCATATCTTTAATGTGGGAAATGAAGAAATGATTTCGATTAAAGACTGGGTTACGCTTTGTTATGAAATTGCAGGGAAAACACCGGAATTCGTGTCGGTTACGAAAGAACCGGAACAAAGGAATTATTTCAGTTTTTATGACTATGAATATCAGCTGGATATTGCAAAACAAAAGCAGATTTTAAAGGAAACGATGCCTTTGAAAGAAGGATTAAAACGTGCATTTGCGTGGTATAAAAATCATGAAAATGAAGTGATTCGCAAGGATTACATTTCATTTATTGATGAAAATCTGGCTCATTAACCGGAAAATATGAGGAAAACGAGGAAACGGAAATGAATAAAAAAAGTAAGAAAAAGTTTATGATAGCAGGAGGATTACTTTTCGTGTTCATTTTATTTACGGTAGCGGTTATGAAAGTGGATGTAGCGGCAATCGGACCGAAAGATTCCCTGGTGGGATTATCGAAAATCAATGATTTTATGTTTAAAAAACTGGGAACACATCCAATCTGGGATATGATTACGGAAGTGCTTCTTGTGACGGCGTTTCTTATTGTACTTCTGTTTGGAGTGATAGGAATCAAACAGCTCATAGAAAGAAAAAGCTTGTGGAAGGTCGAACATGGTATTTTGCTTCTTGCCGTTTTTTACGTGTTTCTTGCAGCATTTTATGAATTATTTGAGGTAGTGGTGGTGAATTACAGACCTATTTTAGAAGATGGCGAACTGGCGGCTTCATTTCCATCTTCTCACACAATGCTAATATGTTCTATTGTTGGTTCTGCCATGGTACTGTTTGATCGGATGCTTACAAATAAAGTAGTGAGAAATGTAGTAGAAATCATTGGTGGAATCATTCTCATTTTAGCCGTTATGGGTCGTTTACTTGCCGGTGTTCACTGGTTTACGGATATATTGGGCGGGGTACTGTTAAGTGCCGCGCTTGTCATGTTTTATGATGCGTCAGTAGTTTATATGGATGAGATAAGCTGATACGCAGAGCTTTTTTCATTTTGACTTGCAAAAACAGGAAAACAAAGGTATGATAAGAGCGTTTGTGTATATTGTAAGTCGAAATGAGGAGAAGAAATGAAAAAGCATATTTATTTAATTGACTATTTAAAGGCAATTTCAATTATTATGGTTATTATCACTCATTATGCATGGGAAGATAAAATCAATGGATGGTTTCTGTTTCTGATTAATATGGCAGTACCTGTTTTTATGTTAATCAGTGGGTACAACTTTTCTGCTTCCGGTATGAGAAAAGCAGAAGGAAAATTTAAAAATATGTATCATCATGAGATACTGATTCCAAAAGTGATTCGGTTTACAGTGCCGTTCGCTTTTGTTTTTGCATTTGAAATTATATTAAAGATTGCGCAGGGAGAGAAATATTCTTTGTTGGGCCTGTTACTTTGCTTTGTTAAGGGAGGCTATGGACCGGGAAGTTATTATTATCCGATTATGATACAGCTTCTGTTCCTTTTTCCGGTTATTTATTTTCTTGTGGCAAAATTAAAAGGGCTTGGCGTTTTCGTTGCAGCACAGCTTAACGTTATCTATGAAATCATGATTCATAAAATGGATGTTCCGGTAGAAGATTATCGACTGTTGGTATTCCGTTACATTTTTTATATTGCGCTTGGATGTTATTTATTCTTTTTTGTTAAAAAGAAAATTTCAGTGTGGATTTTACTTCTTATGATGACAGTTGGAAGCGGATATCTGGTTGCAGTTTATTATGCGGGATATGAACCGTATCTTTTTACCTATTGGACGAGAACTTGTATGATTACAGCTTTTTATATCTTCCCGATTGTATATTTTTTGTTTCATTATTATATGGAGTTTAAGATTCCGGGAAAATTAGGAGATATTTTGTCCGAAATTGGAAAAGCTTCCTATCATATTTTTCTGGTTCAGATGGTTTATTATCATTTTGAGTTTGGAAAGATGTTTGAGGGTTTGTCGGTTGCATTACAGGTAGTTTGTAATGTGGCATTCTGTTTAAGTGTCGGCTATTTATTTTATTTTGCGGAACAAAAAGGAAAGAATCAGCAATTTTTAATGGTGAGAAATTTTGTAAAAAATAAAGGAAATGTGTCTTAAGTACAGAATTATATTGTTAGAAGCAGTTTTGAATTGTATCTGATCTACTTAAGAAAGAGGGCATTTCATGACAATACGCGAAAACTTGGAGAAAATGGAGCATGAGTTGCTTAGCCCTTATGCGACACTCAGTGAGAATTCCATCGGACGTGATTATCCGGAGCCACAGTGTGATATTCGTCCGGTTTTCCAGAGAGACAGGGACAGGATTGTACATAGCAAGGCATTTCGCCGCCTGAAAAATAAGACACAGGTATTTCTGGAACCAAAGGGCGACCATTACAGAACCAGATTGTCACATACCTTAGAGGTTTCCCAGAATGCAAGGACGATCGCAAAAGCACTTCGGATGAATGAGAGTCTGGTAGAAGCAATTGCACTTGGACATGATCTCGGGCATACGCCTTTTGGACACGCGGGGGAGAGTGTGCTCAATAAGCTTTGCAGTGATGGATTTAAGCATAGTGAGCAAAGTGTCCGTATTGTAGAAAAATTAGAAAAGGACGGAGAAGGACTTAATCTTACATGGGAGGTGCGGGATGGAATCCTAAACCATCAGACGAGTACGATGCCAAGTACATTAGAAGGTAAGATTGTTCGTTTCTCAGATAAGATAGCGTATATCAATCATGATATTGATGATGCAATCCGCGGTCATATTATGACAGAAGAGGATATTCCGTCTGATCTTAGGGATGCACTTGGTTCTACTTCCAAAGAGCGTCTGAATAAACTGATTCATAATATTATTACAAGCAGTATGGGAGAGAATGATATTAAGATGGAACCGGAGATCGAGCGGGCGATGCGTGATCTGCGGGAATTTATGTTTGTTCATGTTTATACGAATCCGAAGGCAAAGGGAGAGGAATCGAAAGCTAAGGACTTGGTAGAACGTTTATTTTATTTTTATATGGATTATACGGAAGAGATGCCGTTATTTTATCAGAGAATGTTGTCGGAGGGTGAGAAGAAAGACCGGGTAGTCTGTGATTATATCGCCGGCATGACGGATCAGTATGCGATTGAAAAATTCCGGCAGTATTTTGTGCCGATGGCATGGTCGGTAGAATGATTGTGAAAACAAATGAAAAATGCAAAGAAAGGAGAAGAAAATGCCATATTATTCAGATGAACTGATTGAAGAAGTGCGTTCCCGAAATGACATTGTGGATGTGATTTCGGGATATGTCAGATTAAAGAAAAAGGGCAGCACCTATTTTGGATTATGTCCGTTTCATAATGAAAAGACCGGTTCATTTTCGGTGTCTCCGGACAAACAGATGTATTATTGTTTCGGTTGCGGAGCCGGTGGCAATGTCTTTACCTTTCTGATGGAATATGAGAATTTTACATTTCCCGAAGCAATGGAGGCATTAGCGGAGCGGGCAGGTATTACACTGCCAAAGCAGGAGATGTCAAAAGAAGCAAAACAGGAATCGGACAAGCGTTCCATGCTTCTTGAAATTAATAGAGAAGCCGGTAAATACTATTATATGCTTCTTCGGAATGAGAGAGGAAAGCTGGCACTCGATTACTTCAGAAAACGTGAATTAACAGATGCGACCATGCAGAAGTTCGGACTTGGGTATTCGGATAAATATAGTGATGATTTGTATCGCTATTTAAAAAGCAAGGGATATTCCGATGAATTGTTAAAAGAATCCGGTCTCATTAGTTTTGATGAGAAGCGCGGAGGGCATGACAAGTTCTGGAACCGCGCCATGTTCCCGATTATGGATATTCATAATAAAGTGATTGGATTTGGCGGCAGGGTCATGGGAGATGGCGAGCCAAAATATTTAAATTCACCGGAGACTAAGATATTTGATAAAAGCCGCAATCTGTATGCACTCAATTTCGCAAGACTGACGAAGAAGCCGCAGATACTTTTATGCGAAGGCTATATGGATGTGATTGCTTTGCATCAGGCAGGATTTGATAATGCGGTCGCATCTCTTGGAACGGCGTTTACCAGTGGACATGCCAGTCTGCTCAAACGTTATACAAAGGAAGTATATTTAACATTCGATAGTGATGGGGCAGGAATCAAGGCAGCATTGCGGGCAATACCGATTTTAAAGGAAGTCGGGCTTAGCGCCAAAGTCATCAATATGAAGCCGTATAAAGATCCGGATGAATTTATTAAGGCGCTTGGTGCAGAGGAATATCAAAAGAGGATAGATCAGGCAGAAAACAGTTTTATGTTTGAAATCCGTATTCTGGAGCAGGATTATGATATGAAGGATCCGCAGGGGAAGACGGCATTCCAGCATGAAGTGGCAAAGAAGCTTTCGCAATTTTCAGAGGAACTGGAACGAAATAATTATATTGAAGCGGTTGCGCAAAAATATCATATGGGATATGAAAATCTGCGAAAACTCGTCAATCATTATGGCATACAGGATGGGATAAAGCGAGAACCATTGCGAAAGAAAACAGGGATTCATGAGAATAAGAAAAAGGAAGATGGCATGAAGCAGTCACAAAAACTGCTTCTGACCTGGCTGATAGAAGACAAAAGCCTGTTTGAAATCGTTCGTAAGTATATTTCACCGGAGGATTTTACGGAAAGCATCTATAAAAAAGCGGCAGAAATCCTGTTTGCACAGTTTATGGAGGGCAATGTAAATCCGGGACAGATTGTGAGTATGTTCCCAAATGAGGAGGAGCAGCGTGAGATAGCAGAGTTATTCAATGCAAAAATTCACGAAATAGAGACAAGACAGGACTGGGAAAAAGCACTGAAAGAAACCATTGTCCGGGTAAAACAAAACAGTATCGCAGCTCGTTCCAGTGGGCTGGATCCTACAGATATGGCAGGATTACAAAAGTTGGTTGCAGACAAAAAGCAGCTGGAAAGCTTGGAAAAACTGCATATTTCTATCAATTAAGGACAAAATAGTAACAGATTTGAATACAAACCATGAGAGGATGAAGTAAGATGGAAGAAAAGCTCGAAAAGAAGGCAAAAACTGCAAAAAAAGGAGCCGAAGAGATAAGCGCTCAGGAAAGAGAAGCAAAATTTAAGGAAAAATTGCAGAGTCTTTTAGCAATTGCGAAAAAGAAAAAAAACATGTTGGAGTATCAGGAAATCAGCGATTATTTTCGTGATATGCAATTGAATGCGGAGCAGTTTGAAAAGATTTTGGATTTCTTTGAAGCAAATAATATCGATGTCTTAAGAATTACAGATGATGATGACGATGATGTAGATGAAGACTTACTTTTAAGTGATGATGAAGAAGAGATTGAGATGGAAAATATTGATCTTTCCGTTCCGGACGGAGTTTCCATTGAAGATCCGGTTCGTATGTACTTAAAAGAGATTGGTAAAGTGCCGCTTTTAAGCGCAGAGGAAGAAATCGAACTCGCACAGAAAATGGAAGCAGGTGCGGTGGCAAGAGAGAAGATTGCTATTCTTAAGAAGAGAAAAGAGGAAGCGGATGAGGCAGAGGCAGCAGAACTTGACGAAGAAATCAAAGCACTTACCAAAGAACAGGATATTGGAGATGAAGCCAAAAAACGTTTAGCAGAAGCAAACCTTCGTCTGGTTGTTTCCATTGCAAAACGATATGTCGGAAGAGGAATGTTATTTTTAGACCTGATTCAGGAAGGAAATTTAGGTCTTATTAAGGCTGTCGAAAAGTTCGATTACCGTAAGGGATATAAGTTCTCCACTTATGCAACCTGGTGGATTCGTCAGGCAATTACAAGAGCAATTGCAGATCAGGCAAGAACAATTCGTATTCCGGTTCATATGGTAGAAACCATCAATAAGCTGATTCGTGTTTCCAGACAGTTGTTACAGGAATTAGGGAGAGAACCAACTCCGGAAGAAATCGCAGCAGAGATGAATATGCCGGTAGAACGTGTACGTGAAATCTTAAAGATTTCCCAGGAACCGGTTTCTTTGGAGACTCCGATTGGCGAAGAAGAAGACAGTCATCTGGGTGACTTTATTCAGGATGATAATGTTCCGGTTCCTGCAGATGCTGCAGCATTTACCTTATTAAAAGAACAGCTGGAAGAAGTGCTCGGTACTTTAACGGAGAGAGAACAGAAGGTGTTGACACTTCGTTTTGGTCTGGAAGATGGTCGTGCGAGAACATTAGAGGAAGTAGGAAAAGAGTTCAATGTTACCCGAGAACGTATCAGACAGATTGAAGCAAAGGCTTTGCGTAAGTTGCGTCATCCAAGCAGAAGCCGCAAATTAAAAGATTATCTGGAGTAGAAGATGTTAAAGCTTTCAAAACGACTTTTGGCGGTGGCAGGACTGGTATCCGGTGGAAACTGTATGGCAGATGTTGGAACGGATCATGGGTATATTCCAATTTATCTGATCAGACAGGGCGTTGTAAAATCGGCAATTGCAATGGATATCAATGAAGGACCGCTTTCTCGTGCAAAAGAAAATATCAGACAGTATGGACTGGATCGCTACATAGCTGTAAGACATTCCGATGGAGTTTTGGCATTACAGCAAAAAGAAGCCGATTCTGTTGTGATTGCAGGAATGGGTGGTGGGCTTGTGATAAAGATACTGACCGAGGGAAGAGAGATTCTTTCTTCGGTCGGCGAACTTATTTTGCAGCCACAGTCGGAAGTAGAACGGGTGCGACATTTCCTTTATGAAGAAGGGTATCGTATTGTGGCAGAGGATATGGTTTTTGAGGATGGAAAGTTCTATCCAATGATGCGTGTCCTGCATGGGGCTGAACAGGAAGTTTTTCCTGAAATTTATTTTCAGTATGGAAAAGATCTGTTAGTTAAGAATCATACAGTCCTTGCCAATTATTTAAAGAGGGAAGAACAGACATTTCTTTCCATAAAAAAGCAGTTGATGAATGAAACAAAAGATGAAAGAATCAGACTTCGGATAGAAGAAATCGAGAAAAAGCTTGCATTAGTGGAAGAAGCCAAGACGGAGATGATGAAACATGCAGTGTGAAGAAATCCTTAATTTATTAGAAAAAGTTGCTCCAAAACATTTTGCGTGTGAGTGGGATAATGTTGGCCTGCTTGTTGGTGATAAGAAGAAAGAAGTAAGACGCATTTATCTTGCGTTAGATGCGACAGACGAAGTAATAGAAGATGCAGTTTTAAAACAGGCAGATTTGCTGCTTACGCATCATCCTCTTATTTTTTCCGGTCAAAAACAAGTAGTAGAAGACAATTTTATTGGAAGAAGAATTTTAAAGTTAATAAAAAATGATATTTCTTATTGTGCGATGCATACGAATTTTGATGTGGCGGTGATGGCAGATCTTTCTGCAGAGCGGATTTTATTGCAACAACCGGAAACACTGGATGTAACTTTGATAGAGGATGGGAGAGAATTGGGAATCGGGAAGGTTGGAATGCTTTCTCATAAGATGACGGTAGAAGAAGTGGCAGAATTCGTCAAAGAAAAATTTGAGTTGCCGGATGTAAAAGTGTTTGGAGATTTGCATAAAGTTGTGCAAAGAGCTGCTATTTCACCAGGTTCCGGAAAAAGTGAGATAAAGCCGGCACTGTTAAAGCATGCAGAGGTATTAATCACTGGTGATATCGATCATCATGATGGAATTGATGCCGTAGCACAGGGACTTTGCATTATTGATGCAGGTCACTATGGACTGGAACATATTTTTATACCTTTTATGAAAGAATATTTGGAGAAAAGGTGCGGTGTGACAGAAGTGCTGGCACGGGAGCATATTTTGCCATTTCAGACGATATAAGGGGAAAAGGGGGTGATTTTGTGTCAGAGAAGATGTGCAAGGTTGTTGTGGATGGAGAGAAAAAAGAATATCCCTATGGGACAACCTTTGAAACTGTTGTAAAGGAGTATCAGAAAAATTATAAAGATGACATTATTTTAGTGTTTTTTAATGATAAGTTGCGTGAACTGCATAAGCGAATCAAAAAAGACGGGGAGCTTCGATTGGTAACAGTTGCGGATGATATTGGTCGAAAAGCGTACCGCAGAAGCGTGATTTTTTTAATGCAAAAGGCAGTCAATAACCTGTACGGTGAGGAAGGAATAAGAGTAAAGGTATTACATTCCATCGGACAGGGAAATTATTGTGTGCTTACGGGGACTTCCCGGTTGAATGCCGACGTTTTAGATAAGATAAAAACAGAGATGAAGCGACTGGTGGACGAAGATATTTCATTAATGAAACGCACCGTAAGTACAGAGGATGCAATTAAGTTGTTTCAGGAGCTTGGAATGCACGATAAGGAACGATTGTTTAAGTATCGTATCAGTTCTACGGTAAATATTTATAGCCTTGGTCATTATCAGGATTATTTTTATGGATATATGGCAGCGTCAACCGGATATTTAAAATATTTTGATTTAGTATTGTATCAGGATGGCTTTGTACTATTATTTCCTAATAAAAATACAAAAGTAATTGATAAATTTGAGCCATCCAATAAATTGTTCCATACGCTTTCAGAGTCTGTGAAATGGGGCGAGACTATGGGAATCAGTACCATTGGTGCCTTAAATGATGCTATCGCAAAGGGACACAGTCAGGAAATCATTTTGACACAGGAAGCTTTGATGGAACGAAGAATCGGACAATTAGCACAGATGATAGCGGAAAATGGTGACAAGAAGTTCGTTATGATTGCAGGACCGTCTTCTTCCGGAAAAACAACCTTTTCCCACAGGCTTTCGATACAGCTTCAGGCACTTGGCATTACGCCACATCCGTTCCCTTTAGACGACTATTATCTGGATCATGAAAAGACACCGCTTGATGAGAATGGGAATCCGGATTATGAGTGTCTGCAGGCACTTGATGTGGAACAGTTTAACCGGGATATGAATGAGCTTTTAACCGGAAAGGAAGTAGAACTTCCGGTATATAATTTTAAGGCTGGGAAACGTGAAGCAAAAGGCAAGATGATGCAGCTTAAGAAAAATGATATTCTGGTTATTGAGGGAATTCATGGGCTGAATGATGAATTGTCTTATTCTATTCCGAAAGACAAAAAGTTTAAAATTTATATCAGTGCCTTGACCCAGCTTAACATTGATGAGCATAATACGCTGCCAACGACGGATGGAAGGCTGATTCGCCGTCTTGTTCGTGATGCGAGAACCAGAGGTTCTTCTGCAAAAGATACGATTGCACAATGGGCATCCGTAAGACGGGGTGAGGAGAAATATATTTTTCCGTTTCAGGAGCAGGCAGATGTTATGTTCAATTCTGCGCTGATTTATGAATTATCTGTCTTAAAACAATATGCAGAGCCGTTACTTTTTGGCATTGAACGTGACACGCCGGAGTATGTGGAAGCAAAACGGTTACTTAAGTTTTTGGATTATGTTTTGCCAATTCCCAGTGAGACAATTGACAGTAATTCTATTATCCGCGAATTTATTGGTGGAAGTTGTTTTCATGTATAGTTTTACCGCTGAACAGGCAATCGCCTGCTTCAAATGAGCAAGTAGCAAAGCGGATTACAAATGTCCGCTTTACATTTAAGAAAAAAACGATATAATAATAAAAGATTAAGTAGGACAAATGATCGCGGCTGCAAGTGTCGAAAGACCGCAGGTGAGGAAAGTCCGGGCTTCACAGGGCAGGATGCCGGATAACGTCCGGTGGAGGTGACTCCAAGGAAAGTGCAACAGAAATATACCGCTACATTTTGTAGTAAGGGTGGAAGGGCAGTGTAAGAGACTACCGCCTTTCTGGTAACAGAGAGGGCATATGTAAACCCCATTCGAAGCAAGACCGAATAAAAGCGTTGACGTGGCCCGCCAGCTTTAGGTAGGTCGCTTGAAATGGCTGGTAACAGTCATTCTAGATAGATGATCATTCAATGACATAACCCGGCTTATCGTCCTGCTTAATATCAGATGTAAGAAAAGTCGTGCATGGTATCAGGGTACGGCTTTTGTTGTATCATGAAAAAAGAACGTGTGCCTATTTCCTATTTCTAAAATGTTTCTTAAATGAGTCTGCAATCGGTTGACAGTCAAGGTGGCAGAGTTTAACATTGTTTTATGACACAGAATAACTTATAGCATTCATGAGCAAGTAGTAAAGCGGATTGCGAATGTTCGCTCTAAATAGGAAATGAGGTAAGAAAATGCGGGAAAAACTTAGAAGATTTATGACAGGACGTTATGGTGTTGACCAGTTATCACGTCTGTATCTTGTCTTGACTTTGGTGTTACTTGTTTTATCAATGATTACGAAGCTTCCAATATTTTATGGTCTGGCAATCATTCTTTTGATTTATATGTATTATCGTATGTTTTCAAAAAACACAACAAAGATGTATGCACAGAATCAGAAGTATTTAAATATGCGCTATCAGATAGTAGTGAAGTGGAATAATGCCAAAAAGCATTTTGCACAGCGAAAAGAGTATCGTTTTTATCGTTGCCCAAAGTGTCATCAGAAAGTGCGGGTACCACGTGGGAAAGGAAAAATCTGCATTACCTGTCCGAAGTGCAGGAATGAATTTATAAAAAAGAGCTGATTATTATGTCAGAGAGAAAGTGAGGCTGCAGGATATGTTCGGATATATCAATATTAATGATAAAGAACTTTCTTTAGAAAATAAAAAAGTGTATCAGGCATATTACTGTGGTCTTTGCAGAAGACTGCATCAGAGTTGCGGAACCAAAGGACAGATGCTTTTAAATTATGATATGACTTTCCTGATTGTACTGTTAACGGGACTGTATGAATTAGAGAATGAGGAGACTTGTTTTACATGTGGACTGCATCCGACAAAAAAACAGATATCCTATATCAATGAAGCTACGTCCTATGCAGCAGACATGAATGTGATTTTAGCTTATCAGAATTTTGAAGACGATTGGAAAGATGAGCGGTCTTATGCCAAACGGGCATTTATGAAAATTTTTGAAAAGGATTATGAACGGATAAAACAGGTATATCCCAGACAGGTTGCGGCAGTAGAGCATTACATGAAGAGGCAGGAAGAAGAGGAGAGCAAAAAGGAAACAAATCTGGATGTGTTAGCAGGTCTTACCGGAGAAATGTTAGGAGAAATTTTTGCGTGGAAAGAGGATATCTGGGCAGATGAACTTCGCTGTCTCGGGTTTTATATGGGGAAATATATTTATATTATGGATGCCTATGAAGACCGGAAATCCGATGAGAAGAAAAAAGCTTTTAATCCATTGATTTTATTGGAAAGACAGAACACTTCCAATTATGAAACATTATGTAAATTGTTGTTGACCAGTATGATGTCAGAATGTGCAAAGTCCTTTGAGCGTCTTCCGATTTTGCTTCATGCAGATATCTTACGGAATATCCTTTATTCCGGAGTCTGGTCAAAGTATGAGTATATCCAGCTAAAAGAAAAGAAGAAAGAAAATAAAGGAAAAAAGAAAAACAATTTGGCGAATGAAGGTAAGGAGGATAAGGAATATGAGAGATCCTTATGAGGTACTTGGTGTTTCCAGAGAAGCCACAGATGAGGAAATAAAAAAAGCATATCGTAAGTTGAGTCGTATCTATCATCCGGATGCAAATATCAATAGTCCAAATAAAGCACAGGCAGAAGAAAAGTTCAAAGAAGTGCAGCAGGCATATGATCAGATTATGAAAGAAAAACAACAGGGATATGCTTATGGAAATTATGGCGGATATAGAAATACAGGGAATAATGGTGGCGCTTATTATGGAAATGCCAATCGCTCGGCGGATTCACCAGAAATGCAGGCGGCAGCAAATTATATTGCGAATCGCTACTTCAAAGAAGCACTTAATGTATTAAATCAGATTCATGAGAATGACAGAAACGGAAAATGGTATTATTACAGTGCAATGGCAAATATGGGAGTTGGTAATAATATTCTGGCAAAAGAACATATCAGCCGCGCTGTTGCGTTGGAGCCAAGTAATATGGAATACCGTCAGTTGCAGCAACAACTGGAATATGGTGGTACATGGTATCAGAATATGGGAGATTCCTATGGAAAACCATACTCCAGTTCCGGCAATATCTGCTTAAGCTTACTTTGCTTAAATATGCTTTGCAACTGTTGTTGTTTTAGACCATACTAATTCTTACGTTCGTATTTTTCCTCACAGTATTTGCAGCGATAGACCTCTTTTTTTTCATCTGTCAGAACAAAAATCTGGTCTAATTCCTGCTCAATGGAGGAAATGCATCTTGGATTTTTACAACGAATTACATTCTTGATTTCTTTTGGGAGACGCAGGGAGCGTTTTTCAACAATCTGATTTCCTTTTATAATATTGACCGTAATGTTATGGTCGATAAAACCTAAGATGTCGAGATCCAGTTTGTCGATAGGACATTCGACCTTAATCATATCCTTTTTTCCCATTTTCTGACTTTTGGCGTTTTTAATGATAGCAACGCAGCAGTCAAGCTTGTCTAATTTTAAATAATGATAGATGGAAAGACTCGTACCGGCTTTAATATGGTCAAGTACAAACCCCTCCTGAATGCCACTGATATTTAACATTGTTTTTTCCTTTCGTTATACTTCAATTTCCAGTAAGGTTAATATAAGTGCCATGCGCACATAGACACCATATTGTACCTGTTTAAAATAAACGGCACGTGGGTCATTGTCTACTTCAACGGAGATTTCATTTACGCGCGGAAGTGGATGAAGAACTAGCATATCTTTTTTTGCAAGTTCCATTTTGGCTTTGTCAAGAATATAAAAATCTTTCATGCGGATATAGTCTTCCTCATTAAAGAAACGTTCCTTTTGTACTCTTGTCATGTATAGAATGTCTAAGTCCGGAATCGCATCTTCCAAACGTTCTACTTCCACAAATGGAATATGGTTGGCAATCAGTACATCTTCCCGAATATATTCCGGTACACGTAATTCGTTTGGAGAAATTAATACAAATTCGATTCCCGGATAGCGAATCAAAGCGTTAATCAGAGAATGAACGGTACGGCCGAATTTTAAATCGCCGCATAAACCGATTTTTAAATGATCCAGGCGCCCTTTTAAAGAACGGATTGTAAGTAAATCAGTGAGTGTCTGTGTAGGGTGTTGATGACCTCCGTCGCCGGCATTGATAACCGGAATACTGGAATGTTGAGATGCAACTAAAGGCGCTCCCTCTTTTGGGTGACGCATTGCACAGATATCTGCAAAACAGGAAATAACACGAATGGTGTCAGAAACACTTTCACCCTTGGCTGCAGAACTGCTGTCTGCACTGGAGAAACCAATTACGGAGCCACCCAGATTAATCATGGCAGATTCAAAACTAAGTCTGGTTCTGGTACTTGGTTCGTAAAAACAGGTGGCTAATTTCTTTCCTTCACATGCATGAGCATATTTCCCAGGATTTTTTTCGATGTCATTTGCCAGTGTAAGTAGTTTGTCCAATTCTTCAACGGACAAATCTAAAGGACTCATTAAATGTCGCATTGCATTTTCCTCCTATTAGACATTTTTCTTATCATAGCATAATAAAATACAATTGAAAAGAAAAATAAAAATGTTGTAATATTCAGAAAAAACATGACGAAAAAAGCGAGTGTCAGTACATTAGGAAGGATCCGATTCCAAAGAAAGCAGCAATTTTTCGAAAAAAAGTCCGGCAATCATCCAAAGTGGGGCATAGTCTAACCGGATAACACCATGGATGTTCAGTTTCGCTTTGCTGTAGTCCCACGGACAGATTCCATGCTTTTTTAAGAAGGTTCCACTGACATATTCACCGGTTAAAATACCGGCAGAATAAATCATACCGCGAAAAAAAACAGGTACATTTTTTAAAATATGG
Organism: Roseburia hominis; assembly: GCF_021531695.1. GTDB lineage: Bacteria > Bacillota > Clostridia > Lachnospirales > Lachnospiraceae > Roseburia_D. The sequence continues at coordinate 87,388 of NZ_JADYUI010000001.1, read as the reverse complement.
GCAAGGGGACGAATTACGGCTGCCATTCCATAAATAGGAAACATCCAGATAGAAGTCTGTCCGATTAATTTCAAATTTTTTTTCCGGAGGGCACCGAAAGAAGTAAAAAGAATTTCCATGCACCATCCGGTAAGTCCGCAAATTAAAAAATTTTTCTTCATAAGTAGAAGTGTGCCCAGGTTTATGGAGTTTATGCGTAAACTTGTAAAGAAAACAGTTTTCACTTATAATAATGCAAGATGAAAGAGACGGAGGATTATTATGGCAAAATATGCCAATATCATTATTGATATTTCACATGAAAAATTAGATCGTACATTTCAATATAAAATTCCTGAGCAACTGCAACAGTCACTTACAGTCGGAATGCAGGTCTTAGTCCCTTTTGGAAAGGGAGGAAGGACGATAAAAGGGTATGTGGTAGAACTTACTGATATGGCAGAGTATGATGTCTCAAAGTTAAAAAGTATTGTGGCAATCTGTGAAAACAGTGTGCCGATAGAATCACACCTTATTGCATTAGCTGCATGGATTAAGAAAAATTATGGTGGTACGATGAATCAGGCATTAAAAACCGTCATACCAATCAAACAAAAAACAGTCAGGAAGGAAAAAAGAACGGTCTGTCTGAATATTGGTATGGAAGAGGCAAAAGAGAAACTTGCTCAATTTAAAAAAAAGCACAGTGTTGCCAGAGTAAGACTTTTAGAAGCATTATTACGTGATGGGGAACTCCCGTATGAGGTAGTAACGCAAAAATTAAATGTCACGTTAAGCGTGGTTCGTGCGTTAGAACAGCTTGGAATCGTAAAGATAAAGAGTGAGGAAATCTACCGAAATCCGGTAAAAGAACAGGAAAAAGAACAATATCGGTTAAGTCTGAATGAAAGCCAGAAAGAGGCAAGCAATACAATACTTTCGGATTTTAATCAGGGGATTCATAAAACTTATCTTTTGCATGGAGTGACGGGAAGCGGAAAGACAGAAGTATATATGGAGCTGATTTCCGAGGTGATAAAAAAGGGAAAACAGTCCATTGTCCTGATTCCGGAAATCGCATTGACGTACCAGACACTGATGCGATTTTACCGACGATTCGGTGACAGGGTATCTATCCTTAATTCCCGGTTGTCTGCCGGGGAACGCTATGATCAGATGCTTCGGGCAAAACGTGGGGAAATAGATATTATGATTGGACCACGTTCTGCATTGTTCACACCTTTTTCAAATATTGGGCTTATTATAATAGATGAGGAGCATGAAGCCTCTTATAAAAGTGAGACGGTGCCAAGATATCATGCAAGAGAGACGGCAATTGCACGTGCGAAGATGGTTGGTGCAAGTGTGGTGCTTGGTTCTGCCACACCATCGGTGGAAAGCTATGAGAAAGCACTGCGGGGAGAATATGTTTTGCTACAAATGCCGGAACGTATTACGAAGAAACCGCTTCCAAAAGCACATGTTGTGGATCTTAGGACGGAATTAAAAGAGGGAAACCGTTCTATTTTAAGTCGTAAATTACAGGAGCTTATGGAGGAACGTTTACAAAGAAAAGAACAGATTATGTTGTTTTTAAACCGAAGGGGGATGTCAGGCTTTGTTTCCTGCCGGTTATGTGGACATGTCATAAAATGTCCGCATTGTGATGTGGCACTGAGTTTACATAACAATGGGAAGATGGTGTGTCATTATTGCGGTTATGAGCAGTCTGTGGTTACAAGGTGTCCTCAGTGTGGCTCTTCTTATATCAGCGCTTTTAAAGCGGGAACGCAGAAAATCGAGATGATAGTAAAAAAGCGTTTTCCACAGGCAAGCGTGCTTCGGATGGATGCGGATACGACAAAAAAGAAGGATGGGTATGAAAAAATATTGTCGGCTTTTGCAAACAGGGAAGCAGATATTCTGATTGGAACACAAATGATTGTAAAAGGGCATGATTTTCCAAATGTTACGTTAGTCGGTGTGCTTGCAGCAGATTTATCTTTGTATGTCAGTGATTACCGTGCATCCGAGCGGACATTTCAATTATTGACGCAGGCGGCAGGAAGAGCAGGGAGAGGAGACAAGCCCGGTGAGGTTGTGATACAGACATATCAGCCAAATCATTACAGTGTCGTGACAGCAGCAAATCAGGATTATGAAACATTTTTTAAACAGGAGATGGAATATCGGAAAATGCTCTGCTATCCGCCGGTATGGCATATGTTAGTTGTTCTGGTTGCGGCGAAAGAGGAAGGATGTGTCATTGCTTTGGCAAAACAGCTAAAGCAGATTGTGGCAGAAAAAAAAGTTCCTGACCTGTTTTTGGTAGGTCCTGCAAATGCAGCGATAGCACGTGTGAATGATATCTATAAAAAGGTTCTGTATTTAAAACATGAGAATTATGAGGTATTGATTTCCATGAAGGATCTTATGGAACAATTTCTAAATGAGAATGGTAAGTTTGGTGATATTATGGTACAATTTGATTTTAATCCTATGAATGGGTTTTAAAATATAGTATAGTAAAAAATGAAAAAGGAAAAATAACGGAGGAATAAAAAATGGCATTAAGAGAGATTCGTATTATGGGTGATCCGGTACTTACTAAAGTTTGTAAAGAAGTAACAGAAGTAACACCTAAAATTGCAGAGTTAATAGATGATATGTTAGAGACAATGTATGAGGCAAACGGTGTGGGACTTGCAGCTCCACAGGTTGGAATTTTAAAAAGAATTGTTACGATTGATGTGGGAGAAGGACCAATTATTTTGATTAATCCAAGGATTGTGGAGACAAGTGGCGAACAAACCGGAGATGAAGGCTGTTTAAGTCTTCCGGGAAAGGCAGGCTGCGTAACCCGTCCGAACTATGTAAAGGTGCGGGCATTTGATGAAAATATGCAGGAATTTGAAATGGAAGGAACCGAACTTTTAGCAAGAGCTTTTTGTCATGAGTTAGAGCATTTAGACGGACATATGTATACAGAAAAAGTGGAAGGTGGTCTGCATGATGTAACATATGCATCAGAGGATGAAGAAGAATAGAAAACGAGGTAAGATATGCGGGTTATTTTTATGGGAACACCGGATTTTTCGGTGGGAATTTTAGAAGAAATTATAAAAGCAGGACATGAGGTAGTACTTGCCGTAACTCAGCCGGATAAACCGAAAGGAAGAGGAAATACCGTGCAGTTTCCACCGGTAAAGGAGACTGCATTGACACATGGAATTGAAGTTTATCAGCCAACGAAGATTCGGGATGCGGAATGTGTTGAATATTTAAGAAAGTATCATGCGGATATTATGATTGTGGCTGCATTCGGACAAATTTTGTCAAAAGAAATTTTAGACATGCCGAGATATGGCTGCGTTAATGTCCATGCTTCTCTTTTGCCAAAGTATCGTGGGGCTGCGCCGATTCAATGGGCAGTTATAAACGGAGAAAAAGTTTCCGGTGTAACGACTATGCGTATGGATATTGGAATCGACACAGGAGATATGATAGAAAAGGTTGAAGTTCCTTTGGATAAAGAGGAAACCGGCGGAAGTCTTTTTGACCGGCTGGCCGAGGAAGGAGCAAAGCTTTGTGTGCATACAATGTCAGAAATTGAAGCAGGCAGGGCAACTTATACAAAGCAGGATGAATCAGAGGCAACCCATACAAGTATGATAAAAAAACAGTTTGGCAAGATTGACTGGACAAAATCGGCTGTGGAGATTGAACGACTGGTTCGAGGCTTAAATCCATGGCCGAGTGCATATACTTCGTTAAATGGGAAAACACTAAAAATCTGGAGAACTTCGGTGGAAGAAGCAGACAGTGGTGCTAAGGCAGGAACGATTGTTTCACTTAAAAAGGATGAAATTGCTGTTCAGACAGGAAAGGGAATTCTTTTGTTACAGGAAGTTCAGCTGGAAGGGAAAAAGCGTATGCCGGTAGATGCATTTTTGCGTGGATACCAGTTGGAAAAAGGTGCTTTGTTACAGTAAGGAGGTAATTTCGGTGTATAGATATGGTATGTATTATTGGTGGGATCCAACCTATATTTTAGTTGCAATTGGAGCGATTATATGTCTTTTGGCATCTGCAAGGGTAAATATGACTTATAATAAATATGCAAAATACCGTAGTATGTCGGGAATGACAGGAGCACAGGCAGCAGAACGTATTTTGCACAGCGCGGGAATTTATGATGTCACGATAAGACATATTTCCGGAAATCTTACGGATCACTATAATCCGACGCAAAAGACGTTAAGTTTATCTGATTCCGTTTATAATTCAACTTCTGTGGCAGCAGTGGGTGTTGCTGCACATGAGTGTGGGCATGCAATTCAGCATCACAAGGGCTACATGCCTCTTACGTTTCGGAGTGCACTGGTTCCGGTAGCAAATTTTGGCTCGGCACTGGCATGGCCACTTATTATTATAGGTTTATTTTTTAACAGTCAGACTGGAAGTCTTTTTATCACAGTTGGCATTTTAATGTTTTCGCTTGCCGTGCTGTTTCAGCTTGTGACACTTCCGGTCGAGTTTAATGCCTCAGGCAGAGCTTTAAAATGTCTTGAGACCAATGGAATTCTCGGTGCAGATGAGCTTGGAAAGACCAAAAAAGTATTAAAGGCAGCAGCATTTACCTATGTGGCAAGTGCAGCGTCTGCTATTTTACAACTGCTTCGACTGGTGCTTTTATTTGGAGGAAGAGGAAGAGACAGTGACTGATAAGGTAAATGAAAGGGAACTGGTGCTTGGTATTCTTTTATCGGTAACGAAAGATGAAGAATACAGCCATATTGCGATTCAGAATGTATTGACGAAGTATCAGTATCTGGAAAAAAATAAAAGAGCTTTTATTACAAGGGTAAGTGAAGGAACCTTAGAACGCATGATAGAACTGGATTATATTATAAATCAGTTTTCGAAGGTTTCGGTGAACAAAATGAAGCCGGTAATTCGAAATATTATGCGTTTCAGTGTGTATCAGTTAAAATATATGGATTCGATTCCTGATTCTGCGGTATGCAATGAGGCAGTAAAGCTGGCAGAGCGAAAAGGTTTTCGAAATCTAAAGGGGTTTGTGAATGGTGTCCTTCGAAATATTGCAAGAAATATAGACAGTATTTCTTATCCGAAAAAAGAAGAAAACAAAATCGCATATCTTTCCATTCGTTATTCTTTACCTGAATGGATTGTAGAAGACTGGATGAAGACCTATGGATTTGAGCAAACGGAGGAAATGGCACAGACATTTTTGACACAAACAAAATTATCCATCCGCACGAATGAAGAAAAAATCACGCCGGAACAATTAAAAGAGCGTTTAAGGCAAGAGGGTGTTACAGTGCAGGAACACGAAACACTTCCGTATGCTTTTTTTATTTCCGGTTTTGATTATCTATTGTCACTTCCTTCGTTCCAGGAAGGATTGTTTTATGTGCAGGATGTAAGTTCCATGCAGGTGGCAGAGCTTGCAGAGCCAAAGGACGGAGATTATGTGATTGACGTATGTGCAGCTCCGGGAGGGAAGAGCATACATATTGCAGAAAAAATGCATGGGACGGGTATGGTGGATGCCAGAGATCTGACATTATATAAGGTAAATCTCATGGAAGAAAACAGGATACGCTGCGGAACGAAAAATATGAAAACTTCATGTATGGATGCAAGAATAAGAGATGAAGCATCGATTGGAAAAGCAGATATTGTGATTGCGGATCTTCCATGCTCCGGTCTTGGTGTGCTTCGCAAGAAAAAGGATATTAAGTATAAAATGACCCCTGAAAAACAGGAAAGTCTGGTTTTGTTACAGCGGGAAATTTTAAATGTTGTATGGCAGTATGTGAAGCCGGGTGGAACGCTTATTTACAGTACTTGTACGATTAATCGTAAAGAAAATGAAGAAAACGTGACATGGTTTTTGAAAGAACATCCTGTGTTTTCTTTAGAATCGATGGAGCAGATTTTGCCGGGGGAAGACGGAAATGATGGATTTTTTCTGGCAAAACTAAAGAAAGTAGAGTAAAGATATGGAAGAAATCGATATTAAGTCGTTGAATTTAAAAGAACTTACTGGAATATTAGAAGATATTGGAGAAAAGCCGTTTCGTGCGAAACAGATTTATCAGTGGATTCATGAAAAAGGAGCAGCTTCTTATGATGATATGACAAATATCTCAAAACAACTAAAGGAAAAGTTAAAGGAGCATTATCCGCTTACCGTTTTACGGCAGGAGATGGTGCAGATTTCAAAAATTGACGGTACCAGAAAATATTTGTTTGCACTGTCGGATGGCAATGTTATAGAAAGTGTTTTGATGCGGTATAAGCATGGAAATTCCGTTTGCATCTCTTCGCAGGTCGGCTGTCGTATGGGCTGCCGTTTCTGTGCATCTACATTAGATGGAAAAGTAAGAAATTTGCGCGCGTCTGAGATGTTAGACCAGATTTATCGCATTGGTGCGGATATCGGGGAACGTATTTCCAATGTAGTTGTGATGGGAACAGGAGAACCGCTTGATAATTATGATAATCTGCTCAAATTTATCGAGCTTCTGACGGATGAGAACGGACTTAATATCAGTCAGAGAAATCTTACGATATCAACCTGTGGGATTGTACCTAAAATGAGAGAACTTGCAGAACGAAAGCTTCAGATTACACTTGCACTTTCTTTACATGCATCTTCGCAGGAAAAGCGTCTTAGATTAATGCCAATCGCAAATAAGTATGATATTTCGGAAGTTTTAGAGGCGTGCAGATATTATTTTGAACAGACAAAAAGAAGAGTAACATTTGAATACAGTCTGGTAAACGGAGTCAATGATACCGCAGAAGATGCCAAGGAGCTTACAGCCTTGGTAAAAGGCATGAACTGCCATATCAATCTGATTCCGGTCAATCCAATCAAGGAACGTGATTATGTGCAGCCGAGCAGCGAGCGGGTGCGTGATTTTAAAAATAAACTTGAAAAAAACGGAATAAATGTTACTATAAGAAGAGAAATGGGACGTGATATTGACGGCGCCTGTGGACAATTGCGGAAGAGATATATAGAAAGGTAGGAGTGTAAAGGAATGAAAACATTTTCCATAACGGATGTTGGACAATTGCGTGATATGAATCAGGACTATTGTTATACGTCTGAAAATCCGGTCGGAAACTTACCGAATCTTTTTATCGTAGCAGATGGAATGGGCGGTCACAATGCCGGCGATTATGCATCGAAATATACGGTGGAACAAATTGTGGATATAGTGTCAAAGTCACAGAGCACGAATCCCGGAAAAATTATTGCAGAAGGTATTGCATGTGCGAATGAAATGCTGTTGGCACGTGCAAATGAAGATGATGCGAGAAGAGGAATGGGTACTACGGTTGTAGTCCTGACCGTGACCGGAAATAAATTAGTAATTGCAAATGTAGGAGACAGCAGGCTTTACATTGTAAATGATACTATAAGACAGATAACAAAGGATCATTCCTATGTGCAGGAAATGGTTCGTTTAGGAGAGATGGATGAAGAAACAGCGAAGGCTCATCCTGATAAAAATATTATTACCCGTGCAATTGGTGTAGGAAAAGAAGTCACTGTTGATTTCTTTGAAGAAGAAGTAAAAACGGGTGATGTTATTTTAATGTGTTCCGATGGACTCACTAACATGGTAGAAGACGATGCCATAAGAAATATTATTAAAGGACAACGCGATATTGCTGAAAAAGCAGAGAAACTTGTAGAAACTGCCAATCGAAATGGCGGAAAAGATAATATTACGGTTATAGTAATAGAACCATTTTCTGATGAGGTGAAAAAATGTTAACAGAAGGAATGTTTATAGCGGATCGCTATGAAATTATAAATAAAATTGGTGCCGGTGGAATGTCGGATGTATATAAAGCAAAAGATCATGTACTGGGACGCTTTGTTGCAATTAAGGTTTTAAAGACGGAGTTTAGTGAGGATATTAATTTTGTAACAAAGTTTCATACAGAAGCACAGTCAGCAGCAGGATTGGAGCATCCTAACATTGTAAATATTTATGATGTCGGAAGTGAAGACGGTATCCATTATATTGTCATGGAATATATTGAGGGTATTACGTTAAAGACATATATTGAGAAGAAAGGACATCTTTCTTTTAAAGAAGCAATCAGCATTGCCATTCAGGTGGGCAGAGGTATTGAGGCTGCACATAATAAGAATATTGTACACAGGGATATTAAACCACAGAATATTATGATTTCTACGGAAGGAAAGGTAAAGGTTACTGATTTTGGTATAGCCAGAGCTGCATCAAGCAATACGATTCATTCTGATGTTATGGGGTCAGTACATTATTCTTCGCCGGAACAGGCAAGGAATGGGTTTATTGATGGAAAGAGTGACATTTATTCTCTTGGTATTGTAATGTATGAGATGGTTACGGGGCGTGTACCATTTGATGGTGATACGACGGTTGCCGTTGCAATTCAGCATTTACAGGAAGAAATGGTTCCGCCAAGTGTTTATGCACCGGATCTGCCAATCAGTTTAGAAAAGATTATTTTAAAGTGTACGCAAAAAAGTCCGAGTCGCCGTTATCAGACAATGGGTGATCTGATTTCGGATTTAAAAAGAGCACTGGTAAATCCGAATGAGGATTTTGTAACGATGGTTCCGTTAATGAATCAGGATAAGACCAGAGTGGTTTCAGAGGAGGAACTTTCACATATCAAAGGAAGAACAGAGCAGTATGAGCCTCAGGATACTTACAGTGATGCCGATTATGAAGAAGACGGATATGAAGATGATGGGTATGACGATGAGGAGTATTATGAAGATGGCGAGTATGAGGATGACTATGAAGAAGACGGATATGAAGATGGTGAATATGACGAGGAATACTATGACGAAGAGGATGATAATGCAGGTGGATTAAATCCCAAAATGGAAAAAGCAGTTACCATTATGGGAATTGTCGTAGCGATTATTATTGTATTTATCATTATTTATCTGGTGGGAAGTTTCTTTGGATTATTTAAATTTGGAGGATCTTCGTCTGATAAAACGACAACGCAGACAGAAAGCGAAATAGAAACTGAAACGGAGACAGAAGAAGAATCTGAAACCCAAAAAGATAGTGTAGATATGGTTTCCATGATTGATGTAAAAGGAATGACATACGAAGAAGCTAAGGCTGCACTGAATAAAAAGGGACTTGGGATTTTTAAGAACGGAACACAGTCATCCGATGAATATGAGGAAGGTGAAATTATTTCTCAGGATATAGAAGAAGGCGATAAGGTTGAAAAAAATACAACCGTAAAAGTTATCATCAGCAGTGGTGCAGGAAGTATTACGGTACCGGATGTTACCGGAAGTTCTTCGGCTAATGCGACTTCGAAGCTTGAAAGTGCAGGATTTAAAGTTTCCACCGATTACAAATATAGTGACAGTGTTGCACAGGGGAATGTTGTTGGGACATCGCCGGCGGCTGGAACTTCAGCTAAGAAAGGTGAAACGGTTACGATTTACTTAAGCCGTGGTGCAGAAAGCACACCAATGCCGAACCTGATCGGACAGACTGAAGAACAGGCAAAGAATACCTTATCCCAGATGGGGTGCACGGTTAACGTAAATACAGAGTACAATAGTACGCAGGAAGCCGGAAAAGTAGTTGGGCAGAGTATTGATTCGGGGAATGCTGTTACATCCGGAACAACTGTCACCATTGCAATCAGTAAAGGACAACAGACCTATTATTATAAAGCTACTATTACGGCACCGAGTAATGCAAGTCCGGATAATCCGGTCGTTGGAGCAAATATTACTTTGACCGGAGCGGATGGAAGCAATATTTATTCACAGTCCGGAGTTGACATTGGTTCTTTTCCATATACATTGGAGGCAAACAGTATTAAGGGAAATACTTCAGGAACACTTTCTATTATCTGGATTTTACAGGATGGTAGTCAGAGTCAGCAGAATAGTAATGTTACATTTTCACCGAGTAATTAGGTCAGAGTATGCAGGGAAAAATAGTGAAAGGCATTTCCGGATTTTACTATGTTCATGTAGTGGAATCCGGAATTTATGAGTGTAAGGCAAAAGGAATTTTCAGAAATAGGAAGATAAAGCCGTTGGTTGGAGATAATGTAGAAATTGATATTTTGGATGAAGAAAATAAATTGGGAAATATCATAGAAATATTACCAAGAAAAAATGAACTGATTCGTCCGGCAGTTTCCAATATTGATTTAGCACTTCTTATTTTTGCAGCAGAAAAACCAAAACCAAATTTTAATCTTTTAGACCGGTTTCTTATTATGATGCGATATCAGAATGTACCGGTCACAATTTGTTTTAATAAGAGGGATTTGGCTTCCGAGGATTGGCTTTCTGAACTAAAAAGTATTTATGCGGGTTGTGGAAGTAATGTGATATTTACGAGCGTAAAAAAAGAATTTGGCATGGAACGATTGCGGGAGGAGTTAGAAGGCAAAACGACTGCGGTGGCAGGTCCTTCCGGTGTTGGAAAATCTTCGTTGGTAAATTTATTACAGCCGAATGCATTGATGGAGACCGGAGATATCAGCAAAAAGATCGAAAGAGGAAGACATACAACGCGTCATTCTGAAATAATTCCAATCAAAGAAGATACTTATATTATGGATACACCCGGTTTTAGTTCTTTATATGTACCGGGATTTGAAAAAGAAGATTTGTCCGGGTGCTATGAAGAATTTAGAGATTATGCGCCTTTTTGCCGTTTCTATGGGTGCAGTCATATCAGTGAGCCGGATTGTAAGGTGAAAGAGGCACTGGAAGAGGGGAAGATACATCCGATGCGTTATGAAAATTATAAGCTTTTGTATGAAGAACTGAAAAATCAAAAAAAGTATTAAATATTTAATGTACGAGCCACAGAGGAGGAAATTATGAATTGTTTATCACCGTCTATTTTATCTGCAGATTTTGCTAATCTCGGTGCACAGATACAGAAGCTGGACGAATGTGGAGCCCAGTATGTTCATATTGACGTTATGGATGGAAATTTTGTGCCAAGCATTTCCTATGGTTGTCCGATTATAAAATCAATTCGCAATCTGACAGACCGGATTTTTGATGTGCATCTTATGATTGACGAACCGATTCGTTATATTGATGCATTTGCGGATTGCGGAGCTGATTTGATTACGGTACATGCAGAAGCCTGTAAACATTTAGACAGAACGATAGAAGCAGTAAAAGAAAAAGGAATTCTCTGTGGTGTTGCAATCAATCCGGCAACGCCGATTGCAGCAATTGAATGTGTGCTGGAAAAAGTGGATATGGTACTTGTTATGACGGTGAATCCCGGATTCGGAGGGCAAAAGCTGATTCCTTACACAATAGAAAAAGTACGTGAACTAAAGCATATCATAGACAAGCGTGGCTTTAAAACAGATATAGAAGTAGATGGCGGCGTGAATCTTTCAAATGTTGGAACGCTTTTGGATGCAGGAGCCAATATCATTGTGGCAGGAAGTGCTGTTTTTCATGGAGATATGGAAGAAAATATTGAGTGCTTTTTAGAGCAGATGAAGGAGTCATAACGCATGAAAGTGTTAATTGTAACAGGCGGCAGTTTAGACCGTTCGTTTGCAAAGGATTATTTGAAAGAGGAGACGTTTGATCTTTTCATAGCAGCAGATTCCGGCATGAGTTTTTTTTATGAAATCGGGAAAAAGCCGGATTACATTGTCGGAGACTTTGATTCTGCAGACAAAAAGATACTGGATTATTTCAGAAAACAAGAAGACATTATTTTGCGTGAATTTTGTCCCCAAAAAGATGAAACAGATACCGAGCTTGCCCTTACGATGGCATTAGGACTCGGTGCTGATGAAATTTGTGTTCTGGGTGCGACAGGAAACAGGATTGATCATGTGATTGGGAACATTTTTCTTTTATGTAAACCACTGAAAGAAGGAATCCCATGTATACTGGTAGATAAGCATAACCGGATTCGACTGGTAAACCATGTATTGTGTCTGGAAAAGAAAAAGCAGTTTGGAAAGTATGTATCTGTTTTACCATTAACACAGCAGGCAGGTGGCGTGAATTTACATGGATTTAAGTATCCGTTAAACAATGCAACGCTTACCAATAATAATTCACTTGGTGTCAGTAATGAAATCACAGATGAGGTTGCCAGGATAGAAATAGGGACAGGAATTGTAATTGTAATCGAATCCACAGATTAAAAAATGAAAATCTTTGAAACAGACTCTTGTGTATTGTCCAAAAAAATATTACGATAGTATTGTTATAGTAAATAATCACCAATGAGAGGGGGATTTTTATGAAACTTCGAACAAAGCTATCACTTTTATTTGGTATTGTTGTTTTGTTTGTTGTTGTCATTGTGGGGACAGTGACGTATACAAAAAGTACGGAGATGGGAATAGCAGACGCAAAGAATACCATGCAGGTTTCTGCAAATCTGGCGGCCAGTGAGATTGAAGGTAAACTGGACGATTTTATGAAAATGGCGCAGGTATCCGGATATGATTCTGTATTTACTACAGCACCGGATGAAACAATTTCAAAGCATATTGACATTCTGGCAGAGAATTATGCTTTTACGAGTGGAAATGTTGTTGACAGAAATGGGATTAGCCGTAAAGATGGGACGGATTTCAGCGATCGTGATTACATAAAAAATGCGTTGGAAGGAAAGACGAATATTTCCGATTTGACCGTAAGTAAATACACGGGAAATTATGGATTCAGTGTGGCATCGCCTGTCTATGCGGAAAATAATAAAATAAGTGGTGCTGTTTATTTTCGGATGGATGCAGATTTTATGAGAAATATTCTGGATCAGATTTCAATTAGTAAGAACAGTTACACGTATTTAGTAGATGGAGACGGCATGGTGATTGTTCATCCGGATGAGACACAGATTGGGACATATAATATTACCGATAAAAAAGAGGGTCTCGGCAGTATAGCTGATATGATTTTAAGTCAGAATTCCGGCTCCGGTACATATACCAGAAAAAATACGGAATATATATGTGGATATAGTCCTGTGGCAGGTACAAATGGCTGGACTGTTGTTGTGACAGCACCGAAAGAGGATTTTATGGCTCCAATTTATCAGACGATGCGAACTTTTCTTGTGGTAGACATCCTCGCACTTGTTATTGCAATGATTCTGGCAGCTTGCTTTTCAGAGCAAATCGGAAAGGCAGTCCAGCATGTCAGCCGGCAGCTGGCATATCTTTCTTCCGGTGATCTGGAACACGAGATTGAGATGAGTAAGCGCAAAGATGAGATTGGACAACTTCAGAATTCTGCCAGAAAATTACAACAGACTTTTAAAGAAATGATTGGAGAAACAAACAGAATACTGGAAGGGATGGCAGGCTATGATCTGACACAGGCTGCCATGAATGCCTATCCGGGTGATTTTAACCGGTTATCGGATTCTGTAAACTGTATCCGGGTGATTATACAGGATTTGATTCGGAGGGTGCAGGAATCAGCATCTTCGGTTGGCACCGGTTCCAGTCAGCTGGCAGATGCGGCAGATGCATTGGCATCCGGTACGGTTACACAGGCTACTTCTATCAACCAGCTGGTGGCTAATGTAGAAGATATGACAGACTGCATTATGCGCAACTCAGAGAATGAAGTGAATGTGCAGGAGCGTTTGCAGCAATTAGATCATTTAATTATTGATGGAAATGGTAAAATGGTACATCTCAGGGATGTTGTAAGTCAGGTAGAGAGTATGTCATCCGATATTCAGAGTATTGTCAGTACCATTGAATCCATTGCATTCCAAATCAACATATTGGCATTAAATGCGTCGATAGAGGCAGCGCATGCAGGAGAAAATGGGCGTGGGTTTGCAGTGGTGGCTGATGAAATCAGTGATCTGGCAGCTAAAACAACCGAGGCTTCCAAGCAGACATCTGAACTGATTGTCAATTGTTTACAGCAGATTGAGAGTGCTATGACTTGTGCGGATTCTACTTCGGAATATCTAAAAGATATCGTAGAAAATTCCAATCATATTTCAGAGGTATTTAAAAATATCTCAGAAGATACAAAAGAGCAGGCAGATAAGTCATCGCATATTAAGCTTGAAATTTCCAATATTTCGGATGTTGTTCAGACGAACACTGCGACCGCGGAAGAGACAGCGGCTGCAACACAGGAATTGTCGGAGCAGGCGAAGAATTTGAAAGAAATGATTTCCAAATTCCGTGTATAAGAAAAAAACCATTCTATGGTAAAAATATAGAGAAAGGCAGAAAATATTACAATTAAAGGATTTCTGAACAGGTATAAGAAAAAATGAAACTAGGAATCGTAGTGTGTCACCTTATTCCATGTATCTCTATGTATCTTCACATATGCCAATAAATCCTTATATCATCAATATTTAAGTAATTTTGAACTACCATATATCTATATATAAATTTATGTATCTAAATGACAAAATTGTGTAGTGATTGTGTAGTTGTGTAAAAAGAGTTTGATACAAAATGTGAACCAATAAATAATGAATATTTGGACATCTGCATAAGTCCATTATCGGTTATAGAAATATAATTGATAGTGGGCTTATTTTAGTGCCTAAATTTATCAAGCGAAGAAATTCACACAGACAATATAAAAATCAAAATATGGCTATTCTGGTGCGTTTCAGAGCCATTATATAGCACAAATAGACACACAGTTAAAAGACCGATTTCATTGGCATAATTTAAGGAGGATAAAAACAAAATGAAAGAAAAAATTATTAAGCCAGGTATTGTAAAACGAGTAGTAGAAAAATTAGAAGGTACAAAAATCAACATTGGAGGTAACAAGCACTCTTATAAAAGGGAATATAATCTTAAATACACGCAAGAGATTGTTGACAATGTAATTTGTGCGTTTATGGATGTCATTGTAGATATTATTGAAAATGGTGATTCAGTAAAATTGAACAGTTATTTTATACTTGAGCCAAAGTATTATGCTGAAAAGCGAGCAACAGTGAATTTTGATGATAATAATTGTGCAGTTGATTCTGAAAAAGCAGTTGAGTGTAAGATTAAAGAAGTATGCAAGAGAGAATTTTATGAGAATGGTATAAAAGAAAAAGCATTATTTTAAAGAAGAGAGGTAAAAGAAATATGAATATTTGGCAGATTATTTTAATTGTATTAAATTTAGGCATTGGATTTTACATGGTATTTTCAGTAATGAGAACCTTAGTTGAATTAATCGATTATATGAAAGATTACTTACAGATAAATACAGGAAATACTACAGATAGAGCAATTATTATTACAGTTATGCTTGTGGCATTGGTGGCAATTTCAATTTGCCCTATTTTCAATCTATTTATCTGTTTGGCTTATAATCTATATATGGATGCTAACAAAGATGCTTTATTTATGAAGTATAAGGAAGCATATGTAAAAGAATTGAATAACGATTAAGAATAAAGGCAAGAATACTGCCTAACGAGCAAAAAATTAAGCCCGTTGATAAGTGTAGGATATTTCGCAGTCGGCACGAAGTAAAAGAAAGTTTCCGACATCAGGATTCAGAAGTAAATCTGTTTATATTTTCACTCAGCACCAAATGGTCTTGATTGAAATTTCTATAGTGCAAGGTTCAAATGAACCTATCATCTGCACAAATTTCCATTATATGATAAAGATATTTTGAAAATTCAATAGAGTAAGTGGATTTATAAGGCTTCGACACGTTTGTCGAGGTCTATTTGCTATGCAATCTTCAATGTGAAGGTGGCAAACAATTTTTCTGAATCTCTGGTTTATAAAAAAGGAGGTTCAATGAATGACAATAAGATTAAATGTATGTACTTTGACCATAGATTCACAGGAAAACCACAAGGAAAACAATGTGGATGGGTACAGAAAAGTTTAACTCAAACGGATATTACGATTGAGAATTTAGCAGATGCTTTATGCCACGGAGCATCATTTAAGCCGGGAGTTTTAGTAGGTGGCAATAAGGCTGAAAATTGGTATCAGCAACAGTTATTTGGTTTGGATTTTGATAATGGAGTAATGATTGAAGATACCTATAATAAGGTAATCTCATTAGGAATTACTCCATGCTTTATGTACACAACATTCTCACATAAGGAAGAACATCATAAATTCCGTATGATATTCTGCAATGATACTGTTATTACAGATGGCAATGTCAGAGACAGATTACAAGCTACTCTGATGGGTATTATCGGTGGAATTGATGAAGTATGTTTCAATCGAGACAGATTATTCTTTGGTGGTAAAGGAAAAGTTGTATTACATCCTGATTTTGAAGCAAGAATTAACGCAGAATCCATTATTGAAAAATACTGGAATGATGATTTTGAACAGTATATTTCCAATGCAAAACCAAAATCTAAGAAGAGAAATAGCCCTGCTGCATCCTCAAAATCTAAGGATAAAGGTGATACTAATAAAGAATATCAGCCATACGAAAATTTGAATGTAAAAGCAATTAAAGAGCATGATGTAGAATACTTGCGGAAAGTATTAGCGCATGAACCGATTGAGTTTGAAAATAAAAATGAGTTCTGGGATTATATCTATTCTGAATTAGATATTGCAGAACTGATTGACATTGATGATCCACGCTCATTCTGTTGTGTTCTACATGATGACAGAAACCCTTCTGCCAACATCTTTACTACACAAAATGGTGTACAGAAGTACAGATGTTGTTCTGAAAATCTAACTCTTAATATCAAGCAGTTAATTGAGATGTTAGGAAATTTCAAGTCTGAATACAAGGCTATTCAGTTCATAATGGATATTTATAATCTATGCAGAGCGTGAACGCAACGCACTGGAATTTGAGAGAAACGATTTAAGGGGATTTATCAAACTTACCAAGAAAAAGGAGCTTGACAGCCGGATTGCCGCTAAAGAGAAAGAAATCCAAATCCTAAAAGCCGGATTATCTGGTATTGTCAGACAGCATGGATTTGTAACGGTACAGGACTTCTACACAACATTCTATACCACACAGCGTGCCACTGACACATATCAAAAAGAATGTGCCAAGACTTGTAAAGGAAAAATATACATCATAACGGAAAGAATTTCGGAATATGCCGGAAACAATGCAACTACTATATGTTTCCCTGATGAGAGATAAGAATTGAATATGTGGAGGGCTTAAAATATAGCCGTCCACATTATAAAAAGAAGGTGGAATAAATGATACAGTATGTTTTATATAAGGAAGATGCAAATAAATATATTGGCTATTCTGATACACGGAAAGTAATTCATGTTGGTAAATTAGAAAATGCTTATAGGTTTAATACAGCCAACGAAGCAAGGAACGCACGAAAGAAAGCATCAAAGAAAATGGCTTATTTTCATGTTTATATGCTTATGGATAATGGTGAATTAGAAAAAGTTTCTGCTAATACTCCAAAGCGAAAATCATTTACTAAAGAAGAACGAATAAAGATATATCGGAAAACAAAGGGACATTGTTATCTTTGTGGAGATTTTGTTGACTTTGATTCATATGAGATTGAGCATAAAGTACCGCTTTCAAAAGGTGGAACAAATGATTTGAGTAATCTTTTCTGTAGTTGTCATACTTGTAACCTTATCAAGCATGATATATACCCACAAGATTTTATGGAAAAGATTTCAAAGATTTTTATGTTTCAGATGCGTATTAAAAATAAAAAGTGCCTCAAGTGGAAGATTGTACATAAGGTATTAAGTCGGATGATTTGATAGTTATCAGCATCGGTGGAAATTTTCTGTTGGTGCTGATTTGAAAACGGAAAATTATATGGTATACTATATGTAGCTGATTTATATAGTTGGCGATATATAGAGAAAGCGAGGATAAAATGTTGGCGGCAAGAACAGACAAACAAAAAGATAGTCAGGATGCTTATATGGAAAAATTACAAGATATCAAAGTAAGAGTACCAAAAGAGTATTATGATAAAATAAAAGAATGTGCAGATAAAAAAGGGCTAAGTATCAATAAGTTAGTGATTTCTTTGTTGGAAAATGAGATAGGAGAGAGAATTTTGTCAATCCGTGAAAAAAATAAATTAGAAAAAGAATCACAATAAAAATGGGTACTACAAGAATAGCATCCTCAACTTTGGACGGTCTGGGATGCTATTTATTTTTGATTGACAATACAACAAATTTGTTGTATCCTATAAATAGAAAAACGAGAGGATAAATATAATGAATAGAACTTTTATAGAAGTACCAATGTTTACAAAAAAGTGGCATGAACTTGGATTGACAGATGAAGAATTACGAAATCTTGAAAATGTCCTTTTAGAAAATCCAAAAGCTGGGGATGCTATTCAGGGCACAGGTGGTCTTAGAAAAATACGTGTATCAATGGAAAGTAAAGGAAAGGGCAAACGTGGAGGAGCACGTGTTATATATGTTGATATAGAAGTCAAAGAAACGGTATATTTTATAAATGTATATACTAAGAATGAAAAAGATGATTTGACAGAAGATGAAAAGAAAGCATTTAAGACAATGGTAAAAATATTGAAGGAGGTGTAATGTATGGGTACATTTTTTGATGATACTATGCAAGGCTTATTAGAAGCAATTGCAATAGACAAAGGCGAAATGCCACTAACAGAAAAAAATGATATGCCAGCACCAACGTTTGTAGCTTCTGAAATGGAAAAAGAACTTATACAAGAGGTTGTCAATCTGAGAAAAGAGCAGAACATTTCACAAAATAAATTGGCAGAACTTACCGGAAATAAGCAACAGGCAATATCAAGGATGGAAAAGAACGAACACAGTCCTTCTTTGAAATTGTTTTGCAACATGGTAAATGCATTAGGGTATGATATAAAGCTAGTCAAACAAAATAGGTAAAGTATAAAGCACCAACGGAAGAAATAACATTCTTCTGAAAGGTGCTTTTTCTTATGACTATTGCCGGTTGGTAATATCATCAACTGCTGATTGTAAATATAAGTTTCTCCATGTCTGCTTGATATTCTGTTGTTTGAGTTGGTTGATCCGCTTTCTTGTGTATCGGTCTAGCCAATTCATTAAAGCCGATGGAATAAATCTGTCTGGTAATTTCATTATGATTTTGAAAAATAAATCTTCTAACTTGGAGTTTAGCTTGTGGAGAAATTCTTTCACAATGCTCCGATTTTTAATTTCAATGTCTATTATAATCACCTCTGAAAAAATTTTTGTTTTGTTTGGAAAATCAGAATTGCTTTTCCTATCTATAGTATAGATTCCAATAAGAAAAATGGCAATCAAATATTTAGTTCCAATAACTATACAGATTAGGAACTTTCCTTTATTTGCAAGGGTTTCAAAGATATTTGGTTTTCATCATTGGAATAATGGAACTAAAGTATATCGAAAATAGGAACTTTTGAAGGTGGTGAATAGATTTGAATAAGAAAACCATAGCATTAACAGAAGAACAGTATAAGAATATCATTTCCACAATGAGAGCAGGATTTGTGTGTTCGGATGGTCATGTGGTAAAGCCAAATAAGAAAATTGCTACTGCATTAACCTTAGAAGCAAATTTAGGATTACGTATTAGTGACATATTGCAGTTGAGGTTATCGGCTATTATTCGTGATGGTGATAGATACAGATTGAATATCGTGGAGCAGAAGACCAAAAAGAAAAGAGAGTTTACAGTTCCAACGGATATTTATATCTATATTCAGAACTATGCACTGGAAAACAATATAAATCCCGCTGCCAAATTGTTTGATATAGGAGAGAGGGCGGTCAATAAGCATTTGCATTTGGTATGTGATTACTTAGGATATGAAGGAATCGGAAGTCACAGTTTCAGAAAATACTTTGCAACCAGTATCTATGTCAACAATAACTATGATATAAATTTGGTTCGTGTACTGCTGCAACATTCTTCTACAGTAACAACACAACGGTATATTGGAATACAAAATAAGAATATTGAGGATGCGTTGCAGAATCACATAAAATTTTTTGATTAGTTCATGGAAAATGAAAGAAAATCATCCTATATATAAGGAAGAAAGGGAACAAATGAAAAAGATTACTGGATTTAAGAAAGGTTATTATATCAGGATCATAGATGGTTTTTATGAGGTGATAGACGGAAACAGAGTTGTCCACTTCGGACAATGTAAGAAAAATTCTACAATACAAGAGATTGCTAATAAAACCATTTTATTAAATCAGGAGGGCGAAAATGACGGAAAGAGAATTAAAAGTAATGTTAGACCAGGCAGAGAGAAGAGGTATAGAGCAAGGAATCAGATTGATGCAACAGAGAATGTTATTAGCGTGTGAGAATGGCACACCTATAGAGTTACCAGATGGCAGAGCATACTTCATTAAATCAGATATGCAGAATTTACATGATATATTTTCTGATTTAGAAGCAGATGCGGAATAAGGAGGACTAAGCCTACAGATGTTAATGGAAACAAACCTAAGTCTAATCGTGGTAGAAAACCAAAGGCAAAGACAGAAAATAATATTGAAGTAGTAAAATGATGTAATTTATTCTAAATAAGAAAATAGGGACAAGGTTATTTGCCTTGTCCCATAGGATTGATTAAAATGAAATTAACAAAATGTATAGTAAAAAATTCAATGATAATTTGTTTATCTTATGCAATAGCATTTTTTGCAGGATTCTTTTGGCATTGGTATCTAACTACAATGTAGTAAGGAAAAAACCAAACCATGCACAAGCAAGTCCAGTTATTAGACCTATTACACCAGCAATTAGGGCAACTTTCCAATCTTTAGCAGAAACTTTATTTTCTGCCAATTCTCTTTTGAGAGATTCTTCTTTTAAATCTGTCTTCAGTTCTTTGATATATAGATTTTGAGAAGATGCTTTATCATTGAGTTGTCGAAGTTGTATGTATGCATCATCCAATTTGGCTTGAAGTTCAGTTTTGGAGGTTTTTTCTTGCTGTAATTGATCCTCTAATAATCGGATTTGTTTGTCTTGTTTAACGTTTGATTCTGATAAAAGTTGTTCAGTCTTTTCGTTTGGATTTCTGATTATAAAATCCGTTTTGGATGGCTTAACAACATTTTGTATGATTTGCTGTTGCATCATATTAGCCATATATTTTTGCGTATCAGGATTAGTCAATATGTCAGGTTTTTTAGTTAGTATTAATTCATCGTTTACCTTTTGCAAAACTGGTATATTGTCCATATATATCATCTCTTTCGTGGTGTAATATATGTATTTTACTACATTATCAGGATGAATAATAGTTGGAACGTTTGTTTATAAATTGAATATTGAATTTTCGGCACCACCTTAGTTATGTGGTGCTTTTTATATTATTAGAAATTATTTTATGAAATGGGGCGTGATTTATATAGAAAATACAGAAACAAAGAAATTAGAAATACCATTTTGGCTGAAATTGAATTTGACAAAACAAGAAGCTGCGGCTTATTCAAACATAGGTATTAACAGAATTGATGAACTGTTGAAAGATCCAAAGTGTAGTTTCGTGCTATATGTTGGAAATAAGAAATTAGTAAAACGAAAAGAGTTTGAACAGTATATATCTAACACACTTGAAATTTAGAAAATTAATTATTTTCAAATTGTGACAAGAGTGATATAATAGTATGCTGTATCAGACTCTTTTTGCTTGTAAATGGCAGAAAGGAGTTGATTTTATGGGTAAAGACTTAAAAGGAAAGGAGCTTGGAGTTGGCATTTGCCAGAGAAAAGATGGCTTATATACAGCTAGATTTGTAAGCAAGCGAACAGGTAAATCCGTTCAGAAATATTTTCCAAAGTTACAAGAGTGCCGTCAGTGGTATGCAGATGCAAAGTTTGAAGATGAACATGGTGGAATTAATGCATCTGGTGATATGACAGTTACGGCTTGGTTTAATTATTGGATTGAAAATATCAAGGGAGATAGTATTAGACCAAATACTATTAGAAACTACAAGGAAAGATTTACAAATAATATACGAGACTGCATAGGAAATATGGTTTTATCAGATGTAAAACCGATGCATTGTCAAAATGTATTGAACCAGATGAAAGATGATTACAAGACATCTACCATTTATCAAACAAGAATTACTTTATTTTGTATGTTTGCTGATGCGGTGGAAAATGATGTAATCTATAAGAATCCAGTTACTAAAGCTGTGAAGTATAACATAGGTAAAGAACCGAAGAAGGTTAGAGCCTTAACGGTTGATGAACAGAAGAAGTTTCTTGAAGTGGCAAAGAAAAGTAGCAATTACAATCAGTTTGCTTTTATATTGCAAACTGGACTTAGGACAGGAGAACTTATAGGATTAAAATGGTCAGATATTGATTTTGACAAGAAAGTTATGCACATACAAAGAAGTATGGAGTATAGGTATTCTGTAGGCGAGTGGAGAATTGGAGAACCTAAAAGCAAGTCTGGTTATCGTGATGTACCTTTAACAGAAGAAGCGATTGCAATTTTGAAGAATCAGAAAGAAAAGTTAAAGAGTATCAAGATAATCAATATGGAATTTAAGGATTTTGTATTCTTGTGTAGAAAAGGTGAGCCAACTAAAAACTCTGCTTATGATACGACTTTGTTTAAATTGTGTGACAAGGCTGGCATTGATAGATTTTCAATGCACGTTTTAAGACATACTTTTGCTACAAGATGTATAGAAGGTGGTATGCGACCAAAAACTTTGCAAATTATCTTAGGACATTCTAATGTGGGAATCACAATGAATCTGTATGTCCATGTGACAGAAGATGAGAAGGTAAAAGAGGTTGAAAGAATAGAAAAAGCCTTGAAAATTGTGTAGTAAATTGTGTAGTAGAAATATAAGAGAAAGGCAGAAATCCTTATAAATTCAAGGAATTCTGGATAGGTGATAATAGATATGAAATTAGGAATCGTAGGATTACCGAATGTGGGAAAAAGTACATTATTTAATTCATTGACTAAGGCAGGAGCAGAATCGGCGAACTATCCGTTCTGTACAATTGACCCGAATGTTGGTGTTGTAACAGTACCGGATGAACGTTTGACAAAGTTAGGAGAAATGTATCATTCCAAGAAAGTAACCCCGGCCGTGATTGAATTTGTGGATATTGCAGGTCTTGTAAAGGGTGCAAGCAAAGGAGAGGGATTGGGAAACCAGTTTCTTGCAAATATCCGTGAAGTAGATGCTATTGTTCATGTGGTACGTTGCTTTGAAGATACCAATGTTGTGCATGTAGACGGAAGTGTAGATCCGGCAAGAGATATTGAAACGATTAATTTAGAACTCATTTTTTCGGATATCGAGATTCTGGAGCGTCGTATTGCAAAAGTTGCAAAACAGGCAAGAATGGATAAAACACTGGCAAAAGAATTAAAATTGTTAGAAGCATTAAAGGCACATCTGGAAGCCGGAAATATGGCGAAAACATACGAATTGTCTGACGACGAAGATGAGATAGAATGGTACAGATCTTATAATTTATTGACAGCAAAACCGGTTATCTATGCGGCAAATGTATCAGAGGATGATCTGGCAAATGATGGAGCAGATAATGCACATGTGCAGAACGTAAAAGCTCTTGCGGCAAAAGAAAACAGTGAAGTATTTGTAATCTGTGCACAGATTGAGCAGGAGATGGCAGAGTTAGAAGATGATGAAAAGGCAATGTTTTTAGAGGAACTTGGCTTAAAAGAATCCGGTCTTGAAAAGCTTATTACAGCAAGCTATCGCCTTTTGGGTCTTATCAGTTTTCTTACATCAGGCGAGGACGAAACAAGAGCATGGACCATTAAAAACGGAACAAAAGCACCACAGGCAGCCGGAAAGATTCATACGGATTTTGAGAGAGGATTTATCCGGGCAGAAGTAGTTGCGTATAAAGATTTAATGGAATGTGGCAGTATGGTGGCAGCAAAAGAAAAGGGACTGGTGCGGCTGGAAGGTAAAGAATATGTAGTGAAAGACGGCGATATTATCGTATTCCGTTTTAATGTGTAAACAAAAAAATTGCATTGCATATCATAACATAAGTGAAAATCCGGGATGATGAAAATGCGTTTTTGTGAATTGCAGGAAAAAGATGTGATTAATGTTGCGGACTGCAGGTTTCTTGGAAATGTCTGTGATTTGGAACTGGATGAGAAAAGAGGTTGTATCAAAGCATTAATTGTGCCACAGCCATGTAAAATGTTTGGGGTGTTTTTCCGTGAATTTGAATATTTCATTCCGTGGGATCGGATTGTGAAAATTGGACCGGATATTATTCTTGTGGATATTTGTCTGGATGATGCAAAGCATAGATTATAGAAATGATTGACAAAAGATATTGGGAAAGTTATACTTAAGAGCAATAAAAACGGTAAACCGTTTTGGGTAGGAGGATTATATGAAGTGTCCATTTTGCGGCAATGATGATACCAGAGTAATTGATTCAAGACCGGCAGATGATAATACATCCATCAGACGCCGCCGGCTGTGTGATTCTTGTAAAAAGCGGTTTACCACTTATGAGAAAGTAGAGACCATACCGCTTGTTGTAATTAAAAAGGATGATAGCAGAGAACAGTATGACCGTTCGAAAATTGAAGCGGGTGTGCTTCGGGCCTGTCATAAAAGACCGGTATCCATTAATCAGATCAATCAGTTGGTCGATGAAGTAGAGACGGAGCTTTTCAATCGAGAGGAGAAAGAAATCCCAACTTCATTGATTGGAGAGGTTGTTATGGATAAGTTAAAGGATTTAGAGGCAGTGGCATATGTCAGGTTTGCCTCTGTTTATCGTGAGTTTAAAGATGTTAATACATTCATGAATGAGTTAAAGAAAATCTTAGATCGTTAAAAGGAAGAGACATGACGTTATGAAGTTATCGGGAATTCGTCCGATTACGGAATCAGAGTTTTACAATTCGATACGGATGAATGAATTGGATAGGGCGAATGTGCTTGTCCCTGCTGAAGAACAAAACGATGTAAAAGCAGAGAGGGAAATTGCCGAAAAGTCTGTTGTCAACACACAGCAGACTTTTGATACAGTAAGTTATGCAAAACAGTATCAGACAGGATTTTCGTATGATAGAAAAGAGACGGACAGCGACATAGAAAAGCTAGATGTAGAAAAAGCAATTTCTGATATGCGAAAGAAGCAGGTTCTTATGCAGTATCAGTGTTTTGTTGGGGAAAGTATGGAACAAGGCAGAGTACATGCAAAGAAAATGCCGGAAAGTGCTTCATTCAGAAACAAGGAAAATTTTGATATTTGAGCAAGTAATAAAGCGGATTGCAAATGTTCGTTTTATGCAGAAAAAAGAGGATAGGAAAGCGAAGGGCAAATATGTTACAGTGTTTTTATCCAACAGAATATGTGGACTCTACTTATGTAATAGATTTTGAAACATTATATCAGAAAGGATATCGTGGTATCATTTTTGATATTGATAATACTTTAGTACCACATGGGGCAAAGGCGGATGAACGTGCAAAGAAGCTGTTTTTTCGATTAAAACAGTTAGGCTATCAGTGTTGTTTACTTTCCAATAATAAAGAGCCACGTGTTAAGATGTTTAATGATGATGTGCATGTGAATTATATTTTTGATGCGCATAAACCATCGACGAAAAATTATGAAAAAGCAATGACAATCATGGGAACCGATAAGACGAATACATTGTTTGTCGGAGATCAGATATTTACGGATGTATACGGAGCAAATCGTACCGGGATACCAACGATTCTGGTGAAACCCATTCATCCAAAAGAAGAAATACAGATTGTGTTAAAGCGTTATTTAGAGAAAATTGTATTATTTTTTTATCAAAGAAACAGGAAAAAGCATGCAGGAGGAAATGAAGATGAAAATTGCAATTGGAAATGATCATGCAGCAGTAGAGATGAAAAATGAAATCAAAGCGTATGTGGAAAGTTTAGGGCATGAGGTCATTAATTATGGTACTGATTCCAATGAAAGCTGTGATTATCCGGTATATGGAGAAAAAGTAGGAAAAGCCGTTGCAGCAGGAGAAGCAGATTGCGGGATTTTAATCTGTGGAACAGGCGTTGGTATTTCCATTGCAGCGAATAAGGTAAAAGGAGTACGGGCTGCAGTATGTTCTGATACTACTACGGCACATCTGGTAAAAGAACATAATAATGCCAATATTATTGCTTTTGGCGCAAGAATCGTTGGTCTGGAAACTGCAAAAGATATTGTAAAGACATATTTAGAGGCAGAATTTTTAGGTGGCAGGCATGAAAGACGCGTTGCCATGATTCATGATATAGAGCAAAGATAAAAAACATGATGAAAAAAGGTTGAAATATAGAGGCATTTATTATAAAATGGAACAAGTGGGTAACATTCCCATAGAGATTTAAGGAGGAATATCGAATGATTTCAGCAGGAGATTTTAGAAATGGTATGACCATCGAATATGATGGGAATATTTATCAGATTATCGAATTTCAGCATGTAAAACCGGGAAAAGGTGCGGCTTTCGTTAGAACAAAATTAAAAAATATCATTAATGGTGGTGTTGTAGAGACAACTTTCCGCCCGACAGAAAAATGTCCACAGGCACGTATTGATAGAAAAGATATGCAGTATTTATATAAAGATGGAGATCTTTATTATTTTATGGATGTAGAGACTTATGATCAGGTTGCATTGAATACAGATACAATCGGTGATGCTCTTAAATTCGTAAAAGAGAATGAAATGTGTAAAGTATGTTCTCATAATGGAAATGTATTTGCAGTAGAACCACCTCTTTTTGTAGAATTAGAGATTACAGAGACAGAACCTGGTTTCAAAGGTAATACAGCAACAGGTGCTACAAAACCTGCTACAGTTGAGACTGGAGCAAATGTTAATGTTCCGTTGTTCGTAGAACAGGGTGATGTTATTAAGATTGATACCAGAACAGGCGAATATTTGTCCAGAGTATAAAGGAATTCCTAAAGTAGAATAAATCATATCCTCACCGGTTGGTGGGGATATTTTTGTTGTATCGGAAATTCCTGGAAATTTTCGATACAACAAAAAGCACTTTGTGCGCTAATGTGCTTTGTACGCTTTTGTTCATCTTCCTTTCCGGCAGAAATGATATAAAGAGAAAGTAAAACCGCAGGCAAGGAATAACTGACTTAGTAACATACCCATAAGATAAGCACGAATGCCAAAGCGGGGAACCAGAAATGCAATACCTAAAATTCGAATAATGCTGGCAAGAAGATTCAGAATGAAAGTAATCGTCGTTTTTCCAAGTCCATGCAAAATGCTGCTTAATGTTGTTGTGAGAAATAAAAACGGACAAATCCAGCTAAGTGTCGTGATGAAAGTACCGGATAGAGTATTCTGAAAAATAAATTCACCGATGAAATGTCCGGATAACAGAAAAAATAATGTACTGATAAGACCAAGAATCATGCAGGATTCTATGGTCTTTTTGATTGTTTTAAAAATTAATTTGTGATTTTGCTTTTCCTGGGCTTCTGAAATGGCAGGCAAAAGCATAACAGCAACGGAACCGGTTAGTACATTTGGAAAGAGAATGACCGGAAGTGCCATGCCTGTCAAAATGCCGAAAACACTTAATGCTTCCTGGCTGGTATACCCAAACTGTTTTAAACTTACCGGAATTAAGAGTGATTCCAGACTTTGAAAAAAATTAAGTGAGGTGCGGTTGGCGCTTAAGGGAAGAGAAAATAGAGCAATCTTTTTTAAGGCAGAAAAGAAGTTATCGGAGTGCTTTTGAAAACGTATGATAGTAATGCAAAACAAGGCGGAAAAAACTTCTCCAAGCACGATTCCCCATACGGCGATGGCGGGGGTTGGAGTTTTCCCATTTTCCACTTCAATTAAGTAGATAAGATATACGGATCCTACGCGTACGATTTGCTCTAAAAGTTGTGAAATGGCAGGAATCAAAGCTTTTTTACAACCATAATAATAGCCGCAGATACAGGCATGAATCGAGGAAAAAGGCAGAGAAAGCCCCATAATCCGAAGAAGAGGAGCAACACGCTTTTCTTTTAAATAGTGCAGAGCTAAAAAATCCGCATTCTGATATAAAAAAATACAGGTAAGAATGGACAGAGTAATACTTAAAAAAAATCCGGCATAAAGATAACAAAATGCAGCAGAGGTATTGTTTTTTGCATATTTTTCTGCGGTGTATTTGGAAATCCCTGTCTGGATACCGGAGGAAGTTAAGGAGATACAAAGAGAAAGCAGGGGAAATATTAGCTGGTAGATTCCGATCCCTTCTGCACCTATGTGACGACTTAGGAATATTCTATAGAAGAAGCCAATGATTCTGCTTAAAAATCCGGCAAAGGTAAGAAGCAGAGTTCCTGTGATAAGAGAGTTCTTTAATAAGTTTCGTTTCAAAAAAAGACCTCCTTTAACAAATTGAAAGGTCAGACTTATTTTTAATATATGTGTACCGGAACAAAGAAAGAACATATCATAAATAGAAAGGAGGAAAAAAATGAAAGGGACAATATATCTTGACCATGCGGCTACAACACAGATTGCACCGGAAGTTTTAGAAGCGATGCAGCCGTTTTTATTTGGTAAATATGGGAATGCATCTACACTATATGATTTGGGAAAATTCAGCAGAGCTGCAGTAGAAAAAGCAAGAAAGCAGGTTGCAGAAGTAATAGGGGCAAGTCCGGAGGAAATTTATTTTACTTCCGGTGGAAGTGAGGCGGATAACTGGGCCATAAAGGCAACGGCACATATGTGGAGAAGGCGGGGAAATCATATTATTACGTCCAAAATTGAACACCATGCAGTATTAAATAGCTGTAAATCATTGGAAGAAGAAGGATTTGCAGTTACTTATCTTAATGTGGACGAGGAGGGAAAAATCCGACCGGAGGAATTAGAACGGGCAATCCGACCGACAACAATATTGATTTCCATCATGTATGCAAACAATGAAATCGGTACAATTGAACCGATGGAAGCTATCGCTGAAATCGCAAAAAAACATCATATTTTACTTCATACGGATGCTGTGCAGGCATATGGACAGATTCCGATTTCCGTAAAAGAACTTCCAATCGATATGTTAAGTACAAGTGGACATAAATTGTATGGACCGAAAGGAATTGGCTGTTTATATATCAGAAAACAGATTCCGCTGAAATCCTTTATTGATGGCGGTGGACAGGAAATGGGAAAACGTGCCGGAACTGAAAATGTACCGGGAATTGTCGGTTTTGGAAAGGCAGCGGAACTGGCAGCTTATGAAATGCCATATCGAATGGCAAGAGAACAACAGTTGCGCGACAAAATGATTCAGACGGTATTGCGGGAAATTCCGTATACCAGATTGAATGGGAGCAGGGAAGAACGTTTGCCGAATAATGCAAATTTCTGCTTTCAATTTATTGAAGGAGGTACTTTGCTACAATTATTGGATATGAAAGGAATCTGTGCGTCGGCGGCATCTGCATGTTCTTCGGGGCAAAGTTCGGTATCCCATGTATTAAAAGCAATTGATGTTCCAAAAGAAATGGAGCATGGTTCGCTTCGTTTTTCCTTGGGAAAGAGCACAACACCGGAAGAAATTGCATATACGATAGAATGTTTGAAAGACAGTGTACGTAAACTGAGAGAAAAAAATCCGGAATATCAGGAGTATCTGTCATCTCTCTGTTGATGCAGATCATGACAAAGAGCCGCACGGAATAGTAAAGTTACAAGTGCGGCTCAAAAAAGGGCATTATTATGGAATCGGTAAGAAGACGGGTTTTCGCTCTTTGAAAACAGTATAATAGGAAAAACCGCAGGTTTTTAAAATGTCAGGTATTTTGTCAAAATCATATGCAACATGTTCCGGTTTGTGTGCATCTGCACCAAGTGTTAAAATCTCACCGCCGAGTTCATGATAACGTTTTAAGATGTCTTCACATGGGTTTGGATGACCGAGTCCATATTTAAAACCACCGGTATTTAGCTCGATTCCCTTTCCGAGAGAAATCAATTTTTTTAAAATTTCATCTATAATATCACTGTATTTCTGATAGGAATAATATTTATTTTGATTTGGACCATAGCGGACAACATAATCAATATGACCATAGACGTCAAAATCCGAAAAGGCATTGATATTTTCCAGTACAGATTCAAAGTATTCCAAATAACCTTCTTCTTCTTTCCGATGATCAAAAAATCCGGGATAATAAGGATCCATGCCATGAACAACATGGGAGGAACCAATGATAAAATCAAAGGGATATTTTTGTACAAGTTCTTGATGCATATCGGAAAGATGCGGTTGTAAACCCAATTCTACTCCAAAATGGATTGGAAGAGTTTTTGCATATTTTTCCTGCAATTCTGAAATTTTATGCTGGTAAGCCGGAAAATCCAAAAGGAACTCATCCGGTTCATTTGGGTAATCGTAATCAAAATGATCGGTAAAGCAGATTCCGTCTAAATGCTTGTTAATGGCACTTTGTACCATAAGTTCCGGTTCGGTATCACTGTCTCCTGAAAATGCCGAGTGCATATGAGTATCCCAAAGCATGATATTACCTCCTATTTACAAATCCTGTTGTATGCGAAAAACGATGTCCAATATCTTACATTATAGAAGAAACAAGGAGCAGCATGCAAGAAAAAATAAAGGAATCCACATTTTTGCACGATTGTTCCAACGATAATTAGGATGAAACAGGAATAAAAAATTTTTTCTTATACATAATATCTAAAAAAGTCAATTGAGATTTAACTATTTTGTCAGAATGGAATGATAATAAAAAGAACGGAATTGTAAAAAGTGTTAGAATAAGAATTGGAAGAAAATGAAATAGTGAAAAAATTAACAAAGTGCAGAAACCTACTTGAATTTTGGAATAAAATTAGTTAGAATAATAACAGTTGGGTGTGTACCCAAAGAAAAAGAATCTTAATGATTAAATTTAGGAGGAATTAAGACATGGCAGTAAGAGTAGCAATCAATGGTTTCGGCCGTATCGGTCGTCTTGCATTCAGACAGATGTTTGGAGCAGAAGGATATGAAGTAGTAGCAATCAACGATTTGACAAGTCCTAAAATGTTAGCACACTTGTTAAAATATGATTCATCTCAGGGTAAATATGAATTAGCTGACAAAGTATCAGCTGGTGAAGATTCTATCACTGTTGACGGAAAAGAAATCAAAATCTACGCATTCCCAGATGCAAACAACTGCCCTTGGGGAGAATTAAAAGTAGACGTTGTATTGGAATGCTCCGGCTTCTACACAAGCAAGGAAAAAGCACAGGCTCATATCAATGCTGGTGCTCGTAAAGTTGTTATCTCAGCTCCGGCTGGAAACGACCTTCCTACCATTGTTTACAATACAAACCACGAGACATTAAAAGCAACAGATACAATTATTTCTGCAGCTTCTTGTACAACAAACTGTTTAGCACCTATGGCTGATGCATTAAATAAATATGCACCAATCCAGTCTGGTATCATGGTAACAATCCATGCTTACACAGGTGATCAGATGACTCTTGACGGACCACAGAGAAAAGGTGATTTAAGAAGATCAAGAGCAGCAGCAGTTAATATTGTTCCAAACAGCACAGGTGCTGCAAAAGCAATTGGACTTGTTATTCCTGAATTGAACGGAAAATTAATCGGATCTGCTCAGCGTGTTCCTACACCAACAGGTTCTACAACAATCTTAACAGCAGTTGTTAAAAAAGCTGGTGTTACAAAAGAAGATATCAATGCAGCTATGAAAGCAGCAGCTAACGAATCTTTCGGTTACAACGAAGATGAAATCGTATCTTCTGATATCGTTGGTATGAGATATGGTTCATTATTCGATGCTACTCAGACAATGGTTAACCAGGTAGCTGATGATTTGTACGAAGTACAGGTTGTTTCATGGTATGATAATGAGAACAGCTATACATCTCAGATGGTTCGTACAATTAAATACTTCTCTGAATTAGCATAAGATTATTCTTGTTCGGATAAGACTCAAAAAGGGGGTCCGGTCGTTTTGGACCGGATTCCTTTTTTGTTGTATAGGAAAATTCTTGTATTATAAAAGTACTTTAAGAATATTGATGTGAAAACAAATAAGGAGGACATATTTATGTCATTAAATAAAAAATCAGTAGATGATATCAATGTAAAAGGAAAAAGAGTTCTTTGCAGATGTGATTTCAACGTACCTTTAAAAGATGGAAAAATCACAGATGAGAACCGTCTTGTAGCAGCTTTACCGACGATCAAGAAATTAATTGCAGATGGCGGAAAAGTAATTCTTTGCTCTCACCTTGGAAAAGTAAAAACAGAAGAAGATAAGAAAACAAAGACTCTTGCACCGGTAGCTAAGAGACTCTCTGAGTTATTAGGACAGGAAGTAAAATTTGCTGCTGATCCGGAAGTAGTAGGACCAAATGCAAAAGCTGCTGTAGAAGCTATGAAAGACGGAGATGTTATCTTACTTGAGAATACACGTTTCAGAGCAGAAGAAACAAAGAATGGCGAAGCTTTTTCCAAAGATCTTGCTTCTCTTTGCGATGTTTTCGTAAACGATGCATTCGGTACTGCACATAGAGCACATTGCTCTAACGTTGGTGTTGCTTCTATGGTTGATACTGCAGTAGTTGGTTACTTAATGCAGAAAGAAATCGACTTCCTTGGAAATGCAGTAGAAAATCCGGTAAGACCTTTCGTTGCAATTCTTGGTGGAGCTAAAGTTGCAGATAAATTAAATGTTATTTCCAATTTACTTGAGAAATGTGATACTTTAATCATCGGTGGTGGTATGGCATTCACATTCTTAAAAGCAAAAGGATATGAAATTGGTCAGTCTTTAGTAGATGATACCAAGTTGGATTATTGTAAAGAAATGATGGAAAAAGCAGAAAAATTAGGAAAGAAATTATTACTTCCGGTTGATTCTGTAGTAGCAGCAGCTTTTCCTGATCCAATTGATGCTAAAATTGATGTGGAAGTATATGATTCTGATAAAATGCCGGCTGATAAAGCAGGATTTGATATCGGACCTAAGACTGCTGAATTATATGCAAACGAAGTAAAATCTGCAAAAACAGTTGTATGGAACGGACCGATGGGTATTTTCGAAAATCCAATTCTTGCAAAAGGTACTATTGCAGTAGCAGAAGCTTTGGCTGAGACAGATGCAACTACAATCATCGGTGGTGGTGATTCCGCAGCAGCTGTAAATCAGTTGGGATTTGGTGACAAGATGACTCATATCTCTACCGGTGGTGGTGCTTCTCTTGAATTCTTAGAAGGAAAAGAATTACCGGGTGTAGCAGCAGCTAACGATAAATAAGAGAATCATACAATAGAATTAAGGAGAAATTAAAATGGCAAGAAAGAAAATTGTAGCCGGAAACTGGAAAATGAACATGACTCCAAGCCAGGCTGTAAAATTAGTAGAAGAGTTAAAACCACTTGTAAAGAGTGATGACGTAGATGTTGTATATTGTGTACCTGCAATTGACATTGTTCCGGTTGTAGAAGCAGTAAAAGGAACAAATGTTGCAGTTGGTGCTGAGAATATGTACTTTGAAGAAAAAGGTGCATATACCGGAGAAATTTCTGCTGAGATGTTAGTAGATGCCGGCGTAAAATACGTTGTATTAGGACATTCTGAGAGACGTGATTACTTTAAAGAATGTGATTGTGTCATCAATAAAAAAGTAAAGAAAGCGTTAGAAGCAGGCCTTACACCAATTCTTTGCTGTGGAGAATCTTTAGAGCAGAGAGAAATGGGTATTACACTTGACTGGATCAGAATGCAGATTAAATCTGACCTCGCAGGTGTAACAGCAGAACAGGTAGCGTCTATGGTTATTGCTTATGAGCCAATCTGGGCAATCGGAACCGGTAAAACAGCTACTTCCGATCAGGCAGAAGAAGTTTGTGGTGCGATTCGTGCATGCATCAAAGAAGTATATGGTGAAGCAACAGCAGAAGCAGTTCGTATTCAGTACGGTGGATCTGTAAATGCAGGAAACGCAGCAGAATTGTTTGCAAAACCGGATATTGATGGTGGATTAGTTGGTGGAGCTTCTTTGAAAGCAGACTTTGGTAAAATCGTAAATTATAAATAATAAGTGATTGATTATTGTGAATTCCAATTTAGATTGTGAACAATAAATGTAAGAGGGAGAAGGCGTAAGTCAAACTCTTCGTCTTGCAGGATTATTGCCATGTAATCCATAAAAAGTGAGGTAAGTCTTACCTCACTTTTTTTGATCAAAGTTTGATTTTTATTGTACCAGTACAATGTTTTGATTCATTATCCCGAATTATTCACCCGCCAAGTGAAATCATAAATTCGGTTTACAAGCAAGCTTGACGCACGAATTACAGATTTCACTTGGCTGCTGTGAATAATTCGGGATTATTTACAAAATGATGTACTGGTTGATGCTTTTGTATATGGAAACGCTAATGGATAGATTTTATCTGCCAGCGCTCGCAATGCATTTGCAAAATGAAGCCGGAAAGAAACAGCTGGCTTTAATTTTGCATTTGAAGCAAACCCAAAAGAATCGGAGTCTTTTCTATAGTAGCAACCGCTACAGTTATATGCGGTTTCCGATCTTGCCCAGGTGTTGATTAACGTGTGTCTTTGTGTGGCAGCGCTTGTAAGCCCCTGTGTTTCTAATTCATAAATCCAATTCATACTTTAACTCTCCTCTGTTTAAAAATTGTGCCTGAGTATGAATGGTTCGGCAATTAAAAAAGCCGCGGCAAATTGCCACGGCAAAATCATTCTTCATCTGAAAAAATTCCATACATTACTGACAGATTTGATTTTTTCTAATTACCGAGGTAATCATGCTCAAGTTTAAGTTGTTGTTTGTTTTCATTGTTACATTCATCATTTTTATTACCTCGCTTTCTTTCATATTTGTAGTAAAGACAATAAAATGAATTGTCTTATCAACGATTAATACGATAGCATAATGTCCCTGGAAATGCAAGGGGGAAAATCTTAAGATTTTTTTAATAGATGATTTTCATATTTTGGGGAAAATTATTGTGAAATCTTTCACGATGGTGTATAATATTAGCGGTAATTTGGCAAATGAAAGCTGTCCGAAGGTCAGAAAGAATAAAAGATTTCGGAAGAATACGGATATGCTGTATAAAGAAATAAAGGAAAGAGGAAAACAATTATGAGCAAAAAGCCAACAGTATTGATGATTTTAGATGGATTTGGTTTGAATGATAAGACGGAGGGAAATGCCGTTGCACAGGCAAAGACCCCGGTTATGGATAAGTTGATGAAAGAGTATCCTTTTGTGAAGGGGTATGCGAGTGGACTGGCAGTAGGATTACCGGATGGTCAGATGGGAAATTCCGAGGTTGGACACTTAAATATGGGTGCAGGAAGAATCGTATATCAGGAATTAACAAGAATCACAAAAGAAATTGAAGACGGTGATTTCTTTAAAAATGAAGCATTGGTAAAAGGTATGGAAAATGTAAAGAAAAATGGTTCCGCACTTCACCTTTGCGGATTGTTGTCAGATGGTGGCGTACACAGCCACAATACACATCTTTATGGTCTGCTTGAGATGGCAAAAAAAGAAGGCATTGAAAAGGTTTATGTGCATTGCTTCTTAGATGGTCGTGATACGGCTCCTGCTTCCGGAAAAGGTTTTATTGAAGAATTGCAGGCAAAAATGCAAGAAATTGGTGTCGGAGAAATCGCAACCATCGAAGGTCGTTATTATGCAATGGATCGTGATAATCGTTGGGATCGTGTGGAAGCTGCTTATAAAGCAATGGCAGAAGGTGTTGGAGAGAAAGCAGATAGTGCCATTGCAGCCATTGATGCTTCTTATGCAAAAGATGTGACAGATGAGTTCGTAGTTCCGGTTGTGGTAGAAAAAGACGGAAAACCGGTTGCTACGGTAAATGACAAGGATACTGTTATTTTCTATAACTTCCGCCCGGATAGAGCAAGAGAGATTACAAGAGCGTTCTGTGCAGATGATTTCGATGGATTTAACAGAGGAACCAGAAAAGATGTTACATTTGTATGCTTTACAGAATATGATGCGACGATTCCGAATAAAGATGTTGCTTTCCACAAGGTACAGCTTGTAAATACTTTTGGCGAATTCCTTGCGAAAAACGGAAAAACACAGGCGAGAATTGCAGAGACAGAAAAATATGCACACGTTACATTTTTCTTTAATGGTGGTGTGGAAGAACCAAATAAAGGCGAGGACAGAATCCTTGTAAAATCTCCGAAGGTTGCAACCTATGACCTTCAGCCTGAGATGAGTGCGCCTTCAGTATGTGAAAAATTATGTGATGCCATTCGTTCTGATAAATATGATGTAATCATTATCAACTTTGCAAATCCGGACATGGTTGGTCATACCGGAATTATGGAAGCAGCGGTAAAGGCAGTAGAAACAGTAGATGAATGCGTTGGAAAGGCAGTAGATGCTTTACTTGAAGTTGGCGGACAGATGTTTATCTGTGCAGATCATGGAAATGCTGAGCAGTTAGTTGATTATGAGACAGGAGATCCATATACTGCACATACTACCAATCCGGTTCCGTTCATTTTGGTAAATTATGATCCTGCTTATACATTAAAAGAGAATGGACGTCTTGCAGATATTATTCCTACTATGATTGAAATGATGGGAATGGAAAAACCGGAAGAAATGACCGGAGAATCTTTGTTAATTAAAAAATAATTGACTGGGAGTTAAAGGTCGGAGGTTTGTTTATGAAGCTGAAGAAGGTGCTTATTCCGCTTGTTGTTACACTGATATGCTGTATGTATTTTGCTTGTTTTGCAATTATATATGCCGCCGGGAAAGTTTCCCATACCGGTAAAATTCTGGGAATTGCCATTCCGGGTGTTATCGTTGTAATAGCAATTGCGCTTTTTGTGAAAAACTATGCAAATCTGCGAAAAGAGGCAGCAGAGTTTGATGCCAGATTAGCACAGCAAAAAAAGGTGCAGGAAGCAGAAAAAAGTGAAGGAACAGAAAAAATAGAATCAGAATAAGAACAAGTCTTTACTTTAGGATATGAAAGAGAGGGCTGTTGTTATACGAAAAGCGTGTAACAACAGTCCTTGTTTATTATCAAAGCTGACAACATTTATAAGAAAAAATAATAAGACAATGAAAATACACAAAAAAAATAATAAAAGAACTTTTTTTTTCTACATGAAAAAAAGGGGGAATAGAAGTAATCACATTGACGAAAAGGAAAGCCGTGTATTATAATTTTTATATGTTGCATGAAAATGGTAAAAGTGTTGTATTCATGTAATACAAAAACAAATACTAATGTAATCTTTAGTAAGCATTGAATGGAGGACAAAGATGAGCAGTCAGGAATTTAAACCGGTAAAAGAAGGAAAAGTACGTGAGGTTTATGATAACGGAGATAGTTTGATTATTGTCGCAACAGACCGTATCTCTGCGTTTGATGTTATTTTGAAAAATAAAGTTACGGATAAGGGAGCAATTTTGACACAGATGTCAAAGTTCTGGTTTGATTTTACGAAGGATATTGTTCCAAATCATATGCTTTCTACAGATGTTAAAGATATGCCGGAATTTTTCCGGAAAAAAGAATTTGACGGAAACAGTATGGAGTGTAAGAAGCTTGAAATGCTTCCAATCGAGTGTATTGTTCGCGGTTACATTACCGGAAGCGGATGGAAGAGTTATCAGGAAACACAGACTGTCTGCGGAATCAAATTGCCGGAAGGATTAAAAGAATCCGATAAATTACCTGAGCCGATTTATACACCGAGTACAAAGGCAGAAATCGGTTTACATGATGAGAATATTTCATACGAGGAAAGTGTTAAGGTATTAGAGAAAATTTACCCGGAAAAAGGTGCAGAATATGCAGCAAAAATAAAAGAGTATACCATTGCATTGTATAAGAAATGTGCAGAGTATGCATTGAGCAAGGGAATCATCATTGCAGATACCAAATTTGAATTTGGTCTGGATGAGAATGGCAATGTTGTTCTTGGAGATGAGATGCTTACACCGGACAGCTCAAGATTCTGGCCATTGGAAGGATACGAAGCAGGAAAGTCCCAGCCTTCTTTTGATAAACAGTTTGTAAGAGACTGGTTAAAAGCGAATCCGGATAACGATGATTTATTACCGGATGATGTCATTGAAAAGACAGTAGATAAATATAAAGAAGCATTTGAACTGTTGACAGGAAAGAAATTCACAAGATAACAGGAGAATCTATGGATACGAATAAAAGTAAAAAGCAGTCAGAAGCATTTGATGGACTTCATGAAGAATGTGGCGTCTTTGGTATGTATGATTTCGATGGAAAAGATGTTGCATCTACGATATATTATGGTTTGTTTGCATTGCAGCATAGAGGACAGGAAAGTTGCGGTATCGCAGTCAGTGACACAAATGGTCCGATGGGACAAGTGGTTTCTAAGGATATGGGGCTGGTAAATGAAGTGTTTACACCGGAAACTTTAGAGAAGATGAAAGGTGATATTGGCGTAGGTCATGTGCGTTATTCTACTGCCGGTGCCTCCACCAGAGAAAATGCGCAGCCATTGGTGCTTAATTATGTCAAAGGTACTCTGGCACTCGCACACAATGGGAATCTGATTAATGCAAATGAATTGCGCAAAGACTTAGAGTATACCGGAGCAATTTTTCAGACCACAATTGATACTGAGGTGATTGCATATCACATTGCAAGAGAGCGTTTAAATTCCAAGACAGCAGAAGAAGCAGTAAAGCGTGCGGTTAAGAAGTTAAAGGGTGCATTTTCACTGGTAGTTGCGAGCCCGAGAAAGTTGATTGGAGCAAGAGATCCATTTGGATTTAAGCCACTTTGCATTGGAAAAAGAGATAATGCATATATTCTTGCTTCTGAAACCTGTGCTTTAGAGACAATCGGTGCAGAGTTTGTACGTGATGTTCTGCCGGGAGAGGTTGTTACCATTTCGCCGGAAGGCGGAATTCAGTCTGATATGTCACTTGCAATTGCACCGGAAAAGCAGGCAAGATGTATTTTTGAATATATTTATTTTGCAAGACCGGACAGTCATATCGACGGAGTGAGTGTCTATGGTTCCAGAATCAAGGCAGGAAGATTTCTTGCCATGGATTCACCGGTAGATGCAGATTTAGTAGTTGGTGTGCCGGAATCCGGTAATGCGGCAGCACTTGGGTATGCGATGGAATCCGGAATCCCTTATGGTACTGCATTTGTAAAAAACAGTTATGTAGGAAGGACTTTCATTAAGCCGAAACAAAGCAGCAGGGAGTCCAGTGTGCGCATTAAATTGAATGTATTAAAAGAAGCTGTTGCAGGAAAACGTGTCATTATGATTGATGATTCCATTGTGCGCGGTACGACATCGGATCGAATTGTAAAAATGTTGCGTGATGCCGGTGCGACGGAAGTACATGTTCGTATCAGTTCACCGCCATTTTTATGGCCATGCTATTTTGGTACGGATATTCCGGAGCGGGAACAGTTGATTGCTTATAAGCATTCAGTCGAAGAGATTCGAGATATTA
This sequence comes from Roseburia hominis, assembly GCF_021531695.1. Lineage (GTDB taxonomy): Bacteria > Bacillota > Clostridia > Lachnospirales > Lachnospiraceae > Roseburia_D. The sequence goes on along the minus strand of NZ_JADYUI010000001.1, from coordinate 47,836 downwards.
TTGGTGCAGATTCTTTGGGATATCTTAATATCGACCGGTTAGAGGAATTGTCAGAAGGACTTCCAATCTGTAAAGGTTGTTTTAATGGAAAATATCCACTTGAGCCGCCGAAGGAAGATATCCGCGGAACCTACGAAAAATAAAGGAGAGAGACGATGAGTACAGATAATTACAGCAGTCCGTTATCCGAAAGATATGCAAGCAAAGAGATGCAGCATATTTTTTCTCAGGATATGAAGTTTTCCACTTGGAGAAAACTCTGGGTAGCATTAGCAGAAACTGAGATGGAACTTGGATTAAAGAATGAAAAAGGTGAGCCGGAAATTACACAGGAACAGATTGATGAAATGAAAGCTCACATTTATGATATCAACTATGACGTAGCAAAGGAAAGAGAAAAACAGGTACGTCATGATGTTATGTCCCATGTGTATGCATATGGCAAACAGTGTCCAAAAGCAAAAGGAATTATTCATCTTGGTGCAACTTCCTGTTATGTTGGAGATAATACCGATATCATTATTATGGCAGAGGCATTAAAGCTTGTTCGTAAGAAACTCGTCAATGTCATTGCAGAACTTGCTAAATTTGCAGAACGCTACAAGGATTTGCCAACGCTTGCATTTACGCATTTTCAGCCGGCACAGCCGACAACAGTTGGAAAAAGAGCAACTCTTTGGACACAGGAATTTTTGATGGATTTAGAAGACCTTGAATATGTTCTTGGCAGTCTTAAGTTATTAGGTTCTAAGGGAACAACCGGAACACAGGCAAGCTTTTTGGAATTGTTTGACGGAGATCAGGAAACGATCGATAAAATTGATCCTATGATTGCAAAGAAGATGGGATTTGAAGAATGTTATCCGGTATCAGGACAGACTTATTCCAGAAAAGTAGATACCCGTGTAGCTAATGTTTTGGCAGGAATTGCTGCAAGTGCGCATAAAATGTCAAATGATATTCGTTTATTGCAGCACTTAAAGGAAGTGGAAGAACCATTTGAAAAGAATCAGATTGGTTCCTCTGCCATGGCATACAAGAGAAATCCAATGCGTAGTGAGCGTATTGCTTCCTTGTCACGTTATGTTATGGTGGATGCGTTAAATCCTGCAATTACTTCTGCAACACAGTGGTTTGAGAGAACCTTAGATGATTCTGCCAATAAGCGTTTATCTATTCCGGAAGGATTTCTTGCAATTGATGGAATTTTAGATTTGTGCTTAAATGTTGTGGATGGTCTGGTTGTATATGATAAAGTAATCCGTAAGCACATGATGGCAGAACTTCCGTTTATGGCAACAGAGAATATTATGATGGATGCGGTAAAAAAAGGCGGAGATCGTCAGGAACTGCATGAAAAGATCAGACAGCTTTCTATGGAAGCAGGAAAGAATGTAAAGCAGGAAGGAAAAGAAAACAATCTGCTTGAACTCATTGCCGCAGATCCGTCTTTTCATCTTACATTGGAAGAATTGCAGGCAAATATGGACCCGGCAAAATATGTAGGACGTGCACCATATCAGGTTGATGTATTCTTGCGTGATGTAGTAAATCCGATTTTGGAAAAGAATAAGGAATTGCTTGGTGTAAAAGCAGAAATTAATGTCTAGTATAAAGATTTTTGTGAAAAGTGGCACGGGAAATGCTCCTGTGCTTCTTTTTTATGTGAAAATTTTAAGGTATCTGTAGAAGAAAAATGAAAACAGAAGTAAAAGTGCATAATTTTTGAATATTTTATGACATAAATACAAGTAATAGGAAATGATTTTCCCATAACTTGTAAATATATGCTGCATAAGCTCCAGGAATAATCTTGACAGTAACAAAAAAAAGTATAATAATGAATGACAAGGTATCTGCCAAGCAAGAATAGACAGAGCATAAAGAGATTTTGGAGGTCGATATAATGGATATCAGATTTGAGAAAAGAGAAGTATTAAAGGAGAAACCGGATCAGGATAATCTTGGCTTTGGTAAATATATGACAGATTATATGTTTATCATGGATTGGACGAAAGATGAAGGATGGCATGATGCAAGAATTGTACCGGAAGGACCGATTACATTAGATCCTGCATGTGTGACTTTACATTATGCACAGGAGACATTTGAAGGTTTAAAGGCATATCGCAGGGAAGATGGACAGATTCAGTTGTTCCGTCCGGAGATGAATGCAAGAAGAATGATTAATTCCAATGCGAGACTTTGCATGCCGGAGTTTCCGGAAGAAATGTTCGTAGAAGCAGTAAAAGCATTGGTAAAACAGGAAGCTGACTGGGTTCCATCTAAACCAAATACTTCCTTATATATCAGACCATTTATGTTCGCAACAGAGGCAGCACTTGGCGTACATATGGCTTCTTCCTATAAGTTTATGATTATCTGTTGTCCGGTAGGCGCTTATTATGCAGCAGGATTAAATCCGGTAAAAATCTTAGTAGAAGATGAATTGGTTCGTGCCGTAAAAGGTGGTACCGGATTTACAAAATGCGGTGGTAACTATGCAGGATCTATTTTAGGTCAGGTAAAGGCTGAGAAGAAAGGTTATGCACAGGTTCTCTGGTTAGATGGTGAGCATCGTAAATATGTGGAAGAAGTAGGAACGATGAATATCATGTTTAAGATTTCCGGTGAGATTTATACGGCACCGATTGAAGGAACTGTCCTTCCGGGTGTTACCAGAGATTCCATGATTCATATCTTAAGAGACTGGGGATATAAGGTAAATGAAACCAGGTTATCCGTTGATGATTTGATGAAGGCAGGACATGACGGTACTTTGGAAGAAGTATTCGGAACAGGTACTGCAGCTGTTATTTCACCGGTTGGAGAACTTTGCTACAAAGATGACGTTGTAACAATCAACAACTTTGAAATTGGTGAATTGACACAGAAATTATATGATACCTTAACTGGAATTCAGTGGGGCAGATTAGAAGACAAATATGGTTGGACAACAATCGTAAAGTAATAGGTAGAGAATGAGCTGTTAAAAAATGATAGGTTACCCCCATATGGGACAATGAAATGTGAAGTCCTGTATGGGGGTATTTCTGTGTTTTCAAAAAATAGATTCGTATGTAGGTCCTAAGGAATCCCCCGCTAACGCGGTACCCCCTGTATATGTAGGTCCTAAGGAATCCCCCGCTAACGCGGTACCCCCTTAGGACAAGGTCTATCGCAGTTCGGCAATGCGGGAAACACCAACATAGATTTCAGAAAGACGATACCAGGTTGGAAAATCAACAATGCCGCTGACCGGGAGACCGAATACAGACTGAAATACTTCAATGGCACGTTTCGTGGATGGACCATACACACCATCTACAGTGACGGTTGGGATTGCCGGGTAATTTTTGGCAATCCGGTTTATCTGCTCCTGAATCGTCCGTACTTTGCTGCCACTAACTCCTAATTCTAAATCATATCCCGGCCAGGAAGCCGGAATACCGGATACTTCTTCTGCAACATTAATATACATATCATTTCCATAGAAATAGCGTAATATTTCAATTGCAGAATAGTTCTGATCTCCAAGGTATTTGCTTCCCCACTGTGTCATCCAACCACTGCAGGTTACGCGCTCCCCGTCACAATACTGTGTTAAAATCGGTTGACGGACATTTGGTCTTGACAGATAATTCTGAAACATTTCATCTACGATCCTTGAAATATTGGAATAAATGTTTCTTCCATAGACGAATTTGTGATCGAAAGCAGTAGAACTTGTGATGGTATATTCATAGCCCTTGTTTCGATACCATTCGGTATAGACACGGTTTAAAGTAAAGGACATGATTGCCAGAATATTTGCCCGAAGCGTTGCGTCAGGCCAGGTTGCATAAATTTCGGAAGAGGCAACATTTTTGATATAGTCCCGGTATCTGACATAATAATTGTTTGCCGTGTTATCAGAGGGAGCTCCATCGTGGACAACAATGTATTCCGGAATTACAACACGGCTTAGAACAATTTCACCGCTTTCGGTGACCGGTTTTATTTCAGCTTCTGCAATTTTTGCCGGATAATTTCCGAATAAGGTATTTGCAGGGATGACAATGTTATCGACGACGTTCTCACCTTGCCCCAGTGGTTCCAATGCAACTTTTTGCAGTGCGGTTTCTTCCGGTAATACTGCAACACCGGAAATATCAATGGGACGATATCCTTCTGCTTCGACCTGAACGGTGTATTGGGAATAAGGCTGATTTTCGGATGGTTCCATAGAATATTCCAGTGGTGGGGCATTGACTGCCAGGGTGGCTGTCTGACCGGAAGTGTCGGTTTGTACCTCTTCTAAGATATTTCCGGGTTCACCGGTATAGGAAATGCGAATTCTGGCACCTTCAATGGGAGTAAATCCGGTTTGATTTGTGACGGAGATTTGTAATCTTCCTTTATCTACTGCATTATCCTGCAAATAGCGTAAATTATTTTTTGCCATGAAAACCTCGTTTTTTGCTCGCTTGTTATATGATATGAAAAAAATATAAATTGGTTCTATCGTAAAATGAAATATGTTGTTCTGCAGTGGTATGATAGCGATTTTTTGCTAAAATGGGATAAAGGTATGTTATGATGTTGGGGTCAAAAGGTCGCAAACTAATTTTTACTTGTCATATTGCACAAAGATGTAATTTGTCATTTGTTCCGAATTACGGATATAACATTTTCTAAATGTTCTGGCAGGTATTTGAATCACGACCGCAACCGCCCACGATTCGCCATCCATGGCGTGGCGTGGACTCTCATCAACATCCTGTTGCTGAGTTGCTGGATTAATTGACAGAACATTAAGAAAATCTAATATCCTTCATAAGTCACAAATACCAAATTCATTTTGTGCAATATGACAGATTAATGTTTTTTTGCGACCTTTTGACCCTAACATCATGTTATAATAGTTTCAATTATGATGAAGGAATTGCAAAAGATGTGAGAAAGGAATTAGAAAATGTGTAGTAAGGCAAAAAGAATATTAGAGCAGCTATCGGAAGAGGAAAAAAAGATCATAACAGAAAAGATAGGAGAGGCGGATGGTTTAAAAACTTCGGAAGAGGCTTCCTATATCAATAAGCTGTTAGAGGAAGTGGAAGTATACCATATAGATACATGTTCTGCGATGCGGCAATGTGGTGCCTGTTGTCTGGAAAAGGATGTCGTTGAAGAAGCAAAGAAATTATACCAAAAGGCGAGCAATACAGAAGATTTCTTGACACTATTAAATGAAGCCGGTATTGGTGGAAATCATCTTCGACTGGAAGGAAATAAAATATTGGCAACCTATGAGGAATGTTATTGTGATACGCCGAAAAAAGTAGATGCCATGCATGCAAAATACTGTGAATGTTCAGCAGGGTGGTATCAAAGCTTATTTTCAGAAGTGTTAAAAAAGCGTGTAAATGTGAAAATTATAGATACTATTTTAAATGGAGCACCGGTGTGTACTTTTGAGATTACAGCAGGTAAATAATTTTAGGTTGACAAGCCTGCTGGTAGAGTTTAAGATGTAAACAGAAAAGGGAAAAGCTACCGATAGGCGGTTAGTCCCAAGGTGTAGCTATAATAAAAATAACCGCAAAGTTGGGGAACTGTGGCGGTTATTTTTTTACATGAACAAATTGTTATAGAATTTGAACGATAAAATATAAAAAGTAGGAAGGAGCGAATGAATTATGAGTACTGCAAAGCAAATAATTATGGATGAGCTTTTAAATATATCAGATGACATACAAGATGAATTTGAGGTTTTAGAAGGGTTATATAAAATGATAAAATTGAAGCAGAGCAGGCAATCTGTAAACGAGGAAGGCACTTTGACAACGGATGAAGTCAGAGCACATTTCGAAAGAAAACATGAAAAGAATGGAGCACTTGCATGAGAGTAAGGTGGACAAAGCCAGCATTAGAAGACCTTGACGATATAGAAAATTATATTGCATTGGATGATGCAGGAAGAGCAGCAGATTTTGTTGATAAGCTGATTGATTTGGGAGAATCATTGGAGTTTAATTGGGAGAGAGGAACACAGGCGAAATGGACAAGTGATTTATCAATCAGAGAGCTTTATTATCAAAATTATACGCTGATTTATGAAGTGCTTGAGAATGAGATACAGATTCATGAAGTACATAATAGTGCAAAAATGATTCGTCATTTTAATAGATAGATTATATTGAGACAGCATCAAAAAGGTGTTGTCTTTTTTGTTAAGGAGATAATAACTGGTCGCAGTGGGGATTTTGCCAGATACTTATTTTTATGCTACAATAAAAGGGCAAAAGAGAGGAAACAAATTTTTATGAAAAACTATAAAATTCTTCTGCAGTATGATGGGACACGTTATAAGGGCTGGCAGGTGCAGAAAAGCACCGACATGACAATACAGGGAAAATTACAGGCTGTTTTGGAAAAAATGTCAGGATGTCCGGTGGAAGTGCATGGCTCCGGCAGGACGGACGCGGGGGTGCATGCACTTGCACAGGTGGCGAATTTTAAGATAGATGTTTCTATGACAGAAACAGAAATTTTAGATTATATGAATGCATATTTGCCCGAAGATATTTTTGTGTATGAAATAGCAGAAGTTCCGATGCGTTTTCACAGTAGATTGAATGCAGTTTCAAAGACGTATCGGTATCGCATTTGTAATGCGAAAAGAGCAAATGTATTTGAAAGAAAATATGTAGAAGTAATCACAGAACCGCTTGATGTAGAAAAAATGAGGGAAGCGGCAGCATGGCTTATCGGAGAACATGATTTTCGGGCATTTTGCGGAAAAAGAAATCAAAAGAAAAGCACGGTGAGAACGATTACAGAGATTCTAATCGAAGACAATCGAACAAAAGAAAATTATAAGCCGGTGAATAAGGAAAAAAGAAATGAAGAAGTTGTGATTTCGATTTCCGGCAATGGATTTTTGCAGAATATGGTTCGTATTATTGTAGGTACATTAGTAGAAGCAGGTCTTGGAAAGAGAGAACCGGAAAGTATCAAAGAAATTTTAGAAAAAAAGGACAGAAGTAATGCGGGGTATACGATTTCACCGAGGGGACTTGCATTGGCAGAGGTAAAATATGACTGAAAAATGGATGGAAATACGAAAGGGAGCAGATTTTAAGAAGATAGGAGAGGCATTTTCCATTGATCCTGTTATTGCGCGTATCATAAGAAACCGGGATGTAATAGGAATGGATGAGATTGAAATGTATTTGTATGGGGATGCGGATAAACTTTACGATCCAAAGCTTATGCATGACATGGAAAAAGCCGTTTCTATTATTTCAGGGAAAATAAAAGAAGGTGCGTCAATTCGAATTATTGGTGATTATGATATTGACGGAATCAATGCAACCTATATTTTGTTAAAGGCATTGCGTGAGCTTGGGGCGAAGGTGAGTGTGGAAATTCCGGACAGACAAAAGGATGGGTATGGAATCAATGAAAATCTGATCCGGGAAGCAAAAGAGGCAGGTGTTGATACGATTTTAACCTGCGATAATGGAATTGCGGCAATTGATGCGATTGCTTACGCAAAAGAAGAAGGAATGACGGTTGTAGTTACGGATCATCATGATATTCCGTTTGAAGAGACAGAAAGTGGAAAACAGCACCTAAAAAGTAATGCGGATGCCATTGTTAATCCACACCAGGAGGAATGCCAATATCCGTATAAGGAGTTATGCGGAGCAGCAGTAGCATGGAAATTTGTGCAGGCGTTGTATGAAAAAAATCAGGTGGCATCGGACAGGGCAGATGAGTTTTTGGAAAATGTTGCATTTGCAACGATTGGAGATGTCATGGATTTGACGGGGGAAAATCGTCTGATCGTGCGGCTTGGTCTGGAAAGGCTACATCACACGAAAAATTTAGGAATGCGTGCGTTGATTTTTCAGAATAATCTGACAATGGAACAGATAAAGGCATATCATATCGGGTTTATTCTGGGTCCCTGTATGAATGCGAGTGGAAGACTGGATACGGCGAAACGCTCTTTACAGTTACTTTTGGCAGAAACCGAGAGGGAAGCATCGGAATGTGCATCTGATTTAATCGCGCTCAATACAAGCAGAAAGAGCATGACGGAAGAGGGTGTTTTGGAAGCGTTTGAGCTGATTGAGAAGGAAGGCATTGACAAGCAAAAGGTTATGATTGTTTATCTTCCTGATTGCCATGAAAGCCTTGCCGGTATCATAGCAGGAAGAATCCGGGAACGTTACAATCATCCTGTTTTTGTTCTCACGAAAAGTGAGGACGGAGTGAAAGGATCAGGACGTTCGATTGAAGCATATTCCATGTATGAAGAAATGACAAAGTGTAAGGATTTATTCTTAAAATTTGGTGGTCATCCGATGGCAGCGGGACTTTCTTTAAAAGAAGAAAATGTGCCGGAATTTATCAGACGTATGAATGAAAACTGCACCTTGAAGGAAGAGGATTTTTATCCTGTGGTATCGATTGATGTGGCAATGCCACTTTCTTACATAACAGAGCCGCTCATTGAGCAACTTGATTTATTGGAGCCGTTTGGAAAGGGAAATACAAAACCGGTTTTTGCAGCAAAAAATGTAGAATTATTAAGGGCAAGAGTTGTCGGGAAAAATGCCAATGTTTTGAAATTTACGTTACTTACAGAGGATGGAAGAACGATAGATGGCGTTCATTTTGGTGGGGTAGAGGAGTTCTTTTCTTATATTGCAGAAAAGTTTGGAAAAGACGCGGTAGAACAGCTTAAGATGGGAAAAGCAGAAGGTGTAAAACTAACGATTGTGTACTATCCGGATATCAATGAATATAATGGAAGAAAGAGTATTCAGGTAGTAATTCAAAAGTACCGTTAACGAAGGATAATATTACAAAGGAGAAAAAAATGGCGAAAAAGGAATTGTTTTCTTTTCCATCTAAAGATGGAAAGACACAGATTCATGCAGTGCGTTGGAAACCGGAGAGTGGAGAGTATAAGGCGGTTTTGCAGATTGTACATGGAATGATTGAGTATATTGAGCGTTATGAACCATTTGCAGAATATATGACAGAACATGGCTATCTGGTTGTGGGACATGATCATCTCGGACATGGAGAATCGGTTCAGAGCAAAGAAGACTGGGGATATTTTGCTCCAGATCCGAGTGACACGCTGGTTTCGGATATTCATACAATGCGTACGATCGTGCAGAAAGAAAATCCGGGGAAACCATACTTTATTATGGGACACAGCATGGGATCTTATATGACAAGAAAATATCTTTCTGTTTATGGAACGGGGCTGGATGGAGTTATTATTATGGGTACCGGGTATGTGCCGGGCAAAAAAGCAAAGTTTGGGATACAGGTAACCTCTTTGTTGGAGAAAATACGTGGAGAAAGGTATCATAGCAAGCTCGTGCGTTCTTTGACATTTGACAAACCATATAAAAAATATGATTTAGATGGAAAAGATGATAAGAACAGCTGGCTTACGAAGGACTCGGAAGTTGTGAAAGAATATTATTCTAATCCGAAGTGTACATTTACATTTTCAGTAAATGCGTATAAAGGATTATTTGAGGCGGTATATTTTGATGCTCAACCGGAAAATATTGAAAAGATACCGAAAGACTTACCGGTTTTTATGGTTTCCGGAGAAGATGACCCGGTTGGAAATCTCGGAGAAGGCGTAAAACATGTTTATGATACCTATAAACATGCTGGAATAAAGGATATTACATGGAAATTATATAAAAATGACAGGCATGAAATTTTAAATGAAACAGATAAAGAAGTAGTGTATCAGGATATTCTGGCATGGCTTAATGTTCATATCGTGTAATTCTTAATTTTTTCGAAACTTTATAGCTTAAGTTTTGACAAAATGATAGGTTTATGGCACAATTACTAATTGAAAATGGGCGTTATCCAAGGAGGAAAAGAATGAAAAAATATGTAAAATCCATTGTTGCTGCGTTACTTGCCGTAAGTCTGGCTTCCCCGGTTATGACAGTGAAAGCAGGTGAAATAAGCGGAACAATTACGCAGGAGACGAATGAGGATGGACAGGAACATTCTAAATCCATGAGTGAAGGCGCAGATGAGGGGATTACTGCTTCCGATAAACCTTATTTATCCCTTGGTGCCGATTTGACAGAGGAGCAAAAAGCGACGGTATTGTCTCTTATGAATGTAGATGCAACGAAGTTGGATCAGTATGATGTCGTATATGTTACCAATGCAGAGGAACATTCTTATCTTGATTCTTATATTGCTTCAAGTGAGATAGGTTCAAAGTCGTTGTCTTCTGTTGTTGTTGTGCAAAAGGAGAAGGGAAGCGGACTTAACATTTCGACCAGAAATATTTCTTATTGTACGGAAGGAATGTATCAGAATGCCTGCGCGACAGCAGGGATTACGGATGCAGATATTATTGTGGCAGGTCCTTCCTCCATTTCGGGAACGGCAGCATTAGTCGGTATTTTTAAAGCATATTCTGAAATGACGGGAAAAGAAATTCCGGCAGAGGTTATTGATGGAGCTTTAAATGAACTTGTTGTCACCGGGCGTCTGGAAAACAGTGCTTCTAACGTTGATGCAGCAGATATGGAGAAGATGATTGCAGCATTAAAGCAGGAGATGGTAGAACAGGGACTGGATGATCCGGAAGGGATTCGAAATGCGGTTGATACAGCTTGTAGTAAATATGACATTTCGCTGACGGATGATGAGAAAGATCAGATTGTGAATCTTATGATGAAACTTAGTACACTGAATCTGGATTCCGATACGTTGAAGAAAGCAGAGAATGTTTTAAATCAGATCACTTCTTCTGTAGACGAACAGGATATAGAAAAGGCAAAAGGATTTTTGGCAGGTTTGTGGCAGGCAATCAAAGAGTTTTTCAAGAGTCTTTTTGCGTAGAGAAAAAGCAGGGTGTATGATCCTGCTTTTTAAAATCTCTTTTTTAATAGTGCAAGGAATTTTTCAATTTGAAGAGGAGTTCCCTGCATTTTTTGTACGGCGAGTCTGTTTTTCTCATTAAATCCAATTAAAATGTCATGATTGGCTTCTGCAAGATAATCCATGATACCATCAATGTCGGATTTGATGTTTTTCGGACATTGAATATATACGTGATGGTTTGCTGTAATGTGTAAGGTATATGAAATACTAAAATGATACCAGAAAAATTTATGTAAGGTGGAATGTTTGTAAATCCAGATGATTTCTTTAATTGGAACAATGGCAATGCCATAGTTGGAAGTTTCGATAAAGAAATGCTCTGTGATAAACATATCCTCAGTTGCAAGTTGTGGCAGTGTGGCAAGCTCTTCTTCCGCAAGAGCCAGAAGTTCTTTTGGTTTTCCAAAATGCGCCAGCTGTCTGCATGGTGGTGCAAAATGCGGAAACGCTAAGTATAAAAGTGAAGTAATAATATTTAAACCTGCATAAATGCCACTGACTATGAGAAAAACAATCAGAATGTTTGTTGTAAGTGGTCTGAAATCAGGTTCACTCAGATAGTAACGGGAAAGCTGGCTGCAAATTCCTTCTTTGGTCCAATCCAAATCCTTTGACAGTTGTGTCAGCAAATCCTGATAGGTAGCAGTGCTTCCGGATACAATGCGCGCAGAAATTTCAATTTCTGTAATTTCAGGGATGCCTTCTTCACAGGTGGAAGGCGATAACAGTACGACAAGGCAGTCACCATCTCGCATAGTGTAATAGTAATAACCGGTCGTATGGCTACCAAGATTTCTTGTATAGCCTGTAAAATAAAGATTTTCTAATGTGGTGTGGATATAGGATTCGTGCTTCTTATATAAGATTTCCAAAGAATCTGAATTACTTATTCTGGAAGGAAAAAGTACGGAAAACACACCGAAATAGAACCAGATAAAAATAAGAAAAATGAGATAAATAATAGGTGCACTTAGTCGTTTTTTATATAAGGAACGAATACTTTTCGTAATGTGATGTTCATAATTTTCTATCATAATGTCTCCCCTAAAGTAAATACGCTGACAAAATTTTGCCTTTTTCAGTATACGGGTTTTAGGGTAAATAATCAAGCATACAATCGGTGTTTTTACTTGATTTTCCACGTGGAAATTGATAGTATTACATAGAAGTAAAAGCAAGGAGGCATACTTTGGAGGCATATAGTAGTTTTGCAGAGGTTTATGATCTTTTTATGGATAATGTTCCGTATGAAGAATGGTATGCATATCTTCACATGTTGTTGGAAGAATATGGAATTAAGGAAGGACTTGTTTTAGAACTTGGTTGTGGAACAGGGAAGATGACAAGACTTTTGGCAGAGCACGGATATGATATGATAGGGTTAGATTTATCGGAAGAAATGCTTAGTATTGCAAGTGAGAATACAAAGCCGGAGCAGGGAATTCTTTATTTATGTCAGGATATGCGTGAATTTGAATTATATGGTTCAGTGCGGGCAATTGTGAGTATTTGTGATTCTGTGAATTATATTTTGGAAGAGGAGGATCTGAAGAAGGTTTTTTCTTTAGTCCACACTTATCTGGATCCGGGTGGTGTTTTTATTTTTGATTTAAATACCATATATAAATATGAAACAATACTGGGAGAGACAACGATTTGTGAAAATCGGGAAGAAAGCAGTTTTATCTGGGATAATTATTATGATGAGGAAAGTGGGATCAATGAATATGATCTTACATTATTCATAAAGGAAGAAAAAGATTTATATCGTAAATATGAAGAAATTCATTACCAGCGAGGATATGATTTAAAAACAATAGAAACACTGATAAAGGAAGCGGGGCTTACCTTTGTCACTATGTATGATGCATTTACGAAAGAGCCACCGAAAGAAGACAGTGAACGGGTATATGTCATCGCACGAAAAGAAGAAAAGAAAGAGGAGAATATATGTCAGATTATATGATTCGGGCAACTGCAGCAGACAAACAGATTCGGGCTTTTGCCATTACATCGAGAGAACTTACCGAAGAAGCAAGAAAGAGACATAACAGTAGTCCAATTGTAACTGCAGCCATGGGTCGCTTAATGAGTGGTGCAGTTATGATGGGTAGCATGATGAAAGGTGAGAAAGATTTACTTACGATTCAGGTCAAAGGAGATGGACCGATGCGCGGTCTTACCGTGACAGCGGATGCGAAGGGAAATGTCAAAGGATATCCATATGTTCCGGATGTTGTATTGCCGGCAAATGCCATGGGAAAATTGGATGTGGGCGGTGCAATCGGTTCCGGTTCTATGAATGTCATAAAAGATATGGGATTAAAAGAGCCTTATATCGGGCAGATTGCGTTACAGACCGGTGAGATTGCAGATGATTTAACTTATTATTTTGCAGTATCGGAGCAGGTACCGTCTTCCGTAGGACTTGGTGTTTTGATGAGTAAAGAGAATACGGTTGCACAGGCAGGTGGGTTTATCATTCAGTTGATGCCGTTTACGACAGATGAAACGATTGACAAATTAGAAAAGAAATTAGCAGAGGTGACATCTGTCACGGCACTTTTGGCACAGGGCTATACTCCTGAGATGATTCTGGATAAATTATTAGGCGAATTCGGACTTGAAATCACGGATAAAATGCCGGTGCAGTTTCATTGTGACTGCTCAAAAGAACGGGTGGAAAAAGCAATTGCAAGCATCAGTAAGGAGGAACTTCAGTCAATTATTGATGATGGAGAACCGATAGAGGTAAATTGTGATTTCTGTAACACAAAGTATAAATTTGACATCAATGAGTTAAAGGAGATTATAAGGTGAGACAGGGATTTGTAAAAGTTGCAGCAGTAACACCGAAAGTTACTGTGGCAGATCCAATTGAAAATGCAAAACAAATTCTGGAAGGAGTGAAAAGGGTAGCAGGCATTGGGGCGAAAATCATTGTCTTTCCGGAATTATGCATCACGGCATATAGCTGTGGAGATTTGTTTTTGCAGGAAACATTGCTTTTGGAAGCAAAGAAGGCACTGTTATATTTGACGGAAGAAACAAAAGAGGTAGATGCACTGATATTTGTCGGGCTTCCGTATGAACATGAGGGAAAGTTATATAATGTTGCGGCAGCTTTGAATCATGGACAGATTTTAGGAATTGTTCCAAAGACATTTCTTCCGAATTATGGCGAATTTTATGAGGCACGTCATTTTGCGAAAGGAATGAAAGAAGTAGAACAGACCTGGGTTACGCCACAAATGCAGGTGCCGATTGGAACAAATCAGATTTTTGTATGCAAGGAATTGCCGGAACTTCGTGTGGCAGTTGAAATCTGTGAAGACGTCTGGACACCGAATCCACCGAGCATTTCGCATGCATTGGCGGGAGCGAATATCATTGTCAATTTATCGGCAAGTGACGAGACAACCGGAAAGGATGTTTACCGGGAAAATCTGATTGCCGGTCAGTCTGCAAGATTATTGTGCGGTTATATTTATGCCAGTGCCGGTGACGGGGAATCTACGCAGGACGTTGTGTATTCTGCACATAACATAATAGCGGAAAATGGTACCATTTTAAAAGAAGCAAAACGTTTTGTAAATGAGGCAATTAGTTCAGAGATTGATGTATTCCGTTTAAATACGGAACGAAGAAAAATGACAACATTCGAACCAGAAAGACATAATTATGTAAATCAAATGTTTTCGTTACAGCTGGAAGATACAAAATTGACGCGTTATGTGGATGCAGCACCATTTGTTCCTGGGAATAAGGCAGATCGTGATAAGCGTTGCGAAGAAATTCTTGCGATTCAGTCTATGGGATTAAAAAAGCGCCTAGAGCATACGCATTGCGAACACGCAGTGGTCGGAATATCCGGGGGCTTAGATTCTACGCTGGCACTTCTTGTGACAGTGCGGGCATTTGATTTGCTGCATATGGATCGAAGCAAGATTACAGCAGTTACGATGCCGGGCTTTGGAACGACAGACCGGACTTATGAGAATGCGGTCAACATGATTCATTGCGTAGGTGCAGAGCTAAAAGAGATAAATATTGCAGAGTCTGTCCGGATGCATTTTAGGGACATTGATCAGGATGAATCCGTTCATGATGTTACTTACGAGAATGGACAGGCGCGGGAACGTACGCAGATTCTTATGGATATTGCAAATAAGAATGGCGGTATGGTAATCGGAACCGGTGACATGTCAGAACTGGCACTTGGATGGGCAACCTATAATGGAGATCATATGTCCATGTATGGAGTCAATGCCTCTGTGCCAAAAACGTTGGTACGTCATCTGGTGCGCTATTATGCAGATACCTGTGAGGATGAAAAACTAAGAGAGGTATTACTGGATGTTTTAGATACACCGGTGAGTCCGGAGCTTTTGCCGCCGGAGGATGGTAAGATTGCACAAAAGACAGAGGATATTGTAGGACCATATGAATTACATGATTTTTATCTCTATTATGTACTTCGTTTTGGATATGCGCCTGCCAAGATTTATCGCTTGGCGCAGATTGCCTTTGACGGGGTATATGACAAAGAGACAATTCTGAAATGGTTAAAGACATTTTACCGTCGTTTCTTTGCCCAGCAGTTTAAACGTTCCTGTCTTCCGGATGGACCAAAAGTCGGTACAGTTGCAGTATCACCAAGAGGAGATCTTCGTATGCCGAGTGATGCAACGGCAAGAATCTGGCAAAAAGAGCTGGAAACATTATAAAGCATATCAAAGGAATTGTTATAATAAAAGAGTGGGAAATCTTTCATGAGACAGAAGAAAGATTTCCCACTCTTTTATAGTTTTCATTGCCGGCATTATGGCAATTGATGTTGTAAAACATTTTCTTCGTTTTTCTGCCAGTTTCTTCCATATACGACAGAGTACATAACTGCTGCCATAATAAATGCAGTGATGACATCAAAAACAGAATGTTGTTTTAAGAACATTGTTGATAAGATGATACTTGCCATTAATACAAAGGAAAAGCGGCGTACAAGCTTGTTGTTCTTAAAATTCTCGCTATTCATAATTGCCATATGAACACCAAGGGAATTATAAACATGAATACTCGGAAACAGATTGGTTGCGGTATCTGTCTGATATAGCCACTTGACTAATGTAACGCAGATATTATCTCTGGCAAAAGTGGTCGGTCGCAAATAATGACCGTTCGGATATATGGTTGAAACAATGAGAAAAATTGTCATTCCCGTAAAAAGGAAAGCACACAATTTATAATAGTCAGTCTTATTTTTTAAGAAAAAATAAAGGACTGCAAATGCCACATAACCAAACCATAAAAAATATGGAATAATAAAAAACTCAATAAACGGAATATAATCATCAATCGCCATATGAATGACATTAAAATGAATGGTAACTTTTTTCTCTAAATAGTGAAACCATGGCAGATAAATAAGCACATAGAGTAAAAGAAGACCATGCTTATATTTGGCGAACCATGCTTTTAAAGTATCTCTGAAGGAAGTTTTCATGCCAAGACACCCATCCTTTACATATTTAACCTTTACAAAACGCTTATCTAAGGGGAGATTATAGCATAAGCATTGGAAAAGGACAATTGTCTTTCTGCTTATTTTATAAAAAATTAGGAATTTCTTAATAAACTTCCTGGCGTATGGAAAAGTGTTTCGCATAGATCATTACAAAATTTTAAGAAAATATTACAATTAGGCAAATTTATTGACAATCAAAAACTATTGATTATATGATAGAGGAAGTCTGGCGGAGACCTGTGTGGATATCTGCGAAAATGAAAAAAAGAGGCGTGTATATGAAAAGAAATACAAAACAAGGAGTAAAGAGAACAAAAAATAAAAATAAGAAGAGGATAGGGCTTTTTCTTGCGATTCTGATTGGAATGATTGCCATCCTATATCTGGCAGTTTCGTTTTATTTCAGGAGCCATTTTCTGCCACATACAACGATAAATGGCGTAGATAGTTCCGGTTATACAGTAGAAAAGGTAGAGCATGAGATTGCACAGGAAATAAAGAATTATACATTGACGATTGAAATGCGTGAAGATAGAACAGAAGAGATAAATGGCAAGGATATTTCAATTGAACCACAGTTTGATGGAAGTATAGAAAACCTTTTGAAAAAGCAAAATGAGTTTGAGTGGATGTTATCTTTCTTTAAGAAATATGATTATCAGTCAGAGACGATGGTTGCATATGATGAAACAGCGTTAGAAGAAGCAGTAGAAAATCTTGACTGTGTTCAAGAAGAAAATCAGATAGCACCGGTAAATGCAAAGGTGTCTGAGTATTCCGAAGAAAACGGATATGTAATCGTACCGGCAGAGTATGGAACTACATTATCAAAAGAAAGTGTAATTGCAGTGGTAAAGGATGCTGTCATTTCTCTGGCAGAATCAGTTTCTCTGGACGAAAATGGTTGTTACATAGATCCGGAAATCACACAGGACAGTGAGAACATTAAGAATGCGGTCAATACATTAAATCAGTATGTCAATACAAAAATCACTTATGATTTCGGAGAAGAAAAAGAAGTGTTGGATGCGTCGGTGTTAAATAGCTGGCTTTCTGTATCTGATGCGATGGAACCGGTAATCAGTGAGGAGAAGCTTTCAGATTATGTAAAGACTCTGGCAGCAAAACATAATACGGCAGGCAAGAGTAAGACATTAAATATGACAGATGGTGGAACCGTGGAAGTACCGGGTGGAAGCTATGGATGGAAGATTGATCAGGCAGCAGAGCGCGAGCAGCTGCTTAATGATATTAAGAATGGCGGTATTGTAGAACGTGAACCTGAATATGCGCAAAGAGCGAATAGTTATAAGGGCAATGATTATGGAAACAGCTATGTGGAAATCAATCTGACGTCTCAGCATTTATATCTTTATAAAGATGGAGCATTGGTTATTAGTACGGATTTTGTTTCTGGTAAAGTAGCTACCGGAAATGACACACCGACGGGAGCATATTTTATTAACAGTAAAGAGACGGAACGTACTTTAAAAGGACCGGACTATGAATCTTTTGTAAATTACTGGATGCCGTTTAATGGTGATATTGGTATGCATGATGCCACATGGAGAAGTTCTTTTGGCGGAAATATTTATTTAAGAGGCGGTTCTCATGGATGTATCAATCTTCCGGTCAGTGCAGCAAAGACGATTTTTGCAAATATAGAAGTCGGAACACCGGTATTGGTATTTCGGACGGAGCCGGTGCCGGATGTAACAGAAACTGTTGCACCGGAAGTCATTATTGCTGAGATTAATAGCATCGGACCGGTCACACTGGAAAGTGAAACAATTATGAATACAATAAGAACACAGTACAATGCTTTGCCAGATGCAGACAAGGCGAAAATAACCAATTATCAGATACTGGTAGATGATGAGGTGCAACTTGCAGCATTAAAAGCAGCAAGCGGACAATAAAAAACAGGAACAAAAAACTGCTGTTAAGAGTTTTCTTAGTGGCAGTTTTTTTATAAAATAAAAAGCATTTCCTGCGATAATGCAAGAACGAGATATGTAAAAATGTTGCATAAATGCAAAAGTATGTTGCAGTATCATGCAAAGCGGTTGAAAAGGGAAATACCTATGTTATAATAAAAAGCAAGAAGGAACAAAAACGAAAATGTGATAGTGGTAAATAACGAAAATGATGTATAGGAGGATATCGTATGATTTGGGAATCTGTGCTTTTGAAGTTTAAAGAACTGTTTGGAGAGGAAGGAGATATTCGGGTATATTTTGCTCCGGGACGCGTGAATATGATTGGGGAGCATACCGATTACAATGGAGGACATGTATTTCCATGTGCACTTACGATAGGAACTTATGGGGTGGTGAGAAAAAGAGCGGATAAAAAACTTCGGTTTTATTCTATGAATTTTGAAAAACTTGGTGTATTAGAATCTTCCATAGAAAATTTAAAACCGGAAAAAGAAGCAGACTGGACAAATTATCCGAAGGGAGTAATCTGGGCATTTGGAGAAAAGGGCATGCAGATAGATACGGGATTTGATCTTGTATTATTTGGTAATATTCCGAATGGTTCGGGACTTTCTTCCTCTGCATCCGTAGAGGTTCTGACCGGCTATATTTTAAAAGATTTGTTTGGATTTGACGTAACAAATCAGGATCTGGCATTAATTGGGCAATATTCCGAAAATAACTTTAATGGGGTAAATTGCGGTATCATGGATCAGTTTGCCATTGCGATGGGGAAAGCAGGGCATGCCATCTTTTTAGATACGGCGACTTTAAAGTATGAGTATGCACCAATTAAACTTTCCGGTGCTAAAATCGTAATTTCCTGCAGTAATAAAAAGCGTGGACTTGGAGATTCCAAGTACAATGAAAGACGCGCGGAATGCGAGAGTGCTTTGGCACAGATTAGTGAGGTTGCAGGGATTAATTCGCTGGGAGATTTGACGGAAGAACAGTTTGAACAGTGTAAGGGAAGCATCAAAGATGAGGTTTGCAGAAAGCGTGCAAAACATGCAGTCTATGAGAATCAGAGAACGATTCAGGCAGTTGAAGCATTGAAAGCAAATGATTTAAAAACATTTGGAGAGCTGATGAATGCGTCACATGTTTCTTTGCGTGATGATTATGAAGTAACCGGCATTGAACTGGATACTCTGGTAGAAGAAGCGTGGAAGATTGACGGGGTAATCGGTTCACGTATGACAGGAGCAGGATTCGGGGGCTGCACGGTAAGTATTGTGAAAGATGAAGCAGTAGATACTTTTATTAAGCAGGTTGGGGATGCTTATCAAAAGAAAATCGGTTATGCAGCAGATTTTTATGTGGTAGAAATCGGTGATGGCCCATCCCGTCTTGCATAGGAGGAAAAATCATGATTCAGGAAAGAATATTAGATTTGGTTGATTATGCGCTTGTGACCGGATTGATTGAAACGGCAGATACGAGATATACCATAAACCGGTTGTTGGAACTATTTGAGTTGGATGAAATGAGCGATGAAGTGGTTGGTTTACATAAAATCACGATTCACACGCAGGAAGAAGCTGAAGAAGCATTAGAAGGCATTTTAAAGGATATGCTGGATTATGCTTATGAAAATCATATTTTAGAAGAAAACAGTGTGGTCTATCGCGATTTGTTTGACACAAAAATCATGGGACTTTTGGTGCCAAGACCGAGCGAGGTTGTTCGCAATTTTGACAGATTTTATAAGGAAGACAGTAAAAAGGCAACAGACTATTTTTATAAATTAAGCTGTGATTCGGATTATATCCGTCGTTACCGCATAAAAAAGGATTTGAAGTGGACGACCGATACAGAGTTCGGAACGCTTGATATTACGATTAATTTATCAAAACCGGAGAAAGATCCAAAAGCAATTGCGGCGGCAAAGCTTGCAAAGCAAAGCGGCTATCCGAAATGCTTACTTTGTAAAGAAAATGAGGGATATGCGGGCAGAATCAATCATCCGGCAAGACAGAATCATCGTATTATTCCGGTGCAGATTGCAAATAGTGACTGGTATTTCCAGTATTCACCTTATGTATATTATAATGAGCATTGTATTGTTTTTAATGCAAATCATACACCGATGAAAATTGAACGTGCGACTTTTGGTAAGCTGCTTGATTTTGTTACACAGTTTCCACATTATTTTGTGGGTTCGAATGCAGACCTTCCGATTGTTGGAGGCTCTATTTTAAGTCATGATCATTTTCAGGGAGGATGCTACGAATTTGCAATGGCAAAAGCACCAATAGAAAAGGAGATAGCATTTGCAGGGTATGATGATGTAAAAGCAGGGATTGTGAAATGGCCAATGTCTGTGATTCGTCTTGCTGCAAAAGACAGGGAGCGCCTGATTGATCTGGCTGATAAAATTCTCCTGGCATGGAGAGGGTACACGGATGAGGATGCTTTTATATTTGCGCAAACAGATGGAGAATTGCACAATACGATTACTCCGATTGCACGAAAACGTGGGGATGATTTTGAATTGGATTTAGTTCTTCGGAATAATATTACAACAAAAGAGCATCCGCTTGGTGTGTATCATCCACATGCAAAATTACATCATATTAAGAAGGAAAATATCGGCTTAATTGAGGTTATGGGACTTGCAGTACTTCCGGCAAGGCTAAAGGATGAGATGGCGCAGCTTGAGACGGCAATTTTAGAAAAGCAGGATATCAGAGCCAATGAGGTGTTGGCAAAGCATGCCGACTGGGTAGAAGAATTTTTACCAAAATACGAAAAAGTGACAGAAGATAATGTTACAGAAATTCTGCAAAAAGAGATTGGCATTGTCTTTGCAGAAGTTTTACAAGATGCCGGCGTATACAAGTGTACAAAAGACGGCAGAGACGCATTTTTGCGTTTTGTCGATTTTGTGAATAGATAAGAAACATAGTGAAACGTTAAAAATTCCACCGTTTGGTGGAATTTTTCGTTGTACAGAATAGAAAATAAAAAGTAATTTTTCTGCGCTTGCTTTTGCAGAATAAATATAGTAAAGTAGGAAGAAGATTAAGACAGAAAGAAGGAATGAAAATGGTATCCCAAAAAATCAAAACGGCACTTGCCGGAAGTTCTGTGATTCGTGCTATGTTCACAGAAGGAAAGGAAATGGCAAAAAAGTACGGAGCAGAGAATGTTTATGATT
Source organism: Roseburia hominis (assembly GCF_021531695.1). Lineage (GTDB taxonomy): Bacteria > Bacillota > Clostridia > Lachnospirales > Lachnospiraceae > Roseburia_D. The sequence continues at coordinate 26,241 of NZ_JADYUI010000001.1, read as the reverse complement.
TCAGTCTTGGAAATCCTGCAACGCCTGCACCGGAAGCAGTAAAAGAGTCCATTAAAAAAATTTTAGATGAAAAAGATCCGATGTATATCCATGGCTACATGGACAACTCGGGTTATGAAGAAGTCAGAGAAAAAATAGCACAGAATTTAAATAAACGATTTGGTACCCATTTTCATTTTCATAATATTATTATGACAGTTGGTGCGGCAGGAGGACTTAATATTGTATTTAAAGCAATTTTAGATCCTGGGGATGAGGTTATGGTCTTCGCACCATATTTTGGTGAATATAGAAGTTATGCGGCAAATTTTGATGCAAAAATCGTAGAAGTAAATCCGGACACGGCGACGTTTGAACCGGATTTGGCAGATTTTGAAGCGAAAATTACAGCAAAGACAAAAGCTGTTATTATCAACACACCAAATAATCCGACCGGAGTGGTATATAAGGATAAGACATTAAAGGGGATTGCAGAGATACTAAAACAGAAGCAGGTGGAATATCATACAGATATATACTTGATTTCCGATGAACCATATCGTGAATTGGTATATGATGGAAATAAAGAAAATTTTCTGACAAAATATTATGAGAACACAATTGTAGGATATTCTTTCAGTAAATCTTTATCGTTGCCTGGAGAGCGAATCGGATATGTAGTGGTTCCGGAGGAGGCGAGTGATTCGGATATGCTGATTTCCGGTATTAATGTAGCAAACCGTACGCTTGGGTTTGTCAATGCACCATCACTGATGCAGCTTGTAGCAGCAGAGTGTATTGAGGAGAAAACAGATGTTGCTTACTATGATGCAAACCGTACTTTATTATATCAGTCCTTAGAACAACTTGGTTTTTGCTGTTTTAAACCGGAAGGAGCATTTTATCTGTGGATGAAATCACCGGATGAAGACGAGAGCCGTTTTGTGGAACAGGCCAAAAAGTATCATCTGATTCTTGTCCCGGGCAGTGCTTTTGCATGGAAAGGTTACGTGAGAATTGCTTATTGTGTTTCAAAAGAAACGATTGAGCATTCTATACCGGCTTTTCGGAAACTTGCAGAAGAATATCGTTTAACCGGCAAATAAGCGTGAGGAGAATATTATGAGCAAATGGGAAAAGAATGTGCGAAAGGTGGTTCCTTATACACCGGGAGAGCAGCCAAAGATAAAAAATATTATAAAATTAAATACCAATGAAAATCCGTATCCACCGGCACCGGGTGTTTTGGATGCGTTGAAAAAGATAGACATTGATTCTTTAAAACTATATCCGGATCCGTCGGCACAGAATCTGGTGGATGCACTGGCAGAATTTTATGGACTGCGCAGTAATCAGGTCTTTGTAGGTGTGGGCAGTGACGATGTGCTTGCAATGTTGTTCCTCACATTTTTTAATTCGGAAAAACCGATTTTATTTCCGGATATTACCTATTCTTTTTATGATGTATGGGCTGATATGCTTCGAATTCCATATGAGGTACAGCCATTAGATGAGAATCTTCATATGAAAAAGGAAGATTACTATAAGGAAAATGGTGGTGTGATTTTTCCAAATCCGAATGCACCGACCGGGGTTTTACAGGAGCTTTCTGACATTGAGGATATTGTAAAGCATAATCAGGATGTCATTGTTATTATTGATGAAGCATATATTGATTTTGGTGGGAAATCGGCACTGTCTCTGATTGAGAAGTATGATAATGTGGTCATCGTGCAGACGTTTTCAAAATCGCGTTCCATGGCGGGAATGAGGATTGGGTATGCAATGGCGAACGAAAAGCTGATTAAATACCTGAATGATGTCAAGTATTCCTTTAATTCTTACACCATGAATACGACAGCAATTGCACTTGGTGTACCGGCAGTTAAGGACAGGGAATATTTTGAAAAGACGGTCCGTAAAGTGATAACGACCAGAGAGCGTGTGAAAAAAGAGTTAAAAGAACTTGGTTTTGTATTTGAAGATTCCATGAGTAATTTCCTTTTTGTCACACATAAAGAGCTTTCGATGGAAAAATTGTTTATGGACTTAAGAAAAGAGGGCATTATTGTACGTCACTTTGATAAACCGGAGCGAATCCGGGAGTATCTTCGTATTACAATTGGTACAGACGAGCAAATGGATACACTGATTGGCTTCTTAAAGCAATATCTGTAATCCGCAAGCTTTTAAACAGAATGTGCAGGATACAAAAGAATGAAGCTTGAAGTTATAAATGAAACAATGAAAGGGAATAATCATGTTAAAGAATTATCTGCTTATATTTTTTGTTTCCATGGTACCGTTAATTGAGTTAAGAGGCGCAATTCCGGTATCACAGGGATTAGGGTTGCCATTGATACCATCTTATATTATCTGCATTATCGGAAATATGCTTCCGGTTCCATTTATTTATCTTTTTGCAAGAAAAGTTTTGGAATGGGGCAAGGATAAGCCGGTAATCGGAAAGTTTTTCACTTTTTGTCTGGAAAAAGGGGAAAAGGGTGGAAAAAAACTGGAAGCCAAAGCAGGAAAGGGATTGTTTGTTGCACTGCTTCTTTTTGTAGGTATTCCGGTACCGGGAACCGGAGCGTGGACAGGAACATTAGCTGCAAGTATTCTGGATATGGATTTTAAATCCAGTGTTCTTGCCGTTATGCTTGGAGTTTTGCTTGCCGGTATTATTATGGCAGCAGTCAGTGTGGGAATTTTTAGCTTTCTTTAAAAAACTGTAATCTTAGCCTTGCAGAGTTTACGAGTTTGTGCTAAGATATCGTGGTAAAAAACAAAAGATTTGGGCATTTTCAGGTAAAATTTAATTTACAAATCTTTTCTTCATAAAAATATTGTAAAAATACTGTAAAATTTTAGGAGGAACAACATGCGCAAGACAAAAATTATTTGTACAATGGGACCATCCACAGAAAAGGGTGACACATTAAAACAGTTAGTATTAGCTGGTATGAATGTAGCCAGAATGAACTTTTCTCACGGTGATTTTGAGGAACACGGCGGAAGATTGGCAAAATTAAAAGAAATCCGTAAGGAAACAGGTCGTCCGGTTGCAGCATTACTTGATACAAAAGGACCGGAAATCCGTCTTGGTGATTTTGAAACAGGTAAGATTGAATTACAGAAAGGTCAGGATTTTACCTTAACAGCAAGAGATATCATGGGAAATCAGAACGAGGTATCCATTACTTACAAACAGCTTCCAAAAGATGTAAAAGCAGGATCTTCTATTCTTCTTGATGATGGTCTGATTGGTCTTGAAGTAAAAGAAGTAGCTGGAGATGACATCCACTGTGTAGTATTAAATGGTGGACCGGTATCTAACCATAAAGGTGTTAATGTTCCTGGAACAGATCTTTCTATGGAATATTTAAGTGAAAAAGATAAAGCAGATATCATCTGGGGCGCTCAGAATGATGTAGATTTCATTGCAGCTTCTTTCGTTCGTGAAGCAGCAGATGTAAAAGCAATCCGTGAGTTGTTAAAAGCTAACGGTGGAGAGAATATTCAGATTATTGCAAAAATCGAGAATGAACAGGGTGTCAGAAATGTAGATGAAATCCTTGAAGCAGCTGATGGTGTTATGGTTGCCAGAGGTGACATGGGTGTAGAAATCCCTTGCGAAGAAGTTCCGGTTATCCAGAAAATGATCATTAAGAAAGCAAATCAGGCTGGTAAGATTGTTGTTACTGCAACACAGATGCTTGATTCCATGATTAAGAACCCAAGACCTACCAGAGCAGAGGCAACAGACGTTGCAAATGCTATTTATGACGGAACTGTTGCAATCATGCTTTCCGGTGAGACAGCTGCAGGCCAGTATCCGGTAGAAGCATTAAAGACAATGGTAAAAATTGCTGAACGTACCGAAGAAGACATCAACTACAGAAGACGTTTCTTCGAGACAGAAAGAAAAGCAAATCCAGACGTTACAGATGCTATCTGCCATGCTACTTGTACAACAGCATTAGACTTAAAAGCAAAGGCAATCGTAAGCGTAACAAAATCCGGACGTTCTGCAAAGATGGTTTCCCGTTACAAACCGGGATGCGACATCATTGCATGCTCTACAGATGAGAAAGTATGCCGTCAGTTGAACGTTGTCTGGGGCGTAAAACCAATTTTATTGGAAGAACAGAAAGAAACTTTTGATTTATTTGATTCTGCTGTAGCAGCTGCTGCTAAAGAAGAAAATCTTGAAAAAGGTGATACTGTAGTTCTTACTTCCGGTGTGCCAATCGGTGTTTCCGGTACTACTAACATGATTAAAGTTCAGACCGTATAGTTTGTTCCTAATAAATTATTGAATAAAAAACCTCTATTTACAGAAACTATGAAAAAATGTAAATGGAGGTTTTTTTATGAGTGCTAATTTAAAAATCACAGAGATACATGCAAGAGAAATTTTAGATTCCAGAGGAAATCCTACGATAGAGACAGTGGTTACATTAGAGCATGGAATTTCTGCGCGAGCGAGTGTTCCGTCCGGAGCAAGCACCGGAAAATTTGAGGCAGTAGAATTAAGGGACGGACAAGAACGATATTTTGGACTTGGAGTACAGCAGGCGGTTTGCAATGTGAACGATAAGATTGCGAAGGAATTAATCGGAAAAAATGCATTGCAGCAGATAGAAATTGATTCGTTGTTAATACAGCTGGATGGTACGGAAAATAAGGAACATCTCGGAGCAAATGCGACTTTGAGTGTTTCCATGGCAGTGGCAAGAGCAGCTGCCAATGCATTAAAGATGCCATTATATCGTTATCTTGGCGGAAGTTATGCTAGAAAGCTTCCGGTTCCGATGATGAATATTTTAAATGGGGGAAAGCATGCAAATAACAGTGTCGATTTTCAGGAATTTATGATTATGCCGATTGGGGCAGAGACATTTCATGATGGACTTCGCATGGGAACAGAGGTCTATCATTTCCTTCGTCAGATTCTGGATAAAGAAGGTTATTCAACAAGTGTAGGGGATGAAGGTGGATTTGCACCGAATCTGAGTGATGCGAATGAAGTATTTACCTATTTAATGCGTGCAATAAAAAAAGCAGGATATGAACCCGGAAAAGATATTGTTTTTGCCATGGATGCGGCAGCAAGCGAATTATATCATGCGGATAAAGGGTGCTATTATTTTGAGGGCGAAGGAACTTCACGTTCAGCAGATGAAATGATAGAATATTACAAAGAGTTGTGTGAGCATTATCCGATTGTTTCTATTGAAGATGGTCTGGATGAAGAAGACTGGGAAGGCTGGAAGAAATTAACCGAAGTTTTGGGTGAAAAAGTACAATTGGTCGGGGATGATCTTTTTGTAACGAATGTGAAGCGCTTGAAATGCGGCATTGATATGAAAGTAGCAAATTCTATTTTGATAAAGATAAATCAGATTGGAACATTGACAGAAGCGTTTCATGCAATTGACATGGCAAGAAGTGCCGGATATACAACGGTAATCAGTCATCGTTCCGGTGAAACAGAGGATGCTATGATTGCAGATATTGCGGTTGCGGTAAATGCCGGACAAATTAAAACAGGAGCACCATGCCGTGCAGAGCGGACAGCGAAATATAACGAACTCCTTCGAATCGAAGAAGAGCTGGATGGGTTGGGACGTTATGAAGGGATATGATTTCGCTTGGTGGGGGAATAGAATTCACCCACCACACAGCCGCAGACAAAGCTGCGAAGCAGCGACAGATACGCATGCGTAGATGGTCTGTGGCTTGTCTGTGTGGAGCTGTGAATAATTCTGGTTGAAATGCTTTTTTACGGAAATCAGTGGAAAAACGAAAAAAAAGCGAGTATAATAGGTGTGTTCTGCGATAAGAAAAAGGCATGAAAGATATAACTTTGAACTATAGTATCACAGAACACAATAACTCAAAAGAAATGACGAGGAGGAGAGGCAGTATGAGAGACACATGGTCATTGGATGTTATGTATCAGGGATTTGAAGATAAAAAGTTTAAAGCGGATTTGGACGAATTGGATATCCGGATACAGAAACTCAATCAGTTTGCAGAAAATTTAACAAGGGAACAGGAAAAGGAGACGATTAAAGAAGGATTAGAGTGTCTGGAGAAATTTTCCACGTTATATACACAGATGATGATTTTTTGTGAATTAAAACAATCGGTAAACACAAAGGATGCAGATAGTGTATCTTACATGGGCGTTTTATCACAAAAGGGAAATAAGACAAAAGCTGCGGAGACAAGATTCGCGAAATATGTGGCAGAGACAAAAAATCTGGATACGTATATCAAAGAAGATACCTTTTTAAAGGATTATGAATATTTACTTCATAATATGGCAGAGGATAATAAATATCTGCTTTCTGAGGAAGTAGAAGAAGCATTGGCGAAGATGGATTTAAGCGGTGGCCAGGCATGGAGTAATTTGCAGGGGGATTTGACATCTTCTGTCGAGGCAGATTATCGTGGTGAAAAGATTACGCTTTCTGAAGTACGAAATCTTGCTTACAGTGAGGATAAGACGGTACGAAAAGACGCTTATGAAGCAGAGCTTGCCTGCTATGACAAGATAAAAGATGCCGTGGCTTACTCTTTAAACAGTATTAAAATGCAGGACATCAGTGAGTGTGAGATGCGTGGATTTAAATCTCCGCTTGCAAAAACTTTATATTATGCAAGAATGAAAGAAGAAACATTACAGGCATTACTTGCTGCCATGGAAGAATATATGCCGAATTTCTGGCATTATTTGCGTCTAAAGGCAAAGAAATTAGGATATGAAAACGGATTGCCATGGTATGAATTATTTGCACCGCTTGGAAAGAGCAATAAGAAATATACTATTGAAGAAGCAAAGGATTATCTCCTGCATGTATTTTCAAATTTCTCTCCGGATATGGCAGCCATTATGGAACGGGCTTTTGATGAGGCGTGGATTGATTTTTATCCGAAAAAAGGAAAAGTTGGCGGAGCCTTTTGTGAAGCGTTAAATAATCAGAAAGAATTTCGTGTTTTAACGAATTTTTCCGGTTCATTCTCTGATCTGGTAACACTTGCACATGAATTAGGCCATGGCTATCATGATTTTATGGTACATGATAACCGTCCGTTAAATACGGATTATTCCATGCCGGTAGCGGAAACAGCATCTACTTTCAATGAAAATGTGATTACGAATTATGCTATTGATCATGCAACAGATGAGGAAGAAAAACTGGCATTGTTAGAAGGACAGCTTAGCGATATAACGCAGATTATGTGTGACATTTATTCCAGATTTTTATTCGAATCTGAAGTCGTAGAAAGAAGAAAAGATCAGTTCCTGTTTGCCGATGAGTTAGGCGAAATCATGTTAAATGCACAAAAGAAAGCATATGGTGACGGATTAGATGAAAGTACTCTGCATCCGTATATGTGGATTTGCAAGGTACATTATTACAGTGCAGACCTTGGATTTTACAATTATCCGTATGCTTTTGGCGGATTGTTTGCAAGAGGATTGTATGCAAAATACAAAAACGAAGGAGACGCATTTATTGAAAAATATAATAAGATGTTACAGAGTACACCGCTTATGTCAGTGGAGGATGCAGCGAAAATCTGTGATATTGATCTGACCAGCAAGGACTTCTGGTTAATGAGCCTACATTCTTATGATGAAACAATAAAAGAGTTTGAACGTCTCACAAAGTAATCTGTGATACGAAAGGGGGGACATATCCGTGAATGAATCCATACAGGAAGCAAATGAATTATTAAAAACGGCATTGGATATCGGAGAAACCATGTTAATTTGCGGCGGAGAAGTAAGCCGCGTCGAGGATACCATTACCCGCATTTGCAAAAGTTATGGTGCAACGCGGGTAAACCCGTTCGTAATCACTTCAAGTATTGTTGTTACGGTAGAATTTCATGGTGGAATGACGGTAACACAGACCAGACGGGTCAATGCAAGTGCGACAGATTTTACTCTGTTAGAAGAATTGAATGATTTGTCCCGTTATATCTGTGACAATAAGCCTGAGATTTTAAAGTTGAATGAATTATTTGAACAAAGAATCAGGGAGTGTGAAAAAAAGAGTCGTTCCAAGAAGAAGCTGCTTGGTTTTATGCTGGCATCAGCATCTTTCGCTGTCTTTTTTGGAGGCAATGCCATAGATAGTGTGATTGCAGCCGGAATTGCCGTGTTAATCTGGCTGTTGGAAGCCTATTTCAGAAAAATTATACAAAATCAGTTGCTGTATCAGTTGTTTGCGGCATTTGTCATGGGTGCCTCGGCAATGGCTTTTTCTTACAGTGGTCTGCCGGTTCATGTGGATAAAATCATGATTGGTGATATTATGTTGTTGATTCCCGGTCTTGCTATGACGAATGCAGTTCGGGATGTGTTTTCCGGTGATACGATATCCGGGATGTTAAGACTTTGTGAATCACTGCTTATGGCAGCAATGATTGCAGCTGGAACCGTGAGTGCTGTGTTACTTATGGGAGGCAGAGGATGATGAAAACATATATCATAGAAATTTTATGCGCGTTACTTGGTTCTTTCGGTTTTTCTCTGTTGATTAATCTGAAGAAAGAAAAAATATTTTTAGCGTCTCTTGGTGGTGGGCTGACATGTTTTTTTTATCTTCTCATGGTTTCGCAGAGTGTGGGCAATTTTACGGCATATTTCTGGGCAAGTGTATTTGCAACCTTGTATGCAGAGATGATGGCGCGTATTTTAAAAGCACCGGTTACGATATTTGTAATTCCGGCAGTCGTTCCGTTAATTCCGGGAGGAAGTCTTTATTATACGATGGAATGCCTGATGCAAAAGAATTTTAGCATGGTAAAAGAAAATGCGGTAGAGACGGCGTTGATAGCGCTTGCAATAGCACTTGGAATTACGGGGGTCATTATCGTTCTGGACATTATTTCTTTATTTGCCAGAAAGCAAAAGATTGGTGAATAAGAGTTGAAAATGAATCTGGCTTATGATATAATGAACAAAGTTGCGAAAAAATGTTCAGGAGGTGTGATTCGTGGCAGTATTGAAGACTATTATTGAAATCGTATTTATTATAATTTGTATTGCATTGACAGTAATTATCTTACTTCAGGAAGGAAAATCTGCAGGCCTTGGTGCAATCAGTGGTGCAGCAGATACTTACTGGGGAAAGAACAAAGGACGTTCCATGGAAGGAATGCTGGTGAAAATAACAAAGATTCTGGTTGTTTTATTTATTGTGATTTCAGCAGTATTGAATATCGGAAGTTTCTAAAGAAGGCTGTCGCATATGCGGCAGCTTTTGCTGTATTGGAAACATTAACCAGTAGATGATAAGAAAGGTAGATCAATGGATAGCAAACAATTAGAGCAACGAAAAAAGCTGATTTATGATTTTATTTGTGACGAAATCTATGTTCCGATGAAGTTAAAGGAACTTGCGATTTTATTACAGGTGCCAAAAACGAATCGTGATGAATTAAGAGAAGTCATGGATGCCCTGATAGCAGAAGGAAAAGTAGAACTTACCAAAAAGGGAAAGTATGTAAAATCAGAGAAAAAATATTATACCGGTGTTTTTTCCAGTCACCCGCGAGGCTTTGGTTTTGTTACCATTGATGGAATGGAAGAAGATATTTTTATCCCGGCAGATGATGTCAATCATGCGATGCATATGGATACGGTACAGCTTACAATTTCTCCGACGACGAGAGGAAAGCGTCCGGAAGGAGTGATTACCAAAATCCTTTCTCATGGGATGAATGAGATTGTGGGAACTTATGAAGACAGTAAGACCTTTGGTTTTGTTGTGCCGGATAATCCGAAATTCGGCAGTGATATTTTTATTCCAAAGGAATATTCAAAAGGTGCCGTAAGTGGTCATAAAGTAGTGGTTTCTATCACGGATTACGGCAGTAAAGGGAAAAAGCCGGAAGGAAAAGTCATAGAGATTATAGGTCATAGGAATGATCCGGGTGTGGATATTATGTCATTAGTGAAAGCATATAATATTCCGGTTGAATTTTCCAATAAAATCATGAAACAGGTTGAAAATGTTTCGAATGAGGTCAGTACTGCTGATATGGCAGGTCGCAAGGACTTAAGGGACTGGCAGATGGTCACGATTGACGGTGAAGATGCGAAGGATTTGGATGATGCTGTTTCTCTTACCAAGGAAGGAGAGTATTATCGTCTTGGAGTTCATATCGCAGATGTGAGCAATTATGTGCAGGAACACAGTGCGTTAGATGTGGAGGCAAAAGAGCGTGGAACCAGTGTTTATCTGGTAGATCGGGTAATTCCGATGCTGCCACATAAATTATCCAATGGAATCTGCTCTTTGAATGCCGGGGAAAACCGCCTTGCCTTAAGCTGTATTATGATGATTGATGAAAAAGGAAATGTCATTGATCATGAGATTGCAGAAACGGTCATTAAAGTCGATCGAAGGATGAGTTACACCAGTGTGAAAAAAATTCTCGCTGATAAGGATGAAGCAGAACGTGAAAAATATCGGGAACTGGTTCCGATGTTTGAAATGATGGAACATGTAGCCGGGATTTTACGAAAAAAGCGAATGAAACGCGGTTCGATTGATTTTGATTTTCCGGAAACCCAAATTATTCTGGACGAAGCCGGAAATCCGATTGAAATAAAACCGTATGAGAGAAATGTTGCAACGAAGATGATAGAAGATTTTATGTTGATTGCAAATGAAACGGTAGCACAGGATTATTTCTGGCAGGAGGTTCCGTTCGTATACCGGACGCATGAAAATCCGGATGAAGAAAAGATTAAGAAGCTGGCTACCTTTATCAATAATTTCGGTTATACGCTTCATATCGGACAAGATGAAGTGCATCCCAAGGAGTTGCAGAAGCTATTAATGAAAATTGATGGAACCGAGGAAGAAGCATTGATCAGCCGGCTTACGCTTCGTTCCATGAAACAGGCAAAATATACCACAGAATGTACCGGACATTTCGGACTTGCAACCAATTATTATTGTCATTTTACGTCTCCAATCAGGCGTTATCCGGATCTTCAGATTCATCGCATCATTAAGAATTGTCTGCGTGGGCGCATGAATGCAAAGAAAGCAGATCATTATGAAAAAATATTGCCGGAAGTTGCAAAACATTCCAGTGAGATGGAGCGACGTGCAGACGAGGCAGAGCGGGAGACGGATAAATTAAAAAAAGTGCAATATATGAAAATGCATCTGGGGGAAGAATTTACCGGTGTTATTTCGGGAGTTACCTCTTATGGATTTTATGTGGAGTTACCGAATACGATCGAAGGTCTTGTGCATGTGACAAGCTTAAAAGGTGACTATTTCAATTATTCTGAGGAAACCTATGAATTAATCGGGGAAAATTCGAACAAGCATTATAAATTAGGACAGACGGTGAAAGTAATCGTGGCAGGGACAGATGAGATTGTGCGCACGATTGATTTTGAACTCGCGGATGAGTAATAGAGAGTTTAAGAAAAGTTAAGAGAATATTTGCAACGAGGGGGAAGCCATGGCAAAAGAAAATTTTAAAATGATTGCAAATAATAAAAAAGCATATCATGATTATTTTTTGGAAGAAACCTATGAAGCGGGAATCAGTCTTCATGGTACGGAAGTAAAGTCCTTACGTATGGGAAAATGCAGTATTAAGGAGTCCTTTATTCATATTGAAAATGGAGAGATGATTATTTATGGAATGCATATCAGTCCTTATGAAAAAGGAAATATTTTCAACAAAGATCCACTGCGTCCGAAAAAGCTATTACTGCATAAGAATGAAATCTTAAAATTGCAGGGGAAAATGAAAGAAAAAGGTTATACCATCGTACCTGTACAAGTTTACTTTAAGGGAAGTCTGGTTAAAGTGCAGATTGCTTTGGCAAAGGGTAAGAAATTATATGATAAGCGAAAAGATATTGCAAAGAAGGATCAAAAGAGAGAAGCAGAACGCGAATTTAAAATTCGAAATCTTGGATAAAAAACTCGGAAGTATGTGAAAGTACTTCCGAGTTTTTTATTCAAGAATTTATAATTGTCTGGTTTTATTCGGCTAATTTTTTCCCATCCGAAAAAGCAGTACCTACCTTTTTTCCTAAAGCCAAGTATGCACGGTTAGAAGAATCATAGCAGAGGGCATGTAATTTAGCAGTATCAATTTTGCCGTCTGCTGTTAATACGGCTTCATCTACACTTACGTTTACAATTTCTGCGACAATGCGAAGTGTCTGATCGTATTGATGGATTTCTTCTACTTTGCATTCCATGGTAATCGGTAATTCTTTAATGAGTGGAGCATCTACAAATTCGCTTTTTATGGTATGTAAGCCTGCTTTGGCTAATTTATCCGGTTCATTATGCCCGGATATGATTCCAACATAATCAGCTTCTACAATGTGGGCTTCATCTGCAATTCCGACGGTAAAGGCCTGTTTTGCTTTGATGTTATCGGATGTCTTATGACGCACACCAATATTAATCTGTAAGCGATTGGAATTGACAATTCCACCATACGCTACATTCATGGCATCCGGGTTGTTGTCTTCATCATAAGTTGCTACAATTAGGACTGGTTGTGGATAAATGTACGGATTTGGACCTAAATTTTTTTTCATAATGAACCTCCTTATTTGTTTTGAAGTTATTATAACGGATTTTGATAAAAATTCAATAGATATCTTTAGGTTGTTATGAAAAAATCAATAAAAAGTAGCACCGAAAGATGAAGAAATAATACATAAAGAAGGTGGAATATGGAAAAGGATGATTATTATGTTCAATAACATACTAATCTTGTGACAAAAAATCACATAATTGTGACAAATTTCATATAATTTGCAGTTATAATTTGGTAAAACAAAAACGCCGGAAGTGCTTGATTTATCAACAAAATCTTGCATTTTCGGCGTTTCTTAAGTAGGCATTAAGGAATCCTCCCGTAAACGGGTCCCTCCTTAGTACAAAAAAAGAAGCAGCCGCATGAAAGGTCGAACTTCGTTCGAAAGCGTCTGCGTAGGCAATGCCTCCTTCGGAGGCATTACAAGTAAGCACTAAGGAATCCTCCCACAGGTGGGTCCCTCCTTAGTACAAAAAAAGAAACAGCCGCATGAAAAGTCGAACTTCGTTCGAAAGCGTCTGCGTAGGCAATGCCTCCTTCGGAGGCATTACAAGTAATGGAGTAGACGGGAGTCGAACCCGTGTCCAAAAACTCATTCCCTGTCCTTCTACGAGCGTAGTCTATGATTTGACATTCCCTCCGGCAGTCCTCCACAGACAAAGTACTGCTTTTAGTAGCTTCATGATACGCCCACATACGCAAAGCTTAGTATGTGTCGTTTCCTACATCGTTGATGCCTGGGTTCTAATGTGTAGGTGCACTAGATCAGACAGCTGCCATTAGGCAGCGTATGCTAAATTATCTTCAGCGTTTAATTTTAGCTTTGGCATTTAACGCATTCCATACGGCTCGCTTCTCCAGCTTCAGAATCCCTGTCGAAACCTTTACTACCCCAGATAAAATTTTATCCGGTAGTGTAATTCATATTATAGAGATAAATGCGTGGATGGTCAAGAATTATTTTTTCCCATTTATACAAAAATATCCTATAAAACATATAAAAACACTATGATATAAAAGACAAAATAGCCGCAAAAGCCAGAATATTAGATTGAGAGAGCGTTTTCACAAATAAGGAAAACAGAGGAATTATTCTCTGTAAAAATGTGAAAATATCATTTTGAAAAATGCAATGATAGAAAAAAATACGAATAAAAAGCACTATGGCTGAAATCGGTTTCGCATTCTGCCTTTGAAAATATACTAAAGGACATTTATAGTGTAGGAAAGTTAAAAACACACAAGGAGAACAGCTATGAAAAGCAGACATACAACAGCAGGAGGTATTATTTACTGTTGCTATTCATTTTGAACCATTCAAGCTACGAAGTGGCAACGGTTTATGAGCAAGCGAAGCGGATTATGAATGTCCGCTTTATGATAAGGGAGTATTTTAGAAAAATTTTAAATGATAGAAGAAGAGAGGAAAAATAGAATGGGAAAATTGTTTACATCAGAATCAGTAACAGAAGGACATCCGGATAAGATTGCAGATCAGGTATCAGATGCAATCCTGGATGCATTATTGGAAAAAGATCCAAATGCACGTGTGGCGGCAGAAACGACCGTTGCTACCGGTCTGGCATTGGTGGTAGGAGAAATTTCAACTAATGCATATGTAGATATTTCAAAGGTGGTAAGAGATACGATAAGAGAAATTGGTTATGACAAATCCGCCGGCGGATTTGATGCAGATTCGATTGCAGTATTAACATCGATTGATGAACAGTCAGCGGACATTGCGCTTGGTGTTGATAAAGCATATGAATCCAAACAGGATGGGGCAACCGAAGATTTTGGAACCGGTGCAGGAGATCAGGGAATCATCTTTGGTTATGCCACAAACGAAACACTGGAATATTTACCGCCTGCGATTTCTTTTGCACATCGTTTGACCAGACAGCTGGCAAAAGTAAGAAAAGACGGAACCTTAACCTACTTAAGACCGGATGGAAAAGCACAGGTAACGGTAGAGTTTGATGAAAACGATAACGTAAAACGAATTGATACGATTGTAGTATCGACACAGCACAGTGAGGAAGTGACACAGGAGCAGATTAAAAAAGACATTTTAGAATATGTCATTCGTGCCGTATTACCAACGAACTTATTGGATGAAAATACAAAATATTACATAAATCCGACCGGACGATTTGTCATTGGCGGTCCGCAGGGAGATGCAGGACTTACCGGACGGAAGATTATTGTGGATACCTATGGAGGAACCGGACGTCACGGTGGCGGTGCATTTTCCGGAAAGGATCCGACAAAGGTTGACCGTTCCGCAGCCTATGCAGCCCGCTGGGTGGCAAAGAATCTTGTGGCAGCAGGAGTTGCAGATAAAATCGAAATTGAGCTTGCCTATGCAATTGGTGTGGCAAAACCGGTGTCCATCACGGTAGATACTTTCGGAACCGGAAAGTATGAGGATGCAAAAATCGTGTCTGTAATTGAAAAGGTATTTGATTTAAGACCAAAGGCTATCATCAGTGCTTTGGATTTAAAGAAACCGATTTATAAACAGACAGCAGCATATGGACATTTCGGAAGAACAGACATTGATCTGTCATGGGAAAGACTGGATAAGGTGGAAGAGATTAAGAAAAATTTGTAGTTTAAGAAAAAATTTGGAGGAGAAAAATGGCAGTTGAAGTAGATAAAGAATGGAGAAAAAAAGAAGAAAGTTATTGGGAAATTTTAAAAAAATATCCAACCGTATCGCCGTTTATTATTACACAGATTGATGTGCAGCGAAGAGGAGTTGTATATACGGATGCAGCATTAGATAAGGTAGATGCGAAAATCCATCAGGTAGATCCATATAAGGATCGTGTAGCACCAAGTTCCTTATTATTAAGGGATGGAACCAGTATTATTACGCATTTTACCTTTTCGACTTCGAAAAAGACCTTGAATAGCAGGGAGCCATATATCGTAGATGTTGCAGATGATAAGATTGTTCTTGTGGATGATGACAGGATTATAGATGAAGTCATTTATTGGGAAAAACCGAAATTTTATGATAAGAAAACGAGTTTTGGAACACCAATGCAGGAAGTGGTGGATGCAAGACCACAGAGATTTTCGCTTTCAGTGAGTAAGTATTGCCATTTTTGGGATAAACCGGGAGAAGGGTGCAAATATTGCGGAATAGGAGCCGCCGGAGCAAAGTATAAAGGCTGTGCAAATGAACGGGTCAATCCGGAAGAAATCAAAGAAGTCATGAAAGAAATTTTAAAGGAAAAAGGAAGATTTACCGGAGTTGTATTAACGGGAGGCAGTATTTTAAGCGGAGATGAGCTGTGTGATGATGAGTTAGATGCCTATATTGGGGCGTTACAGGCGATAGGAACTGCTTTTAAGACAAAGAAGTTTCCAAGTCAGGTCAATAGTACTGCTTTAAGTGAAAGGCAGTTAATACGTTTGTATGAGGAAACAGGACTTACCAGTTATACGACAGATTTAGAAGTGTTTAATGAAGAAATTTTTAAATGGGTCTGCCCTGGAAAAGCGGCACATATTTCTTTTAGTGAGTGGAAAAAAAGGTTGTATCAGGCGGTTGAAATATTTGGAAAAGGTCAGGTTAATACCGGTATTGTAAGTGGTGTGGAATTGGCGACTCCATATGGTTTTAAAACAGAAGAAGAAGCATTAAAGGCTGATTTTGAAACAGCGGAAGAGTTAGCTTCCCATGGAGTCGGATTAAAGCATGATGTGTGGAATGTGGTTCCTAATTCAATATTTTTTAAGCAGACTACACCATCATTGGATTACTATGTGCGTCTCACAAAAGGGTTTTATGAAATTATGCAAAAATATGGAATCAGTACAGAGATGGATAATTATCGTAAATGCAGTATGCATGCAAGTATTAACTTGGATAGAATCTAGGAGGATGAATTATGTCATTAGATATCACAGAGGAGATAGAAAAAATTATAGATGACAAGGAAACAGTTTCTGTTATTAGTGCAGTTGGAAAGAATGGAAATCCGGTATCACAAGTTGGTAAAAAGTTAACATTGTGGGAAGATGGAAGAATTGCATATTATGAATTTCTTGAGAGTTCGCAATTACAGAAAAATCTTGTATACAGTATATGGTTTGGAAAAGAAATTATCATTAGTCTTATTGGAAAAGACGGAAAGAACTATTCCGTGGTAGGAAAACCATATCAGGCATTGATTGCAGGGCATGTATTTGAAGCTGAATATGAAAAGACTCAAGAAGAATTTGGTGAAAAAACAGATCTTTCCACAGTGTGGCTCATTGATATTGTTCGTGTGACAGAAGATACTTATGAAGTGGCAAAAGAAAGAGAAGAGAAAGAACATCCGTATCTGATGCATATGGATCACATTTATAAGGAGGAAATCTCGGATGAATAGAAGGGAAAAAAGACTGACTTTGCTCTTAGTAGTAATGACAGTTTTGATAACAGTCTTTGTAGGGTGTGGAAAGAATAAACAGAGTCAGGAAACAGCAGCTGTTGCGGAGAAAAATGCTGTAAAACAGATAAGAATTATGGCACCAAATATGTATTTTCCTTTTATCATAGCGGATAAAAAAGGATTTTTTCAAGAAGCTTTTGGAGATGATACAGAGGTAATATTTACGATTGCTGATTCTGGTTCTGCAATTATGGAAACCATGACCTCCGGCGAAGTGGAATTTGCAGCACTGGGAGATATGCCGGTGATTCAGGCGAAAGCAAATGGATTAGATGTTAAGGTGATTTCAAGTTTATTTCGTTCGACCAGTGGATATCAGTTGATAGCGGCAAAAGATTCCGGAATAAAGAGTATTTCTGATTTAAAAGGAAAGCGGGTTGCTGTTATGTCGGGAAGTACGAATCATAAGCTGTTTCTTAAATATTTGGATTCTGAGAATTTGACAGAAAACGATATGGAAGTTGTTTATTTAAAAAATAAGGATCAATTGGCAGCATTTGTTGCAAACAGTGTGGATGCAGCGGTCACTCAGGTTCCGACAAGTACGACGATTGAAGCAAAAGCCGGTGCTTATGAAGTAGTGGATGCGAATGGGTATGACGATATTTTAACAGTGATTGCAGGAAATAATGAGTATATGAAAGAAAATCCGAAAGATGCAAAAGCTTTTCTGCAGGCAATTTTTAAGGCAACAGACTGGATAGAGAACAATAAAGAGGAGGCAATTCAAATTGTGGTAGATGAAATGGGAGATTCTTATGAAAATGTAGAATTGTACTATAATACCCGAACATTTGAATATTCTCTGGATGACAGTGTGAAAATGGCGTTGGAAGATACTATTTCTTATTTATATGACCAGGGGACGATAAAAAGTGAACCAAAAGTAGAAGACATAGTAGATTCTACGTATTTGAAAGAGTTGGGAGTAAATAGTGATGAGTGAGTCGAGTGAGAAAGATATTAAGAATCAAGTGATAGAAAGAACTATTTTTTTTCTGGTACCAGTTGTGCTTTTAATTATATGGCAGATTTTAGGAAATGCCGGAATAATTAATGCAACGATTATGCCGACTCCATCAAGTATATTTAAGACCTTTCTGGATTTGTTAAAAAGCGGAGACCTTGCAGAAGATTTAGGAGCAAGTATGGGAAGGGTATTGATTGGTTTTTTCTTTGGTACATTGGCCGGGCTTTTGTTCGGTATTGTTACGGGGTTATATCCCAAAATCAATAAAGCCGTTGCAGCAATATTTGGAATTTTAAGACCGATTCCGATGATCGGGTTGGTGCCATTGATGATTTTGTGGTTTGGAATAGGTGAAAAATCAAAAATAATTGTGATTGCGGTAGGTACATTCTGGTCGGTTTTAATCAATACACAGGAGGGGATTTTTAATGTAAATGATAAGCTGATTGAGGTAGCACAATTACTGGGAAAAAATAAAATTACGGTTTTGACAAAAATTATTTTCCCTGCTGCAATTCCATCCATATTTACCGGGATACGTTTAGGAGTAGGAAATGCATGGAAATCTGTTGTGGCAGCAGAAATGCTTGCTGCAACGAAAGGGGTGGGACATATGATTGAGTATGCAAGAGAGTTGGCTCAACCGGAAAAATTGTTTGTAGGTTTGCTGTCCATTGGTATTATCGGCCTTGTGATTGATGCGATAATTATGACGATACAAAAGAAATTGTTTGTATGGGAGTAAGAGAAAAAGGGTGGTTACAGGACATGGAAGAAAAAGAAAATTTGAAAATCAATCATGTAAAGAAAATATTTAAAATAAACGAGACCCAGTTAGAAGTTCTTACCGATATTAATCTTGATATTAAAGCAGGGGAGTTTATCAGTATTGTTGGAGCAAGTGGCTGTGGAAAAAGTACATTGGCGCGAATGATTGCCGGATTAGAGAAACCAACTGCCGGTGATATTACAATCGGTGAGAAGAAAATCGAAAAACCATCTGTCAATGTGGGGATGGTGTTTCAGGAATCCAGACTTTTTCCATGGCTTACGGTTGAAAAAAATGTAGAATTTGGTATTCATGAAAATTTGACCTCAAAAGAAAAGAAAGAGCTGGTGCAAAAACATATTGAATTGGTAGGACTGAAATCTTTTGAAAAAGCACTTCCGAAGCAGTTATCTGGTGGAATGCAGCAGAGAGTAAGTATTGCAAGAGCTTTAATTAACAATCCGTCTGTACTTATTTTAGATGAGCCGTTTGGTGCCTTAGATGCTCTCACTCGAATTAATATGCAAAATGAGGTATTAAAAATCTGGGAGCAGGAAAGAACGACCATGATTTTAATTACACATGATATCGACGAAGCTATTTTTCTTAGTGATCGCATACTGATTATGGGTAAAAATCCCGGAGAAATAAAGAAAGAAATAAAAGTTGGCATGTCACGTCCACGTTCAAGAAACAGTTATGGTTTTACAGATATCAGGAAAGAAATCTATCAAGAATTTTTTGAAAATACTGATATGGATATCGAGTATTATTTATAAACTTTCTTTGGACAGAGATAGTAGAAGAAATGAAGTTAGCTGCATACATAGGCAGCTAACTTATCCCGGTGTCATAGCTCAAGGGCAGAGCAGGAATCTGCAAAATTCTTGATTCCGGTTCGAATCCGGATGGTACCATTTACAGCAATGTGCGTGATAATGTGTATCTTTTTATTAAGAGAAAGAAAAGATATGCAAGTGCAGTAATGAAAGAATAAAATGCCAAAATTTTATAAAAATGAAAAAAAACAGTGGAATGAAAGCATGAAAAATGCCATTCGTTCCGCTGTTTTTCTGATTGATTACGTTTTCATAAAAATGTCGTTCCTGCATGAAAAAGCGTGCAAAAAATGTCGAAAAAAGCATGAAACAGTGAAAAATAAGCCCATTTTATGAAAACGTTTTCCAATCTATACTTTGATTATAGGAATACTAGCCTATATAATTCACTCATAACAACAAGAAAACGTATTCAGAAATGAGGCTGTTGTGAAAATGAAAAAGGAGGAAACAAGAATGGCACAGGAAGAAAAGAATGCTTCAGATGATTACATTATCAATATTGAGCATTTGAACAAAAAGTTTATCGTAGATAAACAGCCGATGGAAGTTCTAAGGGACATCACATTACAGATTAAGAAAGGCGAGTTTATCACAATCGTAGGTCATAGCGGTTGTGGAAAAAGTACATTATTAAAAATCATGTGCGGTCTGGTTGGTTATGAAGATGGAATCGTAGAACGAAACGGTCATGCAGTAGAAGGGCCTGGGCCGAATTGTGGAATGGTGTTTCAGGATCACAGATTGTTACCATGGTTAAAGATAAAAGATAATGTAGGATTTGGACTTCGCGGGATTCCAAAAGAAGAGAAAGCAGAAAAAGTAAGAAAGCATTTGGAAATGGTTGGACTTGCAGGATTTGAAAACAGTTATCCGGCGCAGCTTTCCGGTGGGATGTCACAAAGAGCAGCCATTGCAAGAGGCCTTGTAAATAATCCGACGATTTTGTTATTGGATGAGCCATTTGGTGCTTTAGATGCACTTACAAGAATTCAGATGCAAAAAGAAATCCTTAGAATTCAAAAAGAAGAGGGAACCACCATGGTCATGGTAACACATGATATTGATGAGGCAATTTATCTGGGAGACCGTATTGTGGTAATGTCAGCAAGACCGGGAGAGATTAAGGAAATTATAAAGGTTGATAAAGCAGATTCAAGAAATCGTGGCAGTGCAGGTTTTGCTGCATATAAAAAGAAAATTTATAATTACTTCTTTGAAGATTCGGATGAAGAATATGAAGTAGAGTATGTGATTTAGGAGGAAAAAATGAAGAGAGATTTGATTCGAAAAACAATACTTGCATTAATCATTCCGGCAATAGTCGTACTTGTATGGTTTTATGCAACAACATATACCTCCATTCCAAGTGGAATACTTCCTTCCATTTCAGATGTTGGGAAGACATTTGTTGAGATATTTCAGAGTGGTCAGTTGAAAGAAGATATACTGGTCAGTATGTCGCGTGTATTAAAGGGATATTTATTATCGGCTGCTTTAGGAATAATTTTGGGATCGCTAATTGGTATGTATCAAGTGGTTAAGGAAATATTTGTTCCTATAATTACAGTTATTCGTCAAATTCCGATGATTGCATGGATTCCATTGATTGTTTTATGGTGTGGTATTGGAGAGTCATCGAAAGTCGTTATTATTGTACTGGTAGCTTTTTTTCAGATACTTGTGAATACACAAAGTGGAATTGAAAGTACACCAAAAGAATACATTGAGGTGGCAAAACTATATAAGCTTAGTAGATGGAAAACATTTACAAAAGTATATCTTCCACATGCTGTTCCACAGATGTTAGTGGGATTAAGGCTTGGATTGGGTGGCTCTTGGATGGCGGTTGTGGCAGCCGAATTAATTGCGGCAACCAGCGGTATAGGATATCGGATGAGTTCAGCTAGAAGCAATATGCAATCAGATGTGGTAATTGTATACATGATTGTGGTAGGAATTATCGGTGTTTTGATGGACAAGGGAATTGGAGTTATATTTGAGGCTCTGACACCATGGAGAAAAGTGGAAAATAAACATGGAAAGGAGAGATAAAATTGAACAAAGAGCTTACCTTACGAGAGAAAGCGCAGAGGTTATATGAATATGCATTTACAATTGTATGGACAGATGCCATGACAAGCGGAAATCGGGCGTTTTATACAACATTACAACATAACCGGAAATTTATAGAAGCAGAGCGAAGAATGTATAAACCGAATCAGGATACGCTATATTCTTTTCTTCCAATTCAACTGGAACATACACCATATATATTGGAGATACCTGAATTGGAGGATAAAAACAGATATTTACTTGTGAATATATTAAATTTGAAAACGGAGATGGTTTTAACAAAAGGAAGTAAAAATGAGAAAAATGGTGCCGGAAAATATATAATTTTGTACCGTGATGCAGAAATACCGGAAGAATATACGGATTATATTCCGATTCGGAGTGAAGATTCCAGAAATTATTTTATTATTCGGTTGGAATCATATGGCGAAGAAGACTATGAGATTGCCAATGCTATTCAGAATCAATTTGTGATGAAAGCATTATATCCGGAACGTATTGTTGAAAGAGATTCCTTATTGGCAAATTATCATGGGCAGTCATCCTTTATGACAGAGATGCAGCCGGATGAGTTTATAAGACGATTGGCAGGTACGTTAGCAGATACGAAGCATGATGATGTGATGCTGGAATATATGAGAGATTTACAGTTAACGGATGTAAACGTTACATATGATTCTTTGCCTTTGGATATCCAAAAAGATATCCGGGAGGGATTTGCAGATGGTCTTCAATCTATACTAAATTATTCCGGTTTGGAGGGGTATGAATCGAATGGTTGGCATGCCTATATTGATTCAGTAGGAGATTATGGAAAAAAATATCGGTACCGCTCTTATATTAATTATTTTGCGGTTATGCCTAACTTGTATACGGATACAGTATATCCAAATCTTGAAACAGATTCGAATGGGAAGAAACTGGATAGTCATAAAACATACAAGTTACATTTTAAGAAAGATGGATTGCCGCAGGCAAAATATTTTTGGTCAATTATTCTTTATGGATCACCAAGTGAACAGTTGGTGATTAATCCGTATAAGAAATATCTGATAAATAGCCATGGAATTAATAAATTCTATTTTAATGAAGATGGTTCGTTAGATGTCATAATAGGACGTGAAAAGCCGGAGGATGAACGATATTTTGCTAATTGGATTCCGGCTCCGTATGAAGAGGATTCTTTCACACTTTTGATGAGAATTTACGGACCTACACAAGAATTGTTAGAGAAAAAATGGGAATTTCCGACAGTATTGCCGGTTGAATAAAGGAAAAGGAGATTAAGATTATGAGAAAAAAACGTTTAGGAGCTATTTTATTGACAACAGTGCTGGTATTAAGTATTGCAGGATGTGGAAATAAGAATGCAGAGACAGAAGAGGCGAAAGCAGATACAACGGTCACGGAGACTACTGACGAAAAGGTGATTCGGGTAGGAGGTCCGGGAACAGAGGAAGCTGCACTAAACATGGAATTAATGAATGTCGCATACAGACAAGGCTATTTGGAGAGCAAATTAGAAAATGCGGGCTATAAGTTAGAGTTTACGTTCTTTGCAGGTGGAGGTCCGGGTGTAAATGAGGCGTTGGCTGCAGATGAAATTGATGTGGCAACTTATGGTGATTTGCCGGCATTTGTAGGAAAGAGTAATGGCGCAGACACAACGGTGATTGCCTCTGTTAATGCGGATTTACAATATGGAATTGTGGTTGCAAATGATGAAATTCAAGATGCAAAGGATTTGGAAGGAAAAAATGTAATTGTTCCGGAAGGAACAGCAATTCAGTATTTTTGGGAAAATTATACAGAGGAAAAGGGAATTGATACGAATAAAGTCAATATTATCAACGCAGTAGAAGATGCAGCTTCTTTATTAATGACAGGAGATGCAGATGCAATTGTGTCAACAACCTATGGGGCTCAGAGTTATGTTTATCAGGGAGTAGGAAAAATTTTGGATACGGGTGCGGGATTAAAAAATGCACATTCCTCTTATGTGACAGTTGTTAGAAATTCTTTCTTGAAGGAAAATCCGGATGCTGCAATTGCAATTAATAAAGCATTAATTGATGCATATGACGCGATTTTGAAAGATGAAAATGTACTTTATCAATCAAGTGCAGGAACAAGTCTTCCGGCTGAAGAGTGGAAAAAAGTATATGCATATGATACGTCATTTTCTTATATGACACCGGAAATTACAGATTCTGAGAAAGAATATTGGGATAATTTCAATCAATGGCTTGAGGACCATAAATTAATAAAAGAAAAATTGGATCTGGATACATTTATTGATACATCTTATTATGAAAAAGCTATTTTGGAAAAATAACAAACAGGAAGGAAGATAACAATGGAAGAGAATATAGTTGAAAAATTATATCAGGCATATGTGTATGCGATACCACTGGTAATGTATCATTTACAAAGAATATCCTCAACGAATACAGTAAAGGCAACTTCAACAAAGGCACCGGTAAATCAGTATATACATGCAGAAGGTTTGGCAGATGGAGAAGCAAAATATATTGTAATGCTTAATATGGACACAGTATATTCCCATATCTATTTTGACTTGCGAAAAGAACCAATTTATGTGAAAAAACCAGCGTCTGACAGATATAATTCATTTGAATTCATTGATGCCTATGGTGATTATATTGATATTTTAGGAACAGGTTTTGTTGGCGGAAATGAAGAAGTCGAGGCAGTACTGGTAGGACCGGATTATAAAGGGGAATTACCGGAGGACGTCTATGTGATTCATTCCCCAACGAATGACTTGTGGGGATTTATCAGAATTTTATCTAAAACAACTGATAATGCGGATTACAAAAATATTAAAAAAATTCAGGAGGGATATGAAGTACGTCCGCTTTCCAGCCGGAAAAAGGCTTATGTACAGCCGGATGGAATTTATCAGCCGGAGAATGATTTTGTTCCATTCGAAAAGATAAATCAGCTTTCGACAGAAGAGGTATTTGCCATTTTTAATAAAAATATCCAGGCAAATCCGGGGAAAAATTATGATAGAGAGTTATTAGAAAGTGTTGCAGAATATGGAATTGGATCGGGAAAGACATTTTTGTTGGAAAATCTGCCCAAAGCGGTTCAAAATGAAGCAGCAGCGTTTCATGAAAGAATGCTGGAAGAATTTGAAAATAGTCGTTATGGATCTCTGGTTGGAGATTGGATGTTATCAGATTCCTCGATTGCCGATTTTAAGAAGAACTATATATTTAGGGCGAATATTGCATGGGGAGGAGCAGGAGCTAATCCGGTTGAGATGGCAATTTATCCAAGTCATTTGTTGAAAACCGGGAAGGATACAATCGTTCATTTCTTTGAAAAACCTCCGGTTCGGATGACTGAGGGCGGATTTTGGTCTATTTCTATTTATGGACTCGATAAGTTCGCTATTCCGAATGAAATGAATCGTTTCGGACTAAATGATAGAAGTGATCTTGTATACAACGAAGATGGTTCTTTTGATATTTTGATTCAAAAGGAGAGACCAGAGGGAGAAATGGTAAGAAACTGGCTTCCAAATGGAGGACAGCCATCATTAATTGTGCTACGATTTTATTTACCAACGAAACAGCTTTTAAATAATGAGTGGAAGTATCCGGAAATCAAGGAAGGATAAGGTGTCACGGAATGGATTTTCTTTCTTGGAATATACGAACGAAAAATGTTGTATGAATAATTTTTATTTACAAGAATCAAAAAAGTAGACTATTTTCTGAAAAAGAGTTATTATATACTATAGGTGTGAAAATAATTGCGGGGGAGTGATTTTTATCAAATCTAAGTATAATCATAATAGAAAATGGAATATAGTCCGAATGTTTGGTATCTTTTTTGGGATACTGTGTTTTCTTTTTGCATTTTTTGAAGGCGATTTTTATGCAGCCGAAAAACGGCTGGTGAAAGTTGCCTTTTTCCTATGGATGGATATCATGTTCTGGAAGCGGACGGAAGCTATGGGGGTATGGATGTCGAATATCTGAATGCAATTTGTGAGTATACGGACTGGAATGTGGAGTATGTGGAATGTGCAAGTTGGGAGGAGGCATTAAATCTTCTTTCAGAGAAAAAGGTGGATTTGGTTGGTTCTGCACAGTATTCAAAAGAACGTGCGGAGAATTATCAGTATGCAGATCTTGCGAGTGGGTATACATTTGGAGTCATTGCTACGAATCCGGAGAAAACGATTGCATATGAGGATTTTGAAGCCATGCAGGGCATTACATTCGGTATGGTGGAGAATTATGTCCGAAAAGATGAATTTTTGGAATATTTATCGGATCATGGAATAAAAGATCCGCAGATTCATTATTATGAATCGACGGAGCAGTTGCAGCAGGCATTAGATCAAGGGGAAATAGATGCGTTCGTGCATACTTTTACTGAGATAAAAGAAGGGCAGCGTTTGATTGGACGTTTTGCACCGCGTCCGTTTTATTATATTACTAAGACTTCCCATACCTAAAATGGGATTCGTACCTCGAAAATTCAATATTTCAGCTAACAAAATAGCGA
>NZ_JADYUI010000019.1 GCF_021531695.1 Roseburia hominis | reverse complement strand
TATTTTCTCTTACCTGTTCAAGATTTTCACATTTCATTTTTCAATCCTCCATTAGCCTCAAAAATTCAAATTTGGCGTGCTAATAATCACTCCCAAAATTTAAACTCATATCCATCTTCTGGTTCTCCAATAGAATAACCCAACGTCTTCGTCAATCGGGTTCTGAAAAGTTGTAACCATTCACTCCATTCTTCCTGTGGCATTTCAGCATATAATTGTAATCCGCTTGGTTCAACTGAGCCTTCTATAAGTTTGTTAGGTTCCTCATGCCATTGTGGACATCCATTAACAAAACCTTTCCAATATGGCATCTCAGCATAGCATTTTTCTATTTTATCCCATACTTCTTGTGGTGCAGAATAGTGAATATTAAGATTTACGTTAAAAATAGCCATATACTTATCTCTCCATCAACTTCAAAGTTTCCATTGCCTCATTTACATAGTCATGCTTTTCAAAATTCTTACTTTTTGTAAATTTCAAATTTTCGTTTCCCAATGTTTTGCTTTTCTAGCCTTTCCCATTTCTCACAATTGATTTTCTGCTTTTTATCCATGCATACAGCTAAAATTGTATTTTCATGCGAAATTCTCCATAACTGTTCCAACATAGCATCCATGGAATTCTTACCTTGTTCCCATTCCACCAAATTTCCGTATGGAACATCCGTAATAATTATATCAGGCAATATTTCCGGCAAAGGCATCGTACAATCCGCTTGGAAAATCTCTGTCGATATATCATTCCCCAGCATAATGCTTAATTTATCGCAACTATCTAATGCCTCCTTATGAGATTCCTTACCATAAGAATTGTAAAGTTCCTCTATCTCTGCTTTTCTCTTTTTCAAAGCAACATCAGTAAGTAAGGATATATTTTTCTTTGCATGAGCTACCATATCTTCATCAATATCACTACCATATATTTTTCTGATATACTTATTTTGAAAATATCCAAGAATTGTAAGGGAATAGCCTCCCCCACAACAAGGGTCATATATGACTAAATCCTCTTTTTTATTCGAACGCTCCAGTGCCCGACCGTAAATTTCAAGCAACAATCGAATCGGGAAATTCGGTATTCCTTTTCCTCCATAAAGAACCCGACCACTTGCAAAATCCTGAAAATTATCATCTTTACAATATAAATATTCCATTATCTGCTTAACCTATCGCTTTCGTCCAAACTCTTGATTTCGTTTTTACACAAAAACCTTTCCATGCACCCAATTTATCACATCATCAGCCACTTCTTTGGGCGATTTCATTGATATATCCAGCAACTCGTACTTGGTATCCCCCACCTGAGTATGTTCCATAAAATAACGATTATAATCGCATGAACTATTAATCCAGTTCTCGTCCGTTATTCCTCTGCCCTCTTGCATACGTTGTCTCAAAGAATCTTCATCCGTAACTAACGCCAAACAAATAATCTCACTAAAATACCGACTGTTGTATACTTTCGGAAAACGGTCAAGGCATCCCGCCATCGTCCACAAAACCAGTGTCCCTGACTGTATAATATCCTTTGAAATATTAGCAATAATTTCAACCCATTTATTACAGGATTCCTCATCATCCCAGTTTATAAAGCCTGTGAAAATATCAGCATCCAATACTACAAAATCAACTTTTCTCCTCATAATCTCAATCGCCGTAGTAGTTTTGCCTACTCCGCTGCACCCTGTCAGAATAAGTAACGGCAAGGATTTAAACTCCCATTCCGCACCGCATTTCGGGCAACGAAGTTTATTTTCAATTATTTCTTTGTCCCATTCGTAATTCCCACAATTTGAACATATCTCAATCATCCTTACACATCTCCAACTTCAAATTTGTCAAATTCAAAAATTCCAAATTTTTTCTGACCTTAACTATATCACAGAATAACACAAATTTGTATAAAAATTCATTCAATATCAGCATTTTTACTGATGATTGATTTTCTTCATTCGTTGTCTTGCCTGCTCTCTTTGTTCATCAGATAGCTTTCTAGGCTTACGATAAGTAATGGATGTTTTTGCCATTTCATAGGTCTTTGAAATATCTGTTTCCTTTATGCAACGGAAAGTATCTGGATATTCATTAACTAATGAATCTAATTGCCTCATAACAGTAGAATCTAAAGTAAAAACTGTAGCATTTTTTTCTCCTGCATTGAAATTAATAATTGTTTCCTGCTCATACTTAGTAAGATTCATCGTATCTGTCCACCTCTTTTCACATTGTGTTCTCTATTGATTTTCTGTTCATTAGTTCTCGATTGCTTTGTTTGTTCCTTTGCTTTGGCAAGTCTTTCTCTGATGGAATGGTCACGCTCATAAACCTTACGACACTTAACGGATGAAATCAGCATAGAACATACTTCTGGCGATAGAGAAGATAGCTTGTCTATTGTCAGGCTAACAGTTCTGCTTGTATCTGTATCTTTGATTCTAGGCGACAGTTCATTCAGCATTGCAAGCGTTCCCGTTTTTCCGTTTTCTCCAAACTGATAAATCAGATTTATTTCATCAGCTGAAAAACCAACCATTCTCCTGCTATCTTCCTGCAATCTCTCAACGCTTAAGCACGATACTGTATTGCCTTTGCTCTCATAGGTATCTCTGGTAATAATCACTCCATGTTCATCTGTCTGGTGTATTTCAAGACGATTGTTATCGTGTGGAATTGCCACTAACCAATGTGAGTTATCATCTGATTTTGTATAAACACTCTGGTATCTGTCTGAGTATCTGTCATTCTTCTGAAATTCTCCATTCTGGTCATAAAAACCAAGTATTGTTTTTATTAGATTTTCCCGCATTTCTAGCTCCTTTCGTGGGTTCGTAAACCCGAATGATGGATAGGATGGATGGGATAAGATATGATAGTTAGTTAATAGAGGTATATCTTTCTTTTATTCTTTTTATTTTTCTTTGGTTCTTTCTTTTTCTTTTTCTGCTTTTCTTTCTAAGGGGGAAGAAGGAAGAAAGAGAAGAAAAGGGAAGGCAGGAAAGGAAGAAAACAAAATCGGCTGTACTTTTTACAGTACTGACCAATCATTTCTACGCAAAAAGACATCAAAGAAAATCACTTGTTCAAATGACTCTCTCTGATGTCTTTTCTTGTTTAGTTCATCCGATAAATACCGAATGAATCAAGTCTGTATTCTGTTATGTGATAATTTCCTTCACTCTACTTTCTTATAATTTAGTTGCACAATAATTAACGAATGGTTTATTTTGCAACTTTTGGTTCTCCAATCTGCTCTCGGTATTCCGCAATACTGATACCATAAGGATTGGGATTATTTGCTTTTTTCTCTGCCATTAGTGCCCTTCGACGTCCTTCATAACTCTTCTCATAGGCTTTATATTTGCCACTTTTACGGTATTTCAGATAACGTTGGTGGCACTTGTCTTTCCATTCTTCCCTCTTTGCAAGTTCCTCTGCAAGTCTTGCCTGCTCCTCTGGATCGGGTTCTTCTTGTGGTGGCAGATAACAACCAATAAAGCTGAAATAAATATCAATCTTCTGTGTTGTATCTCTGCTTCCCTTTCTATCCCTCTCATGAACTGCAATCTTTTCAACCAGTTCATTCAGCATATAAGGTGTCAGTTCATCAAAATTATCATATTTTTTGATGATGTTTAGAAATTTCTTTCCGTCTTTTGTTTCTGTATGGAATCCTGCAAGTGTCTTCTCGATTTCGCAGATTTCGTGCCTTAACCTTTCCTGCTCGGCGTCATATTGTTTTGAAAGTGCTTCGTATCTGCTGTCTGGAAGTTTTCCCAGTATGTTATCCTCATACATTCTGCAAAATAGGCTTTCAATCTCACCTAACCGCTTGTTATTACTATCTATCTTTCTCTGGGCAAGGATGATTTCATCCCTATGTTCATCCTCTACACCCTTCTCCATTTCTTTCAAAAAACCTTCTTCGTCAATGTCTACGTATGCTCGAATATCTCTAAGGGTCTGTTTTACAAGTTCAAGAACTGCTTCGCCTTTTACCCTATGACCAGTAGGGCAAACAGTTCCAACTGGTGACTTTGAGTAGTTCGCACATACATAGTTGCACTCCCTTTTTCCATTGCTCGTCCTATGTTGATGCATTGGTCTGCCACAATCGGCACATACAACAATCCCAGTAAGTGGATTGACTTCACCCCATCCGTTCGGGTATCTTTTACAGTTACCACGAATTCTATGAACGATATTCCAAGTTTCCTCGTCAATTATCGGCTCATGAGTGTTCTCAAATATCAACCACTCACTTTCATCCACATAATGACTTTTCTTGTCCTTGAAGTGCTTTCTAGTCTTAAAATTAACTGTGTGACCAAGATATTCTCTTTTATCAAGAAGGTGTGTCACTGTTGAACCCCACCAATGATAAGGTTCATCAAATTTGACTTTCTGATGTAATCCAAAACCTAATTTTTGAAGATGGACGGCAGGAATATCAATCTTATCAGCTTCAAGTTCTCTTGCTATCTGATAAGGTCCTGCACCCTCAACTGTCCTGCGATAAATTCTCTTTACTACCTCAGCAGCTTCTTGGTCAACAATCCATTCCTCTTTGTTCTCTGGATTTTTGATATATCCATAAACTGGGGAACTGGCAACATGTTTTCCTGCTTTTCCTTTGGCTTGAAATGTGGAACGAATCTTCTTGCTTGTATCTTTGGCATACCATTCATTCATGATATTTTTGAATGGCAATAAATCATCATCCCCATGAATACTATCGTGGTTATCATTGATAGCAATCAATCGGACATTTTTCTGTCTAAGCATTTCCTGAATCTGACCAACCATCAGATAATCTCTTCCAAGTCGGCTCATATCCTTCACAATGACAGTTCCAATCTCTCCATCTTTGATTCCATTCATCATTGCCATAAAGCCAGGGCGGTCAAATCTTGTTCCCGAAATACCATCATCAAAGAAATGCTTGTAGTTATTCATTCCATGCTCTCTTGCATAGGTTTCCAACAATAGTTTCTGGTTGGAAATACTGAATGATTCCCCTTGTTGCTCATCATCATGAGATAGTCTTTCATAAAGTGCTACTGTCAAATTATTATTTGGTTTCATCCAAACTCCTTTCTGCCTTCTCAACAAAAAAAGAATGAGTACATCTCCTCATTCCCTACGTTAAAATGGCTATTTCTATCTGCTAGCAGATATTCTAACCTATAAACATCATAAGAAGACGCTTATAGGTTATAACACCTGCTGCAAGTTTGTACTTCTTGTACTGTCTTACTGCAAAATGATTTGGCTTATCGGCTTCCAGTTCCTCAAACAATAAGTCCACGGCATTTTTGAAATTCTCATCGTCCTCTCTGGCTTCGCTGGCATCAATCATATCGATCAGCATTGCGAAATTCTGCTCCTCTTCCGGAGCTTCATACCAGATATAAGCGATCAGTGCTGTATAATAGAGCTTTTCAGCCTTTACCCAGAAGTCCTCACCGGATTGCTGTCCCTCTCCTTTGGTGTTGACTATAATCGTGTTTACGAGTTTCAAAATATCCTTTTCGCTTCGAATATAGGCGAAAGGATTGTAATGCATGGATTTAGCAAAGTTTATGGTATTCAAAACTTTTATCTTGTACTTGCCCTTCTTTAGCATTTTTCCGCACTCAACCAGTACCGTTCCTTTCGGAAGCGTTTTGTCAATACAGAGAATGATAATTCACTATAAAAAATGTTCGTTTTAATGATGGACTGGCTTAGAAATTGCCGGCAACCACTTCCTGACGTATTAAATTCTTCATTCTGTCCTCTACTGTTACCTTTTTCGCATTGTTGAAGAACACCCCGACAAGGTAAGTAGTATTGCCGATTCTCGTCTTAAAATTACCGCCATCTATATAATTTGCTTTGTTTTCCACCGTTTTCTCTTCTTGCATTCGCTCCGCTCCTTTCCCAAATTCCCCCACAAGGAAAAGGGTAACAAAAAAGGTAACATGACCGAAAAGACTTCTCAAATCACCGCTACCTATACTTGCTACCCGTATTTTATTTATTTTTCTATTTTCTTGTTACTTTTGTTACCTTTCATAGAAAACCCAGTAAAATCAATGCTTCCACTAGGTAACAACATAAGTAACAACAAGGTAACTTCATCAATTTTGTTACTTAAATGGTATCTCCAATTCCAACTGTTTCGGTATTTCCATAAAACCATCGCTATCCGCTTTGTCGGGGATTTCCTGAGACGAGCCAACACGCACCCAACCTCGTTGCTTGCCATAATCTCCGAAATGCATTGCCCCATCGCTCATAACCCAGTCGGTCACAGAATTGTTCATAATATCGCAAATCTGCTTTAGCTCAATCCTCTTAGGTTCGTAGTCTCTGTGAAGTGCTTCTTTCCACAACAGTCTGGAACAAACCCTGTCCCCCTTGAAATCATCAAGAAAGGCAAGAATCATTCCGGCATCAGCATCTTCCGGCATAAACTGCTTCTGATAATCTTTCAGGTATTCCGCTGATTCCTTGCCAAGCATCAGCCTGAACTCTCCTGATCTGAATATCTCCATAGCTTCCGCCCACACCTGCTCGATATATTCCCTTGAACTTGCTTCATTATCAAGAATATGGCACTCTGCTCTCTCAGGATAGACCATGACCGGCATAAATCGTCTGTTACCGGTACGATCAAGCGGAAGCGTATCCATAGCGTTGGAAGTACCGCCAAACACGCACTGTCTCGGTCTGTCCTTTGGCTGTGTCTCATAAGGTACTTTATAAATATCACTCTGCCGGCTGATAAAAGACTTAATATCCTCAATGCTCCTGGCACTGGCAGTCGCTATCATTTCCGACAGTTCTATGATTAGATGTCCCTGCATTTTACGGAACACATTTTCATCATCAAGTTTTTTCAGATCATCAGTAAACCATGAATCATTCATGGCAAGGAACCTGAAAAATGTGGACTTTCCGGCTCCCTGACCACCCACCAGTATCAGCATATACTCAAACTTCGTCCCTGGGCGAAACACTCTCGAAATTGCCCCCAACAGAAGAACTTTCATGGCTTCATAGGTATAGACATTCCTATCTGCTCCAAGAAAGTGATACAGCACATCTTTGATACGCTCTTTTTTGTCCCATACTAAGGAATTGAGTTTTTCCTGAATCGGGTGATACTTGTTTTCCATAGCGACCACATTGATTGCCGATTTTATCTTTTTCTCCGTGGTCAGACTGTAATTCTCTTCAAGATACAGCATGATATGGTCTATGTCAGAATCAGTCAGCACAGGGCTTTCCCGATACCACCCTAAGTCTTTTACAATGTCGTTCCGATCTGTCATCATGTTGTAACGAATAACACCCTTGAACTTCGGATCATTCTGCAATACTGTAACAACATTCCTAATGCACTGCTTCACAGCTCCTTTGTCTGTTGTGA
Source organism: Roseburia hominis (assembly GCF_021531695.1). Taxonomy (GTDB): domain Bacteria; phylum Bacillota; class Clostridia; order Lachnospirales; family Lachnospiraceae; genus Roseburia_D. Next base: position 45,456 of record NZ_JADYUI010000019.1, on the reverse strand, counting down.
TTAACTGTTCTCTGATTTCTGCGATACTCACTAACTTTTCGTTCAATATCTGCCACCCCCTTTCCCAAATCTTTTACCAGCATTTCTTTTTCTTCCTCTAATCCCCATAGCAAAGTATCAAGCTGATATTCCACCTTAGGCAGATTCTGCACCGCTTCCTCATACCTTGCATCAATTTCATCCATGCTTTTCGGTTTGAAGTCTCTCTCCCATTCTTTTAACAAATGAAAATAATCAGATAACACACGATAGGTCTTTGTTTTAGCTTCTTCCAGTATCTGCATTGGAGATTTTTCTCTCCTGACCGGCTTTGGTGGAGACCGCACCGAACTGTCATAAGCTATTCCAAATTCATCAGCAATCTGCATAGCTGCATCTTTGGGAGAAAGGTTATAATACTTAGCAACAAAATCAATTGCATCTCCCTTTTCTCCGCAACCAAAGCAAAAATATTTTTTATCCATCGGCTTTACTTTCATGCTCGCTGTCTTATCCTGATGAAACGGACACTTGCACATATTACCCCGATTGAAAACAATACCGGCTCGCTCCATAACCGCCCTTGCGGTCACTCGTTCCTTTACTTCATCAAATACTCCCATAATATCCTTTCCGGACAATAAAAAAGCATCTGTCTCTCCAGTCATGGATAACAAATGCTCCTTAAAGTTCCATATTCTTTTTTCTGATAGGCACGTCTCGTTTCTGCTCATCTTCCCTAATTTGCTTCTGCATGGCTTTCAATTTTTCCTGAATAGATACCCTTGCGTGCTCCTTGATCTGCTCCTTTGCCTTAGTCTTATTCTTCGGCTCATTCAGGGCAGAAATAATATTGCCAAGAAGAACCTGAGACGCTTTCTCCAGTCGGGAAACAATCGCATTTACAACTTTGGAAGCTACCGACTTAGAACTGTCGCTGAGTTTTTCCTTCGGCTGTTTCTGTAACAATTCTCCATAATCTTTTACTACATCAACATCATGCTTCACAGTTTCCTCTTTCACACGCTCTGTGACCACCTCACAAGCCTTTTCATAGGCAAGGTCAACCGCTTCCTCAACAACTGCGTTTACGTCCTCTATCTTCATCATAAGCCCGTCTAAGATGGCTTGCTTCTCGTCAATACGTTTCTGCTGGTTCATGATAATAAAATCCTGCTTCTCCAGATAACTTGCACCACCATAGACCGGTTCAACATCAATATTCAATCCATGCTTCTGACATATGCTAATGAACAGCTTTCTGCACTCATCATCAAAGACCATCTTCCGATTGTTGTACTTTCCCTTTTTCTCATTCGGCTTCGGAAGTTCAAACCCTAATTCTTCCAATGCCTTATCTTGTTGGGGACATAATTCTCCATACTGGTTCAATGCGTCAAAAACGTGCCTTTCATGGATATGCGGAGTAGCTTCATCAAGGTGTAAAGCCCAGTCCAAAATATGTACATGAGAACCATATCTCTTATTAAATTCCTCAAAGTATTCTGCGCTAATCTGAGCAAGCACATCGGCTGAAACTGTTCCGTCAATGTTTCCAAGCTGTAATAAAGTTTCTTCCGGACACGTTTTATTATTTTCAAGAATACCATCAATCGTTTTTACACGGTCATAGTGCCTTGCCTTTCGATTTCTTTCATTCTGACCGTCCACATGATCTGAATAATTCTCAACATAGTAGGCTTTCTCCACTTCCGAAAAAGTAAACCTTGCCCTTTCGTTCTCATCATTCGGCAGACTGTACCCCTGATAGCAGTCCCAATAGACATTGAATTTCGTCCTCTCTGCGTCAATATGCTCACTATTCTCCACATCAAATCTGCGGTCATTATGCTTTGCATCGTAAGTCCCATGCTTACCTGATCTTCCATTATGTCTAGTTGCTTTCATTCATATCTTTCCTTTCTTTTCTACAAAAAAAGACCAAGTAAATTTCTCTACTCAGTCTGTTAATAGCAACAATATTTAATTATTTTCCCGAAGGGAATTGCAACGAAGTTGCTTAATCTTGTGAAGCTCTGCTACAAGTAATACCCAGTACTTAGTGGCGAAACGCCACTAACTGGGCAATGGTTGCACCCTTGACCTGCTAAGGCGCTTCGCCCTTAACCCGAGCGGAGTCTTTCTCCTGCACCTTGCGTAAGGCTCTGCCTTTACAATCCGACAACCTGAAATTTACTGTCTAAAAAATTATTCTTTGATTGTACCCATATATACTACAGTTTTATTTGGCATGGAAATAATACCATCAACAGCATACTCATCAAACAATTCTCTTAACTCTGTAACATATTCATCAAATCCTTCATCGTTTGATTTTAATGAATATGAACCAGATAAACTTCTACTAATAAATGTCTCTTTGTCATAAAACAGCGGATTTTCATATTCTAAATATTCGTACTTACCAGCAAAAAACTCCTTTATTCTAATATCATCTTTTTGTATTCCTCCCCCAAACCCTTTAAATTTGGGACAATATTTTTTATATATAACAAAACATCTTTGAGTCATTTCAGAACTGTTATCTCTTAAATTCCATATAAGGAAAACTTTTCCGTTTGGTTTAAGTATTCTAATACACTCATTTTTAAATAATTTAACATTAAACCAATGAAAAGCCTGTGCTGTTGTTATGTAATCAACAGAGTGCTCTTTTAAACCCGTATTTTCTGCACCGCCTGCTATACACTGTTTATTACTATATTTATCTAATACTTTGATGGATTGATTTCGCATATCATCATTTGGCTCAACACAATATACAAAAGAACCTTTTTTAATGATTTGTTCTGCAAACTTACCTGTTCCCGAACCAATATCTGCTACTATAGACTCTGTTGTTATCCCTAATTTATTATACAAATCATCGACAAACTTTTCTGCATAAGTTGGTCTGCCTTTAACATAAACAGAAGCAATGCCATCAAATGCTTTTGTTGAATCCATCTCTCTTATACTGAAATCACTCATAAAAACCTCCACCCAATTCAAGTAATCCATCTGTTCGCCATATTCAAGTTTATCTACCTCTTACTATTAATGTGCCATTTATAAAACCACAATTCCATTCTTGAAACGGACTTTCTTCAAAGTATGATGCAGGATGCCTAAACCTCATTCCAGTACCCTCTAAGCCTAATCCATCATAAGTTATTAGTCTATCAGCTTCTATGCACTCAATAGAATCCAAAACAACATTCTGTCCAAATATTTCTTCGTCAGCATACATATCCAGTTGATATTTTGTCATACTTAGAAATTTTCCACATAGAAGAAAATTTATTGTATAAATAAATGGAACTTCTTCGTTATCTTCAAACTCATTCTTTCGAACTTCAATTTTCATCAAATCAATTCCCAAATTGTCAAAGAATTCTCTTTGCATTGGATTTAATATATCCACAAACATTTTATTCCACTCTTTATTAGAAGAATAGTCATTACCTTGATAAAATTTTTTTGTTTTCTCAATATTAGCATCTATCTTCCAAGGGTAAAAATCAAATATCATAATCACCTCGTCAAATTCAAATTTTCTGTTCCCTATAAAATTAATTTATTGGGATTTACCAAATCGCCAAACAACGATTTGGTAAACCATCTATACAATACCATACTTCATTGTCCATTACAATAATTGCATCGCTCCCGCTTATTCTCATCAATTCTGCAACTATTATATTGTGATATTATGCTTACTCTTAAGCTGTCTGTTCACTTTTCTTTGTATGATACGCTTCACGTCTCCTAGCCAGTGTTTTTTCATATCTCTCTTTTGCGATAGGATCTCCGTTTAATGCATCGTCACGCATTTTTCGGTAACTCTTTACTGTAGCTCTTACCTGATACTGTTTACGCTCTGCAAGCTGGCTCTGTGCTTCCTGATCTCCGGCTTCTGCTTTTGCCTTCAAAGCTTCCAACTGCTCCTTTCTACTTGCAGTATGCCGTCTGTTGTATTCCGCATTTTTCTCTTCTAAATATTTCGCATATTCAGGGTCATTTTCTGCTCTCTGCTTACGCCTTTCTGCTGATTTCCTTGAACGTTCCCTTGCAATAGCTCTACGCTCCTCAAGCTCTCTGACGGCTTCCTGATTGCCTTTTTCTGCCTGCTCCTTTAATTCTGCCAAAGCAATCTTTTTCTTCCTTGTAGCACGCTCCTGACGCTTCTTTTCCCTTTCCAAAGCCAAGCGTTCTTTATCTTCCATCTTTGCTCGATATTCAGGGTCAGCCATTCTCAATTTACGCATTCTTTCTGCTTGCTTACGATTGTTCTGTCTGCCCTTTTCAAGAATTGCTTCATACTCTGCCATAGCTTCAGGATCTCCAGCTTCTGCTTTTGCCTTGATTTCTGCACGCTTCTGATTTCTTTTCTGCGTAGATTTCTTAGAAGATTTTCTCTTTCTTTCAGCAATCTCTTCCGCTCTGCGTGCTTCCTCTGACTGCAAGGCTTCCACTTCATCCTCACTGAGTGGAAGAACGAAATTTCCAATGAAATTGAAATAAATATCCACTTGCTGAGTACGGTCTTTTGTTCTGCCACCCTCTGCTTCATGAATAACAACTTTTTCAATGAAATCATTAAGCATAGGTGTTGTCAGTTCCTCAAAATCTTTGTACTTCTTAACCAGTCGCACAAATCTGTCAATCTGCACTGTTTTAGTGGATATACGCTCTGTCGCAGTTTCAAGCTCCGAAATTCTCTGCTCTAGGTTGCTTTGTTCGGTGTCATATTCTGTCATAAGACGGTTAAACTGTCTCTCCGGCAATCGTCCTAAAGTGAAATTCTCATATAATCCCTTTATCAGATCATCTAAATCCATCATGCGACGCTTAGCTTCCAATAGCTCCTTTTTATCATTGGTATTGTCCTTTTCACACTGTATTTCATACTGTGCCTTCAACTGTTCCACAAATTCCTTTTCATCATTCAGGACATACTGTGACACTCTCTTAGTTGCCTGATAAATCAGCATTTCTACAGTACTTGCCTTAATATAATGACCGGTACATGAATGATATTTATTGTGATACCGGCTACAACGGAATGCCTGATTACTGTCATAGGTCTTTCCGTCTTTCGACTGTGAATTGATATATGCCAGTCTGCTTCCACAATCCGCACAATAAAGGAGTCCTGACAGCCTATGCGTAGGCTTTTCACTGTTTCGTCTAGGTGAAACTCGTTTCCTCATTTTCTGTGCCTTATCATAAGTTTCCTGATCTATGATAGCTTCATGAGTATTATAGAAAATAAGCAGCTCGTCCTCATTCACAACTCTCTTTCGCTTCGTCTTGAAACTGTCTTTCGTTGTCTTTCCAAGAATTGTATGCCCCAAATACTCACGTCTGCTCAGAATATAGCCGACTGTTGTTGCATTCCATGTATAAGCATCATGGTATCTCGTACACTGGCAATCCTCAGGATGATTCTGTCTCGCATAAGCTGACGGAATAAGCACTTTATCCGCTGACAAGGTATCTGCTATTGCAGTTGCTCCCATTCCTTCGCAAGCAAACTGAAAAATGCGTCTGACAACCGAAGCGGATACTTCATCAACATACAAAGTCTGCTTATCCTCAGGCTTTCTGTAATACCCATAAGGCACAGCACCGCTGACACGTTTTCCGTCTCTCATTCTAGCCTTAAATACCGCCTTAATCTTCTTACTGGTGTCTTTTGCATACCATTCATTCATAATATTCAGGAATGGTGTAAAATCATTATCTGTCGGATTGGCACTGTCAACTCCGTTATTAACTGCGATAAAACGGACACCTTTCTTTGGAAACATCATTTCAGTATAAAAACCTACTTGCAGATAGTTTCTGCCAAATCGTGACATATCCTTGACAATCACTGTTCCAACTCTTCCGGCTTCAATCTCTGCCAAAAGTGCATTGAAAGCCGGTCTGTTGAAATTTGTTCCTGAATATCCATCATCACTGAAATGTCGGATATTCTCGAAACCATTTTGTACCGCATAATCTTCAAGATATTGTTTCTGATTTGTTATGGAGTTCGATTCTCCTTGAATCTCATCATCACGAGACAGACGCTCATAAAGTGCTGTTATTCTGTTATCTTTAGCCATTTTCTCAGCTCCTTTCATAATGCTAAAAATAAGAACACACAGAAAACACTTCATTTTTTAATGACCTATTTTCTCTGTATTCTTAAAATCTAACCCTTCGGATCAGTGACAACGTAGGAGCTGTGCATCTGCATCAGGTTGGGTTTCACAAAAAAGCGAGTCTTGCCGGAACCGGAACCGCCGATAACAAGAATGTTTTTATTTCTTGCATACTTCGGCTGCTTTGGTCTGCCCGACATCATCAGCCTTTCCGTTTCTGTCAGTATGACATTGTTCTCAAAGACCGGATCGACATAAGGCTCTATATCCTTTGCATTTCCCCACCTTGCGGAACCGTACTCTACACCCTGCCTAAATTTCTTGGCATTCTTGGCTTTAAAGTACACCACAAGACGGAGCGCAACGCCGCCCACAATACCGATCAGCAAATCTTTCGGAAAAAAGCTCGGAAATGGATTGGAAAACAAATCATTCAGCCCGTTCATGGCTGCCATCATCTTATCGGAAGCATCACTCCCCGGCGATACACGCCATAGCCACGCTATCTTGTCACAAAAATACCCTGCAAGAATATACGGGAGATTCATAAGAATGAGCTTCTTTTTATCCACGCTTCCGGTCTTAGCCTTCAGCGTTTCGGGAATGGATTTTAAGTCTTTGGCAATACCGTCTATAATCTTACTCATAACGACTGCCCCCTGTCTTTTTGGTGTTCCCTTGCTCTTTCCCTGTTCTTGTCCTTTCTAAGCAGCTCCCTGAACTCTGCCAGCTTCTCCTTTACGGATACTCTGCCACGCTTCTTCTCATTAACTTTCACAAATTCCTTAAATGCCTGTGTGATCACATCGGCATCCTTGCCCTTGAAAAATATCATATACTTCGGCGGTTCCACCGTCTTATCCTTTTTCACAGCAAAGTCAACATTATATTTCCTTGCCACCCGCTCAAAGGACTTGATGTTGTTATCCGTAACCTCAATACTCGAAGCTCCCATACCCTGACCGACCAGCTTTTTCACTGACATTTTTCCATGCGTTGCCTGTTTCCCGGCTTTCCGGTGTTCCAGATACATCTTCATGGCTTTTTTCAGTACATCGGCGGTCAGCCTTGAGGACTTGAAAACAAGGGCAATCGTTTTCTGTGTAACTTCCTCCTGCATGGTTTTCCTCCTTGATTTTTTGTAGCTGTAATTCCGTTAAGGTGGAACATACAGCCTGTGCAGTAAATACTTCATAAGCTCTCCTTTCCACTTCTGGACATTTTGTCCAAAAGTTCTGTAAACGCAAAAAGGGCAGCTACAAACCTTTACGGTCTATAACTGCCCTTACGCTGTTTTCTTAATTTATCTTAAATTCGTCAATCGAAAAATTATCATAAAACCTATCCTTCAACTATCCTATATTCACAGCATCCCGGAATTCGAACAATATCATTCTCACTTTTTCCTGCGAATTTTACCTTGCCTGGCAACCATGCACTTCGATACGGTCGGAACACAACACCTTGTATAACTCTATCTTTAAGAGGTATAATCTTATTCTCTTCAAATAACACTGGCTCTTCAATTTCAAAATCTTCTTCAAATAAATTACCTGGTAATGTTATTTCGCAATTTTCTCGAAGCATCATTCCATCGTACACGAAATCAATGGCTTCGTATAACGCATCTAATTCGTCCGGCTCAGACACAATCTGCAATTCAAATTCTATTTCATAATATTCCTCAATAGCCTTTAGCTTTTTCATTCCAGACAACCAAAATTCAAACATTGTTTTAACATGCTGTTTACTCTTCCACATCTTTCTTGAATGTCCAGTTGGAAAAATCATTTGTAATCCAGACTCATTCTCAACTGCAACCCTAACAATATCTGCATCAAGACATTTTCTAACTAATTCAAAATGATCTAATCTCTCCGATACTCGTTTGTCCAAAATATGATAACCTATTTCAAAATCACTTAACTCATTACTTCTATATATTGCATCAGCAATAATATATTCATTTTCAAACAAGTATCGCGTCATATCATTGCAATAAAACTCTGTAACTTCACCAATAGTCAAAGGAAATATCATATTATCAACATATAGTTTTGCTTTATAGATATGTCGAGGAATATCAATCATATAAGGCGGTATATCATAACGCATATCATTTTGAAGCAATGAATCTGTTGTATTCAAGAAACGACTTACCATCTGGACATTAGTTAACGCTTCGGCATTTTTTCCCATACAATTTCTAATATATGAAAGTGTTTCTTCAGGAATATCAAGTTCAGAATCTTCTGTAATAACCTGACAAGCATTATCCTCCATAACAATAATCCTTGAATCTAAACTTTTGATACTACAGCCCTTTTGTTTTATAGAAAGAACATTCTCATAAGAAAAGTTCCATATTTCAGGTTTATTGGGCAATTCATCAACTTTTGCAGTTATTACCTCTAAATCAGAAGATATAGGATTAACAAAATATCCTTTAAAATCTTCTCCATCAGTTTCAATGTATGCTACTGCCTTTGTCCACATTGTATAGAACTGAGCTTGTCCCAAATCTTCTGGCATCTCACCCGGTTTCTTAGCCTCAATAACCAAAAGGCTATGTTCTCTAACCCATGCCTTATTCTTCTGAGTATTCTCTCTGTAACTGCCAAACGATTTATCATTAAAAAAAATGAAATCCGCATCTTTTGCTCTAAGCGGTTCTCTTCCACCATATCCATATACTGGAAATTCTTCTCCCCTAAATTGAGAAGAATATCCTAATACTTCTGATAACCGAACAATAAATTTTGAACGAACTTCTGACTCTGACTGAATATCCGATAATCTATATTCATCAATTACTGACTGAATTGCAGCTTTATCATATGCTTTATACAATCAAACTTCACTCTCTTTCTTTTTGCATACTATCAAGTAATAAATATTTTTACATATATATTTTATCACCTTCCCTTGAGCATAACATTACATATTCACAATATAATCAACAAACTCATTAATGTATGTGAATTTATATTGCCACCCTAAGTTTAGTTTTAAAAAACTTATTCTGCTCCACGTAAATATTTTTTTACTTGTTCGCTTACATTAATCCAATTTTGTTCAAAGCTTTTTCTTGATTGATATGCTACATCTCTTAACTCAGTCTTCTTAATATGATCTTCTTTACTATCATCCCAACACAAATTATGTTTATCAGCATCTACAAAAAAAGTTTCTGCATTCTTTAATAATTCACTATACAAAGAGATTATTTCACTCGAAATAAACGCTCTACTATTATTTATTCCAATTTCTAAATCTCGTATTTTTAATGCTAACTCATTTAAATCTGGTTTTTCTGCATAATTTATTTGAAAAGTACTTAACTTATCTGGATACAACCTTTGCATTAGCTGTAATATTTCTCCACAATTTTTACTAAGACTCTGAAATACTTCAAATTCCATATCTGCCCTTTTGGAAGAAACATATACCTTTCTATTAAGTTCACTTTCATATACTTTTAATGCCTGTTCCATTCTTTTTGTAGTTTCACCAGTTGACCATTTTAGTGAAATAATTACACCTATTAGTGCAATAATCGCCGAAACTAGATTAGACTCAAGAATCTCTGTTACTACTTCCATTTCATTTCTCCTCTCTTCTTTCAGATTTTAATTATCGGCTTTACTCAATTATTAATATACTACATAACTCCGCATACATCTTCCCATCTTCAAATTTCACATCATCAAGTAACAATGCCTGGAACAATACATCCCTGACACTCTCTAATTTTACCATAGCAAGCTCCGCTTCTGAAAGTCCCTCCATCTCTATATTTTCCAAAGCCACCGCTTTTCTTGCGGATAGGCAGTATGTATATAAAGCCATGATATATCTGTCAGACATCACAAAGGCATAGGTATCTTTGCCTTTATAATTGTATCGGCACTTTTCCAATTCTTCCTCAGATATGGTAAAGAAACATCTGACCGTTTCCAGATACACCTTCCCCTCATAGTCCGGCTTATACTTCTTTGCCAGCCGCTTAATTGATGCAAATATATTATTTCTCTCATATAGGTCAGTCTTGTTCTCTTAAAAACAGCTTTTTTTCCTCGCATATCCATGTAAACATTGTTCCCTATGGTTTTTCCGGCGAATGGCTCATAATCACCAATCCGCAACAGATAGGAAAGCACCTGTAACAGCTTTTCCTTCGATGTAATCTCATTGTAGCTGTAATCTCCAAAGCCTAAATGTTCAAATTTTAAGGGTGTACTTCCCTTTTTAACCTCCCGTTCCATTACTCTGTCCACATCTCTCATTGACTCCATATATCTTTCTGCTCCTTCCTTCTGACAATAAAAGAGCAGCCATATTCTGACTGCCCCACCTTTGGACAAAATGTCCAGAAGTTCTATATTTCCACTTTTGGACTTTTTGTCCAGAAGTGTCCTGTTACAATACTGATAAGCTCTCCTGCAATGCCGATTATCTTGAAAATCAGCACTACACCGCCGATTAAACCGCCTATGATACAATTCAGAGCAAGAACACCTATGCTCCCACTGATGCCGAAATTCTTCGGTATCAGCCACAGGCACATCCGGCGGATACCAAACGGGCACCCTGCAATAATCCAATATAAAAACCAGTCAAAGCCTTCTGCTTTATTGCATACCGGATAACAGGTCAGCATCCATACCGCAATTATCACTGCCGGAACAATGACCTTAAACAATACCCTTTTCATGCCATCCACCTCCATACATATCGTGCTGTACCTCCTGTTGGTAATAATGATTGATTGTGCTTGGTGCATTATAGAGCGTTGTCACCATATACGCCTTGATATTTGTAATCTTGGTCGTGGTATTCTTCATGCAGCCAATGACATAATTCAAGTGTGAACTGTTCAGTTTCAGGAACTTTGACTTTACCAGCTCATAAGGGTAATCATCCCCGCCTATCCTTACCGTCTTGTGCTTTACACAGACCACTTCACAGATAATCTCAAAAAGCTCATCATAAAGCTCCCTGTCCTGCCAATCACTGTATTTCATGTAGTGATCGTATTCAATGTTCTCCTTGATGATTTCAATGTATGCGTTGACATCCTCCATCGCATCAATCGTTTTTTCTGTTTCACTGTCAGCTTGATTGATATGATAGGATTCTCTGTCAGTAATATTTGCAGTAGTATATGAATCTGTCTCTCCGTTTTGGGATAGACCTATATCCGGTTCCGAAGAGAGGGTGTTATCCGTTTCGTCATGACCTATATCCCATTTTGTAGATACCTGTGTCCCGTTTGGGATACCCCTCCCTCCCAAAATTTCCATAGGGGTATCCGATTTTGTAGGGAGTCTCCCTCCCATTTTAACATCGGACACATCTGCGTATGAATTGTTCTCCCCATTCATAGCAGGAATTTCCTCTGGAAATGTCAGTCGGTAAAGCATATCCGGCTTTAGTTCCACATACATCACATTATTGCATACAAGTCCGTCTCCGTAACTGACTGTCCGGAACTCTCTCCTGATTACCTGCAACTGCTCCAATTTATCCATTGCGGTTTTTACTGTTTTCTTAGATTCTCCAAACAAATCCGCATAATACTGATAGCTCTGTCTTAAAATATCCTCTGAAAACTTCTTTTTCCATCCAAGAATATGCCCGGTTCCCTGATCCCGTACCTCAGAAGGGCGATACCAATAGACAATATCCGCCAAAATAACAATCGCAAGGAGATATGGTTTCCCATTCTCCTTTGTGATTGTTTTATACCAGATAGCCGGGATAATGTTTCCGGAGATATTTATAGACCCCATTGCGTCAACAATCTCGTTTCCGCTTGTCAAATATCCCATGCTCAAACAGCCCCTTCCTCTCTCCATTTATCAAGAAGTGAAATGATGACATTTTCAATCTCCTCATCGGAATAGCTGTCTGAAAAATATTTGCCTATCTTGTCCGCTTTCAGTGTAACCTTGCGTTCCTTCGGCTTTTCTTCTGTCAGAATCAGCCGCACCATAGCAAGCGTAAGTTCTCCGCTTTTTCCATATTCCTTTAGCTTTCCGGATTGTACGGTGCTGACATTGCAGCCCCGTTCCTCTATAATGACCTCTACCCACTGCTGTGCTTCCTCTGACAGAAAGGATATGTCCACGCCCTGTGAAAAGCCTAATTTCTTGGCATCCACCATTTCAAGGAGCTCATCGGACAGCCTTGAAAGCCAGATATACCGCTGTACCTTTTTCGCATTCTCCCCGGCAGCTTCCCCAACTTCATCAAGGGTATTCTTGCCCGATTTCTTTCCCTGATGCTTCATGGCTTCATACTTCATCTTATAGGCTTTTGCCTTTTCACTCGGTAAAATGTCCTCTCTTTGAATATTGGAATCCACCATGATAATGGTTGCTTCATCATCGGAATAATTGCGGACAATAATCGGCATTTCCGTTTTCCCGGCTCTTTCCGAGCCATGCTTCCTGCGGTGTCCGGCGATCAGCTCATAGCCGCCGCCAGCTCTCGGTCTTGCAATGCCCGGAACAAGTACCCCGTAAAGTCTGATACTCTCCGTTGTTTCCTCCATCTTTTCATCGTCCAATACCTTAAATGGGTGGTCTTTGAACTCATGAAGGTCTGCTAACGGGGCATTGATAATCTGCTCTGCACCTATTTCCTGTGCGCCACTTCCACCGAACAAATCATCAAAACTCTCCATTTTGATTTTAGATGCGCTTCCTGTCTTTGTATTACTGCTCATTCGCAAGCACCTCCTCTGTCAAAGAATTGTAGGCTGATGCTACCTTCCCCTTTGGATCATGCTTATAAATGCTAACACCTTCCGCAGAGATCTCCGCCGCCCTTACCGAAATCGGGATATTGTTGGTAAATATCTTTACCCTGCTTCCATAGACTTCCTTCAGCATGGCGCTGATGTCCCTTGCATAATTCGTCCTACTGTCAACCATCGTCAATAAAATGCCCTCTATCTCCAGTTTCGGGTTAATCTGACGCTTTACCTTGCCAATGGTCTTGATAAGCTGCTGTAAACCTTTAACAGGCAGATATGCTGCCTGCACAGGTATCAGAATACTGTCGGCACAGGCAAAGGCATTTATGGTAATCATGCCAAGTGAGGGCATACAGTCAATTAAAATATAATCGTAATAATTCCGCACCATGCTTATGTACTCCTGCATGATACGCTCCCGACTCATGACATTCACAAGGGAAATCTCCAGACCGGAAAGCTCAATATTTCCCGGCATAAGGTCTATTCCCTCCTCGTGATGTAAAATACCCTCCATCGGCTCAACTTCCTCGTCCTTAATCAGACTTCCCATGACAGATGCCAATGTGATCTCGATTGCATCCGGCTCTGTGTACCCCAAACTTGCGGTAAGACTGCCCTGTGCATCGGCATCTATCAGCAGAACTCTCTTGCCCTGCTTTGCTAATCCAATTCCTAAGTTGCTTGTTGTGGTGGTCTTTCCGACTCCACCTTTCTGATTTGCGATTGCTATAACTCTACACATGATAAATTCTCCTTTGCTTTCTACTGATTTTCTTTTACGTTGCTTTTTCTGACTTCCACATAAGCCCTGTGGAATTTCTTTGTACCCTTGTTCGGGTATAAATCTGAAAACTCTGTTACTTCAATCTTGGGATTTCTCTGCAAAATCTTCCCAAACCATTTAATATCATTCTTTGTTCCCATCAATCGAACTTTTAACATCAATCTGCTCCTCCAAACAGGGCATACAGTTTCCGGTTATAGGTTGCATATTCCGGATACCGGATTTGTATCGCCTGCCAAAAATACGGTGCGTAGGCACAGCAGAACAATTCTTCCACTGAATACTGCCTGCACTCATTGATCTGCTCCTCTGCGTCCTTGTAATCGTCCACGCTTGGTGTACCATTGCAGTACAGATTAAACGCCATTCTGACTACTTTTACGCTTCCGCTGGTCTGCCAGCCTTCATGTAAACATTCTGTATTTACACAGCCTGTCTTAAAATCATAAATGCGGTTTACATTTCTTCTGGTATCATCACTAATGCCAAGACAATAGCAAAGTGCCTTGTGATATACATCCTGATACCTTACTTCTTTTAATTTCTCGTAGTAGAATTTCTCATGTGCTTCGCAAATAAAAATAATTTTCTCTGCGCCTAACGCTGTATTGTTCATGTTCTGAACCTCCTTTTTTGAAAATAAAAAGGACTCTATTAATTGTTTTTCACAACTAATAAAGTCCTAAGTTTCATATTCATTTCTAAATTCGTGCTAGGGATTTCTTACTAATTTTCTGTTCTTAGTAAATTCTTAGTAAATTGCTCCCTCAGAGTCCAAAACATACCCTAAATTCAAGGTTTTCAGCGTTTTCGGAAAATACTGCCGTGGCAGATGAATAAGACTTTTATCATAATCTCTTATAACCTCTCATATCGCCGCAAGCCTTGATTTTACTGGCTTTGCGGCGTTTTTTCAAATTCATGTATCATCGCATAATCTCTCATAAAATCCTATATTTTTGAGGGAAAAGGGGTACAAATGGGGGTACAAATACCCAATTGTACCCCCGTACTTTTTGTAGTATTCAAGCTGTTTAGATTGCTGCAACCCTCTTCATCTCCGCCTCTGCATCCTCGAATTTTACATGAGTGTAAGTGTTCAGTGTAACGCTGATATCCGAGTGTCCCATGATATACTGCAGGCTCTTGGGATTCATGCCACTCTTTGCCATCTTGGAGCAAAAGGTATGTCTGCATACATGGGGTGTTACTTTCGGCATCTGAACCTTGTAGATGCTGTTATACTTCTGAAGAATGTGCTGAAAGTACTTCTCCCAGTGGAGAGCCACCATAGGCATATTGTTTTTATCAAGATATAAGAAGCCGCTGTAGCCATCAATCATGGGTTCTACCTTTGGCTTTACTCTCTTTGCAAGAATTGCCCTAAATGCTGCCTCCACTTCCTCAGACATTGGTATCTCTCGTACACCGCTTTCTGTCTTTGGTTCCTCGATCATATACTGCATTTTGGAACTGCGGATCAGCTGATGATCAACGATGATTTTGTGATGCTTAAAATCAATATTTTTTGTTGTAAGTCCTACAAATTCTGAGATTCGCAGTCCGGTATTGAACAGAATAAAGATGCCTTCATAATATCTGCTAAAATGCTTATCCTGTTTGACAAATTCAAGATATTTACGCTCCTGATCCCTAGTAATCGCTTCCCTTGTCACGCTGTCATTGACAATAACCGTAGCAAGTTCAAAATCAAAGGGATTTCTTCGAATCAGGTCATCATCATAAGCCAATCGAAAAGCCGGTCTCAAAATCCCTCTGATGGTGTGGATCGTGCTATAGCCTTTTCCCTGTCTTTGTTGCAGGGTAATCAGCCAAAGCTTCGCGTCGGAAATCTTGATGGTATCGATACGTCTCTGACCAAAGGGATCCTTCTCCAGAAAGTTAATGGTTGTCTGATAACCTGCCTTCGTAGATTCTCTCACACCAATCTTAGTTGCGGTATAACGCCGAACCAACTCCAGTACCGTGAGATTGCCACCGTCTAAAGCAATATGCCCAAACTGGGTAGCTTGCAGTTCCTTCTCCTGTTCCCGAAGTGATTTACCCTGTCTCTTTCCATCCGGCATTCGATCGTTTTTATCCAATCTCCAGCTATATAAATATCTTGCCTTTCCGGTGCCATCATAATATTTGTAACGATAGCGACCGTTTGACTGCTGATACTCGCCGTTGTGTAGTACACGGCCTTTGTTATCCTTTCTTTTACTTGACATAATAGACACTCCTTTCCTAAAACAAAAGGACTGCCCTCGATAGATATGATTCTATCATAGAACAGTCCAAAAACACATCACTTTTTAATATTTTTGCCATTTCTCCATAGCAGAATTGTATCATGCATTGACTTCTCGGGAACAATGCTTTCAGCATTAGACATAACTAGCAGCATCTAAAAATCTTTCAAACAAGACTCTTTTGATTTTCACATGGCTCCCAATTTCCAAAATAAAATCTGCACCGGGATGCTCTGAGACAATCTGATAGAGCCTTGTCTCTCCGATTCCAAAATACTTAGCAGCTTCCGGTACACTCAGCGAATAACGTTGCCATAACGGGATTCCGTCTTCATCCCTTTTAGAAGTTCCCCTCCCCGCTTTTATCAACACTGCATTTGCCTGATTGATTTTCTCCTGTAAATTCAGCATCGCCTGATACGCCAGGGGAACAATAACAGGTATCGCTTTCGGGGTAATACTATTTTCCATATTCAAAATAATCTGATTCATTTCATCCTCCATCCTCTCTGTCACCGGAAACAAAGTCCGGCAACAGAGTCCATAAACTATTATTTTTTGTTATCCTATTACTATCTGTTTCGATAAAGCCCGTGTTTTCAGCTATCAAATGGGATTTCCAACTGCATTCCCTCTACAAAGAGAAATGTTTCCTCTCTGTTTCCGGAGTTTGTTTCCACACGCATCCATCCTCGCTGTTTCCCATATCCGGGGATATTTCTTGGATTAGGATAAGGCTCCCATCCGGAAATGGTACCATTCATAATCAGTCCGATTTCTCTGGCCTCACTGTTTCTGGGCTTTCCCATTTCTTTTAAGGCTTCATTATATATCTGTTGTACACAGACTACATCACAGGATGTATGATCCAACCATTCCTGAATAAGGCCTGTCCAAGTATCCTCCTGCATAAATGGTCTTTGATACTCAATCAGGTTCTTTTCAATCTCAGGCGGTAGCTTTAATCTGACTTTTCCGTCACCATATAGCGCCATCATTTCCGCCCACATCTGCTCAATATACGCTCGTGACGTAGCTTCATCCTCCAGAATATGCACCTCTGCCTTGGAAGCATCACACATAATCGGTAAGAATCTTCTGTTTCCACTCCGATCCAGTGGCAGAAAATTAACCACATTAGAAGTACCAGCAAAGACACACTGTCTTGGGATATCTTCCGCTCTGGTTCCGTAGGGTTTTCGATAGTTATCATATTGCTTGCTAAGAAAAGCTTTGGTTGCTTCATTGTATTTAGTATTCAGTACTGCCAGCATCTCTGCCATCTCGCAAATCCAATGTCCCGCCAGATGCTCATAAACCTTATCATCATCCAATCTCTTGATATCATCGGTAAACCACCTGTCATTCAAGCACAAGAATCGTATAAAGGTAGACTTGCCGGCTCCCTGACCGCCAACAAGACAGAGCATATATTCAAACTTACAGCCTGGCTTAAAAATCCTGTTGATGGCTCCTAACATAAAAAGCTTCAAACATTCATATTCATAGTCGCTTCCTGATGTTCCCAGAAAATGCTTCAGTGCATACCTCACTCGCTCCACACCGTCCCATTTAAGAGAAAGCAAATATTCTCTGACCGGGTGATACTCATTCTCTGTAGCCACGATCTGCATGGCATCCCGAAGTGCCTTATCATTTCGGAAATGATAATATTTTTCTACATAATGGCGAATATGAATATCATCCTTATCTGTCACATCCAGGTATGTTCTGCTCCAAGGCATCTGCCCGGACAACTCAATTCTGTCCCGAAACAGATTGTCTCGGATATTGCCTTTGAAAAGCTCATCATTTTCCAGAATGACCCTTGCATTTTCAATGGTGTTATACGGCCAGCCTTTCTCGGATTTGTCCAGCATCTGATCCACTAATTCCTGATTCGGTGTCATACATTCTTTTTTCAATCTTTTCCATCTCCTTCGTTATTTCATCAATTTTTCGTTTCAATTCTTCCTCGGTGGCTTCAAACATGCAGTAATCATATAAATACTCCACATAAGTAAGCTCCTTTGCTGCCATAACAAAAAGAGGACTCCATTCAGAATCCTCTCTGTCCTTCGGTGCATATTTCATTTTCATTTCTCTCAATTGTTCATGCAGTCTTGAAAGATGCGCAAACAATTCTTGCTTCTTCTCTGCCCATATCTGGTATTCACTTCTTTTGGCAGCAATCGGTTTTCGCACACCTTCCGCATATCCGGTATTGTTATAAGTAAGACCAAAGTCGGAAATAATCTTTTCCGCAGCTTCCTTCAAACTTAGTCCATAATAATTTGCCACAAAATCAACGGCATCACCTTTCGCTCCGCAGCCGAAACAGAAATATCGCCGGTCCACTTTCATGCTGGGATGCTTATCATTATGAAATGGACAACATATCATTTTGCTGCGGTTTGGCTGAAAGCCTGCCATCAACACCGCATCTACGGCTTTCACATTTGTTCTTACGGTTTCAAACAAATTCATCGTGTCGGTTCCTCCTTTCTTCTTGGATGTGTACTACGGATTGCATTATCAATATACTTATTGATATCACGAAGCGACTTCGTCTCCCACGACAGTTCCTTATACTTATCATATTCTTCCTGATAAGAATCCTGAAGGGAAGCAACTTCTGATTGCCATTCACTCACATCCACCTTGTCAATTTTCTTCTCTTCAAACAGGATACGCTTTGCAATGTGATACCTTCGAAGCGCTTCATCATTTTCAGATTTGATCTGCGCCTTTCGTTTCGCATTCTTTGTTGAACAAAGCTCCTTTAAAATAGGCTGTGCTTCCTGATACCATTCCCCATAGCGGATCATATCCTTAAGTTCCTTCATTCTGGCAGACTTCACTTTCATGGATTCATTCAAATCATGAATGTCACTCTGCTTTTCAGAAAGAAAGCTTTTAAAATCCTCCAAGGTAGCTATATGCTTGGCCATCAGGTAATTGATCACAGTGGCATGCATCTTAAGATTCGTTGCTTTTGCCTTCTGCCTGCCTCGTGAGAATGTATCTGCTGTTTCATTTCTCTTTGCAAAGAAAGAATTTATATAGTCTGCAAGATCCGGCTGTTTCACTTCCGCTTCTTTTTCTGCAATCAGTCGCATAAGCTCTGCAATATTAGACAGAATATCCTTCACCTGCTTTGAAAGCGTTAGGATTCCCTTATTGACTTCTTTGATCCAACGATTCAGATTCCCCTTCTCTGTGACAATTCCCTTAGCTTCCATATTTCGTACATGAGGACCTTCATGCACCTGCGGAATCAAATCAATTCCTTGTTCCGCATAACTGCGATGGTCAATCTGTTCCTTGATTCCACGTTTCCTAAATTCTTCATTTACCAAATCTGCCCATGCCTCTCTCCACTGCTCCAGCACTTCCGGTCTATTCCAGTCTGTCGTAGGTACCGCATTGAATTTCTGCTTTCCTTTTTCATCAAGAATCGGATTGCCATCTACATCAAACAGGTATTCTCGCTTTTGTTTTTCCCCCCAGGTTCCATCCTCTCTCATGGGGCGAACGGGACACATCACATGAATATGTGGATTTGGAATCCCTTCTCCCTTATCCGGATCATGAACTGCCATGTCCACAATCATGCCCTTTGCCACAATATTCTCCATAACAAATTGCCTTGCTATTGCAATATTCTCTTCTATCGTGAATTCATTCTGAAGAGCAATATCAAAACTATATGCAAGCTGTGCTTTTGGGTGTTTTTCAACTTCCTCCACTGCATTCCATAAATACTCTCTATTATGGAAAGACTCCGGAACATAGTCCGGAGCCATAATCTCAGCGCAGATTACACCGCCCTTGGCTGTGTAATCTGCAATCTTTCCGTAATAATGATCTTCCAATCTTTCCCCTGCTCGGTAGGCAGCTGCCTCAACAGAGGACTGCCCTCTGCTTCGTAAGACTCGTGATACATGGAAATGATAAAGTGCCATCAGTCCATCACTTCCTTTCTCACCTGTTCAATCGCCACCTCAAGTTCCTTGGTAAATCTTGCAACATCCACCGTACTTAATGCCTCGCTCAACTCCTTTTCCGATAAGTCTTTGATTACCGGAAAATACTTTTCAAAAATTGCTCCGCAAACAATCAGTCTGTGACTACGCTCTTTCCGGCTATAGCTTTCACGATAGGAAAGCTGATTTTTCTTTCGTTGAAGCTGGTGCTCTGCTTGAAGCCTTTCTCGTTTTGCTTTCTCCAGTTCCTTTCGTAGTTCTTCAAGATTCTTGTTTTCTTCCATCTGTATTTCCTCTCATTTCTTTTGTTTTTGCTTAAGTTCCTTGTCATCTCCCCAAATCAATTCCTGGCAGGTAACCTCTGGGTTCTTTAGCCTCATAGACTGTTTTGGACTGTGCCGTTATCACGTTCTTGGCTCGCTCCCTGACTTACAGATCATCGCTTAGCTTCCCCGAAACGGTAGTGATTTGGAATGCTCATTCAGTTGTCATAAACTGATTTTCTCAAAATCACAGGCCTTATCCTGTATATCCAAGAGGCAGGAAATACAATCCAAAAGTGAAAATATCCACGCTTTTGGAAATAACACTTTTATTCGAACAATTGTTCTGTTATAATATGAATACATGAATTGTTAGCAAAACTTATTGGATAAATTGGGGAAATGAATTTATGAAATGCAAATTATCGATACAGGAAAAATTGAAAGATTTAAGAATTGAAAGAGGCTTGTCTTTACAGGAACTGTCAGAACAGACCGGACTGTCCAGAGCAGCTCTTGGCAATTATGAAACAGATGACTATAAAGAAATCACACATAAGGCGATTGTTATCCTGGCTGATTTTTATGGAGTAACTTCAGATTATTTATTGGGACTTACAGAGAATCGGGAGCAGCATCCTTTTGCTGTAGACGAATTAGGATTGGATGATACAACTGTAGATTTGTTGAAAAGCGGCAAACTGAATGTACGTTTAATCTGTGAAATGATCAAGCACCCGGAATTCATCAATTTCCTTTCCGATTTGGAAATCTATGTTGATAATCTGGCCGGAATGCAGATTCGAAATATGAATACAATGATTGAACAGACCAGAATGCGTTTACAGAATAACGGAATCCCTGACAGTGATCACTATATAAAAACATTGGAAGCAGCCTCCATCAATGAAGACAATTATTTTAATAATCTGCTTGGAAATGATATTGCAAAAATTGCAAAAGACTTAAGAGATGCTCATGGAAAAGACGCAGATACCGGCGAACAGATTACACCGGTTGAAGACATGTTGAGTACATTCGATGAGCTACGAAAAGCGGATAATGCCACCCAGGTACAGATGGTTATGTACAGCAAGCTTTTCAAAATCAACTTCACGAAAATGGATCCTTATGAGTTTAAGACTTTCACGGATATCCTGCAGCGCTACTCCGATCTCTGCAAACCTGTGAAGGGTAACGGACGCGGAAAAAAGAAAAAGTAATCACAAGCTGCAGGTTTGTCCGGGAGAATTCCCGCAACTCCTTTTCGCATGAGAAAAGGCGCACCCATACCTGCCATTAGGTAGGTATAGAAGTGCGCCCTTAGGTGCTAAGGGATATTCAACGTTTTATATACCTAAAACAAATATCACCACGATTTGCACTATATTCCTTCAATTTTATTTAATGAAAAATCATCCATACGCCTGCATACAATACATAGCTTGTTCGGCTTTTTTATTCTATGAACACTCAATTTATAAGAATTTATAATGATGTCCAATAACTCTTGCTGGGTCAATTCATTGTCTCCTATTCTCGTTGTTCCAGAACCTAAGATAGGAATACATACATCTTGCTGCCCGTAGTAATTATCAAGTTCTTCCCACAATACAGATAAACTCTCTATGTATTCTTCTCTTGTTAGAATGCCCTTTCCCACTTTATCAAGTTTCGCAAATGCCATCAAAAGATATTGACCATTTTGAATCACTCTACCAGACTCGTACTTTTCCTTGCCAGCATATTTCGATTTGCCTTTTACCAAAATGCCGGAAGAATGTATCAGTTGTTCCATATCAATAGATGGATTTGCCTGCAAATACTGCCCGCATAACGATTTAGGATTAATATCCGCAGTCCCCATCCCGACATTTGTGGTAAAGCATTCATCAAATGGAATAACAACCTTACAGTCTTTTTGCTTAAAGAGATCCCCATACTTGATTTGGATGGTATAGTTTTTCCCTTTGATATTGACTTTTCTTCTATAACCAAGATAAATTGCATTCACTAATAACGCTAAAAAGAAAACAGCCAAGAATACAATTCCTCTATTGATTATCACATTTTTTTCTATTGACAAATTTGAAAATATGATTTGCGACTTAAACATTTCCTCGGGAACAAACATAAATATAAATGATACAATACTAACAGCCCATGCCCTGCTTCTCTTTATGTATTTATTCAAATCCAAGTTCCTTCTTTAATGAATCATAGTCTCCAACCTTATTTCCATATGCATTCTTTTTCCAGAATGGACGAGCAATACCTTCGTACCCATTCATATATGAAGGAAGCCAAGCTGATTCATTTCTAAGTGAGTTGTACACAATAATAATGGTTTTCTTTGCTTTTTTAGCCTGTTCAAATTCATGTCTAAGGTAAGAATACGAATTTATACTTCCGACATTGTCTGAACCAGCGCTAACCGTTGACTGCACCTTACATGACTTCTTACCATTTGTATTTTGCTTATATGGTGTACAAGAACTAGCAGCCTGTGTACTTCCATTTCTATTACAATTACTTCCTGCTGTTCTACTTGCTGTCTTATCTCCTACAACAAAAATTACCGCTGAAGAAGCATTAATCTGTCTGTTAAATTCACTCTTTAAATCACATGGACGGCAATCAGGATCATTTGACACACTCCCCGATGAAACTTGAGACATGTCGATAAAATCCACCCTGTGATAATTATCAGATCCCCATGTCTGAAGAACATCAACAACATCCCGATCTCCACTATCTGTAGCATAATCTGCGCTAATATAAACCTGTTTACTCATATACATCTTCTCCTTTATTCTTTATTCAACTCCTAATGCCTTAAACACTGCATCTTCTGCACTCTGATACGGAATCAACTGAAAGGCACTCATCAAATCTGCTGGTACTGTGGCAAAATCCATCATTGAAACCGTCAGAATCAAAACTTTCTAAACACACTTGTAGGGATTGCCTAATTCATCCACTTTGATCATCTTTCCGCTTATACTAATTCTCCCATAACAGTCAATGAACTTTGTACCGTTCTTCCCAAAGCAATAAAGCACAATGCTATAAATGAAGGTAATGCCAAATTCCCAGTCATACCATTGCCCTGAATATTCTGATAATTAATGATGTAACTATTCTTTTATATATACTCCATTATTCATGTTCGCCTATCTTTTCTACAGCTGATCGTACTTTGCAGCACTTCCTTTTGCCTTTTCCACTGGGTACTTTGCTTCATTCTGCGACATCTTCATATTGATGATTTCATCTGCATCGATTTCCAATTTATCCATCAGATTTTGGCAATAAACTATGACATCAGCTAGTTCCTCTTTAACATGCTGTATATCATACTCTTCATCATTCCACTGAAAACACTCCAAAAGCTCTGCTGCTTCAATCACAATTGATTTCGCAAGATTTGCCGGTGAATGGAACTGGTCCCAATCTCTGTCTTCTGTAAACTTTCTGATTCTATCTATCGTTTCCTGTTTCATAATTGCTCCTTTATTTTGCTGCCGCTAAAAGCGCTGCTCGAAGTTCCGGATCACATGCATATATGTACATTCCATTGACTCCACGTGTCATAAGTACTCTAACTTCATGTTGAATCAATGTCTCTCCAAACTTCTTCTTCGTTCCATCTGATAATGTTCTGTTTCGTACAGCCTTCTCATTATGACTTGCCGACGGATCAAATATGATCTTTCCGTCACGATATTTCACCGATGGACCGAGTATTACACCCGCGTAATTAAGATCAAATCCCTGAATCGTGAATGTTGATCCAACCTCATTAATTGTTTTAGGTTGCTCTGCCCATGCCAAGCCTTTTATATCTCGTTTTTCTTTTCTTGTAAGTTCGGACTCAAGCTCTCGATTCCAAGGTTTGTGCCATTTTCCAATAAGAACTTCCCAATACTTCACTAAATGATCCTGCGCCATGGGTTTTCGCGTTGAACTATATTCCCAATCATAGGTTGCTATCACTCTCGACAAAGCAGAATCACTCTCTTTTGCTCTTTTTTGAATTTCCATATCAAGTAATTCTGGATTGTCAAATATCTTGATACTATATCCCCCAAATGTATTAGGTAATTTTTTCAATTGACCTTTTTTTGTAAAAGAATCAATCCAATCCATAGTTGCCGCATCAGCCTGCATGCGAAGTTGTTTATCTAACACAATATAATTATTCGTTGCCTTAGCTTGATTTCTATACTTCTCAAGAATTTGAGACTCCCAAAACTGTTCCGTGGTTAGAATTTGATTCTCATCAAACATTACTACAGTCACTCGCGCTCGATCTATGATATCCTTTAGCTGATTCTCACCTTGATAAGATTGTTTTCCTTGTGTAAGAAGCAAATGCGCTTCATCAACAAATGCCACATCAACAGGATCACCCTCTGAATGATTATTGATAAAAGTCGTAGGTTTACTAACAACCTTTCCATATTTTTCAGTCAATCCAAGCTTCTCTGCTATCTGCTCATATACAGTGATCTGCTCATCGTGATTAACAAGCAAATGACATTTTATTTCTTTGTTATTTTCTTCCGCCTGACAATACAATTCATAAAAAGTGCTACTATTTAGAACAGTCTTTCCAGTTCCGGCTTCTCCATCTATAAAAATGAGTTGCTTTGTCTCCCCATTTTCAAGTGCATCCGAAACCTTTTGGATAATTAATTCTCTTGCTTTTTCCTGCTCTTTAGTAAGCTTATGAAGTGGCGATGCTTTATATATTGCCGAATCCTTTATTACACTTTCAGTTGGAAATAACTCCTTATTTTCTTTTCTAAGTCCTCTCCAAATCTTGCTAAAAATTTCATCCAATTCTTCCATTGGATAATAACTTGTCTGAGGATTATCTCTTAGATTATGCACATGCTTCACACGATCTACACTCATCATGTAATGCATTAATCGATTCTCTATATCAAGTGTCAAAGATTTATTAAAATGCTCATGTCCTATAATAAAAAGACTTGCATCTTTTTCTAGCAACTTGCTTTGCCATTTTGAATTATCTGAAGCAGCATCGTAATGCTGACGTGTTCTCTTGAATATGTCATTTGACTCACCAACATATACTTCAAAGTCTCCAGATTCCTGCCAATTGTGAATATACACCGTCGGAAAATTCATAATGATTTCCTGCGTCTTCTCATCCTCCTTGGGCAAAGACACGTGTTCAAAGAAATCTAATGCATCTTGTCTATCTTTAATTTGCTTAATAATTGGCTTTGCTACACTACTGCTCATTTTTTAGCCTTTCTTAGATTATGTATTTTAATTATATTCCTTATTGCCAATCGCTACAAATAAAAATGTCTCATTTTTCCTAGTTTTCACAATTCTACTATATTTTTGTATTTTACAAGATTCTCCATAAAACTTGCAAATTCTCCGGTCAGAAACGTGAACCCACGAGAGAAAATTTTGAAATATTATCAATGATTTGTGATTCTCTGGCCTCTCCTTCGACTATAAACACTTTATAGTCTTTATCTGCCATTAAATGCACCTGCCTTATACATTTTCTGAAGATTGTGTGCCTGTCGCAGTTCCTTCTCTGTTAATTCAGAAATATCTTGGATTCTATTATTTTCAAGTAAGAAGTAGCTGTCCGGTCTGAGAAGATCATTGCTCATCAAATCTGTATTATGAGTCGTTGTAAATATCTGAACACCGGATATCTGTTTCAGATGCCTCTGCACCGACTCCGATAATTCAAAATGGTAAAATGCATCAAATTCATCTATGAATACAAAGGATGCTTTCTCCATACGGATATACCAATAATAAAACAGAGCCAATGATCTGGTTCCGGTAGAAGCAATCTTAAAGAAATCAGCATCTTTATTATCAAAATGGCAATAAATTGCTTTTCTTCCGTCTACTTCACATCCATACAATTCATAGTCTATATCGTTCTCTTTCAGGAACTTCTGAAAATCCTGTACCTTTCCGCTATTTACAATGCCTTCTGCAACGCTTTCACTTCCATTCATAAAGCCTTCATATCCCCGGCTATCCAGGGAATAGAACAAAAGCATACGATCCACAAAATCCATAAATTTCTTGAACACCTGATTCTGTACATTATCCGTAAGAATCGAATTGTTGTTCACGAACTTCACACGTGAAATGGGGCTATCACTCTTGATGGAAGCATTCAAAGTATCAGAGCCCTCCAACAATGTAAATCCATCCCTGGTAAGGAAATCGAAAAAGATAACCTCTTTTCCATCAATGGACAAACTCTCACTCTTTAATGTATTCACATCGTTTTTGCTGTATCGATAAACCACTTCATGGTCATCAAACACAAAAGTATATTCAAACTCAGCAAACGACTTTCTTCCACTCATATTCAGATAAAAATCATAGCTTGAAAGTAGCTTCTGTTTTTCGGTTAAATGGGTGATGATATCAAAAATAGCCAATCCTAGATTGGATTTTCCGCTACTGTTGATTCCATAGATAATTCCCTTCGTCACATAACCGTTTTCTATAATCTCTGAATTGAAGTTATAATTGTTTGGTGAACCTATATCAAATGTGATTTTATCCTGAAAGCCTTTGAAGTTTTCTACACTGAATTTCTTTAACATAACGATCACCTCTGCTGCCTTTTTCTAATTATATAATTATCTGTAGAAAATTTCAACTTATTCCGTATTTTTTTTACGGCATCAGAGATCAATATGCATAACTCACCTGGGCCTGTCTCATTCATGCTGCAAAATCATAAACAGATTTTCCGTTTTTATTTTTAGTTTCACTATAATTATTCCATATGCAAAAGGATCTCACTTATCCGAAAATTAGCAGAACAGGTTGGATGTAAAACAGTTTTGCTTACAAATAAATCTCCTTCAGCAACTCCACACCCTTGTCTCTGTCAAAGGGCATTCCCATCTGCAAAAGTCGTACCTCCGATTCATCTACTGCACTGATTTCCTCAATATATCTTTGAATACTTTCTATCACCAGCCCTTCCGATTCAACTTTTGTTCCAGCTGTGACAATCTGCAGCAAGCGGAATACATCGTACTTATGCTTCTTTAAATCCTTTTCATTGACATGCTCGCCGGCTCTCTTTCGTTCTAAAAGATTAATCCACGCATACATTTTGAATGGAATCAGATGCTCTGCTCCCAGAACACCAATACCATCAACCACTCTACGTCCGGACATCATAAATTTATAATAGTCATCGTTCAGAAGAATCGCTGATAAACTGGAAGTATCATCATCAATATGAATCGGTATAATTCCCTCTTCAATTTCAAGAAGATATCCCGGCTTTCTTGAAAACAACTCAATCATAGTAGGATAACCGAATTTGCCTTCTGTGAAGCGGTAAAAGTGCATATTCTGTTCATTCTTCCATCCGCACTTATAGCCGCCTTCTTTTATGTATTCCCAGAATACGCTCGCAAATTCTGGGAAGTTGTCCTCCATAATCAGGATCATATCAATATCTTTTGTCGCTCGAAACGGCAAGTCTGCCTCTGAGAGTAGAATATCGCAGGCAGTTCCGCCGATAATAGTGTAATAATCCGTATAATTTTTAAATTTTTCTCTAAAAGAGTCTAGCCCTGGTACCATTTATAATTCCTCCAACAGTTTCTCAATACTCATTTCTATTCTTTCGTCTTCGTTACCTTTGAATGTACATGCAAGCGAAACAGGATCAACACATCCTTCTCTTGCAAAATAAGAAGGATTGTATTTCCATAATTGTACCTTCAAGCAGTCGTCCGGGTCTTCCGATCTGGCATCCACAATTTCCAACTGGTCAACAACTTCCTCGCCCTTATAGATTGCCCGTTCCTCAATTCTAGGCGGATTCAATTCTGACTCCTGACTAAGAGCGGTTTCTCCTGCGCTAAATGATTCAAAGGTTGCTTCACATCGCATAATTGTAATCTCTTTCTGGACCGGATTAATCAAATATGCTTTTGCATTTTCATAATACTCTTTGCGTGAGTAATTTCTCTTAATAGCAATCTCTGTTCTGGATTTCATCTGGCGGATGAGTCCCATTCCCTCTAATTGGGCTGTTGCTCTTGTAATGGACGTCTTGGTAAGATTCAACTTGTTCGCAACTTCACTTTTTAACACAGATTCCTCATCATCCATATATAACAATTCAAGGAACACCATCTGTGTTGCAGGCATCATCTTATCTGCCTTGACAAGCTGCTTGCGATACACATCCTGCAATATAATTCCCATAAATGGTAAAAATACATTTCCCGGCAGATCCACAAACGGAACTCCGCTTTTTACCAGAGCATTTCTCATGGATACGCTGTTTAACGCTACTTCATATGCTACTGGGCACTGCAATGCTTCCTCATACTTTGCTTTCTGCTTTTTCATTGCAGCAACACTTAGCTCCGTTTCCTTCATAACATCTATTATGGCAAAGTTAACACCATATATTTCAACCATCGTAATCTCACGCATAGTCATAAAAATCGGCAATGGTAATTTATTCTTGTATTCTGCTATTTTTACTTTGCAGCCGAAATACTGCTCTAATTGCTTTTGCATATGACGTCTCCTTATAACATATTTTTATATATAATAACATATTCTTTGTTACTTTTCATTCATTTATGTTATTTTATTGTGATCAGCTTGGTTTTTATGCATGTTTAGGTAAGGTATACGATTATTATTAATAGTACAACCACATAGTATGTATTGCAGTCAAACATCATAAACAAACCGACACTTAACCGACATTCAAACCGACATTTTTATACAAGTGAAAAGAAGTCCCCGCAGGAACTCCTTTCACCACAAATCATATTCATTTTTATCGAGGGCAGTCCGGTTGATAATCCTACTGTTTTAATAAAACAGGGGTACAATGGGGGTACAAATTCCATTCTTATTCCCCATAAGCCTTGATTTTAAGCCACTTCAGACAAAAGTACAGGTTCTGCCGTGGCAGATGAAAAGCACACGAATGCTCATAATTTACCTCCTAAAATGCCATGAATTGACGTGTTTTGGGGCATTTTGCGTACTCTCCAAAATCCACATAAATTCTGCGATATGTGACACACTACGCAAAATAGGGCAAATCAAGGCAAAATGTAATATTCAATCGTAGTTAAATCGTAGTCAACACAACCTGGGCAGACTACCAAAATATCCCCCATAATTCCTATCATTAATAGAATGGGGGTTCGGGGGTTCGAACCTTTTAACGATAGAACCCATAGGGGTTCGAACCCCTACGGACTACTCTTATACTACCAAATAACTTATCGGGTGTATAAGTTCATCAACGAGAAAAGGCAGATGACATTTAGCATCGCCACCTGCTACACTTTACTAATACTTAGTCTGTATTTTCATCCATATATTCTTTACGAATTTGCGACAGACTTTTTCCCGTACTTTTATGAATAGCAAACTTATATGTTTCAACTGACTTCCAACCCGTAATTCTCTTAAGCCAGTCCTGCATAGACATCTCTTCGCCATTGAATGTTACATGACCATTTGCAAGTAGTTCTGATTCTTCTTCATAGCCTTTTGCAATAAGAATATCTCCCGCAGATACTACTCCCCAAGAAAGCATATCCTTAATCTTTGGAAGTACTGCTCTCTCTATTGTTCCTGACGGTTTCTTCATTTCCTTGACCCAATTATTAGGTTGATCAATAATATCGAACTTTGGTGCAAGTTCAGAGTTACCAATGCGATATAGTTTTACCTCACACAAAATAAAACCAATGCCTTCATCTGTGTGATTATTAAGCCATTCAATAGCTGCTCTATGTTCTGGTCGCGCTTTTCTTACTACCCAAATCACAAGGTCAGCAGCCTTGCCGGATGCATATGTAATCAGTTTACCAAGATGGTCATGGTCTGTTTCTTCCAACTGATTTTCAATTATTACACGCTTTCCTGTATCAGCATCAGTAGCAAATATATCAACATTAAAATCTCCAACTGAACTTTCTGTTTCTTCTATAGAAATATCAATGCCAACCGTATCACTTAATACGCCAATATTCTTTGCAAGCCAGGGAGTAAAGTCATGAGCCTCATGTGGCCAGACACTTCTTAAATCTGTAATTTCTTCGAGTGTTCCTAAACTAACCATGCTTCAAATTCTCCTTAAGTATTTCTAAATTCTACATGAGTTCCTTCTTCAATGCTGCAACAATCAGTTTCTCTCGTTCCATTAAGAACTCTTCGAAGTTACCAAATGACAAATCAACATCTGGAATGTAATGTTTTTCTTTATATGCCTTCAACTGATCTGGAGAAGTGAATGTTTCTTTAAGCCATTCATCAAAGTCCTTGTTATTCTTCTCTTCATTTGGTGTTGCCTCCAATAACTGCAGGTTACCCAAGAAATTTACATTTTCAATATAGAAATCTATCTTATCTGCTGGTATACCATTCTTCTCAAGTTTCTTTGGTGTAAACTTGCTCTTTGGATATATATGGTCGATATGGAAGTTGTTCTTAAGGTCTGCCCAAGGATAAAGAACAGAAAGCACTACAAGGATATCTCCTGTTCCATATTTTGTCTGTAACAAGTTATCAATAATATCATCCGTAAATATGATGTCTCGATTTGTTCCACGGAAGTAATTAGCAATTTTATCAAACGGAAATGAACCTGGGTTCTCATCAATAATTGTTCTTACAGGTTTCAACAAGCCGTCCGGCATGAAACTAAATACTCTGTTAAGCAATGATGCAATGAACCATTTCTTAAGAAGTCTTCTATCTTCTGCATAATTACTTGATGCAATAAAATTTGATGGATTGCCAATTGACTTAATGTAATAAGCAATAGGAATAATCAAGTTGTTTGATGTAATATTCTCTCTGCTAAATCCGAATGATGAAATCAACTCTACCGCCATTCTGAAAGCAGTTGTGAGTTCATCCCAATTTTGCTCGATAACAAGCATATTAGAACGATTAAAGTTATCAACCTTGAATGAAATATCCGTGAAACCACTTAATACCAGGCAAGCCTTAAGTATGATATCTTTACCGACATTAAAGCCTCTGCCTATCATATTAACTTCATCCATAAACTTGTTAAGTTCTTCTCTTGCATCCCTCTGCTGCCATTGGGCCGTTGCAAATGAAAGCAACAAGTCTGAATAACTTAATGTTGTACCGCCACTATTTACTCGAATGAAAATATTTAATACCTTATCCAGTTCTGTGCTTTCTTCCAGATAATAGCTGATAGTCTGATTCTTTCTGATTACAGTAAACAACTTGAATAAGGCTTTGTTAGCAAATTTAAAATTAGGATGAGCATTTAAGTTGTTGTCGATAAGAATATCATTAACTTCATACTCTTCTTTTACATCAAGAATATCCCCGACCTTATACCAAAAATATGCCGAGTTGCCGTTTGGGTCCTTTTGGGCATTCATACTCTTTACTTCTGAATCTGTTAAAAATCTGAAGTCATAAGTCAAATCTGAATCTTCCGACTCTCCCAACACATTAAGATACAATTTTCTTGCAGGATATGCCTGTGGGTTATCCCATCTCTTGTGTGAAATCTTATATGCGTAAGAACCCTTCAATCCAATATATAAAGAAGTCATTCTCTGCTGTCCGTCAAGAATAGCAATTATATCATCAGAGCCACTAATGTTTGCCTTTGGATTATGTCTTCCAGTTCTCTGATGGTAATCTCTTAAAAATTCATAGAAACTAAATTCCTTTGCCTTCTCCTTTGGCACTTTCCAAAAAAGGAACGCATTAATAGGATAGTCCATCATAAGACTATCGAAGAGTTTCTCAATCTGTTTTGTACTCCATACAAATTCTCTCTGAATTGATGGAAGTAAATATTTTTTGGAATCAATGTCCTTTATTACACTTTCAATTGTTAAGGCTGTCTGATATGCCATAGTGTCACCCCCGTGAACTTATTGCCGATTATAAAATCCTTAAATTTTATCATATCATAACACCTGCATTTTTTCTCTCAAAAAAAATGACCCCAGCAGCATATTGCCACAAGGGTCATCGTTCTAAAACTTTCTGTTGTTATATTGCTTTGAACATCTTCTGGCTTATAGGCTTTTCTCCACTAACTTTCTCGATTTCCTTCTTGGCCGCCTCAAGTTCTTCAAGCCTTTTATGGTTGCATCCATATCCATGGTTGCTCTGGTATCAAGTCCCATCATCGCTGCAATCAGGAATCCACCTTTCAAAATAAAATTTTGTTGGTATTTTGAAATTGATATTCGTTCCAGTAATCTCTCCAACATAAAATTCTGCATGACAAGCTGTGCAGATATATGTTTTTCTTTTGCAAGATTTTTAATAATCGCTTTTAGCTGCATCGCATTTTTCATAACAGCACCTCCAGATAGGCTCTGAGTTTTTTCTCCACCTTCAAGGTTTTTGCATATTCTGACAAAACAGGAATATTTTTATCCGGTCTTGTTGTATACCGTTTAAACGCCTCTGTCACTACCTGAATATCCACATGACTATGAGAACGTAAAATATCACAGAGAGTACGTTCCACACTATAAGCCCTTACTGTATTTCCTCCCGGCGTAACCACTTCTGCCACTCCCAAATCATACAAGCTCTCTTTGCATTGCACACATCGGATGTTTTCTTCTTTGGGCTTTGTCAAATTATAATTTGCAGGGAACGTCATATAATATCTGTTCGGTGTCCTGTCCGTTAAATCCCAAAGAAACAATGCTGTTTCATGAGAATAGATTCCTCTTTTGAATCGACTCTGCAAATTAAAAATCTCATCTTCCCAGACATCCGGCAAAATATAAACACCTCTTGTTGACTTTTCAATCATGCCCTTGTCAACAAGGTATTTGATATTTCCGCGAGAGATACCTGCTGCAACCACCATTGCAGTAGTAACTGTGCCATTATTCTCTTTTGCCATCTTGATAATTTTTTCAGTTGCTCCCACAATAGTTTCCTTTCTTTTCATTGACTTTCATGCTTATAATTATATTTATTCATGGCGTAAAAGTCAATGCAAATACTTCTTATTCTACTTACTTTCTCTGTCTTTATTACATAAATTATATACTTAACTGCAGGGTCCACAGTGACCTATACCATAGTTCACCCACTAGGCATACTTTTCCCTTGATTTTACTGGCTTTTTGAGGTTTTGGCAATATCCTGCCATGGCAAACAAAAAGTACTTTTATCATCTATATTAAATCTCCTCAAACGCTTAACTTTACTGTGTTTTCGGCATTTCTAACAGTTTTGCTATTGCATAACTTGGTATAATTTGCATAACTTTTTCATATCTCCATTGTTTTTCCCAGCTCCACCAAATGATTCACAATCATTTTCTGCACGTTTTCTGGATACAGCAACTGTGTATATGCATTTCCTCTTTCACTGACTTTCTCTATGGTTTTTATTCCAAGCGCCAATCCTTTTTCGGTCTGCACCTTAAACAGGCGTCCCTCATTCTCCTGCTCAAAAATCAAATCCTCAGAAATCAAAAATGTAGTAATGATTCGAAACGTAGCCTTCTTTCTATCATCATTTTTACATATTCTATTTAATTCATCACGAATCGAAGAAATGTTATAAAAATCAGCATACTGAAATTCTAAAGCTTCCGCTTCGGTCAGGACAAAGTCCATTTTCCTTGATTTTCTCTTTCTTGGCTTTTCCGGCAATTTTTCCGACAACACGACATCCGATTCACTGACCGCAACCTTATGTTCCGCCAAATCCGGATTTTCTTTCATCCACTCTTTTATAAGTCCCAAAAATTTTTCGCCATACTTTTCATATTTGCGTTCACCGACACCGGAGATATTCAACAGCTCCGTATGAGAAGTCGGCATTTTTGCCGCCATCTCCATCAACGTTTTATCATTAAAAATAATATACGGCGGCATGTTCTCTTCTCTGGCAAGCTCTAAACGAAGTGCTCGAAGCTTCTCAAAAAGCTTATATCCTGAAGACGTAAGTGTCACGGTTTTATTTGCTTTTTTCTTAGGAGTTTTCTCCGGCATTTTGTCCTCATCCGTGATTTTAACCAATACATGTGCATCGTCATTCTTTAGCCTTTGAATCTCGCCAAGACTTATAACCTGATATGCTCCAACTACAAGGTATTTTTCAGCAATCAGCTGATCAAGAAGTCTTTTTACTAAATTTTTATTCGTTTTTGCTAATACACCATAGGTTCTAAAATGCATGGCACCGATTTCTTCCAGTCTTGCTGTCTTTGCTCCAAGCACCGTATCAATGATAATGGTTCTCCCATACCTTCCTTTTGCCTCAAAAACACAGTTAATAATTTGTTTTGCCTCATTTGTCATATCTCTGGTTTCAAATTCACGCAAACAGTTTCCACAATCTTCACATGGCTTTTGCGGATTTTCTCCAAAATATCTGAGAATATAATTGCGAAGGCATTCCGTGGTATAGCAGTATCGCTCCATAGCCTGCAGACGTTTCAAATCACGCTCTTTTATTGTTTCCAAATCTTCCATGTCCAGTTCCGATGTCTCTTTATGCTCTAAGAGAAAACGATTGATTGCAATGTCTTGCGGAGAAAACAGTAATATACATTTAGCATCCGCGCCGTCCCGTCCTGCTCTTCCCGCTTCCTGATAATAATTCTCCATACTTTGTGGCATATTGTAATGAATCACAAAACGGACATTGGATTTATCAATTCCCATGCCAAACGCATTGGTTGCGACTATAACATTGATATAATCAAAGACAAAATCATCCTGCATCTTTTTCCGTTCTGACGCACTTAAGCCCGCGTGGTACTTTGCAACTAAAATTCCTTTACTTTTCAGCAATTCATACAAGTTATCCACGTTCTTTCTGGTGGCACAGTATATGATTCCACTTTCCTTTGCATGTTCTGAAAGATAATCCAGAATATACTGATCCTTATTTTTTGGTTTTTCTACCTGAAAAAATAAATTTTCACGATCAAACCCGGTAACCAGGCAAAATGGATTGTTTAATCCTAAAGTACATACAATATCTTCTCTTACATGCTCTGTTGCAGTTGCCGTGAATGCACTAATAATCGGACGTTGCGGAAGCTGTCGGACAAACTCGACAATTTTCATGTAACTCGGGCGGAAATCCTGTCCCCACTGTGAGATACAATGTGCCTCATCCACGGTAATCATAGAAATCGAAACATCCTTTGCAAAATGCAAAAAGCCTTCCGTAACCAGACGTTCCGGTGCCACATAAATCATCTTATAGAAACCTTGTCTTGCTCTTTTTAATGTTTCCATAAATGCAGATTCAGACAGGGAACTATTGATAAAAGCAGCAGGAATCCCAACTTCGTTCAAGGTTTTGACCTGATCTTGCATGAGTGAAATCAAAGGAGAAATTACCAGAGTAATTCCAGGCAAAAACATCGCAGGGATTTGATAACACACCGACTTCCCGGCTCCGGTTGGCATAACTGCCAATACATCTCTCCCGGCTAAGATACTGTCGATAACATTTTTCTGCCCGGGGCGGAATGCATCATAACCAAAGAGTACTTTCAGTGCTTCTTCCGGTGTATGATAGTTTATTTTTTCTACCTCCGATTGATTCATTTTTTATTACCCTCCACTCATTTTCCTTCAACCACTTTACCGATTCCCACAAATTTTCGATTGGAACGGATTATTTTTAGTTCATTTGCTAAATTATCTACTTTAACTCTCTACTACTTTATATATTAGCATAATAATACTAACCACAAAAGCCCCATCAGACGAATCTCTCCGTCCAATGAGGCTCTAATAACTTTATCTCATTTCATCACAATGTGTCCACATATGACCACTTTAACTGTTCCTTTGTTTCCCCTCTTGATCGCATGCTCTATTCCTGAAGCATTGTATTGATCTGTCGTAAAACATCGCTTATCTCACAGAGTGCCGTATTCTTCTCACTGCTCTTGCGGTTTAAGCCATTCACCTGCGCGTCAATTCCATTGACGGCATCCTCTATGGAATTCATCCCATTTACCGCATCATCAATCTGCGCACTTGTCTTCTGAATGGCACCCACAATATTTGTTCCGACTGTTCTGACCTGTCCGGAGCAATCTCTTACTTCTCCCATAGATTCCTTTAATTCTCCTGCATAAGCGATATTGGAATTCATCATATCTGAAGTTCTTCCAATCTCTCCCTGAAGACTCTGAAGCGATTCTTTGAGCTGCATAATGGACTCTTCAATTCCGCTGACCAAAGATGCTGTGGATGCGGACAGTTCCCGAATCTGATCTGCCACCACTGCAAACCCTCGTCCTGCTTCCCCCGCACGGGCGGCCTCAATGGAAGCATTCAGTGCCAAAAGATTCGTCCGCGAAGAAATCCCCGTAATATCCGCTGTCAGATTCGTAATATTGGTAAAGTCATTTTCGAACTGTCCAAAAGTCGTTATCATATTTAAGAGCTGTTCTTTCGATTTCTCAATCTGCGTTGTTAAAAGCTCCATACTTTTATCCGACTCTTCAATCTTTTGATCCGATTCGTCCATCACATCATCAATCTGTGTTGCAAATCCGTTGAATTCCTGATAATTTTGGCTGATTACTTCAAGAAGCTTATTGTTCCGGTCCAGATACTCTCTGGTGGTCTCCGTACAGTTTTCGATTGCATCCATACTGGAAGACAAATCCACCTCCTGGCTCATATACTGGTTGACGCGCTTCACAAGAAACTGTACCCCTTCCTTCAGGCTTTCCTTACTCTCCTCCTGTTCACGCTTTATGTTTTCCAGATTCACCTGTTCCTGCACAGCCTCTGCCTGTGTTTTCTTTTTCTTAAAAAAGCCCATTTTGTACTCCTCTCTTACTCAAATACCGCAACTACCATCGTCTGGTTAAACTGCTGCTCTCCTGCCTGTTCGCCATATCCCGAAAAACCAATATATTCCCCAAGCACACTTCCCATGGTTCTCGCATATTCCTGAAGATAACCTTCACCGTCAAACAACAGTGTCCGTGCCAGACAGTGGCACATAATCGAACAGGAAGGATGCGGTATCTCCCTCTTTATTTCTTCCATCGTCTCAGAAACAATCTGCTTATAATCCGCCGGCTTTAATACCTCCACTCTGGAATTCTCATAAACCCGGGCATGATAAGTAATTCCATGGTTGTCCGTCAGCGCACAGTTCGCCGTAATATACATAGCGTCACCAACAACACGCCCCATTGGATTTGTGTCAAAATACTTTGTTATCTGATCCACCGGCACCCCAAGTTCTTCCGCATATACAAGATCTGCCGGTCTGTGATTATATTCATACACCGTTCTGGTCAATGCATTGACTTTTGTCGCTGTGAGAACATGTCCGTTAACCGGCTCATAGATATTCTCCCGGAAAATTCTTACCATACCTTTTTCGTTATGAATCAATGCAAATACCGTACTCTTCTCACACACGCGTCCATTCAAAGATACCTTCGTCCCGCTTGCTGTCCCCGGATCTCCGGCTGTTCCTCCGAACACCGGAATATTCTTATCCAAAAGGACTGCATTTAATGTCGAAAGCACAGACTCCTCCGCGCAAAGCAACGCCGTTGTAAACTCGAGACAAATGGTATTTTTCGTATTTCCCACTGCATCCACGCAACGCTTTACGCGATTTGCATACTTAATCGGATACTTATCTACATCCTCCAGTACATCCGCAGCACAAGTAACTCCGCTTTCAAAAGCCATTGCTTTTAACCCCTGCTTATCCGCCCCGTTCTTACTGAATGCTGCAATTGTGGTCGCGCCCATACAGATACTCTCCGGAAACTTCTCATGCATCAACTTTGTATACTCATCAAACTCCTCCCTCTTTTGTCCTTCTCCATTCTGTTTTATACGACAGAACCAATAACTAAGATTAGTATACCACAACATGTGCATTATGACAATTTTTTTCGCCTTTTTTTACGACTATTCAGCATTATACACAATTTATTTTACATTTCCAATTTATCTGCTTCAAACCTCCCGCACAATAAATGCACCCCTAATATTGCATTAAAAATGACTGCTGAAAATGTACTGAAACGTTCAAAGATACCAAATACACTCTTCGGTAATAATGATGTGCCAATCGGACCAATCAGCATCATAGCCAGGCATACAAGTGCTGATATATATAAGGATTTCATCGATACTTTTCTGGCTCCTATTGCTATTAAAATCAATGAAACAATCGAAAATACAATCACAAGAACCGTTACCGCAAGATGCATCATGTTCTGCGGATGTGAAGCGTTTTCCCCTGTCACCCACGGAAAACAGCTATAACCAACACTGCATAGCCATTCCATTGCCGCAAAAAAATAAATTCCAAGTCTCAATAACTTTGAAGTAACCTTTGCAACTGCGACACACACAGCCATAACCTGTCTATGTTCTTCTGATTTTTTGTGACATCATTGTTCTTTCTTTTATAAAAATTATTATTACCTTCTGATTATTCAGTCCCTGCAGCAGCCCAGCTTTTCTGAACTTGCTGAAAAGTTCAACGTCACAAAACCTGCTGTTACTGCCATTATTCGAAAATTATCTTCGATGGGACTGGTAGAAAAAAGCAATCAGAAACAGATAGGCGATTTTTTTATGTCGTACTTACTGAAAAGGGGGAAGAATCTCAGAAGGCGACCGCGCTGTATATGCCTGGGTGACCCAGACACTCTCTGAGATTGTAAACGATGACAAAGAACTGGTCTTTATGTCCGATGATGCTCCAAGCAGCTATACCTTACAGGATGATGAACAGATTGGTTTCGTATTTCCGGTTTACTGGTATGGTTTACCAACCGTTGTATTAAGATTTCTCTCCCGTCTCACCCTAAAGGGTACAGATAAGCCCTATGTATACGGCTTTGTTACCTATGGGATATACGCCGGTAATGTTATGAATATGCTGGAAAAGGAACTTCGTAAAAAGAATTTGATTCTTCAGGGAAGATTTGGCGTAAAAATGGTGGATAATTACGTCGTAGGTTATGACCTTCCATCGAAAGAACAACAAAAAGAAATCTTTTCAAAAGCCAGAGCGGATTTTGAGAATATTCTTCCTTCTATTGAAAAAAAAGAAAATACCACCATTTTGGAAACAGGTCCTCTCGGTTTTCTTATGCCTGTAACACACTATTTTTACAAACACAAAAAGCATAAACACTTTTCTGTGACAGATTCCTGCACAGGATACGGAAAAGGAACCCAAAAGCGGAAACGCTATTCCCTAAAGGATATTTAACGCCTTTAGGGAAGGCAATCTGTCAGCTCATATACGCTTTCTCTTCTTTTCTTTTTATTGGATGTCTTACTACCGTCTTCCATTTTTCAGGTGCAATTCTTCTGGCATCACTCAAATAAATCTCATGATGTAATCTTGTATCTGTAATATCCAGTTCGTAACCCTGAACCTTCATAAATTCATGCATCGTTTCAACAGTAGACGGCTCGTTATCATATGGTCCCATATGCATACACTGCACACATAAGCCCTCATGATATGTAAAAAATTCCACCTTCGAAAAATCCATTTTCTTTTTCTTTGTAGCTTCTGCTATTGCCCAATCAACGTCTTCTTTTCTTACAAAGTCCGGCAATCGAATCACTGAAATAAATTGAAAATCTTCTTTACGGGAATAATCAATCCCTTTCACATCCTTCTGCCACCAGAATCCTTCCAACGGTGGTACTACATAATCAAAATATCCCTCTATTTGATGACTTCCTTTTTTACTCATTTTGATGGTAAATGCTACCCCATAAAGCAGTCCAATGGACTCCTTATACTCTCCACCTTCCGTGTTCGGATTTCCTTTCCCCCGAACTGCAATATAATTCATTTCCGGTACAGTTACAATGGTTGGTTTTTTCGGTGGCATATAATATTCTTTATATTCTTTTTTATAATCAAATGGCATCTTATGATTCCCCCAATATATGTAATTGTTTCTTTTTGCTAAACCCTTTTAATACTAATTGATATGATTTATC
This sequence comes from Roseburia hominis, assembly GCF_021531695.1. Taxonomy (GTDB): domain Bacteria; phylum Bacillota; class Clostridia; order Lachnospirales; family Lachnospiraceae; genus Roseburia_D. The sequence continues at coordinate 5,235 of NZ_JADYUI010000019.1, read as the reverse complement.
CAACAGATCCTTTAGTAACTCATCCGGCACACTTCCATCCACTTTGATAGAATTCCAATGAAGCTTATTCATATAATATCCCGGTATAATATCTTCGTATTGCCGGCGAAGGAAATCTCCTTCTGATGGTTCTAATTTTAATGTGATGTAATAAGGCTTACCTTCATCATTGAAACAAATTGCCACAAACATCTTATCTTCTATTAAATAACGTATCCAGTTCCATTCTTCTTTGAAATCTTTCGAAACTCCTTTTTTTGCTAAAAGGAATTCATCTATCCATTCGTATTTCATTTTGCCAGTAATTTCCTCCTTTTATCGTTTAACCCACGACAAGGATATGTCATGTTTATTTCTCTGTTTTATATTTTTTCTGAATTGCCTCTCCGATTTGCAAAAGCTCCTTTCTCACTTCGACCGGCTCCAGCAATTCTACTTTATTACCAAAAGTCAGCACCCAATTGAGCAGATTCTCCCTGTCAGTAAATCCAAAGCTAAATAACAGACTTCCATCTTCCTGTTCGGTAAAACTTTCTCTCCCAAATTCCTCTATCAGGCGCCACTTGCATTCCGATGTAAAAAGTGCCTTAACCTGAAAGTTCTGTGGAAAAACCTTCTCTGCCGATAGATCCGGCATAGGTACTTTTCTTTTTTCAAATTTTTCTCTTGTACAAGATAAATCTACGATACGATTCAATTTAAATAGTCGAAAATCACGCCGTTTTCTGCACCATCCCCATACATACCAGCTTGACCATTGAAATATCAGATAATATGGCTCTATTTCTCTTTGACTCTCACCCTTTTGCGAAAAATAGGTAAACTCCAGTAATTCCTGCTGCTCTATCGCTCCGTGAATCATTTCGATTTTAGGTGCTAATGAACTTTTATGCCAGGAAGAAAGATCAATCAAAATATGCTGGTTTCCTGCTATCACATCAGAAGCACCAACAGACAATTTTTCCATAAGCTGAGCATAACGATTCGTTCCACTGACACTATCCAGACTGCGAAGTCCTGCCAAAATCGCCTGCAAGTCGGAAGAAGTCAAAAGGGTACGATCAATTTTATACCCCTCCATAATGGAAATACCACCATTTACTCCCTGTTGCGTCACTACCGGAATTCCCGCTTTACACAAATCCTCAATATCTCTGTTAATCGTACGCCTGGATACTTCAAAACGTTCTGCTAAATATGGTGCAGTTACTTGTTCCTGCTGCAACAGGATGGATAGTATTCCAATTAAACGGTCAATTTTCATAAGTACTCCTTCTATTCAATGCCCGCACTTTCCTATAAAAAGTAGATTTAGAGGCAATTTTCGTTCTTTTCATTGCTTCCTCAACAGTAATAAGCCCTGCCTTAAGTTCTTGGTTCACCTGACGAAGAACCTTTTCATCAACTTCTATAGGCTTTCTTCCGGTATACTTTCCTTCCTTCTTTGCCTGCTCAATCCCTGTTCTTCTATGCAATGCATGCTCACGTCGTGCAATAATCCTTTGTGTCACTACAATCGGAACCATTGCTGCTCGTGTCATTATATCAACTAATATCTGCCCACTTTGATCTATGATATCTACACCATTTGTTATCACTGTAAAAATCCCATCGACAAATCCTGCTGTTGTATCTGCAATTGATTCCATAGAATCTACAATAATTCTGTCTCCATATTGTAGCGTCGATAATATTCCAGATGTGAATTTTTCCACCACTTGTGATGTTCTTCTTCTTTCGACTATCAAATTATCATTCGCCGAACGCATTGTAGTTCTAAGCAGCCATTCAAATCGATCATAATAATCAAGTCCAACAGATTCAAGAATGTCCCAAAGATCCTCTCTGTTTTCCGAAGGAGTTCTTTCTGCAATAAAAGTCGGAATATAATTTACTCTATAATATCGTTCTAACCGAAGATCCATATCAATTCCCGGTATTCCTTGAAATACACTTGTCGGAAGTCCATCGATAATTTCCCAATATGGTCGAATAACATACTGAAAATTTTCTTCATCAAATTCCTGATAATCAATTTGTGCCACGCTAATCTTTTCACCACTCTTCATAACCGTCTTGATTATTCCAGAGTTAATATAGGAGGGACTTCCTGCAAGTGGTGTCGTTATTCTATTTCTAGGTTGCCAATCTGAAATTACTGCTCGCATATCCATCCCCCTTTATTTTGATATGAATTCATTATAAGATTTAAGCAATATCTTTTCATATCTTTGTTCAAGAATTATCTTATAAAATTCTTTACGTTTTTCACTTATATTTTCCACGGAATCAATCAATTTATAGATCTTATCAAAATCAATTCTCTCTACAATTCTGACAAGCGCGTTATTACATTCCTCAAAAGCCAGACTGGATATAATTTCATAATACGAACTTTTCTTTCCTTTATATTTCACTTGTGATGTAGGAAATTTATAAATACGCATATCAATTTCTTCCTGGTTTCCAAGGACTGCTTCAATTTTTTCATCTGTATTTAACTGCGGAAACAGACTGGAGCCATTATCAAAAACAGGCGAAAGTCTATATTTATTATCCTTTTTTATGAATCCCCAATTACTTCCGTGGCGGTCAAAATTTGCAATCAATGCATCTATGATAAACATATCCCAGAACAAATCAATTGTCTGCTCAACATCTGTAAGTTTCACGTTAGCCTGAAGCATTTCAATAATATCTTCATAAGAATACTGGTATTTCTCCTTATCCTGTTCCAGAGAGCTATCACCAACACCATTAAAAGGTACAAACACTTCATCTTCCCCAAGAAAATCTTGTATCACCACAACATTCTCATCTTTATATGTGCCCAAAAATGTTTCTTGCGTTTCAATTCCAAGTAACGAAAAAATATGACTTCCCAAATATTCTGACACATGATTAAATCGTAAGCCTTCACGAGATTTTTTTTGAAACTTGACCAAATAAGGCTTTTCCGATATAAGAATCGATTTTTTTCGTTCAGCGCCAGAATAATATCTGTTTCCATCTGGATATCTCGAATAATCTAGCATATATATCACCCTCACCTACATTATATTAGTCAAAATTTTTAGTGTCAATAGATTCATTTTTAATTTTGACACTTCCGTGCTTTTTTATACACTTTACATGCACACTTCTGTGTAATATCCTACCAAATATACGATTTGCCAACAACTCATCTAATTTTTCAATCTGCTATGGAACAGTCTTCTCCCTCAAAATTTGGTGTTTAAACAAAGCACAGTACTTACAATGTCTGTTTCGGACTAATCCTTCTGCCTGTCCACCCCATCATTTCTGCCCATCCTATTATACGATCTCTTTCTTCCATTTCTTCTTCATCATTCATATCAGTTTCATATATTGTCTTTACCATTTCGCAAAATCCGCGTATACCACCGACATCATCAACAAGCTCTATTCCATCTTTTGCAATACATACCGGACGATGCTTTGCAACTACTTCCTCTAATAAATCAGCAGCCACTTTTCCTGTCCATCCTGCTGCCTCATTGCATTCGTAAACATCCTCGCATGTAATCAGTACTTTCCATCCATCACCATAATCATAACTGTAAATTAATTGTTCTGTAACCGGCAATACCGGAATATTGTAGCTGTCCAAAAATTCGCGTTTCTGCTTAACACTTCCAAATCGCCTTCTGCTATATTCTTCTATAACATCATCTACATTGCATTTCATTAATCTTGCATTAATATATTTCTTAATTTCTGCAAAGTTTACCTCATTACTGCCTTTCATACACAGAATATCCGATACCTGCAATCTTTCAATTAATTCATGACATGTTACATCTGCAAACGCGTGAATCACCTGATCAATTGTTGCATCCTTTAATTTTACATTATATGGTTCTGGTTGCTTTTCTGCTCTAAAATCAAATTCATGAACAGTAATCTCAGCCCATCTGGCAAACATATCTTTAACTTCTATTTGATTCATTAGATAATGTTCACCATAACCTTTGTACTTATAAGGACCAGTATATTTTCTCTTCATCCATGATTTTATGCTCTCTCCTTCCTTATAATCGTCATCCCAATAAATATCTTCGTAATTTTCAGTCGGAAATCTAAAATATACCCCCGCCATTTTTGACCATGTAAGATACTTATTATCCGTAAGTTTTTTAAATACCGTCTCCGGCAGACTGAAATTATGAAGATGACCATTCTGCCAGCCAAACATTCTTAAAATTGCGTAGTTTAATGCATGCAGAGTAATATCTGCCGGCACCAGAATATCTCTGGAGATGCTCTCTTTTACAGAACCATACTTTTGCAAAGTCTGCATTTCATCTTCATCTGCATACTTCATATCTAGTTCTAAATGCAGTCTCAATACCTTTTTTGATTTGTTTTCTTTATTTTCAAGCTCGGTAATGTTTCTTTCTCCCATTTCTACCTTCCTTTCTGATTTCTTGTTCTTATCCGTACTTTTTAACACCTGCATGGATGCGGCTTGTTTCATTCGATTCCTGTATTTGTCTGAACGTATTGCGTCCTTTGACAAATCTTCTCCACCATATACTCCTCTCTCATAAGGCATATATGCCTGTACATTTTTCACTGACATATACAATGTACCTGCTATTTCTGCTGTAGTCATCCCTCGATTCAGTAACTCTTTTATTTGTTTACTTGTATCACTCTGCCAAAGTCCTTCCGTAATCAGAATCTTACGCACCTTAACTGTTGACAAACCTGTTGCTTTTGCAGTTTCCAATATAGAATTGTTTTCTAAATACGAACCTACAACCGATTTAACCTGTACGCCTGTAATTTTGTCCATATAATCGCCTCCGATAAAACAACTATATTTCTATTCCATTTTCGTGTCAACCTAATCTTTAAGAAATAAAAAAATCGATATGGTTTGCAAAATACCATACTTTTTCACCAACCAAACATAAAACCCTTCAAATCCTTTAATGCTTCCAATTATTCGTCATCTTCTTCCTGTTCAATGGCAGAATTTATGAATATTACATCTCATGTTCTTATTTATCCGCCGTCAATGTTGCAGTCCTTAAGGATAATCGTCATTCAAATACATCTCATGTTCTTATTTATCAAAGATGAATATATTCGTCTTATGTCAGAAAAGAAATTCAAATACATAATATGTTACTATTCTAAAACTTCCCACACCCTAAATGGGATTCGAACCTTGAAAATTCAGCAATACAGGCAATTAAATAGCAAATT